>JBQTKD010000034.1:0-107792 GCA_052386455.1 Sporichthyaceae bacterium
AGCCGGGATGCATCGCAAGGCGGAGAAGGAGCCGATCCCGCTGTTGGATCGGCGACGACGACAACGCAGCGAGGCACCCGGCTGGCGCCGCAGACGCTGCCAGATCAATTCGCAGGCGGACCACTAGGACACAACGGGGCTTGAAATCGGCCCCAGGGCTGACCTGTACGTTTCGGGGGTCCCTGGAATCATCTGGGGCACAACGTGCAGGTCAGAAGGGTTCTGAACAGATCGTGTCCGCAGGTCAGAACCCTCGTCTTCCGGCCGCCGTCCTGTGGGACATGGATGGGACGCTCGTCGACAGCGAGCAGTACTGGATCGAGTGCGAGTACGCGCTGGTCGAGTCGTTCGGCGGGACGTGGTCGGAGTACCACGCGCACCAGTTGGTGGGCGGGGACCTGATCGAGTCCGCGACGTACATCGCGGAGCACGGGAAGGTGCTGCTTCCGCCGCGGGAGATCGTGGACCTGCTGCTCGAGGGTGTGGTGGCGCGGACGCGGGCGCACATCCCGTGGCGGCCGGGGGCGCAGGAGCTGCTCGAAGAACTGCGATCGCTCGGCATCCCCTGCGCGTTGGTGACGATGTCGTGGCGGGTGTTCGCGGAAGCGGTCGTCGACGGACTGCCGCCCGGCACCTTCGGGGCGCTGGTGACCGGCGACGAGGTGAGCTTCCCGAAGCCGCACCCGGAGCCCTACCTGCTGGCGGCACGACTGCTGGGCGCGGAGCCCGGCAAGTGTGTCGCCATCGAGGATTCGCCGCGGGGCGTGGTGTCCGCCGTGGCCGCGGGGGTGCCGACGCTCGCGGTGCAGCACGTCGTGCCGCTCGAGCCGGGGCCTGGCCGAACCTTGGCGAAGACTCTCGTCGGCGTGACCGCGGCCGACCTCGGCGCCCTCCTCCCCTAGTCCACCCGCGTTACGTCCGCTCAAACTGCGTTGCGTCCGCTCAGAAGTGGGCTATAGCGCTCCGATGAGCGGACCCAACGCAAGGCGGGCGGACGCAAGGGGCCTAGGACAGGCAGGCGCGCAGGGTCTTCGGGCAGTCGAGGGGGCGGGCGGCGGCGATCCGTTTGCCGTTGGCCTCGACGCGGCCGAGGATCGCCTCGATCTGCGCGATCTGCGCGCGCAGCGTGCGGGTGTCGGAGCCGAGGCCGTCGATGCGGCGTAGGGCGTCGGCGAGCAGGCGAGCGGAGGCCCGGGCCTCCTGCTCGGCGCGGCCGAGGTTGCCGGCGATGTCGCCCGTGTCGGCGACCATGGCGACGACGACCGGAGCGAGGTCTTCGGAGAACGCCCGCAGGTCGGCGGCGGTGACCGCGAGCCGGGAGAACGACTCGGCGCTGGTCCGCGTATGCCGCGAGATCTCCTCGGCCGACACCGCGGCGGCTGCGGTGGAGTCCGCCGCGCTCCCCCACGCGGTGCCCAACGGCAGGAGGCCGGCGGCAAACTCCTCGGTGAGGTCGCCGGTGCGACGCAGGAGCGCCTCGACCGCCGGGTCGGCGGCCGCGGAACTCAGCTCGGGTGCGATCGTGTTGTGGAGATCGGAACTGACGGACCGTGAGTCCAACCAGGTGTGCCCCAGCAGAAACGTACCGATCACGGTGAACACCGCGATCAAGCCCCGGTTCACCGCCGTGGGTCCGGCATGCACCAGCCGGTGGGCGAGATTCAGCACGACTGCGCGCCCCGGCGAACGGACACGGCGGGCGAGCGGCACACGTCTTCGAGGTGGTCGTTGACCTTCTCCCCCGTCTTGCCGATGTCGCCGAGGTCCCCGCGCACCGCCCGGAGCACCTCGTTGATCGCCGCAAGCTTGGCGCGGATCCCGTTGAGGCCGGTGCGGTCGGTGCCCTCGATCTCGGCGAGCGCGTTGCCCATCGCCGCGGTGCGGTCGAGGATTTGCTCGAGCAGGGCCGCGGCCTCGGTGGCGTTGGTACCGATCCGACCGATGCGCTCGCCCGCCGGCTCCAAGTCCTTGGCGGCACCCGCCAGCCGCGGCGCGGCACCGGAGAGATCCGCCTCGACGAGCTCGAGCGACACGATCGCCGCCGCGAGGTTGGCCGCGACCTTGTCGGTGTCCCTCGGCAGGATCCGCAGCGCCGCGTCCACCACGGCAAGGGAGTTGTTGATCCGCTCGAGTTGGCTCGGCATCGTCTGCGTGCGCCCGGACAGGCCACTGACGGCCACGTCGGTCGTCCGCAGGTTGTCCTCGATGCGGGTCAACGAAGCCCCGATGAGCACGAGAAACACCGTCGCCACCGCGACGACAACGCTCGCCAGCGCCATCCGCGTCCGCGACGGCGGCCGCCGGTCCAGCGCGACGTCCGACCAGGTCTCCTCGCCGCCGTTCACGAGCGGCCTCGCGCACGGGGGCAGGAGCCGGAGCCGTTGAGGCCGCGGTCGATGCAACCGGTGAGGCGCTCGGTCTGACCCAGCGTCACGAGGATGTCGCGGCCCTCGGCCAAGATCCCCTCGAGGATGCGCGCGGTGGCGGGCAACTGCGCGTCGATGAGCGCGACCCCGCGACGGATGCGCGTCAGATCGGCGAGGATCCGTGCGGCGTCGGCGTTCAGTCCGTCGAGCCGCCCGGCGAAGGCGGTGACGCCGGTGTCGAGCCCGGCGAGCCCGGCCCGGATCTCCGCGGCGCTCCGGTCGATCGACGCCGACGATCCGTCGATGGACGCGGTCCGTTCGCGGATCGCGGCCAGCAGTTCGGCGATGCGCGCCGAGCGGGCGTCGATCTTTCCGGTGGGGCCGGACAGCGGAAGCAGCGCGGCGGCGATCGAGGCGGCGAGATCGTTGGCGCGCTCCAACTGGGCGATCGCGCCGCCCTCGCTCTCGATGCCACGCGATGACGCGGCGATGTTCGAGGTCCGGTCCTGGATCGAGGCGGTCGTGCGTTCGGCGTGCAGCAGCAACCCGACGACCGCGGACCCGGCCGCCGTCACCGCGACGACCGACAGCCAACCCGTACTCCAACCACGCCTCATCGCGTAGGAACCGTCGTCCGAAACGAAGCGACGACGGCGTCGAACACGGGCGCCAGCACGGAGAGCCGACTGTCCGGGACCGCCTGGAAGACGAGGGTGTACATCGAGGTGCCGGAGAACGCGAACCAGTGGGTGTGCACGCCACGAACGCCGCCGGCGTCGAACGTGTACAGGTACTGGACCGCGGGCAGCCCGGCCAGCGTCGTCGGAGTTGCCTCCAGGACCTCCAGCCCCACTTCGGGTGCTCCGAGCACGGCGTCGGTCACCGCTCGAAGGTCGGCGACGTTGGACGCGTCCACCGGCTTGGCCAGCGTGGTCCGCTTGACGCTCACGGCGTCCTGCCCGCCGACGCGGAACAGCACGCCACCGGGGATCGCCTCCGAACGCCAGCCGGGCGGGTACTCCAGCGCGAAGCCCGCAGCGGGATCGCGATAGCCCTGATACCCGACGGTCGTCTGGCTGGCCACCGGGGCGGCCACCGAATCGTCCACGCCGCGCGCGACCCACCAACTGCCGGCGAAGGCCAGCATTGCGGCGCACGTCGCGATCCGCTTCCGCCTACGCCGCCGCCTGCGGGCGTACGTGCCGGCGCCCACGTCCCGCGCGTCCACCCGACTTTCCCAGGTGTCCGCCCGGCGTTCCGAGGTGTCCACTCGGTCTCCCCCGCGTCCCTGCCGCAACGGGAGTTCCGGCGGCTCGACTTCGGGGGACCGTACAACGGATCAATGGGGCGACACGGGCCAAATGCAGAGACTGCCGACGCCGAATCGAGAACTCGTAGGAGGTTTGTCCAGATTCGTTCCAGAGCGCGGCAAAGTGCCTTGCTCGTAGCAGATTCCGGTATTCTGACTATCCGTCAGCATCTAGCGGGCGGGTCGCGGGAAGCACGCTCGCGAGTCCGACGGGCAATCGAGAATCTTTGCCGCCGCCACGTTTGCGCCGTGCTTCTCGATGCGCCGCAGGACGGCTTCGATCTCCTCGGCGCGGGCCCGCACGGCGGCAGCGTCGGTCGCGATCCCCTCCGTCGCCGCGACCGCGCGGTCGAGCCCACTCTTCGCCAGGGCGGTCTGCCGGTCCGCGGCGGCCAGGGTGGTGCGGATGTCCCCCACGCCCTCGACGATCGCCTTCACCACGGGGCTCAGGTCCCCGAGCAAAGCGCGGATCGCAGACACGGACGCGTCGATGTTCGCCACGTGGATGCGGGTGCTGTCGGAGTCGTCGCGGATCCCGTTGGTCTCCTCGACCATCGTCGTGGTCGCATCCGCCGCGCGCCCCAGGCCCTCCGCGATGGGCAGCAGGCCGGTGGCGATCCGCTCGGTCAACACGCCGGTGCGGTCCAGCAGGGCGAGCGCCTCGAGGTCGCCGTCCACCGCGCTCAACTGGGGCGTGATCGCGCCGCCGATGTCGTCGTCGATCTGCGTGGCGTCGTAGGCGGTCTTGGTCAGCAGCAGGAACGCGGCCAACGCGAAGGCGCCCACGATGGCGAGGTTGAGCGTGGGTGCGCGCCCTGCGGTCGACTCCGCCGAGAGCCACGCCCGAAGCCTCAGCACGACTGCGGCCCGCTGCGCAGCCCGACGGCCGGGGAGCGGCAGATGCTCTCCAGATGCCCGTTGATTCGGCGGTTGGTCGCGAGGATGTCGCCGAGGTCGCCGCGGACCGCGGTCAGTACCGCGTTCACCGCAGCAAGGTTCGCGCGCACGCCGGCGAGCCCCGTCTTCACCCTGCCGTCGATGGCGGCCAGCGAGTCGTGGATCGATCCGGTGTTGCCGAGGATTCGCATCAGCAGGGCGGCGGTCTCCTTGAGGTTTGCGCCGATCGGGCCGATCAGCTTCGCCGACGGCTCGAGGTTCTTCGATGCGCTGGCGAGGTTCGGCGCCGTCGCCGCGAGATCGGCCTCGATGAGCTCCATCGCCTCGATCATCGCGGTGAGGTTCGAGGCGATCGTGTCGGTGTCCTTCGGCAGCACGCGCAGCGCGGCCTCGATGACCTCGAGGGACCGGTTCACCCGTTCGACCTGTTGCGGCAGCGGCGCGGTGCTGCCGGAGACGTTGCCGACCGCGGTGTTCGCAGCAGTCAGGTCGTCGTCGATCCGGGACAGCGAATTGCCGATGAGGACGAGGAAAAGCGCCGTGACGACGACGATCGCCGCGCCGATCCCGACCCAGGCGGTCAGCCAGCGGCGTAGCGCGGACTCCGGCTCGGCCGCTTCGGCTTCGGAGTCGGCGAAGGTCACGACGTTCCCCTAGACGGGCAGGACGCCGAGCCGTTCAGGCCACGGTCGATGCAGCCGGCCAGCCGCTCGGTCGTGCCCAGTGCGGTGAGGATGTTCCGCGCCTCGGCGAGAATTCCGTCGAGGATCCGCGCCGTGGTCGGCAGGTCCGCGTTGATGAGCCGAACACCCCGCTGAATGCGCGTCAGATCCCCCAGGATGAGCGCCGCGTCCGCGTTCAGGCCGCCGACGCGCGTCTGGATCGTCTTGGCGTCCAGCCCGATGCCCTCCAGACCGGTACGGATCGTCGCGGCACTCGCATCGATGGCGGCGGCCGAATCGTCGATGGACGACGTACTCGCCCGGATCGCGGCGAGCAGATCGACGACCCGCGCCGTGCGGCCGTCGATGCGATCCACGGGACCGGCGAGGGGCTTGAGCGCTGCGGCGATCTTCGCTGCGAGCTCGTTGGTCCGCTCCAGCTCTGCCAGGGAGTCCGTGTACCCGTTGATGCCGCGCGAGGACGACGCGATGTTGGAGGTCTTGTCGTGAATCGACGCCGCGTTGCGCTCGGTCCGCACCAACAGGACCGTGGCGACCACGGCGATCACCGCGACGACGACGACCGAGACCCGGCCCGGGATGCGGTCCGGCAGGCGGGCCATCAGGACTCCACTACGCGGAAGGACTCCGCCACGCGATCGAAGGCCGGGGCCAGCGCCGCGAATCCGGTGTCCGGCAGCGTCTGGAAGACCAGCGTGTACATCGTGCGCCCGTCGAAGGCGAACCAGTGGGTGTGCGCCCCGCGCAGCCCGGAGCTGTCGAACGTGTAGAGGTACTGCACGCCCGGCAGGCCGCCCAGGGTGGTCGGGGACGCCTGCAACACCTTCAAGCCGGCTTCGGGTGCGCCCAGCACTGCGTCGGTCACCGCGCGCAGGTCCGCCAGGTTCGTGGAGTCCACCGGCTCGGCGAGCTCGGTCCGCTTCACGCTGACGGCGTCCTGCCCGCCGACGTGGAGCAGGACTCCTCCGTCCACCGACTCGGGCCGCCACCCGGCCGGATGCGAAAACTCGAACCGGCCCGCGGGGTCCCGGTACGGCACGACCTGCTCGGTGCTCGCCGCGGCGAGCACCGGAGCGTGGGACGAGCCGCCGGCGACGCCGAGCGCCGCTCCGCCCACCAGCAGCCCAAGGGTCAGGCCGCCGGCCAGCGCAAGCCGCCGCAGGCGACGCCGCCCCAACCTGGGAGTGGGCTGCGGATCAGCCATGGCGATCCTTCCGTTCAGCGGTAGCGATCGCTACCCTGGTGGTAGTGATCGCTACCCTAGCGGCGAGGTCGACCATGATCAATCCGGCACCACGGGAACGACTGCTGGCCTCGGCCGGCGAGTTGTTCGGCCGCGAGGGCGTCGCCGCAGTCGGGGTCAGCCGGGTAATCGAACA
Source organism: Sporichthyaceae bacterium (assembly GCA_052386455.1). GTDB lineage: Bacteria > Actinomycetota > Actinomycetes > Sporichthyales > Sporichthyaceae > JBQTKD01. The sequence continues at coordinate 6,635 of JBQTKD010000034.1, forward strand.
CGCCGAGGTCGGCCAGATGAGCCTGTGGCGCACGTTCGGCTCCAAGCGCGGTCTCGTCGAGGCGTGGCTGCGCGACGTGGACGCCGCGAACCTCGCCGAAATACGCGAGGCGGTCGCGGGCGACGCGCCCCCACGGGAGCGTCTCAACGCTCTCATCGACGCCTACGCCCGCCGAGCTGCCGCGCCGACGTTCACCGGATGTCCGCTCGTCCGCGCCGCCGCCGAACCCGGCGCCACCGGCCCGATCGCCGGCGAACTCGCCCGAGCCCACAAGGAGGCGATGATCGGGATCATCGCCGAGCTCGCCGAGGCGGCGGGCGTGCACAACCCGCGCAGCCTGGCCGCGCAACTGTTCTACGTCGTCGAGGGCGCGAGCGTCGCCGTCGGCCTGGGCGTGGACGTCTCCGTCGAGGAGGCGAGGACCGCGGCCCTCGTGCTGTTCGACACCGCCACGGGGCGCGGCTTCGCACCCGCACCGCCGCGGCCCGGCTGGAGCCCGCTTCCCACCGCCCGCTAAGGCGTCGCCAGCGGGCACGAACACTCCCGATAGTGCAGTTCAGGCTCGCTCCAGAGCCCTTTTGCGTGCCCCGACTGCACTATCGGCGAGAGTGTGGTCAGTCCTTCTGCTTCTTGAGCGCGCGGCGCTCGGCGCGGTTGGCCGGCTTCGGGACGCCCTGCTCGTCCTGCTCGTCCGGGTCCGGGCCCTCGCCGTCGAAGTCCAGATCGAGGTCGGGCAATGCGGCCTGGTCGCCGTCGAGGCTCGGCGCGCTGTAGTGCAGCTCGCCCGAGGTCGTGGGCAGCTCCAGGCCCTTGGCCAGCACGACCGGGTGCTCCTCGTCCTCGACCTCGGCCTCGGCGCCGTCGCCCACCGAGACCTCGACGTTGAAGATGAAGCCGACGGACTCCTCCCGGATGCCCTCCATCATCACCTTGAACAGGTCGAAGCCCTCGCGCTGGTACTCGACGAGCGGGTCGCGCGCGGCCATCGCACGCAGTCCGATGCCCTCGCGCAGGTAGTCCATCTCGTAGAGGTGCTCGCGCCACTTGCGGTCGAGAACGGAGAGCACGACGCGGCGCTCGAGCTCGCGCATGACCTCCTCGCCGAGTGCGGCCTCGCGCTCGTCGTACCGGTCGAACGCGTCGTCCTTGATCGCCTCGCGCAGCACGTCGATCTCCAGGCCGGCCTTGTCCCCGCCCGCCGTGGCCAGCACGGTGGAGATCTCGAGCTGGATCGGGTAGAGCTGACGCAGCGCGGTCCAGAGCTTCTCGAGGTCCCAGTCCTCGGCGAAGGAGTCGTTGGTCTCGGCGTCGACGTAGGCGTCGATGGTCTGCTCGATGAAGTCGAGCACCTGCTCGCGCAGGTTGACGCCCTCGAGCACGCTGCGGCGCTCCTGGTAGACGACCAAACGCTGCTTGTTGAGCACCTCGTCGTACTTCAGGACGTTCTTGCGGATCTCGAAGTTCTGCTGCTCCACCTGCGACTGCGCCGAGGCAATCGCTCGGGAGACCATCTTCGACTCGATCGGCACGTCCTCGGGAACGTTCAGGCGCGTCAGCACCTGCTCGACCACCTGCGACTTGAACAGGCGCATCAGGTCGTCGCCGAGGGACAGGTAGAACCGGGACTCCCCCGGGTCGCCCTGGCGACCGGAACGACCGCGCAGCTGGTTGTCGATGCGGCGCGACTCGTGCCGCTCGGTGCCGAGCACGTAGAGCCCGCCGAGCCCGGAAACCTCGTCGTGCTCGGCCTTCGCGGCGTTCTTCGCGGCCTCGAGAGCCTCGGGCCAGGCGGCCTCGTACTCGTCCGGGTTTTCGGTCGCCGAGAGCCCGCGCTTCTCGAGTTCGTCGTGCGCGAGGAACTCGACGTTCCCGCCGAGCATGATGTCCGTTCCGCGGCCGGCCATGTTGGTGGCGACGGTGACCGCGCCCTTGCGCCCGGCCTGCGCAACGACGGCCGCCTCGCGCGCGTGCTGCTTCGCGTTCAGCACCTCGTGCCGCACGCCGCGCTTCTTCAACAGCTCGGAAAGGCGCTCGGACTTCTCGACCGACACGGTGCCGACGAGGACCGGCTGGCCCTTCTCGTACCGGGAGACGATGTCCTCGACGACGGCCTCGTACTTCGCCGCCTCGGTCTTGTAGACGAGGTCGGACTGGTCCTTGCGGACCATGGGCCGGTTCGTCGGGATCTGCACGACGCCGAGTTTGTAGATCTTCTGGAACTCGGCGGCCTCGGTCATCGCGGTGCCGGTCATCCCGGACAGCTTCGAGTAGAGGCGGAAGAAGTTCTGCAGGGTGATCGTGGCGAGAGTCTGGTTCTCGTCCTTGATCTCCACGCCCTCCTTGGCCTCGATGGCCTGGTGCAGGCCCTCGTTGTAGCGACGGCCGATGAGCACGCGGCCGGTGTGCTCGTCGACGATGAGCACCTCGCCCTCGACGACGATGTAGTCCTTGTCCCGCTTGAAGAGCTCCTTCGCGCGGATCGCGTTGTTCAGGAAGCCGATGAGCGGGGTGTGCACGGACTCGTAGAGGTTCTCGATGCCGAGCCAGTCCTCGACCTTCGAGATGCCCTGCTCGTGAACGGCGACCGTGCGCTTCTTCTCGTCGAAGGAGTAGTCCCCGGTCTCGGCGACCTTGCCCTCCTTGATGGAGTCCTTGGCCGCCTCGCCGGCGCGCATCATCTGCGCGAGCCGGGCGAACTCCGGGTACCAGCGGTTGGTCGCCGCGTCGGCCGCGCCGGAGATGATCAGCGGGGTGCGGGCCTCGTCGATCAGGATCGAGTCGACCTCGTCCACGACCGCGAAGTGGTGCCCGCGCTGCACCATTTCCTCCGTCGACCACGCCATGTTGTCGCGCAGGTAGTCGAAGCCGAACTCGTTGTTGGTGCCGTAGGTGACGTCGCACGCGTACTGCGCACGGCGCACGCTTGGGGGCTGGTGGGCGAGGATCGTGCCGACGGTCAGGCCGAGGAAGCGGTGCACACGACCCATCAGGTCCGCCTGGTACTCGGCCAGGTAGTCGTTGACGGTGATGACGTGCACGCCCTTGCCCTCGAGGGCGTTGAGATAGGTGGGGCAGGTGGCGACGAGGGTCTTGCCCTCGCCGGTGCGCATCTCGGCGATGTTCCCGTAGTGCAGCGCGCCCCCGCCCATGATCTGAACGTCGTAGTGCCGCTGGCCCAGCGTGCGCGTCGCCGCCTCGCGGACGACCGCGAAGGCCTCGGGCAGGATGTCGTCGAGGTCCTCGCCGTCGGACAGGCGCTTGCGGAACTCGTCGGTCATGCCACGCAGTTCTTCGTCGCTCATGGCCTTGAAGTCCGCCTCGAGGGCGTTCACCTGGTCGCGGACGCCGGACAGCTTGCGGATCCAGCGGCCTTCGCCGGTCCGGAGCATCTTGTCGAGCAGATTCGGCACCGCGCGTACTCCTACCTGTTTGCGAGCTTGCGAGCGAACATCAGCACTGTGAGACGGTCGGCATTGCAGAGAGAGCCAACCGCAGCATCCTAGGGTTCCAACCCGCCAAGACGACTTGACGCACCGGACTGTGATTCGAAGGGGTTGGATGGGCGGATGCCGCCCGATCTGCCCGACGAGCCCATCGAGATCGCTGCGGGCAGGATCCAGCTCCGTCCCTGGGAGCACCGGCTGGCGCCCGAGCTGCTCGCCGCCTTCGCCGATCCGGAGTACCGGCGGTGGGGCCTACCCGCGCCCGAGCCGACCCTCGAAGGGGTCCACCAGTGGATCGACGGGCGCGACCGTGCGTGGCGGGCCGGGGAGCGCCTGTCGTTCGCCGTCCAGGACATCACCACCGCAGCCCTGCTCGGGGAGGTCGGGCTCAAGGGATTCGACGTCTGGCCGTCGGCGGCCGAAGTCGGGTATTGGGTCGCGCCGGCGGCCCGTCGCAGGGGGGTGGCCACCGCCGCGGTGCGCACGCTGAGCCGCTGGGCGTTCGGCGCGCTCGACCTGCACCGCCTGCGGCTCGACCACGCCGTGGGAAACACCGCCTCCTGCGTCGTGGCGGCCCGCTGCGGGTTCGCCGTCGAGGGCATCGCTCGCTCGGCCCAGCCCCTCGGGGACGGCACCTGGTCCGACGTCGAGACGCACGCCCGCCTGGCAGCCGACCCGCCGTGCTCGATCGAGGGGGCTGCCCCGTGAACTTGACCTTCGAGCACCACGAGGAGTCCCGGTTCAACGAGCGGGTCTTCCAGGCCCTGCTGGCCGGGCTTCGGGCCGATCCGCTGCCCGGACTGCGCCTCGTCGACCTCTTCCGCGTGCCCGGCCCGCCGAACTCCGAGTTCGCCGTGGGCCTGGAGCTCGCCCGCGACGGACGGGAGTGGGTGGAGGAGATCGCGGTGGCCGACTGGCCCGCCCTCCCGGACCCCTCGGCGGAGCACCAGGCGGCCGCGCTGGTCGCCACCGTGCGCGCCCGACTCGCCGAGGCGACACCCCCGGAGGACGCGGAGCGCAGCCGGTCGTGGTGGCGCCGGAGGCGCTAGGTAGAGTTCGCTCTCGAAAACGACGCCCACCCACCCGGGTGCACTGCCGGACAGGAGCAAGCGATGACCGAGGGCCACGGCGCAAACGGCCGCCCGATGTCGTGGGTCTCCGTGCTGGTCATCTGCGTCGGCTTCACCATCGGCGGCCTCGCGCTCTGCATGGACCCGACCTGGTGGCTGTTCTGGACCGGCGTCGCCATCACCGCCGTAGGCCTCGTGCTCGCCTCGGTCGTCAACATCATGGCCGACTACACGACTGAAGATCACTGACCGACCTCTCGCTCGACGAGGCTCGTCGGCTGGCGCTGCGGGCGCAGGGGCTGCTCGGCTCCCCCGGCCACGGGACGGGGGTCAACGCGGTCGCGGGGGTGCTGCAGCGGCTGCGGGCGGTGCAGTTGGACACCATCTCGGTGCTGGCCCGCTCGCACGAGCTGGTCCCCTACGCGCGGCTCGGGGCCGTTCCCAGGACGACGATCGAGCAGGCGTACTGGTCGGGCGACTGCTTCGAGTACTGGGCGCACGCCGCGTGCATCCTCCCCGTCGAGGACTGGCCGCTCTACTCGTTCCGCCGCCGCCACTACGTCGAGCGCGGCATGCGCTGGCACGACCGCCCGGCCGAGGACGTGTTCGCCGAGGTGCGGGCGCGGCTGGCGGACGGCCCGGCGAGCGCCGGTGAGCTGGGTGGCGCGAAAAAGGGCGGTCCCTGGTGGGACTGGTCCGGGGCGAAGATCGCGGTCGAGTTCATGCTCGACTGCGGGGAGGTCGTCTGCGCCCGCCGCGAGGGCTGGCGGCGGATCTACGACCTGGCCGAGCGCGCGATCCCGGCCGAGAACCGCGTCGCGGACCTCCTCGACGACGCCGGCTGCTTCCGTGAACTCGTCGCGCGCTCCGGAGTCGCCATGGGCGTGGCCGTCGAGGCGGATCTCGCGGACTACTCCCGCATCTCCCGCGCCGCGGTCGCGGCCGCGCTGCCGGACACCGGCCTGGTGCCGGTGCGCGTCGACGGGTGGCGCGAGCAGGCGTGGGCGGACCCCGCGGCGCTCGCGGCGCTGGGCGCCCGCCGCCGGCACCGGACCACCCTGCTCTCCCCGTTCGACTCCCTGGTGTGGGACCGGGCTCGCACCAAGCGCCTGTTCGGCTTCGTCCACGCCTTGGAGGCCTACAAGCCCGCGCCAAAGCGCGAGCACGGGTACTTCGCGATGCCGCTGCTGGCGGGCGGCCGACTGCTCGGCCGGGTCGACCCCAAGCGAGACGGGCGGACGCTCGTCGGCGTGCAGGTCGGGCTGGAGTCCGCGAAGGCCGTCGCCCCCATGGCACAGGCGCTCTGGGAGGCCGCCCAGTGGGTCGGCGCCGACGAGGTTCGCGTCGAGCGCGTGCACCCGCCGGAACTCGGCCCCGACCTGCTCGCTGCGATTGCGGTCGGCTAGACCTGGGGGCGTGGGCTCGGACCCGACCTGCCGTCAGCCAAGCGAGTTGTAGTTGGGGCCGGAGTCGATGGCCCTGCCGGTCAGCGAGCGGACCTTGACGATCGCCGTGCCGGTGGTCACCAGTCCGCGGGAATCGGTGTTCGTAGGGGTTCTCCGGGGTGGCCGCCGGTCCGGAGATCTGCACCTGCTGCCCGAAGAACTCGAATCCCTCATGGGCGGCGTTGTTCAAGGCGCCGAGCAGTGGAGCCCGGCCTCCTCCGAACCGGCACCTCGACCACCGCGACCCGCGGCCGGCCGGCCGGCCGAACTGTTCGGCAGGCGCGCGGACGGTCCGAGTCAGGGGGATCGGTAGACGTCCGCACGGCGTTCGATGCGTTCGACGCGCACGGTTCGCGTGGCCTCGTCGATCCGGTACAGCACTCGATAGTCGCCGGCCCTGGCCGACCAGATCCCGGCCAGCGGTGGCAAGAGTGGTTTGCCGAGGCGGTGCGGGTCGGCCGCGATCGGCCCGGTCACCAGCGCCCAGGCTGCTTCGGCGACGGCCAGTGGCAGAACCTCGCACGACGCCCTGCGCGCCGCAGACGACAGGGCGATCTCATAGGGGCCGACGGTCGGCTCATCCACTCTCGGCCCGGCGGCGGGCCGCCATCAGCTCGTCCATCTCCGCCGCGGAGGTGTACGCCCCTCGTGCCCACTCGGACTCGGTCGCGGCCAGGTCGCGCACGGCGGCGCTGTCCGCCAGGACGGCGATCGTCTCCTCGAGGGACTCCAAGTCCGCGACGGCCACCAACACCGCCGCCGGCTTCCCGCGCCTGGTGATCGTCGTCCGCCGATGGTGCTGCTCGGCCGCGTCGACGTAACGGGACAGGTGCGCCTTGACTTCGGCGAGCGTTTCGAACGCCTCGGCAGTCATAGTCACAATGATAGTCACATAGGTGTGTTGGCGTTCAACCCGGAGGGCATCCGAACCTTCTGGTCGGCCGCGCCGGACGGGCTGTCGACCGTCACGGAGCAGTTCGAGGTCGACGACCGGGTCGTCGTCGCGGTGACCTTCTCCGGGACTCCCCAAGGCGACCTCGGCGGTCACGCGCCCACCGGACGCGGCTTCGAGGTCGACGGCGTTGCCGATCTCCGCGTGCGCGAGGGGCGAATCGCCGAACAGCGCATCGTGTGGGACGCGCTCGGATTCCACCGCCAGCTGGGGCTGCCGATCGACTGACCGCGTGGCGCGGGGCCCGTGCGCACGACGCTCGGGCCTAGCGGCAGAATCGCGGAATGAGGTTAACGCACGTGATGTCCTACGAGGCGCCGGTGCCGGCCGTGTACGCGATGTTGATCGATCCGGAGTTCCAGGATCGGCGGTCGCGCGCCGGCAATCCGGTGGAGTCTTCGGCCTCGGTCACCGCGGACGTCACCGGCGGAGCGGTCATCACCGTCTCGCGCCTGCTCGCCATCGAGATCGGCGGCATGCTGCAGAAGGTGATCGGCGACAAGATCCGCATCGAGGAGACCCAGACCTGGCTCTCCGCGGCCGAGGACGCCACCAGCCGCGAGGGCCAGCTCAAGGCGAGGATTCCCGGGCAGCCCGCAGGCGTGGACGGACGGCTGGTCATGACCGAGTCGGGTGGCGGAACGACCATCCGGCTCGACGCCGAGATCAAGGTGAACGTTCCGATGATCGGCGGCAAGGCCGAGACCATGATCGCCGACGTGCTCACCAAGTTCCTGAACTACGAAGAGGTGCTGGGCCGCGCCTGGCTCTCCGGAGACGTCACCGCCTGACGAACGCGCCGCCGCCCCTTCAGCACGGAGGGACGGCGGCACGCGTGGCGGCCTGGGTTGTCAGGTAACCAGGCGGATCACTCCGTAGTCGTACCCACGTCTGCGGTAGACCACACACGGCGTTGCGGATTCGGCCTCGACGAACAGGTAGAAGTCGTGGCCGACCAGCTCCATCTCGTACAGCGCCTGGTCCAGGGTCATGGGGATGGCCTGGTGCGACTTGTCGCGGCTGACCACGAACGGGCCGGTGTCCTCCTCGCTCGGCGCGTACTGGTCGAGCTCGGCGGGTTCCGCGATCGCCGCGTGGCCGTTCTGCGCCTCCAGGCCTGCGGTGGCCGCGGCCACCGAGACAGGAGTGCGCACGCCGTGGTGCACGCGGCGCCGGTCCGCGGACTTGCGCAACCGCACCTCCAGTTTCGTGGTGGCGAGGTCCAGCGCGGCGTAGGGATCGCCCGCCGCGGCCTCGGCCCTGATCACCGTGCCGCGGGATCGGCAGGTGAGTTCGATGCGGTCGCTGACCTCGGCGAGCCGCGGGTTGCGTTCCCTGGAGACCTCCACGTCCAGGCTGATGAGCTTGTTGTCCCACTTCTCGAGCTTGGACAGCTTCTCCGTAGCGTGCTGGCGAAACCTGTCGGCCACTTCGGTGTGCCGACCCTTGACGACAATCTCCACGCAATTCCTCCCTGCTAGCGGGCGGATCTGACGAGACGTCAGTTCTGTTGCTTTATCGGCATGACACCTGCCCGGCCGACTTGGTCTTCTACCCCACATCCGCCTGCTGAAGGTTTCGCAGCACGGTGGCCACTACTCCCCTTCTCCCGGATCGGCGGCCATCTGGACCACCGGCGGGGCAGGACTTACTTCTAAGCCGCACCGTGATCGGACGACCAAGAGTCGCCTTACGTGGGCCGTTTAGCCTGCGGCTGGCATCGGCTTGCCGGTCTTCACCGGCGCAACCACGGACCCGGGCAGGTGCCATGGATCGACGTTACTCACCGGAGTGCCTCCGCGACAGGGGAGGCCCGATTTGCACCGCGCGGCGTGTTCCCGCGGTGGCCAGGACCGCGGCCCCGGCGAGCTCCCAGCCTGCGGCGTGCAGGGCCCGGCTCGCCTCGCGCAGGGTGACGCCGGTGGTGCAGACGTCGTCCACGAGCACGACCGCGGCGGTAGGCGGTCCCCCACGCGCCGCGAAGGCGCCGGCGAGATTCGCGGCACGGGCCGGTCCGCGCAGATCCGCCTGGTCCGCGACCGTGCGGGTGTGCCGAAGTGCCGAGACCACGCGCGCCGGACGACCCGCCCGCCGAAGCTCGCGCGCGGCGGCGCGGGCCAGGCGGAGCAGCGGATCCTGGCCGCGTTCTCGCCGCGCGCTGCGCCGGGTGGGCACGGGGACCAACGCGACCGGACAGGTGGGTGCGAGGTCGTCGAGCACCCGCGCCACCGCCTCCGCCAGTGCGGCGCCAAGCGGGCGGCACAGCCCCGCGCGGGCTCGCTCCTTGTGCGCGATGACCAGAGTTCGGGGCGCACCGGACCAGTGCGCCGCGGCCACCAGACGAGGCACCCCCGCCGGGGCCGCCCACTCCGTCGGCGGCCCGAGGCTCGCCCGGCAGCCGGCGCACACCGTAGCCCGCACCCGCCGGCCGCACCCCGCACACGCGGCGGGCACCAACAGATCCGTCGCGGCGGCGATCAGCTCCCCCATGCCCGGCACGTTAGCCGGGGTAGGCGACCACCGCGCCCTTTCCGACGCGGAACCATCCGCCGCCGGCGCGCAGGCGCCAGACCACGTTCTTGGTGGTGGCCAGCAGCGGCTGCCCGGCCGAGGCGGTGAGTCCGCTGATGTCCGCGAGCGACGGCGCGAGCTCGGAGACCGTGCCGGACAGGGCGAGCGCGAACGGCTGGGGAGCCGCGTCCCGCTGTGCGGCCAAGACCGCGAGCCGGTCGGGTTCGGCCCACGCGACGTCCCGGGGCGCGATCAGCGAGTACCCGAGGCGCCGCAGCGACCCGACCCGAAGCTCCGGCCCGGACCCGGTGACCAGGGCGAGGTACACCTGTTGGCCCTCGACGGTGTCCAACACCATCGCCAGGCGGATTCCGTCGGCCGAGACGCGCAGCCGCTCCACCTGCCGGGACACGAACCCGTCGACCTTCACCTCGGCCAGCGCCCCGTCCGGGCCGATCCTGCGCAGCACTCGGGTCTCGGGGGTGCCGTCGAGCACCCAGAGGTTGCCGTCCTGGTCGAAGCTGGCGGAGCGCAGGTCCACGCCGACGAGCCGTTCCGTCAGCCGCGTGGGAGCGTCGCGGGTGGCGGTCCACAGGGTCGTGCGGTCCTCCGATACGCCGGCGAGGAGGTTCCCACCGGGCGCGGCTGCGATCTCCTTGAGTTTCAGCCCGGGCTCGAACGGGCCCTGCGCGCCGGGCGGGCCCACCACGTAGGACACGCCGTCCTGCAGGTAGTACGCGGGCGGCGCCGGAGGGCGCAGGTCGGCCGGTTGGTAGAGCAGGACGTCGTTGCGGGTCAGCCGGGCCGAGCCGGCGAGGGTGACGGGCCGGTCGCCGGCCAGCACCTCCACCGCGGTGATCCCGCCGACGTCGGTCAGCGTCATCACGAGCTGCGCGAGCATCGTGTTCCGGTCGACGCCGTCGGTCGGGACGGACGCCGGAGTCAAGAGCACGCGAGCGACGCCGGAGGCGACCTCGACCTGGGAGGCCAGCGCCGCCTCGGGGGGAACCGCGGACCGCACCGCGGGCGCGAGCCATCGCGACGGCCCGCGGAACAGTGCGGTGACCAGGTCGGTCGGCAGCTCCGGGAGCCGGCGCAGGTGCACGGGGTCCGGGACCAGGACCGCGGAGTGCCCGCCGCCGGCCGGATAGTGCAGGTCGAGCGCCGCGTACTCCCGCTCGAAGTCCTGGCGGGAGATCAGCAACCCGTCCGGCAGCGTGTCGATGCGCCAGTTGCCGTTCTCGCGCACGAGCCCGAACAGCGCGGTGGCCTTCCGGCCCGGCGCCGAGGCGCGGTAGACGCCCTGGCCGTCGACGATTCCCTCGGCCGGGGCGGTGACCTCCAGGCGGGTCGCGTCTCGGGCGGAGATCCGCAACTTGGTGTGGTCGTAGACGGTGACGCCGGAGGTCGAACGCCACCGGGCCGATGCCCCGCCGGTCAGGTACTTCCGCGCGGTGCGCAGCCCGTCCTCGACGGTGCTGGACGCCTGGAGGAACCCCGAGACGATCGAGTAGACGCCGTCTCCGTCGCTGGGACCCTCGGCGAAGACGCGCACCGCCTGACCGCGGGGCTGTTCCGCGGCCGGGGCGTTGACGGCCACGCCGACGCCGCCGCTGGAGGGAATCTCCGCGCAGCCGGTCAACAGGGCGACGGCTAGCAGCGCTCCGAGAACCCTACGCATCTCCCACCCCCTGCTCCGCCGGCTGTGGCGCGGCGATCGGCACGCGCCGGGGACCGCGCCGGTCGGCCGGTTCCAGGTCCAACGGCGATCCCACCAACACTCCGCCGGCCCCGCGGGGCAACGTCAAGCGGAACTGCGCGCCGATGCGAGGTTCGCCCCACGCCTGCAGCCACCCGCCGTGCAAATGCGCGTCCTGCTGGGCGATGGACAGGCCGAGACCCGTCCCACCGCTGCGCCGCTGACGCGACGGGTCGGCGCGCCAGAAACGGTTGAACACCTGATCGGTCTCGTCGGAGTGCAGGCCCACCCCGTAGTCGCGCACCGTGACGGCGACGGCGTGCTCGTCGGCACCGACCCGCACGCGGACCTCGCGGCCCTCGCCGTGTTCGAGCGCGTTGATGAGCAGGTTGCGCAGCACTCGTTCGATGCGCCGCGAGTCGATGTCGGCGACACACTCGCGCGACGGCAGCTCGACCCGGATCGCGGAGGCGTACTGGGCCTGCGCAAAGGGCTCGACACCGTCGACGACCCGGCGCACCACGTCGCGCAGGTCCACGGGTTCGGCGTCGAGCGCCGCTGCCCCGGCGTCGAACCGGGAGATCTCGAGCAGGTCGGTCAGCAGGGACTCGAACCTGCCGACCTGATCGTGCATGAGTTCGGCGGAACGGGCCGCGAGCGGGGAGAACTCCGCGCGGTCGTCGTAGATGACGTCGGCGGCCATGCGGATCGTCGTGAGCGGCGTGCGGAGTTCGTGGGAGACGTCGGAGACGAACTGCTGCTGGACGCGCGAGAGGTCCTCGAGCTGACGAATCTGCCGCTGCAGCGCCGCGGCCATGCCGTTGAAGGACGAGGCCAGGCGGGCCAGTTCGTCTTCGCCCCGCTGCACCATCCGCTCGCTGAGTTCGCCTGCGGCGAGGCGTTGGGCCACCTGCGCGGCCGAGCGCACGGGACGCACGACGCTGCGGGTCACGACGAGCGCGATCGCGGCCAGCAGCACCAGAAGTGCGACGCCGGCCAGGGTGAGCCGGGAACGCACCAGGGCCAGGGTCTCCTGCTCGTCGCCGAGGGGGAACATGAACCAGAGCTGGTAGGACCCGGCCCCGGACACCGAGAACTGGGTGCCGACGGCGAAGGCCGGATCCTCCGTGCGCTCCGAGCACTGGTCCTCGGCCTGCCCGTAGCAGAGCGGCACGAACCGGTTGACTCGTTCGCCGTTGCCGGCGGCGAGCTCCTCCGCGAGCGCTTCGGGAACGGAGGCCGGAAGCACGTCGCCGGTGGCGATCCGCAGCCTGCCGGCGGGGAGGTCGGCGTCCACGCCGGGCGCCGGAATGAGCACGAGCTCGTAGAGGCTGGTGGAGCCGGCGGCCTCGCTCAGCTCCGTCACCACCTGCGTGAGCAGCTGGCCGACGTTCGCGCGCTGCGGTGTACCGGCGGCGTCGAGACGGGCCTGCGCGGCGGTGAAGCCCGCCTCGGCCTGCGCCAGCGAGGTGGACACCTTGGCGTCGACGAGGCCGTCGCGCACCTCGCGCATGACGAGCTGCCCGAGCAGGGCGAGCACGGCGATCGACAGCACCAGGGTGGCGCTGACGACGCGCAGCAGGATCGAGCGCCGCCAGGCGCGAGCGGCACCGCGCGCGGTGCGACCGAGCACGAACAGCAGACCGCGCAGGGGAGCCAACAGCGCCGATGGGCTTCGGAGGAGCCGTGCGACGCGACGCCGCGTCACCGAGGTCAGCCCGGCCCGGCCTTGTAGCCGACGCCGCGCACCGTCACGACGATCTCCGGGTGCTCGGGGTCGTGTTCGATCTTCGAGCGCAGCCGCTGGACGTGCACGTTCACCAGGCGGGTGTCGGCGGCGTGGCGGTACCCCCAGACCTGCTCGAGCAGGACCTCGCGGGTGAACACCTGCCACGGCTTGCGGGCCAGCGCAACCAGCAGGTCGAACTCGAGCGGAGTGAGCGGGATGGGAACGCCGTCGCGCTTGACCGAGTGCCCGGCCACGTCGATGTCGAGGTCGGCGATCTTGAGCGCCGCCGGGGTGGGCTCCTCCTGCCGCCGGAGCCGGGCGCGCACGCGCGCGACGAGCTCCTTCGGCTTGAACGGCTTCACGACGTAGTCGTCGGCCCCGGACTCCAGCCCCAACACCACGTCGACCGTGTCGGACTTCGCCGTCAGCATCACGATCGGCACCCCGGACTCGGCCCGGATCGCACGGCACACGTCGATGCCGTTGCGGCCCGGAAGCATCAAGTCCAGAAGGACTAGATCGGGTTTGCGCTCGCGGAATGCCGCGAGCGCGCTGTCGCCGTCTCCGCACACGATCGGCTCGAAGCCTTCGGTGCGCAGCACGATCGTGAGCATTTCCGCCAACGCCGTGTCGTCGTCGACTACCAGCACGCGCGCCTTCATGGCTGCATTTTGTCACCTGCGGTTCACGAAGGGCAGCACCGCACCGCCCGTGGCCCGGGGGATTGCCGGCCGAACGGTGGATACGGGTCGGTCCGTAGGTACGAAACGCACGGTCCGGGCCTGCGTCGAAAGAAGTGAAGCCGATTCGCGGCCACTGACTTTTGTTTCGGGAGATCTCGATGAACAACGACACCGTGCCCGCCCACCGCCCGCGCCTGGTGATCGGCCTCGCCGTCGCCGCGTTCGTCGCGTGCGTGGGCGTGGTCGCCCTGACGATCGGCCTCGGCCAGTCCGACGCCGGCACCGTCGGCAACTCCACCTACGAGGTCGGCCAGTACGGCGACGCCGGCGCCCAGAACGCGCTCGAGCGCTTCGGCGACGTTCTCCCGTAGCTACCCGCAGACCTGCCGCAGCGTCGTCGCGTCCACGGGCGCGACGACGCCGGCGTCGGTGACCACCGCCGTCACCAGGTACGGCGGCGTGACGTCGAAGGCGGGGTTCCACGCACCGGCCTGCGCCGGAGCCAGCCGCGTCTCGTGCAGCTGCGTCACCTCCGTGGCGGCCCGCTGTTCGACGACGATCGCCGCCCCGTCGGGGGTGTCGAAGTCCACCGTGGTCGTCGGGGCGACGACCACGAACGGGATCCCGTGGTGCTTCGCGGCCACCGCGAGCGAGTAGGTGCCGACCTTGTTGGCCACCGATCCGTCGGCCGCGATCCGGTCCGCGCCGACGACCACGAGGTCCACGCCGCCCGTTGCCATCAGCGCCGCCGCCGCCGAGTCCGGCAGCACCGCGTAGGGCAGGCCGTGCCGCTGCGCCTCCCACGCCGTGAGCCGAGCGCCCTGCAGCAGCGGCCGGGTTTCGTCGACCCAGAGCTGCGCGAGCCGCCCGGCCCGGTGAGCTGCGAGCACCACCGCGAACGCGCTCCCGGTCCCGCCGCAGGCCAGCGCCCCGGTGTTGCAGTGCGTCAGGATCCGGGCGTCGGGCGGGACCAGGCCAAGGCCGTGTTCGGCCAGCCGATCGCTCGCCGCGTCTTCCTCCGCGTGCAGCCGACGTGCCGCCGCGAGCGCCGCGTCCGCGCCGCCTGCCCGGTGGGCGGCCAGTGCCGCCGCGACTCCGTGCGCGAGATTCACCGCCGTCGGCCGGGCGGTCGCCAGACGCTGCGCGGCCACTTCGACGTCGGCCCCCCGCGCGGCGGCAAGGGCCACCCCGTAGGCGCCGGCGATCCCCAGCATCGGCGCGCCGCGGATCGCCAGCCGCACGATCGCCTCGACCAGCGCGGGCACGTCCGTGCAGCGCAGGAACACTTCCTCGGCCGGTAGCCGGGTCTGGTCGAGCAGCACGACCGCGGGTCCGTCGGCGTCCCAGGCGATCGTGTGCACGAACGAGATCCTGCCCCGGGCTTGTCCTGCGCCGGCAGCACGCGGCGCGGACGGATGGCACGATGATCGGCATGTCTGGTCCGCCGGAGGAAACTGCACCCGATCCGGACCGGACGCCCTGGCCGTCCGGAGCGTGGGCCGCCGACCAGCCGGCCGCGTGGACCAAGCCGAGCCTGCAGCCGCCACCACCGCCGCCGCCGCCGGGCTATCCGCCGCCCGGGTACCCGCCGCCCGCGTACCCGCCCGCGCAGGGCTGGGCTCCCCCGCCCGGCGCTCCGCTCGCGTGGACCCCGCCGCCCGCCGGAGCCCCGGCACCGGCCTGGGGACCGCCCGGCCCGCCGCCCGCCGCCCGCCCCGGCGTGATCCCGCTTCGGCCGCTGGGGCTCGGCGAACTGCTCGACGGCGCCGTCTCGACGATGCGCAAGCACTGGCGGGTACAGCTGGGCATCACCGCCGTCGTGGTGCTCGCGGTCACGGTGATCCAGGGCGTCGGTACCTGGATGTTCGCCCGCGACAGCGGAATGTTCGACGAGAACTTCTTCAGCACCGAGCCGCTGACCGAGGAGACCGACGCGTTCGGCAGCGGAGGCGCGCAGCTCGTCCAGGGCGTCGGGATCGTCTTCGGGCTGGTGGCCCAGCTGGCGCTGGCGGGCCTGTTGACCGTCGTCGTCGGCCGCGCCGTGCTCGGGCGGGACGTCTCGACCCGCGAGGTCTGGGCGCAGGTCCGGCCCCGCGCCTGGCAGCTGGTCGGGCTCGCCCTGCTGCTGCTCGCCGCGACCTTCGGCCTGGTGCTCTTCGCCGTCCTCTTTCCGGTCGGGCTCTGGGCGGCCGGCGTCCCGGACGTCGCCGCTCTTGCGCTCGGGGCCGTCCTGGTCCTGCTCGCCATCCCCGTCGCGGTGTGGCTGTGGGTGCGGTTCGCGGTGGCGGCGCCGGCGATGGTGTTGGAACGCACCGGGGTTCGCGCGGCCCTGCGTCGATCGGCGCGGCTGGTGCGGCGCTCGTGGTGGCGGACCTTCGGCATCCTGCTGCTCATTCAGCTGATGGGGCAGGTGATCTCCGGCATGCTCGCCATGCCGTTCATGATCGCCGCCTTTGCGATGGGGTTCCTGGTGGACGGCGGCGCCACCTCGTTCTTCGTCATGCTCATGGTCGGCGGCGCCGTCGGAAGCCTGGTCACCTATCCGTTCACCGCCGGAGTCACGGCGCTGATGTACGTGGACCTGCGCATGCGACGCGAGGGCCTCGATCTGGCGTTGGCGCGCTCCACCGGCGACCCGGCGGTTCCGTGAACCGGCCCCTGCTGCCAGATCCCACGGCCGCGCGCGAGGCGGCGGCGGCGGAGCTGAGCAAGCCGCCGTACCGGGCGCAGGAGCCCTCGCTGCTAGAGCGTGGCGCGGACTGGGTGTGGGGCAAGATCACCGGCCTGTTCGAGGGCGCGTCCACGGCCGGCCCCGGCGCGGGCTGGGCCACCGGGATCCTCGTCGCGTTGCTGGTGCTGGCCGTCGTGGTGGCCTGGACGAAGCTCGGGCGGCGCGAGGCCCGGCTCGCCGGCGGCGCCGAGGTCTTCGCCGAGGCCGCGCGTACCGCCGCCGCGCACGACGCTGCGGCGGACGCGGCGTTGGCCGCCGGGGACCTGGAGACCGCGGTGGTCGAACGGTTCCGTGCCCTCGTCCGTGGCGGCGAGGAGCGCGGGCTGCTCGTCCCTCGCCCCGGCCGCACGGCGGACGAGGCGGCGAGCGAGTTGGCGGCTCGGCTTCCCGATGCCGCCGGTGCCGTCCGGGCAGCCGCCGTGGCCTTCGACGAGGTCCGGTACGGCGGGCGGTGGGCCAGCCCGGAACGCCACGAGACCGTCGCCGCGGCGGCCCGGACGGCGCGGACAGCTCGCATCCCCGAGGGGGTCGGATGAGCGAGCGAGGGAGGAGCGAGGAGCCCGCGCGATCAACGACGCTGACGACGACCGCGCCCGCCCCGGCCTCCCGCGTTCGCCGGATGCTGCGCAGTCCGCTGCTGCTCGTCGGGCTGCTGGTGGCCGTGACCGCCGGGCTGGGCGTCCTCGCCAGCGAGGGCAACCAGAACCGGCTCGACCCGGACTCCTACTCCCCGCAGGGAGCACACGCGCTCGGCCAACTGCTCCGCGATTCCGGCATCGAGGTGGTGGTGACCCGCGACCTCACCACCACCCGCCGCACGCTGGTCGCACGGCCCGACGCGAGCCTGCTGATCACCGCTCCCGATCTGCTCCCGCCGGACTTCGTCGCCGAACTCGCCGAGACCGCTGCGGCCACGCTGCTGGTCGAGGGCGCCGGGGAGTCGGTCGTCGCGGCGACCGGCAACTCCGTACAGCCGGCCAAACCGGCGAGGACGAAAACCCGCGACCCCGGCTGCGACGTGCGCGCCGCGACCAATGCGGGGCGCGCCGACCTCGGCGGCGTCGCGTACGAGCGCGTCGCGGGCGACCCGGTGTTCTGCTACGACGCCTCCCTGGCCCGCGTCGGCACCACCACGCTGGTGGGCAACGGCGCACCTCTCACCAACGACAAGCTCGATCGCCACGGCAACGCCGCACTCGCACTGGGGCTGCTCGGCGAGCGTCCGACACTGGTCTGGTACCTGCCGAGTCTCGGCGATCCGGCACTCGAACTCGACGACATCCGCCGCCCCCTGTCCTCGCTGATCTCCGACGCGTGGAAGCTCGCCGCGCTGCAGCTCGGCATCGGCCTCGTCGTGGTGGCGCTGTGGCGCGGCCGGCGGCTGGGTCCGCTGGTCGTCGAGCCGCTGCCGGTGGTGGTCCGCGCGGCCGAATCGACCGAGGGCCTGGCCCGGCTGTACCGCCGCTCGAACGCCCGCCACCGAGCTGCAGCCGAGCTGCGCGCGGCCGCCGTCCGCCGGATCGCGCCCGCGTTCGGGATGTCGGCCACCCACCCGGATCCCCGGGCGGTCACCGAGGCGGTCGCGGCGCACACCGATCGGTCGACCGCCGAGATCGGTCAACTGCTCTTCGGCGCGGCACCGGACTCCGACGCCGGTCTGCTCGCGTTGGCCGAAGTCCTGGACAACCTGGAGAACCAAGTGCGCAGGGACGACTGGAGGAAGCCCCGTGGATGACCTGTACCCGCCCGGCTCGGCTGCGGCCGAGCAGGCACACCGGGCGCTGGTGGGGCTCCGAGCCGAGGTGGGCAAGGCGGTGGTCGGGCAGGACGCCGCGGTCACCGGCCTGGTGATCGCGCTGGTCTGCCGCGGGCACGTCCTGCTCGAAGGCGTTCCCGGCATCGCGAAGACCCTGCTGGCCCGTGCCTTCTGCCGGGCGCTGGACCTGCGCACCACCCGCGTGCAGTTCACTCCGGACCTGATGCCGGGCGACATCACCGGCTCGCTGGTCTACACGGCGTCGCCGGGGGCGGGCCGGACCGCGGAGTTCTCCTTCCGGCCGGGACCGGTGTTCACCAACCTGCTGCTGGCCGACGAGATCAACCGGACTCCGCCCAAGACGCAGGCCGCGCTGCTCGAGGCGATGGAGGAGCGGCAGGTCTCCGTGGACGGAACGCCTCGTCCACTGCCGGACCCCTTCCTGGTCGCCGCCACGCAGAACCCCGTCGAGTACGAGGGCACCTACCCGCTGCCGGAGGCGCAACTGGACCGGTTCCTGCTCAAGCTCGTCCTGCCGCTCCCCTCGCGCGCCGAGGAGATCACGGTGCTCGAGCGGCACGTCGCCGGCTTCGACCCACGCGACCTCGCCGCCGCCGACGTACGTCCGGTCGCCACCGCCCACGACCTGACGGTCGCCCGAGCGTGTGCCCGGGCAGTTTCTGTACGACCGGAGCTCGTGGCGTACGTCGTCGACGTGTGCCGTGCGACGCGGGACTCGCCGGCCGTGCGGCTCGGCGTCTCCCCGCGCGGAGCGGTCGGTCTGCTGTCCGCGGCCCGCGCCTGGGCGTGGCTCTCCGGCCGGGACTACGTCGTTCCCGACGACGTGAAGGCGCTGGCCCGTCCCGCCCTGCGCCACCGCATCGGTCTGCGCGCGGAGGCCGAGCTCGAGGGCGCCACGGCCGACGGCGTCCTGGAATCGGTGCTCGCGAACGTCCCGGTGCCGCGGTGAGCCGTTACGTCCGGCCAACCCGATGCAATAGGTGCGCGTTGGCCGGACGCACGGACTGCACGTGGCGCTGACCGGGCGGACGGCGCTGCTCGCGGTGGCGGCCTGCGGAGTCGTGTACGCCGCGGGCTCGAGCTGGGCGCTGCTCGCGGTGCAGGGCGTGCTGCTGCTCGGGGTGGTCCTGGATTTGCTGCTCGCCGGCTCGGTCCGTTCGCTTCGGTTGACTCGCGAGGGTCCCACCTCGGCGCGGCTCGGCGAAGCCGTCGTGCTGACGCTGACGGTGGTCAACGGCGGCACCCGAAGGGTGCGCGGGGTGCTCCGGGATGCGTGGTCGCCCAGCGCCGGAGTCCAGCAGTCGCGGCATCGGCTGTCCCTCGCGCCGGGCTCGCGGGCGGCACTGGCCGTCTCGCTGCGCCCGACCCGGCGCGGGGACCGCTCGCCGGACCGGGTGACCGTCCGGTCCGTCGGTCCGCTCGGGCTGGCCGCGCGGCAGGGGACGCTGCAGGCGCCCTGGACGGTCCGCGTGCTGCCGCCGTTCGCGAGCCGCAAGCACCTGCCGGCGCGGCTCGACCGGCTCCGTGCACTGGACGGCCGCAACGCCGCCCGGATTCGCGGCGCGGGGACGGAGTTCGATTCGCTGCGCGAGTACGTGATCGGCGACGACGTCCGCTCGATCGACTGGCGCGCGACGGCCCGCCGCAACGACGTGACCGTGCGGACCTGGCGGCCGGAGCGGGACCGGCGGGTGATCGTCGTGCTCGACACCGGGCGTACGGCGGCGGGCCGCGTCGGGGACGCGCCCCGGCTCGACGCCGCGATGGACGCGGCGCTGCTGCTCGCCGCGCTGGCCTCGGCGGCCGGCGACCGGGTGGACCTGCTCGCCTACGACCGGACCGTGCGTGCGGCGGTGACCGGGGTGCCCCCGGCCCGACTGCTCTCCACGATGGTCTCCGCGCTGGCACCGGTGCACCCGGAGCTGGTCGAGACGGACATGCGGGGCCTGGCGAGCGAGGTGCTGCGCCGCGGCGGCCGCGGATCGCTCGTCGTCCTCGTCTCCACGCTGGACCCGGCGCCGGTGACCGCCGGCCTGCTGCCGGTGCTGCCCACCCTGTCCCGGCACCACCGCGTGCTGCTCGCCTCGGTCGCCGACACCCGCGTCGCCGAACTCGCCGGAGGCCGCGGCAGCCTCGACGCCGTGTACGAGGCGGCGGCCGCCGAGCGCACCCGAGGCCGCCGAGCCGAGATGACGGCGTTGCTCGGCCGGCACGGGGTGGACGTCGTCGAGGCCGATCCGGAGGCGCTGCCGCCCGCCCTCGCGGATAGATACCTCGAGCTGAAGGCCGCGGGGCGGCTCTAGAACGCCCCGCGCGGGGACCCCGATACCCCGGCCGGGCGTTGTTAGCCTCTCCTCGACGTCCCGGACCCCGGAGAGGAACCCCGATGAGGATTCAAACGTTGGCCATGGCCGGGATCGCACTGGCGCTGGCCACCACGCTGGCCGCCTGCGGCGGCGACGACGACACGAACACCGCCGCCCAGGGCGACCCGTCGGTGCCCGAGACCTCGGCGGCCCCGAGCGGCAAGCCCGGCTGCGACCCGAACGCTCCCGGCTCGTGCGACGAGTACGACCCGAACGACCCGTTCGCCAACCCGAAGGCCCGCTGCCCGAAGGGCGGCGAACCGGCCAACACGATCACCGCGTCGGGCAACACGTTCTGCGCGGAGAACTATTCCGGCAAGGTCGCCTCCAAGTGGACCTTCGACAACCCGGACATCGCCCTGCACAACGTCGCGACCGACGACTTCGAGAAGAACCCGGCGAAGTTCAAGACCAAGGACGCCGAGATGGGCAAGAAGGTGAACTTCACGATGCCCAAGAAGGCCGGCAAGTACACGATCATCTGCACCTACCACCCGGGCTCGATGACCGCGAAGCTCTCGCTCAAGTAGCCGTCGTGTGTAACGAACGCGTGTCCGAGGTCACCAATCCGACATAACGGGCGGTTGCGTATACCGGGGTGGGGGATCCCGTCCCGAAAGAAAAGGACTTAATCGCATGAAGACCAAGCTCGTGGGTGGCGGCCTCGCCGTCGCGCTCGCCGCCAGCCTCGCCGCTCTCGGCGGTGGCGTCGCCAACGCCGGCGTCTCGAACGAACCCTGCGACCCGAATGCTCCCGGTTCGTGCGACAAGTTCGACCCGAACGACCCGTTCGCCAACCCCTCGGCCCGCTGCAAGAAGGACGCTGCGGGCAAGGTGATCGAGCCGGCCAAGACCATCACCGCCTCGGGCAACACCTTCTGCGGCAAGAAGTACGCGGGCAAGACCGGCGAGACCTGGACGTTCAACAACCCGGACATCGCCCTGCACAACGTCGCGACCGACGACTTCGAGAAGAACCCCGCGAAGTTCAAGACCGAAGACGTGGACATGGGCAAGTCGACGACCTTCAAGATGCCCAAGAAGGCCGGCAAGTACACGATCATCTGCACGTTCCACCCGGGCTCGATGACCGCGAAGCTCACCCTGAAGAAGTAGTCGGTCACGATCACGTAGACCTCGGCCGTTCGCCGGGCGCCACATGGCGCCCGGCTGACATCATCGAGCCGTGGACCAGGAAGAAGCTCCGAAGGACTCGTTGAGCCGCCGCGGGCTGTTGCGCGGCGCCGCCGGACTTGCCGGCGGTTTCATCCTCGCCGGCTGCGGTACGACTGCACGTTCGCTGAACGTTCCGACGTCGACCGCTCCGCCCACCACGCTGCCGGACCCGGTCACCTCGGTGACGCCGCTGCCGCGCACGCCCGCCACGCAGGCTCCGCTCGCCACGCTCACCATGCGATACGAGCGATTCACCCCGCGGATCCTGACGGTGACTCCCGGCACCGTGATCCAGGTGATCAACTCCGACGGCGAGATGCACAGCCTCGTCCCCGCGGAGTACGAGGAGCACACGGTCCGTTCCAGCGACGTCGGTCCGGGCAACTCCGCGCACATGACCGCGCCGGACACCCCCGGCGAGTACCACTACTCGTGCTTCTACCACAGCTGGAAGGCCGGGGAGAAAGGCACGATCCGCGTCGTCGCGGACGCCGCCGAGGCCGCTGCGGCCAACTCGCAGGCTCAGCAGGAAGAGTCCTCGACGCCCTTCCCGACGTCCACCTTCACCCCGACTCCGAACGCCACCGCGACGTCGACGCCGACGCCGACGGGCACCGCCACGTCGACGCCCAGCTTCTAGTAGCTGCGGCCGAAGAGGATCCGCCTGCCGTAGGCGGCGGGGGCGTCGCAGCGGATGCACGTCCCGGTCTCGGCCTCGCCCACGGTGGGGATGCAGCGCGGGGTGGCGGCGGAGCTCGCGGCCTTGATGTCGTCCTCGCACGTCGGCTGACCGCAGTGCAGCACGCGGGCCCAGCCGGTGTTGGTGGCTTCGACGAAGGCGTCCCACGTGTCGACAGTCGAGATGTTGGCGTCCCGGAACTCGGTGGCGCGGGCGAGCATCGCCGCCTGGATCTCTTCCAGGATCGCCGGCACGGTGGCGGCCAGGCCGACGAGTGGGACCGACTCCTTCTCGCCGACGATCCGGCGGGACACCTCGGCGACGCCGTTCTCCAGGTCGCGCGGGCCGAGCGCGATGCGCAGCGGGACACCGCGCATCTCGTGGTCGTTGAACTTGAAGCCCATCGACACCTGCGGACGGTC
The DNA here is from genome assembly GCA_052386455.1 of Sporichthyaceae bacterium. Classification (GTDB taxonomy): domain Bacteria; phylum Actinomycetota; class Actinomycetes; order Sporichthyales; family Sporichthyaceae; genus JBQTKD01. The sequence goes on from JBQTKD010000034.1 coordinate 29,318, forward strand.
GTCGACGTGCACGCGTACGCCGAGGACCTTGAGTTCGGCGACGAGGGCGTCCACGGCGGCCATGACCGGCACCAGTCCCTCGCCCTTGCCCATGGGCACGATCACGACCTGATGGGGCGCCAGTTTCGGCGGAAGCATCAGGCCCTTGTCGTCGCCGTGGGCCATGATGATCGCGCCGATCATGCGGGTGGACATGCCCCACGAGGTGGTGTGGCAGTACTGGCGGCCGCCCGAGGAGGCGTCGGCGTACTGGATGTTGAAGGCCTTCGCGAAGTTCGTTCCCATGTAGTGCGAGGTCCCCGACTGCAGGGCCTTGCCGTCGCGCATCATGCCTTCGATCGTGAACGTCTTCAGGGCGCCGGCGAACCGCTCCCCCGCGGTCTTCTCGCCGGTGACGACCGGGATTGCGGCCCAGTCGCGGGCGATCTCCTCGTAGACCTCGAGCATTTGGATGGTCTCGCGCATCGCGTCTTCTTCGTCGGCGTGTGCGGTGTGGCCCTCCTGCCAGAGGAACTCGGTGGTGCGCAGGAACATGCGCGGACGGAGCTCCCAGCGCACGACGTTGGCCCACTGGTTGAGCAGCAGCGGCAGGTCGCGGTGCGAGGCGATCCACTTCGCCATCATCTCGCCGATGATCGTTTCGCTCGTGGGGCGGACGACGAGGGGCTCCTCGAGTTCCTTGCCGCCGGCGTGGGTGACCACGGCGAGCTCTGGGGCGAAGCCCTCGACGTGCTCGGCCTCGCGCTTGAGGTAGCTCTCCGGGATGAACAGCGGGAAGTAGGCGTTCTCGTGCCCGGTCTCCTTGATCCGCCGGTCCAGCGCGCCCTGGAGCAGCTCCCACAGGCGGTACCCGTACGGGCGGATGACCATCGTGCCCTTCACGGGGCCGCGGTCGACGAGCTGCGCGCGCGTGACGACGTCGTTGTACCAGCCGGAGAAGTCTTCGCTCTGCGCAGTGACCGCGCGCTCGTCCTTTGCCATGCCGGAGAGGTTACAAGCGATCGAGAGAAGCGAAGCGCGAGGAGCGAGGCACGAGCCCTCGTGGCTTCCGAGCCGACTGAGACGTGTCGACGAGCGAAGTAGGGAACATCGGTCAAGGCTCGTCGCGCCTGTTGGACTTTCCGCGCGCGGCGGGCGAACGTACCCCTCAAGAAGTCCTTGGGGGAGGAAGCCTTGTCGAACTTGCGTCCGTTCCGGATGGCGTTGGTCGCCACCGTGACGACCGTCCTGTTGGTTCCGCTCAGCGCCGGCGCAGCACACGGCGACGACCCGCCCGGCGCGGGCGCCCCGCCGGGGGCAGGTGCCCCGCCCGGCACCCCGGCACCGCCGAACGTCGAGCCCAACGTCGAGCCGCCGGGCCTTCCGGCCGGCACGTGCTCGGTGGTCGACACGCTCGCCTCCTCGCAGGACAACGCGTGCAAGGAGTCCGACAAGAAGTGGGACGACGACGAGCCCGACAAGTTCGACGAGAAGGAAGCGGACGAGAAGAGCGGCTTCCCGTTCAACGACGACGACGGCGACGACGACTGAGCCCATCTCGAACTCTGCAACGCCCCGGAACGAACGTTCCGGGGCGTTGCTGCGTCCTAGGCTCCGAAGGTGTCGTAGCGAGGGGGTAGCGGTGTCCGCGGTCGGTCTGGCGGTGCGCGCGGCGGCAGTGTCGGCGCTCGGGTTCGCGTTGGTGCCGGTGCTCGGGGCGAACCCGGCGATGGCGTGCAGCTGCATCCAGAGCACGGAGCAGGAGAACTACGACCGCGCGGACGTGGTGTTCCGCGGCACGATGGACGACGTCGAGGCCGCGAACGACCGGTTCGGCGCCCGCGTCTTCGTGTTCACCCCGTCGACGACGTACAAGGGCAAGACCACCACGCCGCAGAAGGTCTCGACCGCCGGCGACAGCGCCATGTGCGGCGTGGACCTGACGGGCGCGGGACCGTTCCTGGTGTTCGCGAACAAGGCCGACGACGGCAAGGCGGCGCTGTCCACCTCGCTGTGCAGCGGCACCAGGGAGATCGAGTCGGACGAGGAGCCGGACTTCGAGGTCCCGGTGAACAAGTCGACGAAGGTGGACTCGGGCCCGCGCCAGCCCAAGGGCGACACCCCGGTCGCCGCACCGGACGACCCCGGCACCTCCGGCGGTGGCGCGGACCCGGTGGCTCCCCCGTGCTGCAAGCCGCTGGTCGACGAGTCCGACGGCGCCCCGACCTACCCCATGCCGCTCGTCGCCCCCGACGAGCGCGCCGACGGCGCCGTCGACTCCGACGATGCGCCGTCCGGCCCCGGCGTCGCTGCGATCGCGCCGGCCGACGACACCCCGTTGATGCTGCAGACCTCTGCGGTAGCGAGCGACTCTGCGGCCGCCGGCGAGTCCGCCCACGCCGCGGGCGACGACAGCACGAACTACCTGCCGTTCGCCGCCGCGGTCGCCGCGTTCGGTGCGGCCGGAATCGCCGGGCTCGGCTGGGCGCGGCGGCGCCGCAGCTGAGCTCGTCCTTCCTCGACCCGCCCCTGTCTCCTGGGACGGGTGGAGGCATTTTTCGGCGCACGGGCGGCGAACGTTTGCCGGTGCGAGCGCGCCCTGGTTGTCGAGCAGTAGCGTCCGATCGGGAGGTGCCCGTGCCCGCAACAAGGTTGGTCGCTCGCGCCGTGCTGGTGTCCGCGCTGACCGTGACCCTGGTCCCGGTGCTCGGCGCGAGCCCCGCGTTCGCGTGCAGCTGCGCCGGGTACTCCGAGGACAGCCAGGCCAAGCGGGACAAGCGGTATCTCGAGGACGCCGACGTGGTGTTCAAGGGCACCCTGCTCAAGGTCACGCCGCCCAAGCCGCGTAAGGGCGGGGTGTCCTACAGCGCGGACCCGGCGACCTACGAGTTCGAGGTCGGACGCGTCCACAAGGGCATCGCCTACGAGCGGACGAACGTGTCCTCTGCACAGTCTGGAGCGAGCTGCGGCATCGAGCTCTCTGGGCCCGGACCGTTCCTGGTGTTCGCCAACCGCGGCCAGGGCGGCACTCTGCAGGCGAACCTCTGCGGCGGTACCCGCGAGCTCGGACCGAAGGAGAACGTGGCCCTCGGTCCGGGCCGCGAACCCACGCGTGTGGTCCCCAAGAACGAACAGCCCGCGCCGCGCTCGAAGTCCGGCATCCCGAGCCAGGTGGCGGTCCCCCTGGTGGGTGGCCTGCTCACGGCGGTCGTCGCCTCCGCCGCCTGGGCCACCCGCCCCCGCTCCGTCGGCTCCCGCCGCCCCTGACCTGACGCACCCTCACACCCGCGCGCCCGGCGGCCGAGCCGAACCACCGCAACTCCAGCGACCGGTGGGCGCCCCTCGCACACCACCAGTTGCCGTTCCACGGCTGGGCCGACGCAAGACCAGGCGCCGGTGGCGTAGCTCAGAACGGCACGTTGCCGAAGGCGTCCCCGGCTGCGGTGAAGTCCGGCTTCCCGTATCCCGCCCGCCGCGCAGCCAGCGAGTGCCACCCAAACGCACCGACAACGGCTACCCCGCCGATAGACGCCGCGATCCAGAGTGTCGATCTCGTCGGGTTGGCGAGGTAGACGACCGCGCAGCCAAGCGCGACGAGTACGGCGAGGTACAGCGGCCACACCGGCACGCGCGGCAGCGCGGACTCGGTTTCCGGTTCCGGCGTTGGGCCGGGCTCGCCCGAACTGACGTCCACGGCTGCCTCCTCCCCCGATTGTGCGTCACCTCGACGACCCCGCATATCGACCGTTCAACCGACTGACGAGCACAGTGGCAACGGGCGGTGCAATCGGCACGCCATTTCCCGCCCCAGGTGTTGCTTCCATGCTCGAGGGTCAGGGCGTGATTGATTGGCCGCGTGACCTCCGCCGACCTCCTCGTCCTCGGTGCCGGACCCGCGGGTCTGGCCGCAGCATGGCGTGCCGCGAGGGCGGGGCGGTCGGTGATCGTCCTGGAGGCCGCACCGCGGGTCGGCGGGATGGCCGCGAGTCTGGAGGTCGCGGGGTTCCGGGTGGACGTCGGGTCGCACCGGCTGCACCCGGCCACGCCGCCGCACCTGCTGGCGGACCTGCGGACGCTGATCGGCCGGGACCTGCAGCAGCGGCCGCGGCACGGGCGGCTGCGCGTCGCGAACAGCTGGGTCGGCTTCCCCCTCAAGCCACTCGAACTCGCCCGCGCCCTGCCGCCGCGACTGCTGGCCGGCCTCGCGCGCGACACGGCAACGGCTCCGCTGCGCAAGCCCGGCGACGACAGCTTCGCCGACGTGCTCCGCGCCGGGCTCGGTCCCGCGTTGTACGAGGAGCTCTACGCCCCGTACGCGCGCAAGCTCTGGGGCCTGGACGGCGAGCAGATCGACGGCGAGCAGGCCCGGCGCCGGGTCACCGCGGACACCCCGTGGAAGGTGCTCGGGAAAATGATCCGCCGCAACCGCGCCGGCGCCGGCCACTCCGGACCGGGCCAGGGCCGGATCTTTTACTACCCGCGGCACGGGTTCGGGCAGATCGTCGACGCGCTCGCCCAGGCCGCCACCGACGCCGGTGCGGACATTCGGACCGGCACGCTGGTGGACAAGGTCCTGCCCGGTAAAGAACCCGGCGTGCTGCTGGCCGACGAGACGCACCTGACGGCTCGTCACGTGTTCTCGACGATCCCGCTCCCCCGCCTCGCTCAGCTGACCCTGCCGGTCGCCCCGCAGGAGCTCACCAAGGCCGCCCGGCACCTGCGGTTCCGGGCGATGACGCTGGCCTACGTCGTGCATGCGGGCGGCCGGTGGACCGAGTACGACGCGCACTACCTGCCCGGCGCCCACACGCCGATCACCCGGATCTCCGAGCCGGCGAACTACCGCCGCAACCCCGACGACCCGACCGACCGGACGGTCCTGTGCGCCGAGATCCCGTGCTCGGTGGACGACGAGGCGTACTCGGCGAGCCCCGAGCGGCTCGGCGCGATCGTCGCGGAGGCGGCCGAGCAGACCGGGCTGCCGCCGTTGAACATCTCCAGCGTCGAGGTGCTGCGCCTGCGCACCGTGTACCCGATCTACGAAGTCGGGTTCGCCGCCCGCCTCGCCCCGCTGGACGAGTGGGCGCGGGGGCTGGACGGGGTGACGACCTTCGGTCGCCTCGGGCTCTTTGCGCACGACAACACCCACCACGCGCTGGCCATGGCCTACGACGCCGTCGCCGCGCTGGGCCCCGACGGTTTCGACCACGCCGCCTGGGCGCGTGCCCGCGACCGCTTCGACGCCCACGTCGTCGAGGACTGAGCGCTGCGACCCCTCGGCGAGCGCGCAGCGGTAGTACCGCAACGCGTGGGGCGGCCCGCCGCCCACCCATCGCACCTCGGGTTGCGCTTGCACCGTTGCGCGTACGACGCCTCGGCGTACTTGCCGCGCCGGAGGCTATGCGTCGTAGGCCGGTGCAGCAGCCGAGTGAAGCGGCATCCTGGCGAGTGAAGCGGGGGGCTCGGGGGTGGGGGCCGCGTTGAGCTCGCGGTGCACGGCGGGCACGACCTTGCGCAGGTACCGGCCGAGCTTGACGAACGAAGTGCCGGAGGTGCGAAAGGCGTACCGGATCGGGACTTCGGTGTAGACGAAGCCCTTGGCCAGCAGGTCGAGGGTGAGCACCTGGGCGTAGTTGTAGTCGTGGACGATCTCGGCCTCGGCGGCGGCGCGGGCGGAGAAGGCGCGGTACCCGCTCTGACCGTCCGTCAGGTCTCGGCGGCGGGTCAGCCACCGCACCCAGCGGGTGAGCACGAGGTTGCCCAGGCGCCGGTGGGGGCGCATGTGCTCGATCTGGCCGGCGAAGCGGGACCCGACCACGTAGTCCGCGGTCCCGGCGAGGACCGGTGCGACTACGACCCCGAGTTCGGTGGGGTCGTACTCGAGGTCCGCGTCGAGGTAGACGACGGCAGCCGGTTGCAGTGCGGACGCCGCCGCCAGGGCGGTGCGCACCGCGGCGCCGAGGCCGAGGTTGCGCGGGTGCGGGATGACCGTCGCGCCGGCCGCGGTGGCGCGGGCGGCGCTGTCGTCGGCGGAGCCGTCGTCCACGACCAGGCAGTGGACGGGGCGGCCGGCGACGGTGGTCGGGAGCCGGCGAACGACCTCGGCGATCGTCTCGGCCTCGTCGTGCACGGGGATCACCGCAACGATCGGCGCGTCGAGCGCCACCGGGAGCGCCGGCGGCCGCGGCGGCAAAAGCCGTGGCAGGCGATAGCGCACGCGGGTGCGCTCGGGAACGGACCACCTGCGCCCGACGTAGGCCGGCGCCGGCAGCCACAGCGCCGGCGTGCCGAGCGCGAGGGAGTACAGGGTCTTCACGGCGTGCGTTGCCAGGGCGATCGCGAGACCCGTCGAGGCGGGGACGCCGAGCGCGGCCAGCGCCGCGGTTGCCGCGGCCTCGTAGGAGCCGATGCCACCGGGCGTGACCGCGAGGGTCTGGGCCGCGACGGCGACGGCCGTCACGGCAATGGCCTCGTGGTAGCCGAGCTCGATCCCGGCGGCGTTTGCGACCTGCCACACCAGCGCGGCCTCGAGCGCCCACGCGGCGAACACGGTGCCGCCGACCACGCCGAGCGGTACCCGCACGCCGGACCCGGGGCGCGCGGCCGCCCACCGGCGCAGGACGAGCAGGCCGCCCACGCCCGCGGCACCGGCCGCGAGGACGACGATCCACGCCCACCCGCCGATGAGGTCCACGGCGAGGCCGGGCACGGCGATCAAGGCGAGCAGCGCGACAGACGCGACGTCCGCCAGGCGCAGGCTCACGGTCGTCGCGGTGACGGTGCCCGCGGGCAGGTCGGTGCGGCGCAGGACCGAGGTGACGCGCAGCGCTTCCCCGAGCCGAAGCGGGAGGACGTGGTTGCCGAGCACGGAGACGTGCAGCGCGGCCCAGGCCTGGCCGAAGCTCAGGCCCGGCAGCACGCGGGTCCAGGCCCAGGCCCGCAGTCCAAACGCGGCGCCGTAGGCGATCAGCGCCAGCGCAACGCCGAGCGGTTCGGACACCAGGGCGTCCCAGGCGTCGGCGAGCACGGCGGCCTCGGCCACGTGCGCCAGGTACGCGACCGAGAGTCCAAGCGCCAGCAGGCCCAGGCCCGTTCGCGCGATGCGCATCCCCACGACGGCAGCTTTCCATGCAGGAGGGGCGACGTTGCCCAAGGCCAGGCTAACCTTGGGCACTTCCGAGGGCCGTCCGTGCCAAGCCCCCTCGGCCGCGCGGAGGCAACGGATGACGGTGGTGGTGACCGGCTCGGCCGGGTTCCTCGGCCGTGCCGTGATCGCGCGCCTGGTGGCGCAGGGGCGCCCCGTACTCGGCGTCGACCGTCTACCCGCCCCGGTCCAGGGCCCCGGTCACCGCGAACTGTGCGTCGACCTGCTCGACGGCGACGCGCGAGCCACGGCGGCGCTGCGCAGCGCCCGTGGCGTGATCCACCTGGCGGGGTGCCCCGGCGTACGGGACCGTCGCCCGGACATCGCCTGGCTGCGGCACCGGGACAACGTGCTCGCCTCCGCCGCGGTGCTCGGGGCCGCGGGCCTCGAGGTGCCGGTAGTGGTCGCTACCTCGTCGTCGGTGTACGGCGGGACAGTCGAGGGCCGCGCATGCAGGGAGGACGACCCGCTGCGCCCACGCGGTGGCTACGCCCGCAGCAAGGCCGCCGTCGAGTCGCTGTGCGAGGCCCACAACGCGGCCGGTGGCACCGTCGTCCTGGCTCGGCCGTTCACCGTGGCCGGCGAGGGCCAGCGCCCGGACATGGCGCTCGCGCTGTGGATCGAGGCCGCGCTCGCCGACCGCCCCCTGCGTGTACTGGGCAGCCTGGACCGCACCCGGGACATCACCGACGTCCGCCAGGTGGCCAGGGCCCTCGTCGACCTGCTCGACGCCGGAGTGCCGGGCCCGGTGAACGTCGGCACCGGCGTCGGCCACACGCTCTCCGCCATGATCGCCGCGGTCGGAGCGGAACTCGGCCGAGCCGTCTCGGTCGAGATCGAGCCGGCATCGCACGACGAGGTCCGCGACACCCTCGCCGACACCACCCGCCTCCGCGAACTCGTCGGCTGGGCCCCGACCACCGACCTCCGCGCCCTCGTCGCCCGCCAGATCACGACCGCCCCTACCCGGCACTACGCAATCGCCTGACGCGGCGTCAAGAGCCGGGGAACACAGGCGATTGAGGCGAGCGGAGCGGAAGAGCCTGTTTGCGAGCTTGCGAGCGGCTCTTCCGATTCCGAGCCGATTGAGCCTGTTGACGAGCGAAGCGCGGAACACGACAGCCGAAAAGGTTGCTCGAGCGCCCGGTTTGTCCAGGTTTGTGGAGCCGTTTCGGCTGACACGGCAGGCGAAATCAGCCGGCGACGGGGGCGGTGTCTCCCATGCTGAGACGCTCGGCGTCGCCGGTGTAGCCGGAGCGGGCGGCGCGGCGGCCCGGCCCGAAGACCCAGGCCAGGAACAGCACCTCGGCCGTGACGCCGATGCCGATGCGCACCGGGGTCGCCCACCCCCGGCCGGTCACGAAGCCCTCGATCGTGCCCGCGACGGCCAAAACGACGACGAGCCCGAGCGCGACGGCCATGGCCGCCCGGGCGGTCTCGGCGAGCGCCTCGCCGCGGGTCCGCGGCCCCGGATCGATCCAGGCCCACCCGACGCGCAGCCCGACCCCGCAGGCGACGAACACCGCCGTCAGTTCGAGCAGACCGTGCGGCAGGAGGAGACCGAGGAAGGTGTCCAGCCGCCCCGCTTCCGACATCAGGCCGAGCGCGACGCCGAGGTTGGCCGCGTTCATCCAGACCACGTAGAACACGGGCACGATCAGCACCCCGAGCGTGATGCCGGCGGCCGCGACCCACGCGTTGTTGGTCCACACCTGGGCGGCGAAGGAGCCGCGGCCGTACTCGTAGTAGTACGACTCGAACGAGCCCCCGGGGCGGGTGAGCTCGGCGTACTGCTCGGGGCTGACCGACGCCGCCTGCACCCCGGGATTGCTGTCCACCCAGATAGCGATCGCTACCGTAATGGCGAAGAACGCCGCCGCGACCCCCGCCCACCAGGGCCACGCCAGGTACACCGCGGCGGGGAACCGGCGCCGGAAGAAGTCCGCGACGTCCCGCCGTGCCGGAGTACTCGCCCCCGCCACCGCCGAGCGCGCCCGGGCCACCAGGGCGGACAGCCGGCCGAGCAGCGCCGGGTCCGGGGCAGCCGAGGACAGGATCGACAGGTGCGTCGCGGTCTTCTGGTACAGCTCGACGAGTTCCTCCGCCTCGTCGCCGGACAGCCCGCCCGCGCGGTTCAGCAGGACGTCGAGGCGTTCCCATTCGCGGTTGTGCACCGCGACGAACGCGTCGATGTCCACCCGCTCTCCCTCCCGGCCCCTCCGAGGCTAGCCCTCCAGCCAACAGATGACGTCCCATAGCCGTGCCTGTCGTACCGCCGGCGGTACGACAGGGGCCCGTACCGGATGTCATCCGATAACGGGGAGACGCTTGGTGAGCGCGAATCGGGGCGGCGAGGCACACTTGCCGCATGAGCTACCCGCCCCCAGGGGCGCAGACGGGCTGGTACGCGCCCCCGCCGCCGCAGGACCTGGTGGTTGGCGAGGCCGTCGCGCTGCACCTACGGCTGGCGAAGCTGCCGAGCCGCGGGCTGGCCCTGCTGTTCGACCTGGTGCTGCTCGGCGGCATCCTGCTCGTGGTCGGCGGCATCGTCGACACCGCGGCCTCCGGCGCCGACGCCGCGCTCGAGGCGGCGCTGGTGCTGGGCACGGTCGTGCTGGTGATCGTCGGCTGGCCGGTGGCCTGGGAGACGCTCTCCCGCGGCCAGAGCCCGGGCAAGATGGCGCTCGGGCTGCGCGTGGTCCGCGACGACGGCGGGCCGATCCGGTTCCGGCACGCCTTCACCCGAGCGCTCGCGGCGGTGTTCGTCGACTTCAACCCGCTGCTGCTCGGCTGCGTGGGCGTGATCGTGTCCCTGTGCTCGAAGAAGGGCAAGCGGGTCGGGGACCTGATGGCCGGCACCGTCGTCGTCCGGGAACGGATCCCGCGGGCGTCCGCCCCGCCAGCGCTGATTCCGCCGGTCTTGGCCCAGTGGGCGTCTGGCCTCCCGGTGACCCGACTCTCCGACCAGGTGGCGCTGCAGGCTCGGCAGGTGCTCAACCGCCGCCAGGACCTGGACCCGGCCCAGGCCCAGTACTGGGCGAACCGCCTGGCCGAGGAAGTCCTGGCCGAACTCGGCGCCACCCGCCCCCAGGGTGCGGACCCCATGCTGGTGCTGGCCGCGGTCCTGGACGAACGGCGCAACCGCGAACTGGCCCGTGCCGGCTGGCCCCAGCAGTGGCCGAACGCCCCGATGCCCGGCTGGCAGGCTCCACCCGCGAACCCCGCGCAGGGCTGGTCCGCTCCCCCGCAGCCCGCGCCCGCCGGCCCCCATGGCGGCTATCCCGCAACGCCCCCGTACCCGCCCCCACCTGCGTACCCGCCGCCACCCGCCTACCCGCCGCCCGTGCCTGCGGCTCCGACGTCCCTGGAGAAACCGCCGCCCGACGCCCCGTTCCAGGCGCCGCACTAGGCATCCTCCGAACGGCCATACCCAGGCACCGAACGTCCGATTTGCCGCTGCGAATGGAGCCGGGAAATCACTGCCCACGTCGAAGCACACATCGGCGGAATTCGGGCAGGGAGCAGAAGATGGTCGGCCAGACGGGTACCAGCGAGGCGCACAGTTGCGAGCTTGCCGGGATGACCCTGAGCGAGCTCGCGGAGCTGCTGTTCTGCAGCCCGCTGCAGCCCTCGCAGCAGGTCGACGCACAGGCGATCGACGCCGCGCTCGCCGAGAGCCTGCGCGCGCACCACGGCCAGGTCGCCGAGTGCGCCGAGGAACTCGCCGCCAGCTACGGCAAGGACCCCGAGGTCACCTGCCGCCGCATGCGCTGGGCCCGCGCGATCGTCAGCCAGCGCATCGCCGGCTAGCAGAACTTCGGGTGGCGTGGCGCCCGCGACCGAGCACGGGCGAAGCGGCAACGCGCCACCCGTAGAAACAAGAACCGCGCCGGAGAGAGGGGAGCTCTCCTGCGCGGTTCTGCTTTCTGCGTCGTCGGCGCCGCGAATCCCGTCTAGGCCCGTACCCCTGCTTGCGAGCGGTGCGCGGCCGGCGGAGCGAAGGTCGGAGTCGACGGAGGGAGCCGGCGACGCCGACCGGGACCAGGCAGAGCCGGGCCGCCGAGCGACCGCAGGAGACGTAGACCGCAGCGGAGCGGCCCGCGCCGCGAGCGCGAAGCGACGCGGAGCGTCGCCAGGTGCACAGCGGCGACGCGGAGCGTCGCCATGTCTCAGTACCGGTAGTGGTCCGGCTTGTAGGGGCCCTCGACCGGAACGCCGATGTAGCCGGCCTGCTCCTCGGAGAGCGCGGTGAGCTTCACGCCCAGCGCGTCGAGGTGCAGGCGAGCGACCTTCTCGTCGAGGTGCTTGGGCAGCACGTAGACGCCCAGCGGGTAGTCGGCGGTCTTGGTGAACAGCTCGATCTGCGCGATCACCTGGTTGGTGAACGAGTTCGACATGACGAAGGACGGGTGGCCGGTGGCGCAGCCCAGGTTCATCAGACGGCCCTCGGCGAGCACGAGGATCGAGTGCCCGTCCGGGTAGACCCATTCGTCGACCTGCGGCTTGATGTTGATCCGCTCGATGCCCGGCGTCTTCGCGAGGCCGGCCATGTCGATCTCGTTGTCGAAGTGGCCGATGTTGGACACGATCGCCTGGTGCTTCATGGCCGCCATGTGCGCGGCGGTGATGATCATGAAGTTGCCGGTGGTGGTGACGAAGATGTCCGCGGTGGCCACGACGTCCTCGAGGGTCGCGACCTGGAAGCCGTCCATCGCGGCCTGCAGCGCGCAGATCGGGTCGATCTCGGTGACGACGACGCGGGCGCCCTGGCCGCGCAGCGCGTCCGCGCAGCCCTTGCCGACGTCGCCGTAGCCGCAGACGACCGCGACCTTGCCCGAGAGCAGCACGTCGGTGGCGCGGTTCAGACCGTCGATGACCGAGTGGCGGCAGCCGTACTTGTTGTCGAACTTGGACTTCGTGACCGAGTCGTTCACGTTGATGGCCGGGAAGAGCAGCGCGCCGGCCTTGAACATCTCGTACAGGCGGTGCACGCCGGTGGTGGTCTCCTCGGTGACGCCCTTGATCTCCTGGCCGACGTTCGTCCAGCGCGAGGAGTCCTCCTGGATCGAGCGGCCGAGCAGTTCGAGGACGACCTTGAACTCCTCGTTGTCGGTCGAGTCCGGCGACGGGACGATGCCCGCCTTCTCGTACTCGGTTCCCTTGTGGACGAGCATCGTCGCGTCGCCGCCGTCGTCCAGGATCATGTTCGGGCCCGCGACAGTCACACCGTCGGGGGCGGACGCGGCCGGCCAGCGCAGCGCCTTCTCCGTGCACCACCAGTACTCCTCCAGCGTCTCGCCCTTCCAGGCGTAGACCGGAGTACCCGTCGGCGCCTCGGGAGTCCCCGCACCGACCACGACCGCGGCGGCCGCGTGGTCCTGGGTGGAGAAGATGTTGCACGAGACCCAGCGCACGTCGGCGCCGAGGTCGACCAGGGTCTCAATGAGCACCGCGGTCTGAATCGTCATGTGCAGCGAGCCCATGATGCGGGCGCCCGCCAGCGGCTGAGCTGCGGCGTACTCCTTGCGGACCGCCATCAGACCGGGCATCTCGTGCTCGGCCAGCCGGATCTCCTTGCGACCGAACTCGGCCAGCGACAGATCGGCGACCTTGAAGTCCTCCGCGGTCAGGACAGGACGGGTGCTCATCGGTGCGTACTCCTCGACTGCATGGCTGTCACCGGGCGGTTTCGCCCGTGGTTACCCCCCAGTCAACCCTACGAGCGGGGCCCGGTGCGGCTACTCGTTCCGAAGTCAGGGTGTCGAAGTGGGCGACGACACAATCGACGACGGCTCGGCACCGTCTCCGGAGGCCGGGGCAACCACGCCGGCCTGCGCCTCGACGGGCTTCGTCGGCGTCGGCGTCGCGGTGGCCGTCGGGGTCGGCTTCGGCTTGGCGGTGGGGTCGTAGTTGATGACCACGTCGCCCTGCTCGGCGGCCCGCTTGGCGGCCCGGTCGGCGTCCGCGGAGTCCCGGGCGGCCTTGTCGGCGAGCATCGGGATCATCTGCGGGACGATCTGGTCCAGCAGCCACGGGAGGCTCTGCGGGCTGGCGTAGTACGCCGCCTCGGCCAGGCCGGGCCCGAGCTCGAGCACGCGGCCCTTCTTCACCGCGGTCAGGTTCTGGTAGGCGGCGGTCTTCTTCAGCCGCTCCATGGCCGCGGTGCCGTCGTTGCCGACGACCATGATCAGCACGTCGACGCCGTTGAGGTAGCCCATGGCGCCCGTGGACAGGTCCACGTTGTAGATCGCGCGCCGGAACGCCTTGCCGCTGGGCGAGGTCACCGACTCGATCTGGCGCGGGAAGGTCATCCGCAGCGAGGTGAAGATGCGCGACAGCGGCGCGTACGGGTTGATGATCCGGTACTGGCCGTCCGGGCCCGGCGCGGCGACGGCGATGTTCGCGTCGCGGAACTCGGGGTTCTTGGACACGACGGCGCCGAACGCGTCCTGCGTCTGCTGGACGAGCTTGGCCGCAGCGGCCGGACGCCCGAAGACGGCGCCGACCGCGATGACCTCCTCCTGCCAGGAGGAGAAGTAGTCTCGGCCGTCGGCGGAGACGCCGGTGATGGTCGGGGCGATCTCCTTGAGCTTGAGGTAGTCCTCGAGCGTCCACCCGGAGAACAGACCGATGATGACGTCCGGCTTCAGGGCCTTGATGGCCTCGAGGTCGTAGACCTCTTTCCAGATCGGGGTGTTCGTCGCCTGCGGGAACTCGGTGCGCAGGATCGGACCGTCGTCGCTGGGGTATACCCGCCCGTTCTTCGGGTCGCGAACGTCGGAGACGACCACCTGGTACGGGCCGGCCTTTGCGTCCTCGGACAGCCACGGCGAGTTCGTCCACGGGGTCGCTGCGCCGAAGTAGTTCCGGATCGTCAGCGGCTTGATGCCCAGGGCGCTCATGGCCTCCTGGTCGCGGAAGCCGAGCGCGACGACCCGCTTCGGCTCCTTGTCGATCTTCGTGGTGCCCCAGGTGTGCTTGAAGTACACCGGGTACGCACCGGACTCCACGGGGTACTTCACGAGGTTTCCGACGGCGGCGGCGGACGGCTCCGGCGAGGGGCCGGCCTCCACCGGGGCGTCGGCGCTTCCCGCGCCGCAGGCCGCGACAAGGCTCAGTGCCGCAACGGCGAGCGTTGCCTGGGCACTACGGAGAAGACGCCGGCTGAGCACGGTCAACGAAGGTCCTCGCGATCGCAGCTATTCGAGGACATCAGTCTCGCTGCTCGAACCCCCGGCGCGCGGCGCCAACGAGGTGTTCGCGACAAAGCCGTGACGCATTAATGCCGGATCGATGCCAACGGCATGGTCAGTGTTGATCTAGGTCGGGTTCGAGGTAGATCACCCGAGCGGTCGGTTCGGCTGCTCTGATCCGGGTTTCGGCCGAATTGATCGCCGCCGCCACCGAGGCGGCGGTGTCCTCCCCACGGACCGCGATCTTGGCGGCGACGAGCAGTTCCTCGGGGCCGAGGTGGACGGTCTTCATGTGGATCACCCGCTGCACCGCGGGCTCGGCCTCGAGCGCGCCGACGATGCGCGCGACGGCCTCCGCCGACGCGCCCTCGCCGAGCAGCAGGCTCTTCGTCTCGACGGCCAGAATGATCGCGATCACGACCAGCAGGACGCCGATGGCGCAGGATCCCGCGCCGTCCCAGCGGCCGTTGTCGGTGATCAGCGTCATCGAAACGCCGCCCAGCGCGAGGACCAGACCGACGAGCGCGCCGAGGTCCTCGAGCAGGATCACGGGCAGCTCCGGGGACTTGGCCCGGCGCACGAACTGCACCCAGGTGGCGTCGCCGCGGACGTGGTTGGACTCGACGATCGCGGTGCGGAAGGAGAAGCTCTCCATCACGATCGCGGCGACCAGCACGACGACCGGCACCCAGTGCCACGAGTCGATGGCGTGCGGGTCGCGGATCTTGTGGATTCCCTCGTAGAGCGCGAATCCGCCGCCGACGGTGAACAGGACGATCGAGACCAGGAACGCGTACACGTAGCGCTCGCGGCCGTAGCCGAACGGGTGCAGCGGCGTCGCGGCGCGCTGGGCGCGCTTGCCGCCGAAGAGCAGCAGCACCTGGTTGCCCGCGTCGGCCAGGGAGTGGATGGACTCCGCAAGCATCGACGACGAGCGCGTCAGCAGGAACGCGACGAACTTGGTGACGGCGATCCCGGTGTTCGCCAGCAGCGCCGCGACAACCGCCTTGGTCCCGCCACCGGTACTCATCGAACCTCCGCCAGCCGAGCCTTCAAGGTGTCGATCGGGCCGATCGGCGTCGGGTCGATCTCCAGTGCGAGCGCGAGGTAGACGCTGGCCCAGTCGAGCAGCCCGACCAGCGAGGCCAGGCGCTGCAGCGGATGCGTGCCGGCGGCGCACACCTCGATCGCCGGCAGGCCGTAGTCCGCGGCCAGGCGCATGGATTCCTCCGCGCGACGCACGAGGCGCGGGTCCTCGACGGCGTCGCGCAGGATCACCGGCCGCAGTCCGAGGTCCCGAGCGTGCCTGCCGAGCGGACCGTCGAACGCGACGACTTGGTTGTGGTGCGGCTCGGACAGACCGCCGACCACGCTGGGCAGCTTCGCGTTCTCCGCGATCTGGTTGCCGAGACGCTGCGCCGCGGTCGCGGCCAGCGGCGAGAAGCCCCAGATCAGCGGGAGCCCGCCGACGAGGCCCAACGCGAGCGCCTTGGCCGGGTTCTGCGCCGTGGGCACGTCCGGGGCACAGCGGGCGGCGATCTCGTCGAGGTCGTTCGCGGCGGCCAGGCGCACGCCTGCGTCGGCGTCGGCGAACCCGAGCGAATCCGCCGTGGCCAGCAGCGGAGCCGCAAGGCCCCAGAGGCAGGCGCGCGGCGGACGGCCTTCCGCGTCGACGTCGAGATGTTCGACGCCGAACTTCGACAGGGGCGAACCCGCGGCGCCGATCGTGGTCAGCGCGATCCCGCGCTCCTGCGCCTGCGCTGCGAAGCCGAGCGTCTCCTCGGTCGTGCCGGAGCACGACACGGCGAAGACGCGGTCCTGCGCGCCGACCCAGCCCGGCACGTGGTGACCGCGCACCACCACGACGGGGAACGACGCTCCCGGCCCGACGACGGCGGCCAGTACGTCGCCCGAGGCCGCCGAGCCGCCCATCCCGGCGACGACCACGGCGCGCGGGGTCTCGGCGTCGGCGCGTTCGTAGTCGGGCGCTGCGCGCAGCTGCGCGCCCGCGCTGGCCACCGCGGCGATCATTCCGGCGGAGTCGAGCGCCGCGAGCATTACGGGATCGTCGAGGCCGGCCATCGTCAGCCCGCGTTCTTCGGCGCCCGCGCCTCGTCGACCAACAGCACGGGGATGCCGTCGCGCACCGGGTACGCGAGCCCGCACGACGCTCCGGTGCAAACCAGTTCGGCGGCCTCGGCACGCAGGGCCTCGCGGCACTTCGGGCAGACCAGCAGCGCCAGCAGCTCGTCGTCGACCTTCGTTGACATGTTCACTCGGGCTCCTCACTCGTACCTCGCTCGTCGCGCTCGCTCGGCTAAATTCCTCCTCGGATCTGGCCGAGCACCTCGTCGCGCAGCTTCTCCATCGCGGCCGAATCTCCCGCCTCCACGTTGAGGCGCAGCTTCGGTTCGGTGTTCGACGGGCGGACGTTGAACCACGTCCCGTCGGGAAGGTTGACGGTCAGCCCGTCCAGTTCGTCGAGCACCACGCCAGGCAGCGCTCCCCAGTGCGTACGCAGCGCAGCGAGGACCTCGGCGGGCGCGGGCACGGAGGAGTTCAGTTCGCCGGAGGCGACGTAGCGCTCGTACCGCCGCATCAGATCAGAGCAGCCCGTGCCCGCCGGGGTGCCGCCGAGCGCCGCCAGGACGTGCAGCGCGGCCAGCATGCCGGAGTCGGCGAACCAGAAGTCCCGGAAGTAGTAGTGGCCGGAGTGCTCGCCGCCGAAGATGGCGTCGTACTCGGCCATGACGGCCTTGATGAACGAGTGCCCGACCCGGGTGCGGATCGGCCGGCCGCCGCTCTCGGCCACGATCTCCGGGAACGCCCGGGAGGCGATCAGGTTGTAGACGACCGCGGCCCCGGGTTCGCGGGCCAGCTCGCGGGTCCCGATGAGCGCGGACACCGCGGACGGGGAGATCGCGTCGCCGTTCTCGTCCACGACGAAGCAGCGGTCCGCGTCTCCGTCGAAGGCGAGGCCGAGGTCGCACTCGTTGGCCCGAACGGCCTCCGCGAGGTCGACGAGGTTGGCCGGCTCGATCGGATTCGGCTCGTGGTTCGGGAAGGTGCCGTCGAGTTCGAAGTACAGCGGGATCAGCGCGACGGGCAGGCCCGCGAAAACCGTCGGGACGACGTGGCCGGCCATGCCGTTGCCCGCGTCCACGGCAACCCGCAGCGGCCGCGCCGCCGAGAGGTCGACGAGGGTGCGCAGGAACGCGGAGTACTCCGCAAGCACGTCCTGCACACGGATCTCGCCGACCCTTTCGCCCTTCGGCTCGCGGCCCTCGAGGATTTCCGCGGCACGCGCGGCCACGTCGGCCAGGCCGGTCTCCGCGCCGACCGGCTTGGCACCGGGGCGGCAGAGCTTGATGCCGTTGTACTGCGCGGGGTTGTGCGAGGCGGTGAACATCGCGCCCGGCCGGCCCCAGGAGCCGCTGGCCCAGTAGACCGCGTCGGTGCAGGTCAGGCCGACGTCGACGACGTCCACGCCCGCGGCGGCCGCACCGGTCGCAAAGGCCGCGGACAGCATCGGCGAGGACGGTCGCATGTCGCGGCCGACCACGATCTCGGGCTCGCCGCAAAACTCGGCAAACGCGGCGCCGAGCGCGAAGGCCGTCCGCTCGTCGAGCTCCTCGGGCACCAGGCCGCGGACGTCGTAGGCCCGCACGATGGTCGACAGCGCGTGCATTCCACCCCTAGGTCCAAGCCCCGCCGCGAAGACCCGCAGCGCGGTCCGACCCTATCGGCGTGAGGCTAGTAATCGACGGGTGTGCGGACGGCGCGCAGGTGGCCGCGGCGGGCGCCGGACAGCGCGTCGTCCAGCGGCTCCTCGCCACGTGGCTTGCCCGTCTCGCGGATCAGGTCCGCGAGCGCTTCGAGATCGTCGGTCGAGGGGCCGGTGGCCACGCTGGGATCCAGCCGCACGACGGACCAGCCACGCGGAGCGGTGAGACGCTCGGCGTGGACCTGGCACAGGTCGTAGCAGTGCGGCTCCGCGTAGGTGGCGAGCGGGCCGAGTACCGCCGTGGAGTCCCGGTAGACGTAGGTCAGGGTCGCGGTGGCCGGCCGCTGGCAGGCGTTACGAGAGCAGCGGCGCGTGGTCAGCACGAAGACCCCCACTGAATCGGGCCGAACAGGTCGGCAAGGCGTACCGGGGACACGAGTCGCGACGCTACGCCGATGCGCCACGGCGCGGATGCAGGCGCGCCGCCGCACATCGCCCGTAGGCTTTTGCCGTGCGCATTCGAGGGTTCCGTCGCCGCAACGGGAAGGGAGACGAACCCGCCCGGCGGCCCGACGCCGAGCCCGCCCCGCGCCCTGCGGATCCGACGCCGGCAGCGCCTCCCCGACTGGCGCGCCCGAGTCCGCGCCCGGCGAACCGCCCCAAGCGCGACCGGCGTTCCCGCGGGCTGCGCGGTCCCCTGGCACCGCCGGGCTCCCCGCTGGCGCGAACGCGCGGGGATCGGTTCGCCGACTTGGTCCTGGACTCCGTCGAGCGCCTCGAACGGCGGTGGGCCAACGAGCTGTCCGACGTGGAGTTCGCCGTCGAGCAGGTCCCGCCGGTGAACCGCTCGGCCGATCCGATCGCGGAGGCGATCCCGCTGTCCCGGCTGTATCCGGGCTCGGCCGGGCACAGCCCCCGGATCGTGTTGTATCGCCGGCCGATCGAGGCGCGCGCCACCGGCCGCGCCGACCTGACGGCGCTGGTGCACGATCTGGTCGTCGAACAGGTCGCCGAACTGCTCGGGATCGAGCCGGAGGCCGTGGACCCGGAGTACGGCCTGGACTAGTCGCGTTCCACCGTGGTCACGGTGAGGTCCGGGACGACCGCCGGGGACTCGACCGTGAAACGGCCGGTGTCCAACGAGGTGACGGTGATGCCCGCCTCGTCGATGCGCAGCACTCGGGCCGCGTGCACCGAGCCGGACACGGCCTCGATCACCACCGAGTAGCGGTCGACGCCCTTCGGCCCGGGGTCCAGCACGAGCAGGCGGCCGGCCTCGATCGTGACCGTCCGGGTGCGCGGCTTTCCGGTCCCGGCGTAGACGAGGATCTTCACCTCGGCCGCCTCGTCGGGGGCGGCGAGCAGCAAACGGGTGCGGCTGCCGTCGCCGCTGCGGCCGTCCGGTACGGCGGTCGGGCCGGAAAGGGCGGCGGCCGGGCCGGCCCAGGCCTGCTCCTTCCCCCCGCCGATCTTTGCGATGGTGCGGACGGCGCCGACGACCGGGACATCGGAGGTCAACACGACCGCCAACGGCTGTCCGGGGTCCGCGGCGTTGAGGTCGACCTCCTGCACCTGACCTGCGCGCAGTTCGACGACGTCCGCTCCCGCGGGCGCGAAGTCCGTGGTGGTGCCGAGAACGCGGATCTTGACGATCGCGTCCCGGTCGCCGGGTGCGAGCAGGAACAGCTTGCGGTCGTGGGCCTCGGCGGGAATGCCGGGGACGACCAACTTCTTCGCCGGGCGCACCAACGGGTCGAGCCAGTCCGCGCCGCGTCCGCCGATCTCGGCGAGGTGCAGCGCCGCGGACACCTGACCGCGGTCCACCACCACGCCGACGGCGATGCGCCGCCGGTTGTCCGCCAGCCCTTCGAGGGAGACGACCCGGGTGCTGCGGGCGGCGACGACGAGCTCGCTCACGTTGGGCACGTCCAGCCGGCCGGCCTCGTCCCACAGCGTGAGGTCGACCGAGGCCGAGGTGCCGGCCGCGTTGGTCAGGACGAGCTGGGACTGCCGCCCGGTCTGGGTGGAGGCGCCGACGAACCAGGCCGAGGCGCCCGCGGGGAGGCA
Source organism: Sporichthyaceae bacterium (assembly GCA_052386455.1). Taxonomy (GTDB): domain Bacteria; phylum Actinomycetota; class Actinomycetes; order Sporichthyales; family Sporichthyaceae; genus JBQTKD01. Next base: position 49,425 of record JBQTKD010000034.1, read on the forward strand.
GGACGCCGAGGAGAGGCCGCGCGTCGGACCCTCGCCGACGGCGACGACGCGCTCGGCCGCCAAGCCGGGCGCAAGGCCACCGGTGGCGCGGACGACGGCGGCCGGGGAGTCGGTGCCGGACAGGTTGATGCGCGAGACGCCCGGCTGGGTGCGTCGAAGCGTCGGCTTGTCCTCGCCAGGGAGTTCGTCCACGCGCATCGCGCCGTCGGCCTTCTCCCCCAGCGCGGTGGAGACGGTCAGGCGGTCGGTGGACGCGCCCGCGGCCGGTGTCGCCGGGCAGGCGAGGACGGCGGCCCGCACGTCGTCGACGGTGGCTCGCACGGACGCCGCTCCACCGCCGGCAAGGTGCACGATCAGCGCGACGGCGACCAGCGATCCGCCGACGGCGGCCGCGCTGAGGCGGCCGTCGCCGACGAGCCGGAGTACCCAGCCCGCCGGGGCCGCCCCGGCCGCGTCGCGCGCCCTGCGTCGCTCGTTCATACCGGTTCCTCGATCCGTGCCCGACGACGAGCCGCGGGAACCACCGGGACCGCGTCCTCGTCCTCGTCGCTGGAGCGGCGGCGAGCCGCGGGCAGCGCCAAGACGACGAGGACCAGCAGCCCGCAGCCCTGCAGGAACGCCCAGGCCGGCGTGGTTCGGTCGACGTGACGAACCGTCAGTTCGCCGCCCTGCGGGGGAAGCGTCCACGCCTGGGCCCAACCCTCGCGGGTCAGCGTCGAGAGCTTCACCCCGTTCAGGCGCGCCTCCCAACGCCGGCCGGCCGGCTCGGCCAGGGCCAGAATTCGCTTCTCGGAACCGTCGGGCACGGCCGCGCTCGCAGCGACCGCCCCCGAGGGGAGCACCGCGACGGTCCGGGCCTCTTCGAGCACGCGAAGCCGACCGGTCGGCAGACTCACGCGCCAGAGGCGGTCGCCGCCGACGGCGCTGACGCGCTCGAGTCCCGGAACGGCGTCCAGCGCCGCCGCGACCTGTGGGGCCACCGGCGCGCGCACGACGACGTACCGGACCGCGAAGTCGGCGAGGCGCTGCGCCTGGGCGTCGCCCCGGCCGGAGACCAGGTCGATCGCGAGGGCCTGCAGCACGCGAGCCGTCGGGCGGGGCACGGAGAGTTCGGCGTCGCCGAAACGCGGCCCGGCGTCGCGCACCAGCGCGTAGGACACCGCGGGGGGTACGGATCCGGCCGGGACCGCGGCGAGGGAGTCGCCGGTGGAGGAGCGCAGCACCAGCGTCCGCGAGCGGTCCGCGGTGGCGGACTCGGCGGCGACGTGCACCGGAACCAGCGCGGCCGAGGCGCGGTGCAGCGGGCCGTCGGCTCCGCGCCACAGCCACGCGCTCGCGCCGAGCACCGGGGACAGCAGTGCCACCGCCGCCAACGAGCCCGCCACCAGCTGCACGCGGCCGAAGTCTCGGGCCACGAGCCGTTCGGCCTGGCCCGCGCAGCCGACCAACGCGGCGACGAGCATGCCTGCGGTGGCCAGCGCCAGGGCGGGCCCCGGCCAGGCGGCGGCCGGGTGCCCGCCGGAGGGGGCGGCCACCGAGACCCGCGAGGCGAGCAGCGCGACGACGAGCGCGCCGCCGGCGACCGTCCAGCCGAGCAGCACGGTCAGCCGGTCGCGGGCCACGATCAGTCCGACGATGCCGGCGGCCACGACGCCGATGCCGATCCACGCCGGGCCGGAGCCGGGCCCGGCCGGGTTCAGGAGCAGCAGCCGCCACGGCTGGATCTCCGGGTCGGACAGTCCGGGGCCGGCAGGACCGAGGTCGAGCAGCAGGCGGTCCGGATGGCGGATCCAGAACAGCGAGAACGGCACGAGGAGAAGGAACGGCACGAGGGGGACGGTGCCGATCCGAACGAGTCGCGTGCGGTCTCGGACGAACGCGGCCAGGACCACGGCGGCGGTCGACACGAACAGCCAGAGCAGCGGAGCGAACGCGGCGATCACGACGAGGAGCAGGGCGGCGGTCCACGCCGCGCGCGGCGTGCCGCCGCCCGCCCAGGCCCGGACGACGGACCGCAGCAGCGGCGGCAGGAGGACGATCGCGACGACGGCGCCGAGCCGCCCGGCCGCTACCGCGCCGACGAGCGCCGGGCTCAGCGCGTACGCGGCCGCGCCCCAGAACCGCAGTGCGGGCGTCGTCGGCAGCCCGCGCGCGGACAGCCAGGCGGAGAGGCCCGCCAGTGGCACGGCCCCGACGAAGAGGATCGCGATCAGCAGGGACACGTTGCCGAACAGGGGCAGCGCGGCCAGGGCGAGCAGCGCCTGCGCCGGGGCGGCGGTGCTGCCGCTGCCGGCGCCGACGGCGTGCCAGCCGTCGACGTAGGAGCCGAGCAGGCCACGCGAGCCGTCGACCAGGGGCAGCATCGCGCCGCCGAAGAGCGAGCCGTCGCCGAAGAGCCGGCGCGAGGCCAGCAGCGAGATGCCGAGCAGGCCGAGAACGAGGACGGCGGCGGGGCTGCGGCCGACGCGGCGCAGCAGCACGCCACCGGCGCTGCGGTCGAGTTCGGCGACGTCCACGTCGCCGTCGGCAGGCCCGGCGCGGTGCTTGCCGATGGCGTCGCGGTCCACGCGGAAGCCGTCGAGGGCGTGGGTGAGGGCCTCCCGAGCGACCTCGAACTGGTGGCCCGGTGGCGGGAAGAGCCGGCGAAGCGTGGTGGGGGCTACCTGGTGATGGGCGCGGCGGGCGCGGCGCATGCGCCGGATCGCGCGCGGGCGGATCAGAACGGACCAGACGGCACGCAGTTCGTCGGCGGCGTGGCCGGGAAGCTTGGCGACGAGGTAGCCGACGGCGCGGAGCAGGCTGCCGAGGAGCAGCCGGGGCCAGGCCACTACGAAGGCCCGAGTGGAGAGGTTGGCCAGCAGGACGCGCAGCGCGCCGGCACGGTCGAGGTGGTGCACGCGGCCGGAGCCGACGTCGACGTCGCGACGCTCCCGGTAGGCCGCCTCGGCGTGGTAGACGACGGCAGCCGGCACGACCGCGACCTTGAACCCGGCCAGCCACGCCCGCCAGCACAGGTCGACGTCGTCGCGGAGCAGTTGCAGGTGCGGGTCGAAGCCGCCGAGGGAGTCCCAGACGTCGCGGCGGATCAGCATTCCGGCGCTGGAGACGGCGAGGGTCTGGGACCGGTGGTCGTGCTGGCCCTGGTCTTCTTCGCCGATCTCGATGCCGGTCTCGCGGCGGCCGCCGCCGTCGACGGTGACGCCGACCTCGAGCAGCACGCGGCGGTGGTACCAGGCGCGCAGCTTGGGGCCGAGGACGGCGCGGTTCGGGTCGTCGAGGGTGTTGGCGAGCAGGTGCGCGAGCGCGTCCGGTTCGGGCTCGGCGTCGTCGTGCAGGAGCCAGATCCACTCGACGGCGTTCTCCGGCACCTGGCTGGAGGCGTCGGCTCGCGCGATGGCGGCCTTGACGGCGGCGCCGAAGCCGCTGGTGCGCGGGCAGCGCACGATGTCGGCGTCGTCGACCCAGTCCCGGACCTGCTCCACGGAGCCGTCGAGGCTGCCGGTGTCCGCCACCACGAGCCGCTGCCAGGGCGCAAGCTGCTCGAAGAGTGCCGGCAGCACCTGCGGGAGCCACCGTCCGCCGTCGTGCGTGACGAGCACTGCCGTCACGTAGACGGAACGGTGTTCGCTCTCGGCAGGCATGCGCAGTCCGTCGGGTCGCCGGTAGCGCAGGAAACGATCAGCGCCCTTCGCAGGGTAGGCCCCGCGACGCAGGCGTCGGGCTCACTGCGCAGATCCGGTGACACGCGCCGCCGGGCATATCGGACCTACCCGGCGCAACCGCTTCGCGCGCCCCGTCGCCAATCGCGCTGTACAGCGCTCCGTGAGTGCCGGCGGCCACCTACTGCGGCGTGTCGTCGCAAGCTGCGCTGTACAGCGCAGTTGGTTGCTACAGAGCGGCCGCGCGGCGCAAGACGGGTGTTGTTAGACCGCGCGCTTCTTGAGACGGCGGCGCTCGCGCTCGGACATGCCGCCCCAGATGCCGAAGCGTTCGTCGTGGGCGAGGGCGTACTCGAGGCAGTCGCCGCGCACATTGCAGGACAGGCAGACCTTCTTGGCCTCGCGGGTGGAGCCGCCCTTCTCGGGGAAAAACGCCTCCGGGTCCGTCTCCGCGCAGAGCGCCTGGTCCTGCCAGTTGGACTCGACCTCTACGCCGCCAAGCAGGGGAAGAACTACCTCACCCATGGCTGCCTCCTCGACCCTCAAGTTGGCGGGGTAGGTCCCGCCGGGCGCCGGCACGATCCGGGCTAACCGGAACGAAACGACACGCGTGAAATTACACTCTTGCCAATCCTTTGGCGTCAACCGCCGGGCAGGCCCCAAACCGCGACACGCCGGGCGACACGCCGGACATTTCGCCCAGCATTAACAACAACCCCACCCGTTGCTCGAGTTGTACCACGTCCCGGGGCCCCAGCTGAAACCCGAGAAGGACTCGGAAGCAAAGCCTTTCAAGACTGCGCAAATCGGCCACGCGGCACCCGGTCGCCGTGCGGGGCTGCCCGCTTGCGACGATGCCCGCATGCGGATCGTGGCGTTGGCCGGCGGGGTGGGAGCGGCGCGCTTCCTGCGCGGTCTGCTGGCGCATCTTGCGGAGGCCGACCCCGGTGCGGAGGTCGTCGTGGTGGGCAACACCGCGGACGACGTGGTGCTGCACGGCCTGCACGTCTCCCCCGACCTGGACACCGTCATGTACTCCCTCGGCGGGGGCATTCACCCCGGCCAGGGCTGGGGCCGCGAGGGCGAGACGCACGCCGTCCAGTCCGAGCTCTCCGCCTACGGCGAGGGTCCCGACTGGTTCTCCCTCGGCGACCGAGACATCGCCACGCACCTGATCCGTACCCGCCTCCTGGCCGAGGGCGCCACGCTGTCCCAGGCCACGGCGGTGCTGTGCGAACGGTGGTTGTCGGCGAGCTGGCGAGCCGACCGGACACTGTCCGGCTTCCGCCTTCTGCCGATGACCGACGACCCGGTGACGACGCAGGTGACCGTCGCGGGCGAGAGCGGGATCCGCACGCTGCACTTCCAGGAGTACTGGGTGCGGCTGGGGGCCCCCGAGGCCCTGTCCGTCTCATTTGTCGGTGCCGACAAGGCGACGCCCGCTCCGGGGGTCGTCGATGCGATCCGCGGCGCGGACGTCGTGCTCTTCCCGCCGTCCAACCCGGTGGTCAGCATCGGCACGATCCTGGCCGTGCCGGGCGTCCGAGAGGCGGTCGCCGGCACGGGCGCGCCCGTCGTCGGCGTCTCGCCGATCGTCGGCGGCGCTCCGGTGCGGGGCATGGCCGACCGCATGCTCGCCGCCATCGGCGTCCCCACCGCCGCCGACGCCGTAGCCCTGCACTACGGCGCCCGCAGCAGCGGCGGCGTCCTGGACGGCTGGCTGGTCGACGACGCCGATGCGGCCGCAGTCGAGCCGCTCACCGAGGCCGGCATCGCCACCCGAGCCCTCCCCCTGCTGATGCGGGACGTCCCCACCACCGCCGCCATGGCCGCCGCCGCGCTCGATCTCGCCGCGGCCTGCCGATGAGCCCCCGCACTGTCCGTAGCGTCCGAACAGGTGGTCGCTATAGCGCCCGTTCTTTCGGACGTTACGAGGGTTCGAGGCCGCGTTGAACGTCGAGATCTTCCCCGTCGAGGGGATCGGGGAGGTCGTCGAGGGGACGGACCTCGCCGAGCTGACGGTGCGTCATGCCCCCTTCCTGCGCGACGGGGACGTGGTGGTGGTCTCGAGCAAGATCGTGAGCAAGGCCGAGGGCCGCACGATGCAGGCACCAGATCGGGAAGCGGCGATCGACGCCGAAACGGTCCGGGTCGTGGCCTACCGGCGGGGCACTCGAATCGTCGAGACCCGGCACGGACTTGTCATGGCCGCGGCAGGCGTGGACGCCAGCAACGTCGCGCCGGGCACCGTCCTCCTGCTGCCCGAGGATCCGGACGCCTCGGCTCGCGCGATCCGGGCGGGGATCGCGGCCCGCGCCGGGGCGACCGTGGCCGTGCTGATCACCGATTCGTTCGGGCGGCCCTGGCGCCAGGGCGTCGTCGACGTGACCATCGGCGCCGCCGGTCTAGACCCGGTGGACGACCTGCGCGGCGGGACCGACACGTACGGCAACCCGCTGGAGGTCACCGTCGTCGCGGTCGCAGACGAGCTCGCCTCGGCGGCCGAGTTGGTGAAGACCAAGCTCGGCGGAACGCCGATCGCCGTGGTTCGCGGACTCGACGTCGTGACGGCCGCGGACGGTCCCGGCGCGCGTGCGCTGCTCCGCCCGTCGGCAGACGACATGTTCTCCCTCGGGACCGCCGAGGCCCGCCGCACCGCGGTCACCGCTCGCCGGACCGTGCGGCACTGGGCGCCAACGCCGGTGGACCGGGCCGCGGTGGACCGGGCGATGGCTGCTGCGCTGACGGCCCCGGCCCCGCACCACACGCATCCCTTCCGGTTCGTCGTCCTCTCCGATCCGGCCGCCCGACCGGCCTTCCTCGACGCCCTGCTCGAGGCGTGGATCGCCGATCTGACCGCGGACGCGTTCACGCCCGAGCAGATCGCCAGGCGCACCGCCCGCGGCGACGTGCTGCGCCGCGCCCCCCTGGTCGTGGTCCCGTTCCTGACCGGCGAGGGCATGCACGACTACCCGGACGATCGCCGCAACGCCCACGAGCGCGAGATGTTCCTCGCCGCCGGCGGCGGGGCCGTGCAGAGCCTGCTGATCGCCTTGGCCGCCGAGGGCCTCGGTGCCTGCTGGATCTCCTCCACCCTGTTCGCCCCGGACGTCACCCGCGCCGCCCTGGACCTCCCCGCCGACTGGCAGCCGCTCGGCGCCGTCGGCATCGGCAACCCCCTCGACGCCCCCGCGGACCGCCCCCCAATCGACCCCACCCCCTACGTCCTCGAGCGCTGACCCCGCCGCATCGCACGGAGCGCTGTACAGCGCTGCCGGCGACGCCACGCCGGGTCCAAGCCCCCGGAGGTCGCACGGGGCGCTGTACAGCGCAATGGCGTGCAAGCCGGTGGGGCTAGTGGGCGCGGTGGTCCTGGATGGTGATGCGGGGGCCGCGGCGGGGAGCGCGGATGCCGGAGAGGCCGATGAAGGAGCAGGCCCGGTAGCGGTGGCCGGCGTAGGGCTCGAGGAGTTCGAGCATCCGGTCGTCGTCGACGCGTTCGCCGATCAGCGCGAAGCCGACGTCCTTCGCCAGGTGGTAGTCGCCGACGAGCACCGCGTCCGGGTCGCCGTGCGACCGCTGCCGGACCTCGGCGGAGGTCCAGACCCCGATCCCGGGCAGCGCCCGTAGCCGTTGGTCGGCAACTGCGGTACCGAGCGCGACGGTTTCCTCCAGACGCCCGGCGTAGCGGACCGCGTTCACGATGGTCCGCGACTGCGGCGGCTCGACCCCGGCGCGGTGCCACGCCCAGGAGGGAATCTGCGCCCAGGTCGCGGGCTCCGGCGGCACCGTGAGGCCGGCGGGCGCGGGGCCGGGTGCGGGAGTCCCGTACTCGGCCACCAGGTACCGCCACGAGGCCTTGGCCTGTCGTCCGGTGATCTTCTGCTCGAGAATCGCCGGCACGAGGACGTCGACGACGCGGTCGCAGGCGCCGATCCGGAAGCCGGGGTGCTGCCGCATCGCCCGCTCCACGACGGGGTGGTGCGCCTCGAAGCCGGAGTCGTCGTCGTCCGCTCCGCACATCCGCGGCGCCCGGTCCAGCAGCCAGTCGGCGCCCGGACCCCATGCGGCGGCCGCGACCTCCCCCGTGGACCGCTGCGCCGTGAGACGCAGCGTCCCCGGCCCGTCCGGCGTCCGAACCCCGCGCCAGATCGCGCCGACCGCGTCGGTCAGATAGCAGGGGTCGCCGGCGCCGCGACGCAGCACGGCCACGGTGCGGTGCAGATCGAGCGCGCGGCCCGGGGACCAGATCCGCTCTCGAGTCGTTGACACGCCGGCGAGTCTGCCCGAGGGCACCGACAAAGGCACCCTCCGTAGACTCGCGGGGCGCAGCGCCCGGGTGCCGAGATCAGGAAGGCGCGAACGACGTGTCGAAGCGAGGCAGGGACGGCGAGCGGCGGGACGACCGCCGAGCCCGCGTCGAGGAGATGAAACGCGCGCAGAAGGCCGCCGAACGACGGAAGAACGTCATCATCGCCGGGGTGTGCGTCGTGGTCGCCGCCGGGCTGATCGCCATTCCGGTCGTGGGCATCGCCAAGGACAAGGCCGAGGGCGGGGTCGCCGGCAAGGGCGCCTCCACCGCCGAGGCCGCCTGCGACCCCACCATCGTCGACAAGGCGTCGGGCACCAGCGACCACGTGAAGGCCGGCACGGTCGTCCAGTACGACACCGCGCCGCCGAGCTCGGGCAAGCACTTCGAGTTCGCCGCAACGGTGTCGCGCCGCGGCTGGTACGAGCAGAAGGACACCCCGACGGTCGAGCAGCTCGTCCACAACCTCGAGCACGGCTACACGATCGCCTGGTACCTGCCGACGATGCCCGACGACCAGAAGAAGATCCTCGAGGACATCGCCTCCGACCTGCGCGGCGACAACAGAACCCGCAAGTTCATCGCTGCCCCGTGGGACGTCGCCCGCGGCCAGTTCCCGGCGAACAAGAACGTCGCGCTCTCCCACTGGGGGGCCAAGGACGCGTACCGCCAGTACTGCGGCCAGGTCTCGGGTGCGGCCATCAGCGCGTTCATGACGCAGTACCCGGCCGAGGATTCCCCCGAACCGAACACCCCCTGACGCAGCAACACCGGAAGAGGACTGCCGACGTGGCGAAGCGACCCAAGGACCCCAACGCGCCCTCCCGCAAGGAGAACAACGAGCGCATCGCCGAGGCGGTCAAGCAGGAGGACCGCAAGGCGTTGCTGGAGAAGCTGCTGTTCATCGGGCTGCCCGTCGTGCTGGTGGCCGTCGCCGGCACGATTTTCTTCCTCAAGCGAGACGACGGCGGCAGCGACTCCGCGGTCCCCGGCAAGGGCGACAAGACCTACGAGGCGCTGCAGGACATCGGGGTCAACCCGCAGATCGCCGGCTGCAGCAAGCCGACGAGCGACCCGACGCCGAAAGAAGACGCCATCGTCGAGGCCGGCAAGAAGAACAAGTACCTGACCATCCCGCCGAGTTCGGGCCCGCGCCTGGCGCAGGCCGCCCAGATCAACGAGGCCGGCTACTACACCGCGGCGAACCGTCCGCCGGTCGAGGCCCTCGTCGGCAACCTCGCCGAGGGCTGGACCGTGGTCTGGTTCGACGGGGCGGCGCTCGGGCCGAACCAGAAGGCGCTGATCGAACAGGCGGCGGGCATCCTGCGCAAGGACCCGCGCTACAGCCAGTTCGTCGCCGTGGAGTGGGACGCGAGCTACGGCAGGCTCCCGGACGAGGGCCCGATCACGCTGACCCGCTGGGTGAAGGGTCCCGGCGAGGCCGGGCACCGGGCCTACTGCAACCAGGCCTCCGGCGAGCTGTTCCGCCAGTGGATGGCCGCCTACGGCGCGTTCAAGATCCCCGGCATCGACGACTTCTAGGCCGCCTCCGCGAGATTGCGTGCAGTAGGCCCTACGTTGGTCCCAGCCTGTTACGGGAGGGGCCAAAGTGACTGAATTGGACGAACGCCGAGCGCGCATCGAGGACCTGCGTGCGCAACAGCGCCGCAGCGAGCGTCGACGCTCGGCGATCTTCTTCGGTGTCCTGTTGGTCGGCTCGCTCGTCGCCTTCGGCCGCCCCGCCTTCGGCTGGGTCGAGAACAAGATCGACGACCCAATGCGCCGTCCGATCGAAGCCTTCGGCAGCCCCATCGCCCAGGCCGGCTGCGGAAAGATCACCAAGGACCCCGCCGGGCCCGCGCAGATGCACGTCAAGGTCGGCACCCGCGTCGCGTACGCGGTCGTGCCCCCGAGCCACGGCGCCCACTACGAGAACCCGGTGCCGTTCAGCGCCCGCCCGTTCTTCACCACCCGGGACTCGCCGCCGATCGAGAACCTGGTCCACAACCTCGAGCACGGCTACACGATCCTCTGGTACGACCCGACGGTCTCCGGCAAGACGCAGGACGAGATCCAGGTCCTCACCGAGCGCCTGCGCCACGAGGCCAAGTACCAGCAGTTCATCGCCACCCCGTGGGACTCGACCTACGGCGGTTTCCCGGCCGGCAAGACCGTCGCGCTCTCGCACTGGAGCGGCCCGAACAAGAAGGGCCAGTCCTACGGCCACCGCCTGCTGTGCGAGCAGCTCTCCGGCGCGGCCGTGCAGGAGTTCATGGATCGCTACCCTGCAACCGATGCCCCGGAACGCAACCTCAGGTAGGAGAACGGTGACCGACGGTCCCCAGGACATGGTGTCGGCTGCCGCGGAGGCCCGTAGGCGCGGCCGCACGCACGCCGCCGCCCGCAAGGTCGCCCTCACCACCTTGGGCGTGGTCATCACCCTCGCCGGCATCGCGATGCTGCCGCTGCCGGGCCCGGGCGCGCTGATCATCCTCGTCGGGCTGTGGGTGCTGGCCCAGGAGTACGAGTGGGCCGAGAAGCGCCTCGACGTCGTCCAGGACAAGATCCTCGACGCCGCCTACGCCACGGCGGCCAGCCTGCCCAAGACCCTCGGCGCCCTCCTCGGCGCCTCCGGCATGATCGCGTTCGGCGTCGTGTTCGGCCTGAACGAGGACTGGCCGTTCAGCGGCTGGTGGACCGCGGGCAGCATCGTCGGCGGCGGCCTTCTCGCCGGCGCAACCGCAATCTGGGCCCGCGCCACCCGGCACAGGCGCGCGGCGTCCAAGGCGGCCAAGGCCGCCTGAGCGTCGATGGCTCGCAGAGACGTGTGCCCGAGACGACACATAGCCACATCCCGCGCTGGCGGCTACGGGACGAGAGGTACAAGGTAGGCAGCGAAGATCTGCCGAACCGTCAGGAGACGGCGATGAGTCAGGTACTCGACCCTCCGGTTCCTCCGTCCGACGACGCCGCGCCCGCCGGCACCTATGCGCTCGGGGTGTCGCGTCCACCCTTGGAGATGGCGAACCTGCCCACTCCGGAGGAGGTGTGGGGGGTCGAGCGCGTGGGCCGCAGGGAGATCGTGCGCTACGCGGTCGGCCCGAGCCTGATCGCGCTCGGCGTCGCGGTCGGCAGCGGGGAGTGGCTGCTCGGTCCGCTGACGGTGGGCAAGTACGGGTTCATCGGGATCGGCTGGATCATCACGGTCGCGGCGATCCTGCAGACCCTGTACAACGTCGAGATCGGCCGCTACGTCGTCGCCACCGGCGAGGTGCCGGTGGTCGGGTTCGCCCGCATCCCACCCGGCCGGTTGGTCTGGGTGCCGCTGGCGCTGGCGGCGATGTTCTCCGCGTTCATTCTCGGCGGCTGGGCGAAGGCGGCGGCGAAGAGCCTGTTCGCCCTCGTGGAAGGCCGCCCCGCCGGGCCGGGCGACGGCGGCCGCGTCGAGGTGCTGACCTTCGCTCTCCTAGGCGCCGTACTGGTCATCACGCTGGCGGTCCGCAAGATCACCCGCAGCCTGGAGATCATGAACGCCGGCCTGATCGGCGTCGAGCTGGCGTTTCTCGGGGTGCTCACCGTGCTGGTCGTCCCGTGGGACATCTGGTGGGACGGCCTGCGCGGGCTGGTCACCCCGGCCTCGCCGCCGGCCGGCGCATCGGCCACCGACCTCGGCGCGCTGGCCGGGTTCACCGCGCTGGCCGCCGGACTGAACTGGTTCTTCCTGAACCACTACCGGGACAAGGGCTACGGAATGGGCCACCGAGTCGGGTACCTCACCGGCGCCCGCGGTGGCAAGTGCGTGGTGCGCAACGTCGGCTACGCCTTCCCCGACAACGAGCTCAACCGGGAGCGTTGGTCCCGCTGGATGCGCCTGTTGCGTCTGGACCAGTTCGCGATTTTCCTGCCGTGCGCGATCCTCGGCATGCTCCTGCCCACCGTGTTGATGCGGCACCTGGTCGAACAGACCGGCACCGCGCCGACCACCGCCAACGTCGACACGTTCGCAGCCACCCTGCTCGGCGCGGAGTACGGCCGGTGGCTGTTCTACGTCACGCTGCTAATCGGGTTCCTGATCCTGTTCGACACCCAGCTCGGGTTGTTCGAGGCGCTGGTGCGCAACGCCACCGACGCGGCGAACATCAGCCCTCGACTCGTGGCGGCCGGCGGCGGGGACCTGCGCCGGTTCTACTTCGGCTTCATGGTCGTGCTGACGGTCGTGATCGGCTACATCACGACGTTGACCCAACCGGTGACGCTGATTCAGACCTCGGCGAACATGGCCAACGCCGGCGCGCTGGTGTTCCCGTTCGCGCTGATGTACCTGAACTCCCGGCTGCCCAAGCCGGCACGGCCGCCGAAGTGGGCCTACGCGGCCCTGCTGGCCAACACCCTGTTCTTCGGCTTCTTCTTCCTCAACTTCCTCGCGGAGAAGCTCGGCGGCGAGCCGTTGATTACCTTCTGATCGCATCAGGCCTCCGCGGGGACGTCCTGTATCCGCCGCTCGCGGACGTCGTCGAGGAAACGGGCCGCGATTGCGAAGTCGCCGTCGTCGTGCAGCACGACGAGGCCCTGCGCGGCTGCAGTGGCGCAGATCAACAGGTCGACGGGCGACAGGGCCCGGTGGGCACCGGCGCGCACGAGGCGGTACTGGGCGGCCTCGATCCACCGCCAACTCGTCTTCGGGACGGGCACGTCCGGATAGAGCTCGGCGAACATGTCGTTCATCTGCTCGTACTCGTCGAGATTGCGGGCGGAGCGGCGGAACTCGGTCCGCAGCGGATGACACGAACCGACCCCCGCCGCGGTGATGGTCTGCGACCATGCCGCCCGAAGACCGGCGTCCCGCAACACGCGCCACAATCCGGACGAGTCGATGAGGTAGCGGATCACCGCTTCTCTTCGTCCCGGCGCCGTTCCCAGTCCTCGTAGTCCCAGTGCTGCGCCGCCTCCGCAGCGCGGTCGAGCGCCTCGATCCGGCGGTGGCGAGCGGCGTACTCGCGCAACGCCAGGTTGACGGTGTCCTTCTTCGTCCTCGCGCCCGACAGGCGCATCGCCTCGGCGAGCGCGTCCTCGTCGAGATCGATCTGCGTCACAGCCATCGGAGCCCCATGTTGATGATGTGGGAGACGTAACCATAAAGCATACATCGCGGACGAAGGCCAGCTCGGCCGATCCGGCGGCTATGCGTCGGCGGAGAAGCGGACGGACTTGTCGGGCAGGACGGCCTGCGTCCACACGCGTGCGCCGTCGAGCAGTTCGTTGTCCGCACCCACCTGCGCGTCGTCGCCGACGACCACGCCGACGAGCCGAGTTCGCTCCCCCACGCGTGCGCCCGCACCGACGATGCTGTCCCGCACCGTCGCGCCGGCGGCCACGACGACGCCGGCCTGCAGCACGCTGCCGGAGACCACCGCGCCCGACTCGACCACGACGTCCGGGCCGAGCGCGCTGCCGCGTTCCAGCACAGCGTCCGGCGCCACCCGGGCGCTCGGGTCGACCAGCGCCGGACCGGTCGCCGGCACGGCGGCCGAGGGCAGGGTGCCCGTAACGAGGTCGGCGCTGCCCTTCACGTAGGCGGCCGGGGTGCCGAGGTCCAGCCAGTAGGCGGTGTCCAGGTGCCCCTGCACCCGCGCACCCGCGGCGAGCAGGCCGGGAAAGGTATCGCGCTCGACGGAGACGACGACCCCGGCCGGGATGGCGTCCACGACGCGTCGGCGAAAGACGTAGCAGCCGGCGTTGATCTGGTCGCTGACCGGCTCCGGGGCCTTCTCCAGGAACGCCAGCACGCGCCCGTCCGCATCCGTCGGCACGCAGCCGAACGCACGCGGGTCCGGCACGGTCAGCAGGTGCAGGGTGACCTCGGCGTCCGCCAGCGCGTGGGCCTTGAGTTGGGCACCGAGGTCATGTCCGGACAGCACGTCACCGTTGAAGATCAGCACTGGATCCTCGGGCGCGCTGCGCAGGCGGGAGGCGGCGTTGCGGATGCCGCCCCCGGTGCCCAGCGGCCGGTCCTCGATCACGTACTCGAGCTCCACGCCGAGCGCCGAGCCGTCGCCGAAGTGCTCGGTAAAGACCTCCGCGCGATACGAGGTGGCCAGCACGACGTGCTCCACGCCCGCCTCGCGCAGGCGCACGATCTGATGGGTCAGCAGCGGAACGCCCGCAGTGGGCAGCATCGGCTTCGGGGTGCGGGCCGTCAGCGGCCGAAGCCGCGTGCCCTGCCCACCGACGAGCAGGATCGCCTCTGCAGCGGCAATCTGACCCATCGTTAGCGAGTAGCGACCGCTTGCGCGGCCTTGGCGTAGGTCTCGAGATGGACCTCGGCCGAGCTCGTCCAGGTGAACAGCTGCGAGCGCGCGTGCGCGGCCTCGGACAGCGCCCGGCGGCGGTCCTCCTCGCCCAGCAGGCGCCGCAGGTTCCGGGCGATGCTGTCCGCCTCGGGTTCGGTGTACGCCGCGGCCTCGCCGCCCACCTCGGGCAGCGAGAGGCGCCGCGCGATCAGCACGGCCGCGCCGCAGGCCATGGCCTCCAGCGTCGGGAAACCGAAGCCCTCGGACCGGCTGGTGTAGGCCATGATCGTGGCACCGCCCATGAAGCCGGGCAGGTCCGCAGGCCGGAGGAAGCCGGGGCGGATCAGGCGCAGGTGCTCGGGGACGTCGGCCACCGCGTCGCGGACGGCCGGGTCTCCGGTGGCGGGACCGGCCAGGACGAGCGCGGGCGGGTCGGCCATGTCGGCGACGCCCTGGACCCAGCCGCGGATCAGTTCGGGGATGTTCTTGCGCCGAGACAGCTCGCCCAGGGTGCCGACGTAGCTGCGCCCGGCCAGCCCGAGCCGCCGCGCGACGCGCTCGCGCTCGATCTCGGTCGGCGGGCGGAACACGGTGGTGTCGATGCCGTGGTAGGCCACGTCCACGCGGCTCGAGTCCGCCTCGAACATGCGGACCAGTTCGTCTCGCGTGGCGCGCGAGGGGACGATGAAGCGCGTGGCCTTGACCAGCGCGCTGCGGGTGGCCTGGCGGAAGAAGTCTCCGCGCTCGTCCTCGTAGGAGTCCGGGTCGCTGAACATCGTGGCGTCGTGCAGGGTGACGACCACGGGGATGTTCGTATCGAACGGCATCGAGTACTGCGGGCAGTGCAGGACCTCGGCGCCGATTTCCTCGGCGAGCGCCGGCAGGCCGGTCTGCTCCCACGCGAGACGGTTCTGCCGCTGCGCGATGGTGCTCGGCGCCGGGAGGATCCGGGCGGTGGGTGCCAGGCGCGCCAGTCGGTCCGCGTCCGCCCGCTGGCAGGCAACGGCGATGTCGGCGCCTGCCGCAGCCAACGCGGGCACCAGGCCGTCGATGTACCGACCCACCCCGCCGCGGTCGGCAGGTACGGCCGTCGCATCGACGAGCACCCGCGGGCCCACTACCACCCCTGACGATCGAACGCGTATCGAGCCGGGTCGGCAGCTTCGACAACCCAGTCAGGCCAGCCTATGCCATCACCCTCTAGCCTGCGGCCGATGACGACACTCCCCGACCTGTTCCGTCGCAACGCGAGCCCGGATCCGGGGCGGCCGTTCGTGACGTTCCACGACGACGCCACCGGCGCGCGGGTGGAGCTGTCCTGGACGACCACCGAGAACGCCGTGGCCAAGACCGCGAACCTGCTGCTCGACGAGGTGGGCGCGGAGCCCGGCGAGCGGGTGGCGCTGTGGTTGCCGACGCACTGGCAGACCGCGGTCTGGTACCTCGCCTGCTGGCGCGCGGGCCTGGTCGCGGCGCCAGGGCTGGACCCGGCCCAGGCCGACTACGCGGTCGCCGGACCGGCCGAACTCGACGCCACCGCCGCCTGCCCCGGCCCGCGGCTGCTCGTGGGACTGCACCCCCTGGGCCTGCCCGGCACACCGGCACCGCCAGGCGTGCTGGACCACGCCCGATTGGCCCCCGCCCAGCCGGACCAGTTCCTCGGCGGACCCGTCTGCCCGGACTCCCCAGCGCTGCTACGCGGTGGGACGACGCTCACCGGCGGGGAGCTCGGTGCACAGGCGATCGCGACGGCGGGCTTGTGGGGCCTCGACCGAGGCTCGCGGGTGCAGCCGACCGCGGAACTGGGCACGGCCGACGGCCTGCTGGCGGGGCTGCTGGCGCCGTTGGCGGTGGGCGCCGGGGTGGTCTTGGTGGCGAACCGCGATCCGGGCCGCGACGCCGAACGCGCGGCGGCCGAGCGAATCAGCCACCGGCTCCCGTCCGCGTGACGTCGTCCCGGTTGCCCCACGGGGAGCGCGGGCTCGGGTTCGGGTTCGCCGGACCGTAGGCGCGCTCCCACGGGCCGGCCCGCCCCTCCCGCGACACGGAGGGCCCACCGCCCTGCGCGGGGGGCTGGGGCCGTGGCCCCGCTTCGGCCGGCGGCGGCAGCGGCACCGCGGCCGGGCCGGTGCCGACGAGCGTGCGGGTCCGCCCGTACTCGACGGTGCCCTTCTTCTGCAGCGCCGCGACCCGCTTGCGCAGCTTCGGCAGCGCGTCGTACAGGTACTCGCCCGGGCAGGACGTGCGGCCCGCGTCGCGGTGGCCGGAGATGCGCCGGAACGCCGCCTCGCGGCCCTTCTTGTACCGGGAGGTCCCGCCGCCCTGCGAGACGAAGTAGCCCCGGGTAGAGGGCCCGAAAAACCCGTCGGCGCGGTCGAGCTTCCAGTTGATCAGCCGGGCCAGGGCCTCCATGGTCGCGGCCTTGGGCCGCTGATTGTTGAAGTTGCCGAGCACCGCGATGCCGACGGTCTCGACGTTGAAGCCGCCGGTGTGCGCGCCGCGGACCTGGCGTCCGACGCCGCCGTACCGGCCCTCCCAGACCCGGCCCCACTTGTCGACCAGGAAGTTGTAGCCGATGTCCGACCAGCCGCGACCCTTGGTGTGGAAGGCGTAGATCCCGCGGATGATCTTCGGGACCTGAGCGGGCGTGTAGTAGTTCGTCTCGCTCGTGTGGTGCACGAACGCTGCACGGATGCTCCCGGTGTACTTGGGCGCCTCGCGCAGCCGTTCGTCGGCCCGCCAGTCCGCGCGGGTGCGGATGCGGGGCGGCCCGGTGTCCGCCGCGGCCTCGGAGAAGTCCGGCATCGGCGCCGGCGCGGGGCTCGGGTCCTCGCCCGGATCGATCAGCAGCAGGCGCAGGTCGGTCGGCAGGGCGAGCGGGTGCAGCGCCGGCGGCCGGGCGTCGAGGCGCAGTTGGAGACCTTCGGCCGGCCCGGTCCACAGCGGGACCGTCCCGGAGTTCGGGCCGCGACCCGGCGGCCCCGCGGACTCGGGAGAGTCCGGGTCCGGACCGTCGAAGTCCTCGTGCAGGTGGGTCCATCCGCTCCAGACGCCGTCGGTCCGGGTCCGCACGCTCACCTGCGGGATCTCCCGCCCGGCCGGCCAGGTCAGCGCGACCATGCTGAACGGCGCTGTCGCGCGAGCCGGTTCGAGCAGCGACCCGGCCGCGCGCACGTCCGCTCCGGTCAGGTTCAGCTCCACGATCCGGGGAGCGATGCCGGCCGCGACGGCACGCGCCTTGCCCGGCAGAGCGGGGCCGACAAACGCCACCCCGGCCCCGAGCCCGAGGACGCACATCGCTGCTACCGACCGCATGCCTGGTGTTTCCCCCGTACCCACCGCGCGTTGCCCGTGACAACCAACGGTGACCGAGTGGACACGCTCAGGCGACCCACCCGGCCGGGATTACTCCATGTGGGTGAACGGTCAGGCGGAAGGGGTGAAGGACGCACGGCGCAGCCAGCGCCGCCACCCCATGGCGCTTTCGGCCACGAACAGCACCCCGAACGCGACGGCGAGGACCAGCAGTGGCCGGTTGAGCCCGACGTCGACCAGCAGCAGCAGGGCGAGCAGAACGAGGCGCCCGTCCCAGCCCAGGCCGAGCGAGAACACCGACTCGCGGGGCCCACGGCGCTGGTACCGCCAGCGGTAGACGGTGTCGTAGTGGTGGTAGGCGATGGCGCACAGCAGCGCAAACGCCGCGGGCACGGCGTCCGGGTCGACGACGGCGACGACCCGCACGATCAGCCCGTACTCGATGGCCCGGACGACGGCGGGCACGAGCCAGCCGAACCTTCCCGAGACCGGCCTACGCCAGGCGGGAACGGCCAGCAGGACGACGACGAGAAGCAGCAGGCCGGTCCCCAGGCGACGACCTTCGGCGGCCACGAGAGCGGTGCCCACCGCGGCGAACGCGGCGACGCCCAGCGGGATCCAGGGCTGCACCGGGGGGATCTTCGTGGCGGCGAATCGGCTCAGGAGGCCGACGTCCGCCATGTGGTCGAGCTCCCCGCGCGACGTCGCGATCGCCGCACCGTCCGGCGCGCCGCCGCCGAGGCCGCTCATGTCGCCACCTCGCGCGGGGCGGGGGCGGCCAGGGCCCGGAGTACGCGGCCGGTGGTCGCGTAGATCGCCGAGAACCAACCGAGGGTCAGCAGAACCACGAACACGGCACGCGGCCCGGACACCGCAGCTGCGACCGAGATGACCAGCCAGCGCTCGCCGATGGGCAGGAACACCATGCGCTTGGCCCACTTCAGCGCCGAGGTCTTCGACGTTCGCTCGGACAGCTTCACAGCACCCTGGCCCACGACGGCGACCGCGCGGCCCTCGAGCTTCGCGGATCCGCTCGGTGCGGGCCCGGCCTCGGTCTCCCGGAGCGACACTCGGGGCGGTGGCGGCGGCGTGCGCGAGGGAATGGTCGCGACGAAGCCGAAGTCGACGAAGTTGCGGAACACCTGTAGCGCCAGCGTCGCTGCCGCCAGAGTCCACACGGGGTCTCCGGTGCGGGCGGCGCCGAGCGCCAGCCCGGCGTAGACCGCGTACTCCTTGACGCGGTCCGTGGTGGCGTCGAGCCACGCGCCGAGTGGAGTGAAGCGGCGGGTGTACCGGGCGGTCTCGCCGTCCACGCAGTCGATCGCCAGCGAAAGCTGGAGGAGCAGCGCGCCGAGGATCAGCCACGGGGTGGTGCCGATCCAGAAACACTCGGCGGCGGCCAGCGCGATCACCAGGGCGATCAGCGTGATCGAGTTCGGGCTCCACATCCACCGGACCGCGAGGTCGGTCAACTTCGGGGAGATCTTGCGGACGACGAACGTGGAGTAGAACCCGTCGTCGGGCCGGGCGACCCGGGCCAGCCGGATGCGATGCTCGCTGGCCCGCCCCATCTGGGTACCGAGCGTGGTGGCCTCGTCCTCGGTGCGGGGACGCGCGCAGGTGTATCCACCGGCCTCGACGGCCGCCGTCTTGCCGCCGACCCGAACCAACGCGAGCGCGAGGAGTTCGGCGAGGTCGCCGGTCCAGCCGTTCACTGTGACCAGGCCGGACAGCTCCAGGCAGGCCAGCGACATCGGCTCGCGGTCGTCGCGCTCGATCTTCATGACACCGCCGTAGGCGGCGTTCGCGCCGTGGATGGCGTGCGCGGCCGATCCGGCGGCCACGACCCGGCCCTCCGCTACCCGCAGTCGCGGCGGATCGCCGGGGACGGTGATCACGCCGTTCCCGATCCGCGGGTCGGCGACGAGGTCGCCGAGCAGGCCGTCGTGCAGCAGGACGTCACCGTGCACCACCACGACCGCGCCGGCGCTCGAGGCGAGCTGCGAGGCGAACGTGGCCAGGGCACCGCCGTGGTCGAGGTAGCCCATGATCGGCACCTCGGCCGGCAGGTGCGCGGAGACCGCGTAGTGCCACTCCGAGCGCGTGATCACGGCCGCCGGGCTCAGCCCGTACCGGGCCAGCTGTGCCAGCAGCCGTCCCAGCACAGTGCTCGGCGACCCGCTGATGGCGGCCGGCGCGGGCAGCAGCGCGGCGGGGCTCCCGTCGGCGGCCGGCGCGTCCACGATCAGGACAAGGGACGTCATCCGTCGTCCCACTGTTGCTTGGACTCGAGGTCGACCGGGGCGTCCAGGGACAACTGCTCGGCCGGCGGCGCCGCCTCCTTGGCGGGGGCCTTCTTGGCGGGGGCCTTCTTCGCCGGGGGCCTTTTGACCGGCGGCGGCTCGAGGTCGTCGAGACCCTCGGCGTCCTCGAGGTCCTCCGCCTCGCGCAGCAGTCGTGCCGCGCGGCTCTTGGCGCGCGCGGCCGACCGATCGTCCTCGCCGAGGTTCAACGCGTCCTTGCCGTACTGGGTGAGGATGTCCGAGACGGGGCCGTCGGCGATCAGTTGACCCTGGCGCAGGTAGAGCCCGCGCTTGCAGAACCGCTCGACCTGCGCAGCGTTGTGCGAGACCAGCAGCACCGTCTTGCCCTGTCCGAGCATCTGCTGCATGCGGACGAAGCACTTCTGCCGGAAGGCTCGGTCCCCGACCGCGAGGACCTCGTCGACCAGCACGATCGGCCGGTCCACGGTGGTGATCACGGAGAACCCGACCTTGGCCTTCATGCCGCTGGACAGGTGCCGGAACGGGGTGTCGAGCCGGTGGCCGATCTCGGCCCACTCCACGATCTCGTCGAAGCGTTCGGCGATCTGCTTGCGGGACAGGCCCTTGAGCCCGGCCGCGAGGTGGATGTTGTCGCGCACCGTCAGGTCCCCGACGAACCCGCCGGTGACCTCGATCATCGGCGCGACCTTGCCGCGCAGCCTGACCCGGCCCTCGTCGGGAATCATGACGCCGGCGATCAGCCGCAGCAGAGTGCTCTTGCCCTGGCCGTTGCCGCCGACCAGACCAACCGCCTCGCCACGTTCGATCGTGAACGAGACGTCGCGCAGCGCCCAGAACTCCTCTTTGGACGACGCCCCGGTCTTGCCCTTCGAGAGCACCTCGCGCAGGCGCATCTTGCGCCGCCGGTTGGCGTAGAACTTGATGCCCAACCCCTCGGCGACGATCACCGGACCGTCGGCCTTGCGCGGCATCAGATCTCCTTCAGCACGGCGGGCTCGAGCTTGCGGAACACCCAGACGCCTACGCCGAGCAGCGCGAATCCGACGACGGTGCCCTGGACCGCGACGGCGAACGACGGCATCTCGTCGTGGAACAGCGCCCCGCGGTACATGCTCAGAATCGTCGTGAACGGGTTGAGTTCGTAGAGGCTCTTCACGATCTCGGGCACGCGATCGTTCTCCAGTACCGAGTTCGCGCTGTAGAGGATCGGGCACATGTAGAAGAGCATCCGCACGATGATTCGGATCAGCCGCTCGACGTCGGTCATCATCACCGTCACCGGCGCCAGGATCAGCGCGATGCCGACGAGCGTGACCCACTGCAGGCCCACCGCGTACGGGAGTAGGAGCACCCACCAGTTCGCGCCGTGCGTCAGCACGACCATGAAGAACACGACCACCGGGATCGAGAACACGAACTCGAAGAACTTGGACCCGACGGTGCGCAGCACCCAGATCTCGCGAGGCACGTCCACCGAGCGCACCAGGCGCGCCTCGCCGGCGATCGCGCGCGGCGAAGCGCTGATCACCTGCGACGCCCACGTCCACGGCAGCAGCGCGACCAGCAGGAACACGATGTACGGCTCCTGCGCGATCGTCCCGCGCGGGAAGATCTTGGTGAACACGAACCAGTACACGGCACCCATGAGCAGCGGCTCGAGCACCGTCCAGAGGTACCCGAGCGTCGAGTCGGAGTACTTGACCTTCAGGTCGCGCGTGATCAGCAGAGCGAGGATCCGGCGCCGCGCGACGAGCGTGCGCAACCGCCCCACCAGCGCCCTCCCCTCAAAATGATCATTGTGGTGCCGTGCTCAGCCTAGGAGTTGAGGTCGCTCAACGGGCTCAACTGCGCATACACCTCAAGCATGAGTCCGGCGTTGCGGTCCCAGGTGTAGGCGTCCACCGCGTGCTCCCGCCCCGCCGCACCGAGCCGTTGGCGCAGCGCGGGATCCACGGCGAGCTCCAGCAGGCGCGCGGCGAGCGCGTCGGGGTCCTTCCGCGGCACGACGAACCCGGTCCGGCCGTCCAGCACGACCTCGGGCAACCCGCCGCAGTCCGAGACCACCACCGGCAGGCCGCAGGCCTGGGCCTCGACTGCGGCCACCCCGAAGCTCTCGCTGTCCAGAACGGACGGCACCACGAACACGTCGAGCGCGGCGAGGGTGCCGGGTACGTCCCCGTGCGGAATGCGGCCGGCGAATCGGACCGCGTCGGCCAGCTTCAGTTCGGCGGCCAGGTCCCGGTACGCGTCGAGCTTGGGACCGCCGCCGACGATCACCAGGTCGCTGCGCGCCGCGAGGTCCGCCGGCGCGCGGTCCAGGTACCGGCGGAACGCGTGCAGGAGGACGTCGATGCCGTACTTGTCGTCCATCGTCTTGACGATGCCGAACGCGACCCGGTCGTCGGGCGGACGCGGGCGCGGCACGAACCGCGAGGTGTCGACGCCGAACGGGGTCACCGCAACGGGCTTGTCGGTGTACTTGCCGGTCTCCTGGCGCATGACCTGGCTGGTGGAGCAGACGGCGTCCGCGCGGTGCAGCGCGAACTCGACCATCTTGCGCTGCGCCGGCCCGGCCTGCGGGAAGTCGTAGACGTCCGAACCCCACACCGACACGACGTAGGGGTGCCGGTTGGCCAGGGCGCCGAGCAGGCCGTAGCTGGACACGTAGTGGGCGTGCACGAGGTCGGGCGCAGCCTGGTCGAGCAGCGCGCGGAGCCGGCGGACGGTGAGCAGATAGGCGGCCTTGTGACCGAAGGCCATCGGCAGGTACGCGGTCTTCACCCGGGGCCAGCGGTGGCCCTCGAGGTCGCGGTGCGGCTCGAGGCTGATCGCGTACACGTCGATGCCGCGCCGGTCGTAGAAGTCCAGCCACTTGTGCGTGTGGACGTTGTTGGCCGGCGCGAGCAGCGCGATGCGCATGCGCCGCTCGGAGCGTTCGTCCCGGCTGCTCACGGCTCTAGCGGGGGTGCGGGCGGACGGAGCCGGTTGGACAGCAGGATCGCCAGCAGGTGTCCGCCCGCGACGAACATTGCGATCGGCAGCATCGCGGCGCACAGCACCTTGGTGCCCTCGTCGCTGTCCGCGAGGGCGTCGCCGATCGCGACAAGCATGCAGATCGCGGAGAACTCCAGCGCGAGCAGCGCCCGGTGGATCGGGACGAACCCGAAGATCGCACGCGCCCCGCGCAGGCCTGCGGCGCGGATGGTCTGCTCGCCGTTGATCGTGGGCGGATACCCCGCCAGGGCCCGCGCGGTGTGCACCAGGTCGGTCTCGGCCTTGATCAGCAGCGTGACCACCGCGGTCGCGAACCCGACGGTGGCCCAGCCGTCGAGGGAGTCCCAACCGCCGCCGGCTCGGACGCCGAGTGCAGCGGTGAGCCCGGCCTCGGTGACGTAGTGCCCGATGCGGTCCAGGTAGACCCCGCTGGCCCCGGTCTTGTTCCGCCAGCGGGCCAACTCGCCGTCGGAACAGTCCAGGATCAACTGCACCTGGATGAGCAGCGCCGCAAGCACTGCGGTCCACCAGCCGGGGAAGGACAGCGCGATGGCCGCGCCCGCGCCGGCGAAGATCATGCCCCAGGTGATCGCGTCCGGGGTGATGCGCGTGTTCACCAGCGCGCGGGTGAGGTGGATCGAGATCTTGCGCCCGTAGGCGATGCCCGCCCAGTGCTCGGCGTTGTGCCGGGACAGCACCGCCGGGGGCTGCGCCACCGCCCGCAGCTCGGCCAGGGAAGGGCGAGCGGCAGCAGGCATAAGGGCGTGTATATCAGCGGGCTGGGCCGTTCGAGGCCCGATGGCGCGCGCCTGGGCTTAAGATCATCCGATGCCTTCTGTCACTCCCGTTCAGGCCGTGGTTCTCGCCGCGGGCTTCGGCTCCCGGCTCGGCAAGCCGTTCCCGAAGCCGCTGACGCCGCTGGTGAGCGGGCGCACGATCATGGGCCGGCAGATCTCCAGCATCCGGGAGACCTTCGGCGCGGAGACGTCGATCCTGGTCGTCGTCGGCTTCAAGCTGGACCTGATCATGGAGGCCCACCCGGACGTGCTGTTCTGCTACAACGAGCGCTACGACCAGACGAACACCTCGAAGAGCCTGCTCCGCGCGCTGCGCCTGTCCGGTCCGACCGGGGTCCTGTGGTTCAACGGCGACGTCGTGTTCGATCCGGCCCTGCTCCGCCACCTGGAGCCCGCCATCGCCGCCGACGAGTCGTTCGTGTGCGTGAACCACGCGAGCGTCGCCGACGAGGAGATCAAGTACACCGTCGACGACGCGGGCCTGATCCGCGAGCTGTCCAAGACGGTCCGCGGCGGCCTCGGCGAGGCGATCGGCATCAACTTCGTCTCCGCGTCCGACAAGGAGCTGTTCGCCAAGCACCTCGAGGCCTGCGGGGACAACGACTACTTCGAGCGGGGCCTGGAAACGGCGATCGAGGCGGGTCTGCGCGTCCGCCCCCTGGACATCTCGCAGTTCTACGCCGTCGAGGTGGACTTCGAGGCCGACCTCGCCCGCGCCAACGAGGTCACCGGCCGCGACTAGCCCCATCCTCGGGTGGCGAGGCGCCCCTACGAGCGCCGTCTGAAGGGCCACGCGCCGCCCGAGGTTGCGCAGGTGGGGACCTACTTGTACTGGCAGGTGTCGGCGAGCTCGACGGGCTGGCCGGGCTTGGGCTTCGGCTTCGCCGGGGTCTTCTTCTTCGTCGTGGCCTTGGTAGTGGCCTTGGCCGTCGGGGTCGGCTCGAGCGCCGGGGCGGCCGTAGACGCGGCGATGGCCTCGGCGACCTTGGCGCGGATGAACGTGATGTCCGGGTTGGCGGGAACGATCAGCTCGTTGGTGAAGGCGATGCTGGTGACGCCCGTCCCCTTGGCCTTGGGCGCCACGGAGATGAGGTCCTGCACCGCGCCGGTGTTCAGGTCGGTCGCGAGGATGCCACCGACGGAGCTGGCGAGCTCCTTGTAGTTCTTCAGCAGGTTCAGCGGGTCGGCCTGGTTGAGGATGGCGCCGAACACGCAGCGCTGGCGGCCCATGCGGTCGTAGTCGCCGTTCAGGGCCTCGGCGCGGGAGCGGGCGTACCAGAGGGCGCGGTACCCGTCGAGGCGCTGTAGGCCCGGCTCGATGTAGCCGAGGATCGGGTTCTTCCGGCCGGTGATCTGGTTGGTGCCGCCGCCGATCGGGAGGCGCTCGGTGACCCGGATCCGGATGCCGCCCAGGGCGTCGACGACCTTCTGGAACCCGGAGAGGTTCACCATCGCGTAGTAGTGCACGGGGATGCCGAGCGTCTGTGCGACGGCCTGCTCGACCGCCAGGGCGCCCGGGTCCTTGACGCCGGGGAACAGCGCGCGGTTGTCCTGGGCCCAGGTGTAGATGCCGAAGAAGAAGTCCGGGAACCCGTTCGGGAACCGCTTGGCCATCGTGGTGCCGGGCGGGAACTGCGCGTACTGCATGTTCCGCGGCAGGGAGAACATGACCGTCTTGCCGGTGGCCATGTCGACGCTGGCCAGCGAAATGCTGTCGGTGCGAATGCCGCGCCGGTTCAGGCCACCGTCGCCGCCGAGGAGCAACACGTTGAGCCGGCCGTTGAACAGCTCGCCGGTCTTGCCGGGAACGATGATCTCGCTGACGACCTCGCGCTGCAGGTCGATCAGATAGGCGCCGTACGCCATGGGGGTGGCCACGCCGGCCATCAGCGAGAGCGAGGCGGCGGCGGAGACGACGCGGTGCGGCCGGCGCAGCGTGGGCGGACGGCCGAGGCGCCAGGCGTCGACGAACAGCGCGAGCCAGCCCAGCGCCAGGACGCCGAGCGCGACCTCGATGTAGATCAGCTTCGCCGGGTCCAGGGCGAGCGCGACGATGCCGTCTCGCCCGAGCTTGAAGAAGCCGACGACGGCGATCAGCCCGACCAGGCCGACGATGCGCAGCGCCGCGCGGCCCACGGCCTTGTTCCCGCTCATGATCTGCGCGGAGCCCGGCAGCACCAGGGTCATGGCGAGCAGCGTCAGGGCACGCCGGAAGCGCACCCACTCCGAGCTGCGGCGCAGCGCCACATGGGAGAGCTCGCGAGCTCGCTCTCCACCGCGACGCCGACCCCGCCGACCCTTTGGCAGCAACGCCCTTGCCTCCGACACGACTAAGCGGCCACGCGCACGCGAGGCCGGCTAGTCAGTATCGCCGGCGAATCTTTAGGTCGGGGCAAAATGGCGACATTGCCGACACTTGGCGGGCGCTGGAGGTTTCCTGGGGGGCTACGCACCCCTCACGAGCTGGGCTTTTCGCCCAATCCGGGCACCGACGGCTCGGGAATGAGGTCCTTCGGGCTGTTCAGGAAGCCGAGGCCCCAGCCCAGGTGCATGGTCGCGTAGACGGCCGGGAGGCGCACGGCGGCCTCGCGCGGCAGGTCCTTCGAGTTCGCCACGGATCCCGCGACGATCGCGCCGAGGTACCCGGCCGGACCCAGCCAGCCGATCCGCTTGCCGAGCAGGCCGAGCGCGGTGCCGGCCACGACGCCCACGACCGCGGCGGGCGGGGCGAGGTACCGGTAGTTCGCGGTCTGCGGCATGCGGCGGATGACGCCGCGGCGCCACTGCCCGGTCCGGTAGAACTGCGTCGCCAGGGCCCGGAGGTCCGGCCGCGGCCGGTAGGTCACCTGCATCCGCGGGGTAAACCAGACCGTTCCGCCGGTGGCCCGGATGCGGTGGTTGAGCTCCCAGTCCTGGGCGCGGCGCAGGGTCTCGTCGAAGCCTCCGACGCGCGCCAGCGCGCTACGGCGGAACGTGCCGAGGTACACCGTCTCCGCGGGGCCGGCCGAACCGCCGACGTGGAACAGCGAGCCGCCCATGCCCAGCCGGCTGCGCATGGCGCAGGCAACGGCCTGTTCGAACGGCGTGATCCCCTCGGCCGCCATGATGCCGCCGACGTTGTCCGCGCCGGTCTCCGCCAGCACCTCGACGGCGATCCGCACGTAGTCGGTGGGGAGGATCGCGTGGCCGTCGACCCGGACGACGATGTCGTGGCTGCTGGCGCCGATGGCGGCGTTGAGCCCGCACGGGGTGGCGCCGGTCGGGTTCGGGACGGTCCGGATGCGCGGGTCGGCCGCCGCAAGTTCCGCGGCGATGGCGTCGGTGTCGTCCTTCGACGGACCCAGCGCGAGCACGATCTCCAGTGGTCCGGCGTAGTCCTGCGCGACGATCGCCTCGACGGCGGCGCGCAGGTGCCGGGACTCGTTGAGCACCGGCATGATCACCGAAACCGGCGGCGCGATCACGCGATCGGCCTGCGGCAGGCGCGGGCCCGGCAGTCCCTCGGCGTTGCGCGGCACGGACGTCGTCATCAGCTGTAGCGGCAGGAGTCGGCGATCTCGACCGGCTGCCCTGCAGGCGCGGGCTTCGGCTTCGGCGCGGTGGTGGGCTTCTTCACTGGTGCCTTCGTGTTCTTGGAACTCGGCGTGGCGGACGGCTCCACCGCCTTGATCGCGTCGGACTTGGCGATCGCCGCTGCGACCCGGTTGCGGATGTCCTGAATGTCGGGGTTGCCGGCATCGATGATCTGGTTGTTGAAGGAGATGCTCGTGACGCTGTTCTTCCTGGTCTTGCCGGACACCTCGATCAGGTCCTCCAGCGCTCCGGTGGTCAGGTCGGTGGCGATGACCTTCTTGGCGGCTCCGGCCAGGTCCTTGTAGTTCTTCAGCAGGGTCAGCGGGTCCGCCTGGTTCAGGATGGCACCGAACACGCAGCGCTGGCGGTCCATTCGGTCGTAGTCGCCGTTGGCGGCCTCGGCGCGGGAGCGGGCGTACCAGAGGGCGTGGTACCCGTCGAGACGCTGCAGGCCCGGCTCGATGTGCCCGGTGATCGGGTTGTTCCTGCCGGTGACGAGGTTCTTTCCGCCGCCGATCGGCAGCCGCTCGGCGACCCGGATCGTGATGCCGCCGAGGGCGTCGACGACCTGCTGGAAACCGGCGAGGTTCACCATCGCGTAGTAGTGCACGGGGATGCCGAGGGTCTGCGCGACGGCCTGCTCGACGGCCAGGGCGCCGGGGTCGTTGACCTTCGGGAACAGGTGCCGGTTCTCCTGCGCCCAGGTGTAGATGCCGAAGGCGAACTGCGGGAACCCGTTCGGGAACTGCTTGGCCATCGTGGTGCCGGGCGGGAAGGGCGCGTACTGCAGGTTGCGGGGCAGCGAGAACAGCACGGTCTTGCCGGTGGCCATGTCGATGCTGGCCAGCGAGATGCTGTCGGTACGGATTCCGCGACGGTTCAGACCACCGTCACCGCCGAGCAGCAGGACGTTCAGGCGGCCATTGAACAGTTCGCCAGTCTTGCCCTTCACGAAGACGTCGCTGATGAGGTCCCGCTGAGTGTCGATCAGGTACGCGCCGTAGGCCATCGGTGCCGCGACGCCGGCCATCAGCGTCAGCGAGATGGTGGCCGCGGCGAGGCGGTGCGGGCGGCGCAGCGTGGGCGGCTTGCCGAGGCGCCAGGCGTCGACGAACAGCGCCAGCCAGCAGATCGCCAACACGACCACCGCGACCTCGCCGATGGTCAACGCGAAGGTGTCGATGCCGAGCTTCACGATCCCGTCGCGCCCGAGCACCAGCACGGCCGCGACGGCGAAAACCACCGCGAGGCCGACGACGCGCAGCGCGGCGCGGCCCACGGCCTTGTTCCCGCTCATGATCTGGGCGGAGCCCGGCAGCACCAGCGTCATGCCCAGCAGCGTCAGGGCGCGCCGGAAGCGAACCAGCTCCGACTTGCGTCGGAAGTCCGCCTTGTCGATCTCCAGCACCTACCGCCTCCGCCGACCTCGTATGTCCGAGAAGACCAGTATCTGCAGCGCGGGGCGGATCGGCCGGCAACTCGACGCGAGTCGCGCAGCCTGGCTGCCCGAATACCTCGGATGGTAAAGGCCACACATTAATGTGCGAGGTGGGCGAGTTCTCTCGGCCACCGGAGTACCCGGGAAGGGATGAGATGTCACGCCGTATCGCGGTGTTGGGCACGGGCTACTTGGGCGTTACCCACGCGGCCTGCATGGCCGAGTTGGGCTTCGACGTGCTCGGCATGGACGTGGATCCCGTCAAGGTGGCGGCACTCTCGGTCGGCGAGGTGCCGTTCTTCGAGCCGGATCTCGCGCCGCTGGTCGCCAAGCACACCGAGACCGGGAAGTTGCGCTTCACCACCTCCTACGCGGAGGTCGCCGAGTTCGCCGACGTGCTCTTCACCTGCGTCGGCACCCCGCAGAAGCGTGGCGAACTGGCCGCGGACCTGTCCCAGGTGAACGGCGTGATCGAGGGCCTGGCCCCGCACCTGAGGAGGCCGTGCCTGGTGGTCGGCAAGTCGACGGTGCCCGTCGGCACAGCGGAGCGGCTGTCGGCCTACCTGGCCGAGCACGCCCCCGCCGGCGCGGCGGCCGAGCTCGCCTGGAACCCGGAGTTCCTCCGGGAGGGCTTCGCGGTCGCCGACACGCTGCGTCCGGACCGCCTCGTGGTCGGCACGCGCAGCGAGGCCGCCGTCGAGATCCTGCGCGAGGTGTACGCGGAGCTGCTGGCCGCCGGCGTCCCGCTGTTGGTCACCGACTTCCCCACCGCGGAGCTCGTGAAGGTCGCCGCGAACGCGTTCCTGGCCACGAAGATCTCGTTCATCAACGCCATGGCCGAGGTGTGCGAGGCCGCGGGCGCGGACGTGACGGCGCTGGCCGACGCGATCGGCCACGACCCCCGCATCGGCCGCCGGTTCCTCAACGCCGGGCTCGGCTTCGGCGGCGGCTGCCTGCCGAAGGACATCCGTGCGTTCATGGCCCGCGCCGGCGAGCTCGGCGCGGCCGAGGCGCTGACGTTCCTCCGCGAGGTCGACGCCATCAACATGCGCCGCCGGTCCCGCACCGTGGACCTGGCCCGCGAGCTCTGCGGCGGTTCGGTGGTCGGCAGGCGGATCGCAGTCCTCGGGGCGGCGTTCAAGCCGGACTCCGACGACGTCCGGGACTCCCCGGCGCTGCACGTCGCCGGCGAGATCCACCTGCAGGGCGGCCTGGTCAGCGTCTACGACCCCAAGGCGATGGAGAACGCCGCCGAGCGCTTCCCGACGCTGACCTTCGCGCCGACGGCATTGGCGGCGTGCGCAGGGGCGGATCTGGTCCTGCACCTGACGGAGTGGCAGGAGTTCCGGGCGCTGGACCCGGCGCTGCTCGCCGGCGTGGTTACTCGCCCGGTCGTGTTGGACGCCCGCAACGCCCTCGACGCGGACGCGTGGCGCGCGGCGGGCTGGACGTTCCGCGGCTTCGGCAGGCCCTGACCGAACGTCCCTTCGCCTGCCGCAACGCCACCCGGTTTGCCACCCACAGCGGGTAGAAGCGGTGCCATGACCGACGCGAAGCTCAGCATTCGCACCGACCCGGGCCCGCGGGACGACGACAACCCGTTCCCCGGGCCCGTCGACATCCCGCGCGGCCGCTTCGGTTCCCGACTCGACCCCCGGCTCGGCCCGCTCGGAGCGCCGTGCGCGGACCGGGGTCGGCCGTTGCCCCGGCCCTGGCGACGTGCTACATGTAGCTCATGACATCGGTAGGGGTGCGGGAACTGCGCCAGCGGGCCAGCGAGTTGCTGCGCCTGGTCGAGCAGGGCGCCACGCTGGAGATCACCGATCGCGGTCGTCCGGTCGCTCTGCTGGTTCCGGTCCCGGCCGTCGGTCCGCTGGAGCGGATGCGCGCCGCGGGCGAGATCGAATCGGCCACTGCCGACCGAGCCGACCTGCCCGCTCCGCTGATCCTTCCCGAAAGCGTCGAGTCGGCCTCGGATGTCCTCGCCCGCCTGCGCCGCGACGAGCGGTGAAGGCGGTCTATCTCGACTCCTCCGCCCTGGTGAAGCTCGCGCGGCAAGAGCCGGAGTCCGACGCTCTGCGCCGCTTCCTTCGCCGCCGTGGCTCCTGGACGTCGAGCGAACTGGCGCGGGTCGAGGTGTTGCGTGCGCTGGCCCCGGCGGGCGATGCCGCCGTATCGGCCGGACGAGGCGTCCTGGCGAGATGCGATCTGGTCCGAATCAATCGGCGGGTACTGGAGGCGGCCGCAACACTGGGGCCGGCGAGTCTGCGCTCACTCGACGCGATCCATCTGGCCACCGCGGAGCGCCTCGGCTCGGATCTCGGGTCCTTCGTCGTCTACGACGATCGACTGAAGGACGCCGCGCGGGCGCTCGGACAACGGGTGTTCTCGCCCGGGATGTGACCCGCACCTCAGGTGAGGTCGAGGGCGCCTCGAAGGGCCGCCGAGATGCGATCCACGGTGGCCGCGCCGAGCTACCGCCGGCGTCCCCGGCGCGCCACGGCGGACCGCGGCGGCGCGATCGTGGCAGGCGGGGTGGGCGCCTGGTTCAGCAGTGGGCTGGCCACGGACGGGCCCTGGAACGTTTCGGTGCCCTTCGCCAGGCGCAGACCTTTGATGCCCGAGTGCTTCTTGGCGTACTCGAGCGCGCGGTGGATGTCGGTGATGGCGTTGGACGCCGGTGCCGGGTTGAGCACTAGGACGGACAGGCTTCCCAACGCGCGGCCCTCGGCGTCCAGGTAGGGACCGCCGGAGTCGCCGGGAATGCCGGGCGTGACCGAGTAGATCAGGTGCCGCCAGCCTTCGTTCACCGTTCCGACGGACACCGACTGCTTGGGCTTGACGTCCTCGAGGTCCTCGCGGGACGGGGAGTTGCCGTAGCCCACGACCGCGTCGCCGGGCTGCGTCCCCGTGGTGTTGAGCCCGGTGGGGCCGCCGAACAGCGGGATGGACGGGTTCACCTGGTTGCGCGCCCAGCGCGGGACCTTGATCAGCGCGAAGTCGTTGTCGGTGCACGCAAAGACGTCGGTCTCCTTGGCCTTCTGCATGGCCAGCCAGCTGGAGTAGACCATCGTGCCCTGCACGCCGGAGTCCGCCAGCGCCACCTTCGTGCCCAGGGGCAGCGAGCCGAACGTGCACCCGTTCGGCATCGGCACCTCCTTCTGCGCCTTGCGGGCGCAGTGGGCCGACTGGCCGAAGTACACGTCCGCGTCCGCGTCCACGAACGCGAAGTTCGCGGTGCAGAACGCGTCCTTCGTCTGGGTTGCCATGCCGGGATAGATCCCGGAGCTGACCGGCCCGAAACGGGGCTCGGCGGCCGTGGACGCCAGCGCTGGGGCAGCCACGAGTGCGAACCCCGCCACCAGGGCCAAACCGAGCAGCCCGCGCCGCACCGCGTCACCGTCCCTTTCGCCTCAATCGTCCGACATTCGGCGCGGGCGGGTGCGGGGATGGGAAAACTCCGTCAGCTTCGACCGCGCAGCGAAGCCCCCTTGGCGCGCGCGGCGGCCTCGAGATCCCGCTGGAAGTCGACCATG
This sequence comes from Sporichthyaceae bacterium, assembly GCA_052386455.1. Taxonomy (GTDB): domain Bacteria; phylum Actinomycetota; class Actinomycetes; order Sporichthyales; family Sporichthyaceae; genus JBQTKD01. The sequence goes on from JBQTKD010000034.1 coordinate 81,621, forward strand.
CGCGCCTGCAGGTCCCGGTCGGACGCGGCGAGGATCCGTACGGCGAGCAGGCCCGCGTTGCGGGCGCCGCCGATCGCAACGGCGGCAACCGGCACGCCCGCGGGCATCTGGACGATCGAGAGCAGCGAGTCCAGGCCGTCGAGCATCTTGAGCGGGACCGGGACGCCGATCACGGGCAGCGGGGTGACCGAGGCGAGCATGCCGGGCAGGTGGGCCGCTCCCCCGGCGCCGGCGATGACCACCCGCAGACCGCGGGAGGCCGCCGAGGCGCCGTAGTCGAGCATCGCGCGCGGCATCCGGTGGGCGGAGACGACGTCGACCTCGTGCGGGACGTCGAACTCGTCCAGCGCCTCGGACGCCGCCTCCATCACCGCCCAGTCGGAGTCCGAGCCCATGACCACGCCGACCAGCGGCGCCGGGCCGCGGGGCGCTGCGTTCGGGCTGTCGGGTTCGGCCACTGTCAGGGCTCCTTGGCTTCTTCGATCGCGTCGGCCTCGCCGGCCATGAATCCGGCCGCGTGCCGGGCTCGAACGAGCAGATCCGCGGGGTCGTCCCCGGAGACCGTCACGTGCCCAACCTTGCGGCCGGGCACGACCTTCTTGCCGTAGTTGTGGATCTTCAGCCCGGGGTCGCGGGCCATGCAGTGCAGGTAGGCCTGGCCCAGGTCCGGGTAGTGCCCGCCGAGCACGTTGGCCATGACCGCGTGCGGGTCTCGCATGGCAGTCGAACCGAGCGGCAGGTCCAGTACCGCGCGCAGGTGCTGCTCGAACTGGCTGGTCACGGCACCGTCGATGGTCCAGTGGCCGCTGTTGTGCGGCCGCATCGCGAGCTCGTTGACCAGCACACCCTTGGCCGTGTCGAACAGTTCGACGGCGAAGACGCCGACCACGCCGAGCTGCGCGGCGATCTCCAGCGCGATGCGCTGCGCGTCCAGCGCGTGGTCCTCGTCGATCGGCGCGGGCGCGATCACCTCGCGGCAGATCCCGTCGCGCTGAACGGTCTGCACCACCGGATACACGGCGGCCTGGCCGTGCGGGCTGCGGGCGAGCATCACCGCGAGTTCGCGCTCGAACTCGACGCGCTCCTCGGCCAGCACCGGGCCGCGTGCGAGCCAGTCAGCGGCCTCGTCCGCCGAGGCGAGGAGGCGGACGCCGCGTCCGTCGTAGCCGCCGCGCGGGGTCTTGACGACCACGGGCCAGCCGACCCAGTGGCCGAACTCCGCGAGCTCGGCGACCGTGCTCACCAGCTCCCAGGCCGGGGCCGGGATACCCACGGAAGTGAGTCTTCGTCGCATCGCCAGCTTGTCCTGGGCGTGCTCCAGCGCCCCGGAGCCGGGCCGGACGGCCACGCCGTCGGCCTCCAGCGCCCTCAGATGATCGGTGGGAACGTGCTCGTGATCGAAGGTCAGCACGTCGCAGCCGGCGGCGAAGGCACGCAGTGTGTCGAGGTCGTCGTGATCTCCAACGACCACGTCGCAGGCCACCTGAGCTGCGGATTCGTCCGGACTGGCGGCCAGGACGCGCAGCTTCACGTCCAGGGCGATGGCCGCCTGCGCGGTCATCCGCGCGAGCTGCCCGCCCCCCACCATCCCGACAACCCCAACGGTCACGCCGCACATTCTGCTGGGTTGCCGTTGCATCACGGCCGCGTGGGGCGCAAGGTGACCTCCAACACGGAGATAGATTCGCCCGAACGGGGGAGTATTAGGCAACTGCCGACTGCGACGAAGGGCCCTGACCTGTGACGTTGGCGCGTTCTCTCGACGAAGCGCGCGGTGGCGGATCCCTGTCCCGGTCGCGTGTCGTCACCGCCCTGCAGGCGCGGTTCGGGCACCTGTTCCACGAACTGGCGAAGTTCGGCGTCGTCGGTGCCATCGCGTACGTCGTCGACATCGTGTCGTTCAACGTGCTGCGCGCGTCCGTGTTCGACGAGAAGCCGTTGACGGCCAAGATCGTCTCCACGGTGCTGGCCACCACGGTCGCGTTCTTCGGCAACCGTCAGTGGACCTTCAAGCACCGCACCCGCCAAGACGTGCGGCGCGAGTACGTGCTGTTCTTCGCGCTCAACGCGGTCGCGCTCGGCATCGCGCTCGCCTGCCTCGGGATGTCGCACTACGTCTTGGGCTTCGACTCCGCGCTTGCGGACAACATCTCCGCGAACGTCGTCGGCATGGCGCTGGGCACGGTCTTCCGCTTCTGGACCTACCGGAAGTTCGTGTTCACCGAGGCACCCAAGCCACCGCCGGTGCCCGCCGCAGCCTAGACGTCGGGAAATATTCGCTCGGGCTCCTCACCCGTTCCTCGCTCGTCGCACTCGCTCAGGCCTCGGCCTCCAACACCTCTTCGGCGACGACTTCGGCCGTCGCCGTCGGTGCTTCCAGCGCGGCGAACGCCTCGGCGACGGTGCGCGTCCAAGCAACGACGTCCACGGCGGCGGGGCGGACGAACCCCTGCTCGAGGAGCAGGTCGATCTGGGCGCGCAGCGGGTCGTAGACGCCGGTCGGGTCGAGCACGACCACGGGCCGGTCGTGCATGCCCAGCGATCGCGCGACCCAGATCTCGAGGAGTTCCTCGAGGGTCCCGATCCCGCCGGGCAGGACCAGAAACGCGTCGGCGCGGGCGTCCATCGCGCCCTTGCGGGTGCGCATGTCCGGGGTGACGAGCAGTTCGTCGGCGTCGTGGTCGGCCACCTCGTGGTCGACAAGCGCCTGCGGGATCACGCCGATCGTGTGCGCTCCCCCGGCCCGGGCGGCCCGCGCCAACGCTCCCATCGAGGAGATCGACCCGCCGCCGGAGACCAGCCGGTGCCCGCGAGCGGCCAGCTCCGCGCCGACCTCGGCCGCGAGCTCCTTGTGGTGCGTCCCGATGGCCTCGCTGGAGGCGCAGAACACCGCGATGGTGGCCACCTACAGATATGACCCCGGACGGAGGGCGCGCATCTGGCCGGTCTGCGCGGCGATGTCCTCGGCGAGCCTGTCGGTCGCGGCGCGCTCTTGCCGGCGGCGGTGCTCGTCCGCGTCGCGCAGGATCCGCACGACCTCGTCGACGTCGTCGGTGATGTGGATGAGGTCCATGTCGCTCGGCGAGATCTTGCCCGCCGCCAGCATCGTGGTGCCGAGCCATTCGACGAGACCGGCCCAGAACTGCGTGCCCATCAGCACGACCGGGAACCGCGTGACCTTCTGCGTCTGGACGAGGACGAGGGCCTCGAAGAGCTCGTCGAGGGTGCCGAAGCCGCCGGGCACGAACACGAATCCCTGGGCGTACTTGACGAACATCGTCTTGCGAACGAAGAAGTACCGGAAGTCGATGCCGACGTCGACGTAGTCGTTGAGGCCCTGCTCGAACGGCAGCTCGATGCCCAAGCCGATCGAGACGCCTTCGGCCTCGACGCAGCCCTTGTTCGCCGCCTCCATGACGCCGGGTCCACCGCCGGTGATGACGGCGTACCCGGCCTTCGCCAGCGCGAAGCCGAGCTGGCGGCTCAGCTCGTAGTCCGGGTGATCGCGCGGGGTGCGCGCAGAGCCGAACACGGTGATGGCCTTGCCGATTTCGGCGAGCAGCCCGAAGCCCTCCACGAACTCCGCCTGGATGCGCAGGACCCGCCACGGGTCGGTGTGCACCCAGTCGCCGGGGCCGAGCCCGTCGAGCAGGCGCTGATCGGTAGTGGACGTCTGCGCTGTCTGGCGGCGGCGCAGGATGACCGGACCGCGGTGCCGCTCGGGGGTGTGATTGTCCGGTGCAGGGGAGCTGTCGACCATGCCAGGACACTATGTGGTCGACGCTCGGGAACGGCCGGCAGCATGGCCGTTCATGGGAGTGCCACTTTCCGTTCTCGACCTCGCCCCGGTTTCGACCGGGACCTCCGCCGCGGAGTGCGTCCGGCGCACCGTGGACCTGGCCCGGCTCGCGGAGCGCCTCGGGTTCCTGCGGATCTGGTTCGCCGAACACCACAGCCTGCCCGCGGTGGCGAGCAGCTCTCCCGAGGTGCTGATTGCGCACGTGGCGGCGCACACGCAGGCGATCCGCGTCGGGTCCGGCGGCATCATGCTGCCGAACCACTCGCCGCTGCGGGTGGCCGAGGCGTTCCACACCCTGGCCGCGCTGCACCCCGGACGGATCGACCTCGGAATCGGGCGGGCGCCCGGCGGCGAGCCCGCCACGTCGAAGGCCCTGCGCGCCTCGGACCCGATGGCGTTCTCCAGCCTGATGTCCGAGCTCATTGCCCTGAGCCAGTCGATGCTTCCCCCGGACCACCTGTTCGGGAGGATCCAGGTGATGCCGCAGGACGTCGGTCCGCCGATGTGGATCCTCGGTTCCAGCGGCGCGAGCGCCTCTTCGGCGGGACGGGCCGGCATGGGCTACGCGTTCGCGACGCACTTCACGCCGGACGCACCGGGGCCCGCGCTCGAGGCCTACCGCGCCGGCTTCGTTCCGAACGAACGCTTCCCCGCGCCGCGCGCGATCGTCACCGCCGCCGTCGTCTGCGCCGAGACGAACGACGAGGCCGAGCGCCTGGCGAGCACGATGGACCTGGGCTGGCTGCGGATCGAGCGCGGCGAGTTCCTCCCGTTGGAGAGCCCCGACGAGGTCGCACGCTACGAGTTCGACTCCGGCGAGCTCGCCGCCATCAAGCGCCGCCGCGCGATGGCCGTCGTCGGCGATCCGACGTCCGTATGTGCACAGCTGCGTGAGCGCGTGGACGCGTGCGGCGCCGACGAGGTCATGGTGGTGACCAACGTCTGGTCGCACGAGGCGAGGCTGCGTTCCTACGAACTCCTCGCAGAGGCCTGGTCCTGACGAACCGTCAGTCCGTCAGCCAGGTACGCAGAACGTCGGCGCAGCGAACGATTTCGGCGATCTCGACGAACTCCCCGACGGTGTGGGAGTTGTTCGGGTCGCCGGGGCCGAAGTTCACGGCGGGCACGCCGAGCCCGCTGAACAGCGCGACGTCGGTCCAGCCGAACTTTGGGGTCGCGGAGCCGCCGGTGGCCTCGAGGAACGCGGCCGCGGCGGGCTTGCTCAGGCCGGGCAGGGCGCCGGGGCAGAGGTCGACGCATGTGACGTCGAAGCCGTCGAAGAAGCTCTCGACGAAGGCCAAGGCCTCGGCGGTGGACCTGTCGGGAGCGAAGCGGTGGTTGACGGTGACCACGCACTCGTCGGGGATCACGTTGCCGGCGACGCCACCGTGGATCCGGACCGCGGAGAGGCCTTCGTGGTACTGCAGGCCGTCGATAAGCGGCTTGCGCGGCTCGTAGGCGAGCAGGCGGTTGAGGACCTCCGCCGCCCCGTGGATGGCGTTCACGCCGCGCCAGGCGCGGGCGCTGTGTGCCCGAACGCCCTTGGTGCGGACTTCGACGCGCAGCGTGCCCTGGCAGCCGGCCTCGAGGCTGGCGTTGGACGGCTCCATCAGCACGGCGAAGTCGGCGCCGAGCAACTCGGGCCGGTTGCGGGAGAGGCGGCCGAGACCGTTGAACTCGGCGGCCACCTCTTCGTTGTCGTAGAAGATGTAGGTGACGTCGCGGTTCGGAGTCGCGACAGTGGCTGCCAAGTGCAAACCAACCGCGACCCCGCCCTTCATGTCGCAGGACCCGAGGCCGAACAGCCTGTCGCCCTCGAACCGGGCGGCCTGGTTGTTGTTCGCCTCCGGCACCGTGTCGAGGTGCCCGCCAATGACCACGCGCTCGGCGTGCCCGAACTCGGTGCGGGCAACGACCGTGTCGCCGTCGCGGTGCACCTGCAGGTGCGCGACCTGCTTCAGGGCGCGCTCCACCGCGTCGGCGAGCGGACCCTCGGTTCCGCTGATGGAACGGCGCTCGACGAGGTCGGCGGTGAGGGCTACTGCGTCGAGGGAGAGATCGAGGTCGTCACCGGGGTCGCGAGGCACGCATCCACGGTATCCAGCCCGCCCGCCCGATGGTTCGGGGTGGGCGATCTGCGTGACGATCTCCCACTGCCTCCGCGCACGGCCATTCCCGACTGAGTGCGACGATCTCGGCCTCTTCGATAGTCCGCACGCTCGCAGTTTCGTATTGTTTTCGAACTGATGTTCGACTAAAGTGAGATGTGTGAGCAACCCCGTCCTCGACGCGTACGCCGCCCTCGGCAAGGCGCTGGACGGCCTGCGCAAGGCGATGGACGATCCGGCAAACGGGTTCTCGGACAGCGAACTGCTCGCACTGTTGCGGACCCACCACCGCGTCGAGGCGCGGTTGGACGCGCTCGGGGTGGACCTGGTGACTTACGCGGACATGCGCGACCTAGCCCACCGGACCGGGGCGTCCTCGACCTCGGCGTGGCTGTCCGGAGTGTTGAAGCTGCATCCGTCCACCGCCGCGGATCGGGTGCGAACGGCGCGGGCGATGGAAACCGTCTGCCCGTGGACCTATCAGAATCTCGCCGACGGCGACATCTCCTACGAGCAGGCCTCCGCGATCGCCTCGGTCGTGACCGACCTGCCCAAGGGCTCGGACGATCGCCAGCGCGGCAGGGCCGAGCGGTATCTGCTCGACCGGGCCCCGACCAGCAACGCCCTCGAGCTCAGGAAGCTCCACAAGCGGGTCGACGACCTGATCGACCCGGACGGTCTGCTCGGCCGGGAGGCCACCGCGCAGCGGCGCCGCGACCTGACCGTCAAGAGCAACCACGACGGGACCCAGACGGTCCGCTGGACCGATACGGACGAACGGATCGCAAAGTTCAAGGCCGCCCTGAATCCGTTGGCGACGCCGCAACCGGCGCCCGACGGGACCCAGGACCCGCGCGCGCCGGGGCAGCGTCGCGCGGACGCGATGGCCGACCTGGTCGAGCGCTCGCTGCGGCTCGGGAACCTTCCCTCCACCCGAGGGCACCGCGCGCACATCGTCGTCACCATCAGCGAAGAGAACCTCCGGTCCGAGACCGGGTTCGGGACCACGACCACGGGCGAGACCCTGACCGCCGAGGCCGTCCGGCGGATCGCGTGCGACGCGAACATCCACTCCCTGCACGTCGACGGCCACGGGGTCCCTCTCAAACTGGGCCGATCCCAGCGCTTCGCCTCGTCCGGCCAGTGGCTCGCCCTCGTCGCCCGCGACGGCGGATGTGTTGGACCCAACTGCACCCGGCCACCGGAGTGGACGCAGGCCCACCACATCGACTGGTGGGAGCACCTGGGCCCGACGGACCTCGACAACCTGTGTCTGGTTTGCGATTTTCACCACGATCAGGTCCACCACCGCGGGTGGGAGATCGTGATGTCCGCGGATGGGCATCCGGAGTTCGTGCCGCCCGAACACGTGGACCCGTTCCAACGCCCGATCCGCAACACCCACTGGCACATCGAACGCGGCAGCCGGCCGTCTCAACGCGCCGCCTGAACGGCACTCGTCGGCGTACAGGTGGGCCTTGGACGCCGAGGGTGAGGTGGACGGTGGCCCCTGCCCTGGGCTTTGGATGGTCGCCAGTGTCACGGGGCACACACATACTCCAGGCCCGGCCGAACCATCCGTTGTGGCCATGCGCGTAGAAGTGTGACGCTGCGACTACCGATCCGGGCTCCGTCTGCCGACCTCACGGGGCTGCGACGGATCGAAAGGAGACCCCATGCCCGGGCACCCCGCTTCGCTGTCCATCCGCGGCCTGGCCGTCACCGGCCTGGCGCTAGCCGTCTGCTTCCCTTCCTCGGCCTCCGCGGCGGCGGTCGACGCCTCCGGTCCGGCCGTGTGCAACGCACAGGTCACCGTCGCGCTCAAGCCCGGAGTCTCGACGAACTCCGGATCCTTCGACTACGCCAGCAACGGACAGAACGGCACCATCACCTGCCAGGGCGAGGTCAACGGCTCCCCCGTCACCGGCCCCGGCACTGTCGAGGACCGCGGCAAAGGCAGCGGATCCTGCATGGGCGGCAAGGTCGAGGGCGTGAACATCGTGACGATCCCTACCGCGAAGGGGCCACAGACGTTCACGATCCCCGTCCGGGCGGACTTCAACGGGCCGCTCGGGATCAGGAACCCGGCGCCCGACTATCCAGGTGGCTTCCTGTTCGCCCCCACGAAGGGCGACTGCGTGACGGGCCCGATCACCGAGGTCATCGTTCAGATTCCCGGAATCCTGCTGCCCTGACGCACGCGCAGCCGGGCTCGGTAACGTGGCCCGTGTGACAACGGGTGCCTGGGGCCATGGGCTGGCCACGATCGTCGAATCCACCAACCAGGTGCTGGACACCTGGTTCCCGTCCCCCGCGCTGGGCGCCGCGGACGACGCCGCGCCGCCGGCCGAGCTCACCGCGCTGGTCGCGAAGGACGAGGCGCGCGGGGTCCGCACGGACGTGGTGCGGGTCGTGATCGCCGACCTGGCGGACGCGCCGAAGGATGCCCCGGACGCGTACCTCCGCCTGCACCTGCTGTCGCACCGCCTGGTCGCGCCGCACGGCGCGAACCTCGACGGCGTCTTCGGCCTGCTGGCGAACGTCGTGTGGACCAACCACGGGCCGTGCGCCGTCGACGGGTTCGACACCGTCCGCGCTCGGCTGCGGGCGCGCGGACCGGTGCAGGTGTTCGGCGTGGACAAGTTCCCGCGGATGGTCGACTACGTGATTCCCTCCGGCGTGCGGATCGCCGACGCGGACCGCGTGCGCCTCGGCGCGCACCTCGCTTCGGGCACCACGGTCATGCACGAGGGCTTCTGCAACTTCAACGCCGGCACGCTCGGCGCCTCGATGGTCGAGGGCCGGATCTCGGCCGGCGTCGTCGTCGGCGACGGTTCGGACGTCGGCGGCGGGGCGTCGATCATGGGCACCCTGTCCGGCGGCGGCAAGGAGGTCGTCCGCATCGGCGAGAAGTGCCTCATCGGCGCGAACGCGGGCGTGGGCATCTCCCTCGGCGACGAGTGCGTCGTCGAGGCCGGCTGCTACGTCACCGCCGGTACGAAGGTGCGCCTACCGGACGGCTCGGTGGTCAAGGCGCGCGACCTGTCCGGGCGGCCGGGCCTGCTGTTCCGCCGCAACAGCCTGACCGGAGCGGTGGAGGCAGTGGTCCGCGAGGGCCACGACTGGGGCGGGCTGAACGCTGCACTGCACGCCAACTAGGCGCCTAGAGCTTGCCGGCCTCGACCTCGGCGAGCAGCGCGTCGATGTCGCGCTCGATCTGGCTGCGCCCGTCGTCCTCGAAGACCGGCACTGCGGGCTCCGTCTCCGGACCCTGTCCATCGGTTCGCTCGGCAGGCCTCGCGAACTCGGCGAGGAGGTCCTCGATCGGGGTGACCACCGGCGTGCGACGGGCGATCTCGGCCATCAGCGTGCCGCGGTGGCAGCGATCGGGATCGGCGAACATCGTCATGACGGCGACGCGGCGATGCCGCGCGACCTGGACCAAGTCGCGGACGACGCGCTGCGCGACAGGCGTGCTCAGCCGCGAGCGGTACCGGGCGGACGCGGCGGCCACGGATGCACGGTCTCCGCGGAAGCCAACCTGGTCGAACTCGGGGACACCGAGAATTTCGTAGTGCACGTAGCTGATGCCGATGGCCTCGAGCGTCTCGGAGAGGGCGTTGCGACTGAAGCCGCGGCGGCTGCATCGGGGGATCAGCCGGGCGTCGACGAGCACCTGAACGCCCTCCTTCTGCAGGAGCGCGAGGAACTCCTCGAGCGATTGACCCTCGTAGCCGACGCCCACGACACCGTCGAGCGAGCGCGACGAGCGAGGGACGAGCGAGGAGCCCGAGCGAAAGACGTCACTGTCCATGGGCGCATTGTGCCCCCGACCCCCCGCCGTCAAGCCCGGGGGGCCGCTGTGAGGAGCAACCTCACATGCCGATGACTCGCAAGGCCAAGCGGGTCGTGGTGACCGGGACGGCGCTCGGCATGCTCGCCGTGGTGGGGGCGGTCACCGTGCGCCTGGCCTCCGAACACGTCGTCTTCACCCAGGCCTGTACGGCGACGGCGTCCGGGACCACGGTGCGCGTCAGCTTGGAGCAGGCGGAGAACGCCGCCACGATCGCCGCGGTGGCCACGCGGCGGGACCTGCCCTCGCGCGCGACCACGATCGCGCTGGCCACCGCGCTGCAGGAGTCCCGGCTGCGCAATCTCGACTACGGGGACCGGGACTCCCTAGGCCTGTTCCAGCAGCGGCCCTCCCAGGGCTGGGGCACGCCCGCGCAGGTCACGGACCCGGTGTACGCGGCCGGCAAGTTCTTCGACGCCCTGGTCAAGCTCGACGACTACCGGAAGATGGACATCGGCGACGCCGCGCAGGAGGTGCAGCGCAGCGGCTTTCCGGACGCCTACGACAAGCACGAACCACGCGCCCGCGTGCTCTCCTCCTCTCTCATGGGGAACTCGCCCGGGTCGTTCAGCTGTGCGCTACGCACCTCGGGCCTGCCCGACGAGGAAGCCTCGAGCAACGGCCGCACACCGCGGACCGAGAAGGCGCTGCGCGAACTGCAGTCGGCGTTCGGCGCAACGGAGGTCGTCGTCGTCCCGACGACGGCGGCGGGGCCGCAATCGGTGCGGGTCCGCTTCGCCGCCGAACCCGCCGGTTCGACCCGGGTGGGCTGGGCAGGGGCGCAGTGGCTGGTGGCGAAGGCCCGCACGCTCGCCGTGAAAGAGGTGCGGTTCGACGGACAAAAGTGGGCCGTGGGGCGCTCGGTGAAGGGCTGGCAGCGCGATACCCGCAGCGACGTTGCCCAAAGTGAGTTGATCATGGCCGCCGGTTACGTGGATTTCGAAGTTCGATGATCTAGTGCGGATGTGCGCTTGAACCTGCGCGTACGCACCAAATGAGAAACTTGTCCGGCTTGGCACCGGATGAAAAGTGCCCAGGCGCAACCTAAAGTGAACCTCGTTCACTTCTCTGCTTGCTCGTCTGGAGTTGACCATGTCCCAGGACCCGGGTGCCGCGCCCGACGGCGCGCCAAGCGGTGACCAGCCCAACAACACCGCATGGGTGGTGGGTGCGGTGGTCGCGATCGCGGTGCTCGCCACCGTGCTGACGCTCATCGGCATCAAGGCTGGCGACGATTCGACCACTCCGACGGCGAACCCGCCCGTCGTTCCCCCGGTGACCGCGGTGCCGGCCGTGACGCCCGCCAACCCGGCAACGGCCACGGCGACGGCCTCCGCCTCCGCGAAGCCGGCCACGGCGGCGCCGTCCACCGCCGCACCGGGCAGCTCCGTCAAGCCGTCCACCGCCGCACCCGGCAGCTCCGTCAAGCCGTCCACCGCCGCCCCCGCGACCTCGGCGAAGCCGTCGACCGCCGCCCCTGCCGCCACCTCGGCTGCGGCGAGCAGCGTGAAGCCCAGCGCGGCCGCGACCGTCGCCGCCCCGGCGAGCAGCGTGAAGCCGAGCGCTCCGGCCGTCGCTCCGGCGACCAGCGCGAAGCCGAGCGCCGCCGCCCCGGCCGCCACCAGCAAGCCGGCTCCGGCCGTGAGCGCCGGCACCGGCGTCTCCGCTCCGGTGGTCACCACCCCGGCCGTGCCCGCCGTGACGGCCAAGCCCGCGACCCCGGCCCCGGCCGTTCCCGCGGCGACCAGCAAGCCCGCCACCAGCGCGCCGGTCGCCACCTCGATGGCCACCAGCAAGCCGTCCATGGCGCCGAGCACCTCTGCGACCAGCACCGGTGCGCCCAGCACCGCCGCGCCGGCCGTGCCCGCAGCGAGCGCATCGCCGTCGGCCAAGCCGAGCGGCGCACCCGCCACCGGATTCGGCGGCTCGTCGGACTCCGGGAACACCGCGATGGCTCTGGCCGGTCTGGCGGCGCTGCTCGGCGCCGGCGCGATCGCCGGATCCTCGATGCGGCGTCGGCGCACCCAGAGCTAATCTCCCGCGGGAGTCCCCACCTCTCCCGCTCCTGCAGCACCGAGCACCAAGGAACCAGACATGGGCCAGGCGCCGCCCGGGCCGTCCGTTGCGGGCGGAACCCCCGGGCGGCGCCGCCTTTTTCGGCTCGGCTGCGCGGCCGTGCTCGGCGCCGGCGGCCTGACCGCGCTGGCGATCGGGCTGGGCTACGGCCACGAGTCGCCGCCCGCACCCGAGGCGCTGTCCCCCGCCGAGATCGCGGCGATCGAGGCCGCCGCGCTCGACGCCCAGGCCGGCTTGGGCGAGGACCCCAGCCTGGCCCGCATGCCGCTGGAATCGCTCGACCGTGCGGCGCCGGTCCACCTGACAATCTCGCGGGTGGGGATCGACACCTCGATCATCGAGTTGGGGCTCGCCCCGGACGGCACTCTCGAGGTGCCGCCGGACGAACGCAACTCCCCCGCGGGGTGGTACGGCGGGGGGCCCAGTCCCGGCGAGCGCGGGCCCACGGTCATCGTGGGGCACCTCGACGCTCCGGACTCCCCGGCCGTCTTCTACAACCTCGGCGCCCTGCGCGCCGGGGACATCGCCCGGATCACCCGCGCCGACGGTACGGTGACGGCCTTCCGGGTGAGCGAGGTCGGGACCTACCCGCGCGAGTTCTTCCCCTCCAACGCCGTCTACGGACCGAGCGCCGGTTCGGTGCTGCGTCTGATCACCTGCGGCGGGGCGTACACCAAGGGCGCCGGGTACACCCACAACGTGGTCGTGTTCGCGGACCTGGTTGGCGCTTCGACGGCCCCGGAGGTCACGCCCACCCCGATCCCGCCGCCTCCGCCCGCACCCGCGCCTGCGCCTGCGGCCCCGCCGACGGTCGAGCCACGGCCCGCCGCGGATCCGGGCCGCTCCGTTCCCGGCCCGCCCGCGCAGCCCATCCCCGCCGCGCCCGTGGCGAGCCCACGCGAGGCCTCGAAGCCCGAGTCGGCGCCGCGGCCCCGCTACGTGCCGCCGCCCCCGAAACCGCCGCCCCCGAAACCCAAGCCGCGCCCGGCGCCGCCGGCGGCGGAGCCGTACGACCCGTGGGCGTTTAGCTGACAAACCGGGTGGATTGGCCGATTTCGGCGTGACGATCACAGGAGTGCTCGGGCGAGTTCGTGTCGTAGCGCTGACGAGTCGCGCCCGCCGGCCTATGGTCGCGGGTATGGCTGAGATGGACAGCGAGACCACGAACGGCGGCGGGGACACCAACATGTTCCGGGCGTTCGTGAACAGCGCCGACCACTACCAAGAGCGGTCCGCCTCCAAGGGCCCCTTCGTCGTTGCGGGGGTGGCGCTCGCGATCGCGGTGCTCGCCTTCGTGCTCATCGTCGCGCTGGGCTGACCAGAACGCGGACTGTCGCGGGTCAGCAGATCCGGGGCAACTGCTCACCCAGCGGCAGGTCGACCACCCGGGTGGCCCCGAACGTCGTCCGGGCCACCACCATGCCCGCATGGTCGGACACGCATTCCCCGATCACCCTCGCTCCGGTGCCACGCGGATGCGCGCGCATCGCGGCGAGCACGGCGTCGGCGTGCTCCGGCGCCACGAAGGCCACGAGTTTGCCCTCGTTCGCCACGTAGAGGGGATCCAGACCGAGCAGGGCGCACGCGCTGGCGACGTCCGAGGGCACCGGGATCGCGGACTCCTCCAGACGAATCCCGACCTGCGCCGCGGCGGCGATCTCGTTGAGGGCGGTCCCCAGGCCGCCGCGCGTGGGGTCGCGCAGCGCGTGCAGGTCCCGCGTCGCGGCGAGCATCGCCGCGACCAGTCCGTGCAGGGGCGCGGTGTCGCTCACGATGTCGGTGCCGAACCGCAGTCCCTCCCGCACGCTCGTGATCGCGATGCCGTGCGACCCGATGTCGCCGCTGACGATGACGACGTCTCCGGCCGCGGCCCGGTCCGGGCGGATGTCGACCCCGTCGGGCACCAGCCCGATGCCTGCGGTGTTCACGTAGATCTGATCGCCGTGCCCGGCGTCGACCACCTTGGTGTCCCCGGTGACCACCCGGACCCCCGCTGCGCGAGCCGCAGCCCCCATGGCCTCGGCGACCGCCCCGACCACCGCGACCTCGACGCCCTCCTCGAGCACGAAGCCACAGGAGAGGTAGGCCGGGACGGCGCCGCTGCAGGCCAGGTCGTTGACCGTGCCGTTGATCGCCAGATCTCCGATGCTGCCGCCCGGGAAGAACAGCGGACGCACCACGTAGCTGTCGGTGGAGAAGGCGATCCGAGCCCCGCCCAGGTGCACCACCGCCGAGTCGGCCAGCGGCCCCGCGGCCTCGCCCGCGAAGGCGGGCAGGAACAGGTGCTCGACGAGTTCGGCGGACAGCTGGCCGCCGCCGCCGTGGCCCATCACCACCGTCGGGCTGTCGCGCAGGGGCAGCGGGCAGGACCAGACCGCAGGGTCGATCGTCGCGTTACCGGCCAACGGAACTCGCCTCCCGCACGTCGACCTGACGCGGCGTCAGCCGCCGGTACAGGTAGTACGCCGCGCACGCCCCTTCGCTGGACACCATCGTGGCGCCGAGTGGATTGCGCGGAGTGCACTCCTTGCCGAACGCCGCGCACTCGTGCGGCTTGATGAATCCCTGGAGCACCTCGCCGCTGCGACACTTCGAGGATTCGGCGACCTGCAGGTCCGCGACGTCGAAGCGATGCTCGGCGTCGAACGCGCGGTAGTGCTCCGCCAGCCGCCAGCCGCTGTTCGGAATGGTCCCGATGCCCCGCCAACCTCGGTCGGTCACCTCGAACACCTCGGCGAGCAGCTTCTGCGCGGCGACGTTTCCGGCGGTCTCGACCGCGCGCCCGTAGGCGTTCTCCAGTTCCGCGACGCCCCGTTCGAGTTGACCGACGGTTCGTCTGATGCCCTCCAGGATGTCCAGCGGCTCGAACCCGGTGACGACGATCGGCACCCGGAATCGCTCGACGAGGGCGGGGTACTGCTCCGTGCCCATCACGGTGCAGACGTGGCCGGCCGCGAGGAATCCCTCCACCCGACAGTTCGGCGCCGACATGATCGCCTCGATCGCCGGGGGAACCAGGACGTGCGAGACGAGCATGCTGAAGTTCCACAGCCCCCTGCGGGCGGCCTGCGCGACCGCCATCGCGTTCGGCGGGGCGGTGGTCTCGAACCCGATCCCGAAGAACACGACCTCGCGGTCCGGGTTGTCCTCGGCGATCGCCACGGCGTCCAGCGGGGAGTAGACCACCCGCACGTCCCCGCCCCGGCTCTTCACCCGGAACAGGTCGCTCGTCGAGCCGGGTACCCGGAGCATGTCGCCGAACGAGCAGAAGATCACCCCCGGCCGGGCTGCGATCTCCAGCGCCTTGTCGATCAGCTCCAGCGGAGTCACGCAGACCGGGCAGCCGGGTCCGTGGATCAGCTCGACCTCGTCGGCGATCAGTTGGTCGATTCCGTGGCGGATGATCGAGTGCGTCTGGCCCCCGCAGACCTCCATCAGCGCCCAGCGCCGTGTGGCGGTCGCCTTGATCTCCTCGACCAGGTGTTTGGCCAGCGCCGGGTCGTTGAACTCGTCCAGGTATCTCATGGCCGCCATTCCTCTCCCGATCCCTGCGCGGCGCGTTCCCACGCGTCGCCGAATTCCGCCTCCAGTTCGCCCATCTGCTCGAACAGCAGCAGCGTCGCCAGCGCGGAGGCCTCGTCGAGCCGTTGCAGCGCGAAGCCGACGTGCACGATCGTGTATTCGCCGACCTGCAGGTCGGGCACGAAGTCCAGGCACACCTCCTTGAGCACCCCGCCGAAGTCCACCTCCGCCATCAGCTGATCGCCGACGGGCCAGATCCTCATCACCTTGCCGGGGACTGCCAGACACATGGGCGCTCTCCTGACCTGCGGGTGCGGTGGACGGTGGGGGCGGGATGGCTCAGGGCGGCACCCGAGCGGCGACGGCCAGTTGACCCAGCGCGAGTCCGGCGTCGCTGGGCGGGACGACGCGATGGCGCAGGACTTCGAAGCCCGCGCCGCGCAGCCGCCGTTCGCACAGCGTGCTCAGCACTGCATTGAGGAACACTCCGCCGGACAGCGCGACGACTCCCGGTCCGCCGGCGGCGCGCATCCGCTCGGCCACGGCCACCACCGCGTCCACCACTGCGAGGTGGAAGCGGGCCGCGATCGTCGCGGCGGGGACACCGGCCAGCACGTCCGCAGCCGCGGCCGCGAGCACGGGCGCCGGATCCAGCAGCAGCGGCGTTCCCTCGCCGATGCCGAAAGCGTAGGAGTCCTCGACGCCGGAGAGCCCCGCCCGGGCGAGCCCTTCGAAGCGCATCGCGGCCTCGGCCTCGTAGGCCACCCGGTGGCACACCCCGGACAGCGAGGAGATCGCGTCGAAGAGCCGGCCCATGCTGGAGGTGGGAACGCAGGCGAGTCCGGTCTCGAACTGACGGGCCAGCAGGGATCGCTCGGTGTCGCTGCACGCGGCTACGGCGGGCAGCCGCGGGTCCCAGGCGATTCCGGCGGCGCGCAGGTGCGACAGGGCCATCCGGCAGGGGTTGGCGACCCCCGCGTCGCCGCCGGGCAACGGCACGTAGGCCAGGTGCCCCACCCGCGTGGCGCCGTCGTAGTCGGCGAGCAGCACCTCCCCGCCCCAGACCGCGCCGTCGGACCCGTAGCCGGTGCCGTCGAAGGCGAATCCGAGGACGGGCCGGGAGCCGTCCTCGCCGTTGTCGGCCATCGCCGAGGCGACGTGCGCGTGATGGTGACCGACGGCCACCACCGGCCGCCCCGCACAGGTGCGCCGGGCCCAGCGCCCGCTGCGGTAGCCGGGGTGGGCGTCGACGACGATCAATTCGGGGGCCACGCCGGTCAACGCCGCCAGATGTTCGGTGGCGGCCGAAAAGGCCTGCAGGGTGGCCAGATCGTCCATGTCGCCGACGTGGGCGGACATCCACCCGTAGCGGCCGGCCCCCAGGCAGAACGTGTTCTTCAGGTCGCCGCCGACGGCGAGCGCGGGGCGAACCGCGACTGGCAGGGCGACCGGGAGCGGGGCGTACCCGCGGGAGCGGCGCACCGGGAGTTCGGCGCCGCCGGCCATCCGGACCACCGAGTCGTCGCACGGCACGTGGATCGGGCGGTCGTGTGCCAGCCAGGCGTCCGCGATGCCCGCCAGCCGTTCGCGGGCAACGCCGTCGTCGGTCGCGATCGGTTCCCCGGCCAGGTTTCCGCTGGTCATCACGAGCGCCGCGGGTCCGGGCGGATCCCCGCGCAGCCCGAACAGCAGATGGTGCACGGGCGTGTAGGCCAGCAGAATCCCGACGTCCGGGTGCCCGGGCGACACCCCCGGCGCGAGCGGTGCGTCGGCGCGGCGGGCGGCGAGCACCACCGGACGCCGCGGATCGCCGAGCAGCGCGAGTTCGGCGGCGTCGAGGTGCGCGAGACGGTGCGCCGTCGCGAGGTCCGCGACCATGACGGCGAAGGGCTTGTCCCCGCGGTCCTTGCGTTTGCGCAGGGTCGCCACGGCCGCGGCGTCGGCCGCATCGCAGGCCAGGTGATACCCGCCCAGTCCCTTCACCGCGACGATCGCGCCGCCGGCCAGCAGCGCGCGCGCCCCGGCCAGGGCGAGGTCCCCGGTGGCGTCCGGCACTCCGTCCCGATGGAGCGTCAGTCGAGGACCGCAGTCCCGGCAGGCCACGGTCTGCGCGTGGAAGCGCCGGTCGGCCGGATCGGCGTACTCGGCCGCGCACCTCGCGCACAGCGGCAGGTCCGCCATCGTCGTGGCGGGCCGGTCGTAGGGCAGGTCGACCACCACCGTGAACCGCGGGCCGCAGTTCGTGCAGGAGACGAACGCATGCCGGTAGCGGCGGTTGGCGGGATCGGCGAGTTCGGCGAGGCAGTCCGGGCAGGTGGCGGTGTCCGGGGACACCAGGGTGCGTGCCGCGCCCGACGCCGAGGCCGCGATGACGAACCCGGTGCCGCCGAGCGGAGCCAGCTCGGCAACCTCGACGTCGGCGACCCGCGCGAGCGGCGGGGCCTGCACGCGCAGGCGCCGCGCGAACTCGGCGAGCGCAACCGACCCGCCCTCGACCTCGATCCGCACCCCGGCCGCGGTGTTGCCCACCTCGCCGGTCAACGCCAGCTCGGCCGCCAGGGCGTACACGAACGGCCGGAACCCGACGCCCTGCACCAGTCCGTGCACGTCGAAGCGCTGCCGGCGTCGATCGACGCCGGCATCTGCGATGCGCGCTGCGTGTGCCGTGACGACTCCGTCCCAGCCGAGGGTGCCGTCTCAGGCGCGAATGGCCTTGCCCAGGTCCCGTGCCAACGGCAGCGCCATCCCGGCCGCAGTGCCGATCAGGCTGCGGAACTGTGCCGACTCGCGGATCGCCGCCCACGATTCGACGATCTTCGCCAAGCCTTCCTTCCCCTCCTTGGTCCCGACGAGAAAACCGACCGCGAAACCGACCAACGTCTCCATCTGAACTCCGAATCCGTGTCCTTGCGGTGGGTGGATCACATGTCGCGAATCTCCAGGTAGCGCTTGATGTCCGGAAGCGACTGCACGACGGCAGCCACGGCTGCCGCGACGAGCACGGACTTGACCAGGCGAACGATCACGGTGACACCTCCTTCAGCGTGGGCACCGGGGCGTTCCCGGCCAGGTCGAGGATTAGCCGGTGCAGGGTCTGCACGGCCGCCGGCACCGCCGCCGCGACCGCCGGGGTCAACCCCATGCCCTCGTCGAGGTCGCTCGGCTCGCAGGCGAGCACCAGCACGCGGGCGACCTGCCCGCCGAGGGAACCCAGGCTGCGCAGGATCGCCGCCGGTTCCATCCCGTGCGCGTCCAGGAGAGGGCCGTCCTCGGCAAGTGGCGAGTGAGCCGCCGGGTCCACCTCCAGCACGGACAGCGTGCCGGGCGCCAACCCGCGGGGCGCGGCGTCAACCACGACCAGGACGTCGTAGCCGTCGAGGAGCTCGTAGGCCAGGTGGACTCCCCGGATGCCGAAGTCGACGACCTTGACCCCATCTGGTTCCTGACGCCCCGTCATGTGACGCAGCACCTCCGGTCCGAATCCGTCGTCGGACAGGAAGACGTTGCCGACCCCGGCCACCAAGACCCTGGTCATGCCGGCACCTGAACCGGGGAGACCTCGTCGGGATCGAAGTAGAGGTAGCGGCCGTGCCAGCGGTTGACCTCGGCCAGTTCCGGGTCGTCGTCGAGGGTGACGCCGAGATGCACGGCCCCGTCGACGTCGAACAGCACGCACTCCACCGTGGCGGTGCGCCCGTGCAGGAACAGGTCCTGCGCGTCGGTTCGGCGCGCCGAGACGCGGCCACCGGGGAAGAGCCGCACCCGGCTGCCGCGCGCGACCGCGACGCCCTCGACGAGCACGGCGTCGCTTTCGGGGTCTACCGAGGCGTCGGCGCCGGGGTCCCACCACGGCGCGTCGGGCGTGAAGTAGCTGGGGATCTCGTCGGCCGCCGGGCCTCCCGGTGCCACGCCCGTGCCGTCGCCGGCGACCTGGCGCAGGTAGCGCAGGGCCCCGTGCAGGCGGTCGAGGTGTTCCGGCGGCAGCGAATCGACGTGGTCCAGGACCGCCGCTGCGCGGGGGTCGGTGGCCCGGGCCTCGGCCTTCTCCGCCTCCGTCAGCGTCATCGTGCGCAGGGTGAGAATCTCGTCGATCTCGCAGGAGTCGTAGAGGTCGCTCGGGCTCTCCGGGGCGATCGCCGGATGGTCGGCCAGGACGATCGGCGAGGACAGCACCACGGCGTCGGGCCGGTCGGGCGGACCGGCGAGGACCGGCCAGGTCCCCTCGTTCGCACAGGCTGCGACGACCGGCCGCGCCCACTCCGGGGGGTCGGTGCAGGACAGGAACCGGCCGCCGTCGACAGCCAGCAGGGTGTGCGCCGCGATCAGCGCGCCGCCGAGTGCCTCGTCCCGGTCCGCTCCCCCGCCGAGACCGCAGTTGCGCACGACGGCCGACACGCGCAGCGCCCCGTAGGGGCCCGGCAGTTCGGTCGTGGTCAGGGTCACCGACCCGGCGAGGGCACGGGTCACTCGCCGCACCCCGTCCTCGATGCGGTCCTCGGCGTCGAACGCGAACCGGTGCTCGCGGTCGGGATCCGCCACGTCGACGGCGAACGCGATCTGGCGTTCCACCGTCTCGTCCCAGTCCGGGCCAGACCCTCCGGTGCGGCGAATCGCGTGCAGGAAGCGCACCTGCACGTGCAGCACCGCTCCCGGCGCGGGCTCGAGGACGACCTCGGTACGGCACGCCGATCGCTCCGAGGGATCCACCGCCACGTAGGCCGGCGGCATCAGCACGCCGAACTGCCAGCGGGCGCGGTTCTTGGCCGAGGAGGCCCGGTAGGGGTAGAGCACGTACCCCTCGTAGAGCACGGCGTCGGCGACCGCACGGGCCGCGGCGAAGGGGTCGACGGCGACGGTCATGCCGGACCCCCGATCTGAGCCGCCGCGAGCAGGTCGACGATCGTCTGCTCCCAGGTCGCGATCGCCCGGGTGTTCTTGTAGACGCCGAGGGCGTGCAGGGTGTCGCGGGTGAGCCGGATCCACCCGCAGTTCGGGAAGAAGCGGTCCATCATCGTGCGCCACACCTCGATGGGCACCAGGCACGGCGTCTCGGCGCGCCAGGAGATCGGATGCACCGCAAAGCCCGTCTCGCCCTTGGTGAACACGCTTCCGCTGAACAGCAGCACCAGGGGAATCGCGCCGTCGTCGAGTGCGTGGAAGTACGTGGTGGCGGCGATCTCCAGGTCGTAGGTGCACGGCACCGGCAGGTCGAAGTCGGTGCCTGCGACGAATCCGGGCACCATCGCCGGGACGGTCGCGAACTGCAGCGGCCGCAGCGTGTCCGCCCACCGCGTCGGCTCGCCGAACAGATCGCCGAGATGGGCGGTCTCCGCGACGTCGTAGCGCCGCTTCTGCGGCTCGATGCGCAGCTGCACCCGCAGCGCGACGGCGTGCACGGTGGCGCCGGTGGCCTCCTCGATGCGCAGGTGGAAGTTCAGGGTCGGACCGGCCGCGTAGAGGTCGGCCGAGACTCCTCGGCAGTCGAAGCGCAGCTCAGCCATCGACTCCGCTTCCCTGCAGGGTGCGGGCACGGGAGCGCACCGCGGCGAAGAACGCGTCGAGGTCGGCGCGCACCTCGGCGCCGCCGTCGAAGCCGCTCCAGAGCATCCGGACCCGGCCGACGAGTTCGTAGCAGGTGTCGATCGGCACCACGTAGTACTCGTGGGCGCGGTCGCGGTGGCGGCGCACCACCAACGCCTCGACGTCCGGCTCCAAGACGGCCGCCAGCGGATTCTCCGCGACGATCTCCGCCCAGGCGGAGAGGTCCAGCAGGGACTCGGTCGCTCCGGCGGGGCTCGGGTAGTGCGCGACGACACGGTCGAGCACGGAGTTGTGGAAGAAGAACGCCACCGCCACCGGAACCTGCAGTTCCTCCCACCGGCCCTCCCCAATGGCAAACTGAGGGTCGGTCAGATAGCGCTCGGGCACGGCGCGGTAGTTGCCCCGGCCAGCACCGGTGGAGGTGAACAGCAGGGCGCAGGGCCGGCAGGTGCACAGCAGCCGCCGGGTGTCCAGGTCGACGACGTGGGAGTGCTCGGCGTGCACGTCGAGGCCGCACATCTCGCAGTACTCGCCCATCGGCCGCGGGTCGCGGGCGGTGAAACGGGACGGGGCGACGGGCCTTGCACTCCGTGTCACGAACCGGTGCAAGCCCGTCGCCGCGCCCATGGGGAGACTCCCTTCTGTCGTGCTCGTTCCGTTAGGCCATGACCTCCGACAGCGCCACGCGAACTCCGGCGGCGTCGTCCAGCAGCGGCAGCGGGTCCAGGTGCCGGCCGCTGCCGTCGGCGGCCTTCCCCGCGAGCCGGACGTCGTAGCCGGCTCCGCAACCGCCGCACCGGAGCTTTACGCCGGTCAACGTCGACCCGGCGCCGGTCAACCCCACCCCGCAGGTCGGGCAGAGGTCGACGTAGGCGTACCAGGTCTGTTCCAACCGGCACACCAGCAGCGAGCGCCCGTCGACGGTCAGCGCCGCCAGGGCTCCATGGGCGGGCAGGTCGGCGGCCTCCACGTGCCGCCACGCCGGGGGCGGCGGGGCGGGTTGCAGGCCCGGGCCGCGCCCGATCTGCAGGAGGCTTTCGGGGCGGGCGGCCTGCCCGTCGACCTCGATCGCGGTCAACTCCGGGGCGGCCCCCAGCACCGCCTCCTCGATCGTCGTGCGCACGGTGACCGTCGAGGACGGGCAGCCGTGGCAGCTGCCGTCCAGCCGCAGGTGCGCGATGCCGGCGTCGTCGATGCCGAGGAACGCCACGCCGCCGGCGTGCGAGCCCAGGTAGGGCCGGACCCCGTCCAACGCCTGTTCGATGCGGGTGGCTACGTCCACCGGATGGAGCCCGTGCAGGATCAACTGACTCTCGATCAGTTTGTTCTCGGCGAGGCGCAGAAGCAACTCCGGGTCCGACTCGGCGACGATCTCCACGACATGGGTCAGGCCCGAGCCGTAGTACTCGACGAGCAGCCGGACCAGATCCTCGGCCGTGGCCGCGGCCCGGTTGCCGCCCTGGCGGGCCAGTTGTGCCAACAGCGACTCGACGCGCTCGCCGATGTCGTCGGCGGCGTTGCCGGCCACGTCAGATCGCCAGTGTGGTCGGCATGCTCGCCGGGTTGTGGATCGTCTGGATGGTCTTGCCCGGGCCGAGGTACATGTGGACGCCGCAGGGCAGGCACGGGTCGAAGCTGCGGACCGCGCGCATGATGTCGATGCCCTTGAACGTGTCCGGGCCGTTCTCCTCGAAGATCGGGGTGTTCTGCACCGCGTCCTCGTAGGGGCCCGGGGTGCCGTAGACGTCGCGCACGCTGGCGTTCCACGGCGTCGGCGGGTACGGGTGGTAGTTCGCGATCTTCCCGCCCTTGATCACCATGTGGTGGGACAGGACCCCGCGCACCGCTTCGGTGAACCCGCAGGAGAACGCCTCGTCCGGAACGGTGAAGGAGTTCCAGGTCTTGGTGTTGCCGGCCCGGACCTCCGCCAGCGCCTGCTCGACGAAGTACATGGCGACCCCGGCCGCGTAGGCCTGGAAGTAGGTGCGCGCCCGGTTGCGCTCCAGGGCGTTGCTCCACTTCGGAATGTGCCACTCGAAGGTGGTCTCCGGCTTGTTCATGGTCTTGGGCAGGTTGATGACGACCGAGTGTCCGGTGGACTTGACGTACCCGCAGTCGACCAGGCCGCCGAGCGCGGTTGCCCACAGCCGGGCGATCGGGCCGCCGCCGGTGTCGGCGGCGAGGTGGTCGGTGCCGTCGAACCAGCGCGGGGACATGACCCAGCTGTACTTGTCCTCGAAGTCGCGCTTCTGCGGCCGCGGGATCGTGGTCTGGTTCCACGGATGGTTGCGGTCGACCGGGTTGCCGAGGGCGTCGCGTTCGACGAACATCGGCTCGGATTCCCAGCTCTGGTAGTACGACGAGCCGAGCAGGATCCGGATGCCCAGGTTGATCTTGACGAGGTCGTTGGTGACGAGTTTGCCGTCGACGACGACGCCCGGGGACACGAAGGCCTTGCGACCCCAGTCGGTCATCCGCTCGTAGGTGAAGTCGCAGTGCGCCGGGTCGTTGAGTGCGCCCCAGCAGACCAGCTGGGTGCGCCGGAAACCGACCATCTCGTAGCCGGGAAGCGCCTCGTAGAAGAAGTTGAACAGATCGTCGTGCAACGGCACGACCCGCTTCATGAACTCGATGTAGCGCATGAGCCGGGTCAGGTAGTCGGTGATGAGTTGGATGGTCGCCGTGGTGCCGACGCCGCCCGGGTACAGCGTGGACGGGTGGACGTGCCGCCCCTCCATCAGGCAGAACATCTCGCGGGTGTAGCGCGAGACCTGCAGGGCCTCGCGGTAGAACTCGCCCTCGAGCGGGTTGAGCGCCCGCATGATGTCGCCGATGAACTTGTAGCCGTGTGCGGCCGCGCCCGGTGCCTCGGTGCGGTTGGCCAGTTCCAGCACGCCCGGGTTGGTCTCGCGGACCATCCGTTCGCAGTAGTCCACGCCGACCAGGTTCTCCTGGAAGATGTTGTGGTCGAACATGTACTCGGCCGCCTCGCCGAGGTTGATGATCCACTCCCCCAGCGCCGGCGGGTGCACCCCGTAGGCCATGTTCTGGTTGTAGACCGAACAGGTGGCGTGGTTGTCCCCGCAGATGCCGCAGATGCGGCTGGTGATGAAGTGCGCGTCGCGCGGATCCTTGCCCTTCATGAACAGGCTGTAGCCGCGGAAGATCGACGAGGTGCTGTAGCACTCCGCGACGGTCTTGGCCTTGAAGTCGATCTTCGTGTACAGGCCCAGACTGCCCACGATGCGAGTGATCGGGTCCCAGGTCATCTCGGTGAGACCGGTGGTTGCGCCGCCCTTTGCGGCGTGCCGCGGTTCGGTGATCGTCATCGGGTCATCGCCCCTTGTAGCCGCTCTTGAGTACCGGGCCCGGAGTCCGCCACGACGGCTCCTTGTTCAACGTGTCCTGGGTGAAGCGGCGCAGCGTACGAACGACCGCGCCGTAGGCCTTCGAGGCGGTGGTGGAGACCTTGCCGCCGGGCGGTTCGTCCATGAAGGGCATGAACTTGTCCGGGAATCCGGGCATGGTGCAGCCGATGCAGATGCCGCCGACGTTCGGACAGCCGCCGATGCCGTTGATCCAGCCGCGCTTGGGGACGTTGCAGTTCACCACCGGCCCCCAGCAGCCGAGCTTGACGATGCACTTCGGGGAGCCGTACTCGGTGGCGAAGTCGCCCTGCTCGTAGTAGCCCGCTCGGTCGCAGCCCTCGTGCACCGTGGCCTCGAACAGCCAGCGCGGGCGCAACTCGGAGTCCAGCGGAATCATCGGAGCCTGACCCGCGACCTGGTAGAGCAGGTACAGAATCGTCTCGGACAGATTGTCCGGGTGGATCGGGCAGCCCGGGACGCAGACGATCGGCAGGCCCGCCTTGGACTTCCAGTCCCACCCGAGGTAGTCCGGAACGCCCATCGCTCCGGTCGGGTTGCCGGCCATCGCGTGAATGCCGCCGTAGGTGGCGCAGGTGCCGACGGCCAGGATCGCCGTGGCCTTGGGGGCGAGGCGATCGAGCCACTCGTTCGTGGTGCGGACTTCGCCCGTCTCGGGGTCGTTGCCGAACCCGCAGAAGTAGCCGCCGTTGTGCCGGTTCAACTCCTCGTTCGGGATCGAGCCCTCCACGACGAGCACGAACGGTTCGAGTTCGCCGCGGTCGGCCTTGTGCCACCACTCGATGAAGTTGTCCGCCCCGGTCTCCGGCCCGCACTCGAAGTCGATCAGCGGCCAGTGCACCGCGACCTTCGGCAGACCGGGGAGGGCGCCGAGGGCGATCTCCTCGATGCTGGGCTGGGTGGCGGCGGTCAGCGCGACGGAGTCGCCGTCGCAGCCGAGTCCGCCGTTCATCCAGAGGATGTGTACGACACCTTCGTCGGTCGCCGTGGTCATCGCCGAGATACCTCCTCGAGGCGCATCGCGACTCCGAAATCGTCCGTCGCGGAATACGCACTCTACGCGCGATTTCGAAATGGGCAATAGGGCGAATTCCCTTGCCATACAGGGAAATTCGTCCTCGAATCGGGAATTCCAATCGCGCCCAGAATGACAGATCCCGCGAATCCGGGAATCCCGGATTCCGTTAGCCGACGCACTACGGCCACAACCGCTACGGTGCCGCAATGAATCCCGAACCGGGCACCGTAGAAATCGGCCCGACCCACGGAACGCTCCGTGTGTTCACCACGCGGGAGGGCGTGGCGGCGGCCGTTGGCCACGACCTCGAGATCGGTTTTGCGCGGTGGTCCGGCACGCTGGATCACCGCGGGGAACCCTTGGCGACCGCGGTCGCCGTGACGGTGGAACTCGATTCGTTCTCGGTGATCGCAGGCTCCGGCGGGGTTTCTCCGCTGTCGGACTCCGACCGCGCCGACATCCGTAGGAACGCCCTGAAGGTTCTCGATACAGAAGGGCACCCCACCGCAGAGTTCCGTTCGACGAAGGTGGCCGTCGACTCGGCGGGCAACGGGTGCCTAACCGGGACGCTTTCGATGGCGGAGCGCGATGTCGGCGTGCGATTCGAGATTCGCGGCGCCGGGCCGGGCACCTGGCACGCAACCGGCGAGGTCGCCCAGACCGCGCTCGGGCTCAAGCCGTACCGAGCATTTCTCGGAGCGCTTCGACTCTCCGACACCGTGCGCATCGAGGTCGAGGTGAAACTGGCTCTTCCTACTTGAGGTGGGGGCTGGTCAGTCCGCCGCCGATGAGCAGCATGCGTAGTCGGTAGTTGTCGCGGTTGCGGAAGCCGCGGGCGATGCGCCGGTGCAGTTCGATGAGGCCGTTGA
>JBQTKD010000035.1:0-106103 GCA_052386455.1 Sporichthyaceae bacterium
GCGGGCAGCGACCTGGCCAAGGCTGCGACCGTCCGCTACGACTTTCTCGACCTCGAACAGGCCGCCGTCGTGGCCGAGTTCGAGGACGACGTCGAGGCCGTCAAAGCCCTTGTCTCAGCTGCGAAGAACGGCCAGTTCGACCACGTCGCCCAGCGGCTGCGCGACACGCGCGCTGAGGCCGCTCGCCGGGCCGAGCTCGAGGCCGAACTCGCGGCGGCGGGCATCGCGGTGATCCCCGCTCCGGGTCACGGCGACACGGCCCGAAGCCTGAGCCTGCTCGACGACGCCGACGGCGAACCGATCACCGTGGCCGGGCACCGCGACTGTGCGGGACACGCCGGCTTCGTCGGCCTCGTTCACGGATGGATCGACCCCACCACCGAGGCACCCGTCGTCGACGACGAGACGGATCCCGACGACACCGGCGTCGGCGACACCGACGAACGCCCGGCGCAGACCTGGGGCTCCTACCTCGCCGTTCGCTACGCGTGCACCGCCCCGACCGCGCACGGACACCGCGACCGCTACGGCAGCGACCGATCCACCCGCCCGATGCGCCGAGCCGAGGACACGACCGAGACGGAACGCGAGAGCGCCCGCGAGGCTCGGCGCGAGGTGGTCGAGAACAACAAGGCCTGGGCCTCGGCACAGAAGGTCCGCCGCGCCTGGCTGCGAACCTTCGCCGCCCGCAAGACCGCACCGAAGGGCAGCGCCGCCTTCCTCGCGTCGGCGCTGGCCATCGACGCCGACACCGTTGCGAGCATCGCCGGCAACACGCTCGCCGCCGACCTGCTCGGCCTCGCTGCCGGCGGATTCGGCCGCAGCGCCGCGCTCAAGGACCTGACTGCGAACGTCTCCGAGTCACGCGCCCTGGTCGTTGCGCTGGTCCAGGTCCTCGCCGCCTACGAAGCCCGCACCGACCGTGACGACTGGCGCAGCCACCGCGCCCACACCGACCGCTACCTGACCTGGCTCGCGGCCAACGGCTACATCCTGGCCGAGGTCGAACTCCGCGCTTGCGGCGGGCCCGCCGACCGCTAATCGGGTCGATGCCCGGCGCCGTTGATCCGGCGCCGGGCTGGCCCACGCTGCGGCTCGGCTACCCGATGTTCAGATCTCCAGTGTTTGGGCCGAGAAGCGCACCCCTAGGCCGAAATCGGCTCGAAGCCCGCCTGCACGAACGCTTGGATCACCGTGTCCCCGCAGTCGTTAGGCAAGGCGACCGCGCAGTAGCGGCGCGCCCTGGTCAGCGCCACGAAGGCGATTCGAAGTTCCTCCGCTTCCGCAGCGTCCATCGAGACTCCCAGCAGTGGTTTCGTCCACACCGTGGACTGCGGAGTGTGGGCCCGCGACCGTGTGCGGTCGACCACCACCAGCACTGCGTCGCGGCTCTCGCCTTTCACATCGTGGATCGTTTGCGCGAGCAGACCAGCAGCGGGGCGGGCGAACGCGTTGGCGGCGATATGGCCCGTCTGCGCTGAGTCCGAAGCCAGAACACCGCCGGCTTGCCGGTGGGGGCGAGCCGTCAGTGGAGCGACTACCGAAGCGAGGACTCTCGCCGTTTGCTGAATCCACTTGCGCAAGTCCTGGTCGAGGTCTGGAGCCTCCCCAATCAGCCGCATCGTTGCTTGCCGCACATTCCAGCGAGTTGTTGAGTCGAGTTGGACAAGGCTCTCGATATCGAAGGCCGTCGACGCAACGATCTGGTCGACGGACTCGATCGCTCGGCGGCTGACGTGGCGACCGCCTCGAATCGCGCTTACTACTTGCCCGACGGCCAGCGGCCTGGGACGAACAGCGACGCGCTGCTGACTCCCGTTGAGTTCCTTCACGAGCGCGTGGCCACGAGCCAGAACTGCCGGACGCTCGAACTCGTATCCGAGCGAGCGATGGCGGGCTTCGAATGTGCTGATCGCGTCCGCGGGGCGCGCCGGGTTGTACAGGAACAGCTCCGGCGCAAGTGGGCAATCGGCGTCGCGCCCCACCGCCCGGTCGGCCGTCGTCCGGCCGCAGAAACGCACCGCGACGTCGCAGATTTTCTGGGAGGACCGATGGTTCTCTGTCAGGTCCAGTTGCGTCAGCCCGGCATCGAACGCGAGAGCCTCGCAGCCTTCTCGGTTCGCACCGGTGTACGAACTGATGGACTGTTCGAGATCGCCCACCAAGACCAAGGAAGTCAGGCGGCCTGTGGCCCATAGCGCCTTCAAACAGGCGAGTTGGAGCTCGCTGGTGTCTTGAGCCTCGTCCACGATGAGCTCGTCGAACCGGCCTGCCACGGCGGCTGCGAGGTCGGGATGCTTCTCGAGCACCCGCAAGGACCAGTACATGGCGTCGTCGAAGGACACCCAACCCGCGGCGGCGATAGCCCGTTTACGGCGAAGCGCTTCGCTTTGCCCGAGCCGCGCTGCTTCGCCTGGATCGAGCCGGAGGTTGGGAGCTGATCTGACACAGAGGGTGCCGACGGGGGTGAACCGGAAGTAGCTCGCAGCCAGGCGCACGGTGTCGCTTCCCAACGCGATAGTCGGCCATAGCTGCGCGTCGTCTGCGACTAGGCGCGGTGCGCTCGACGATCCGGTGACCAGATGGCCGAACGGGTAAAGCACGTAGCGAAGCAGGAAGAGATGCAACGTGCCGACGAAGTGTCTCGAAGACGAGGATCGGCCCAGGCCGTGCTGCAACACCTGCTGGATCTGCTCGACCCCCACGTTGGTGTAGGAGCACGCAGCCACCCGTTTTCCTTCGTCGTCGAGCCGGGCGATTCGCGCGGCAGCTGTGCGAGTCTTGCCGCTTCCAGGGCACGCGGTGAGAAAGAAATTCCCCTCTGCTTCGACGGCCGGACGCTGATGTGGGCTCACGAACTCCGGGGCGTGGGCGGCCTTGCTCACGATTCAGCGCGGTTCTGATCTGGCGTGACCCATTCGACCGCGGTTCGGAGGTATTCGGGGACGTGGAGAGGTCGGCCCTCGTCGATAAGCCGAGTGAGCTCTTGGGCGAACTCGCCCTTGCGCTTCTTTACGGCTGCGAGGAGCACGTCTGCTCGTTCCTCCGGCGAAGCGTCCGCGTGCGAGCCTGCGAGGCGCTTCGCGACTCGCGGCTTTACCGCCGTTAGAGCCTCGAGCAACACGTCCCAATTGCCCTCCGCGGCGAGATCCCATTCGAGTGTCTTCCGAGCTAGCGAGACTTGAAGTTCTCCACCTTCGCGAGCCTTGAGCGCTGCCGCGACCGCAGACAGATTCGGACTGGCCGGCGCATGGGTACAACCGACTCGATCCGGTTCATCCGCTAGCACGGACTCCTGGTTGGACGCCTCGGCTTGGTCGGAGCCTTCACTTGTATCCCCTTCTGCGTCAGCCTCTGGATCGGGGTCGTCGTTCGCCTGAGCCGCCTCGGGCGGGTCTCCATCGGAGATCACTGCGCAGCGGTACGGGAGTCGGTCGGCTCCGAAGAGCTCCAAGAAGGGTTCGAAGGCGACGCCGCCGACGTTGATCACCGTGACGCCGCTGCGCGACAGCGGTCTGCCGAGGCGATTGGCTATGGCTGGTACAAGGAGTTGCTCGGCAACGCCTTCGACGAGCACCACGCCCCGTGCGAAGAAGAGCGCTGACTTCGTGACGTCCAAGAATCGGCGCAGGTGCCCGAGGTTTGCCTTTGAGAGCCCGAACTCGGCAGGGCTTCGGGCCTGAACCTGGGCGCCACGTGGCGACCGAGCGAGAACAGTGAGTCGTTCGACCTCGGCGGCGCTTGCGAAGTTGGGCGAATGGCTTGTGACCACTACTTGGGTGTTGCTCGCACTTTGGGTCTCGAGGTACCTCATCAAGAGGTCTTGGAGTTGTGGGTGAAGGTGGGCTTCGGGTTCTTCGACCAAGAGCACTCTGAGGGCCGCGTTCGTCGACTCGGACAGTGCGGAGAGCAGAACCGCCATATAGAGGAGGTTGTTGTAACCCAGCCCGTTTTCGGCGATCTCGAGGGGTGCTAGCTCACCGGCGAGCGCCCGAAGGGTAGCCACGATCTTGTCGAACTTCGGCTCAGCGAACAGGAGGTCGGTGTGCTGACCGAGATCGCCGCGGCCGGTTAAGCCCTTGGTTCGATCTTGGATCCGGTCTTTCGCCTCCCGGATGGATCCGACCTGGCTGAGGTCCAGGTTCGCCCTGGACACGATCTCTTCGATCAGCAGCCTGTCGGGATGGTCGTCCGGAGCAAGCGCCCCTAGTAGAGAAACGAGGCGATTGTCCCGCCCGGGTCGAAGATCGGACGCAGCATCACGAAGCGGGTGAAGGTACGAGAACGAGACGGCTTCTCGAGCCCATCGTTCTACGTCCGGATGGTCGGAATCGCCGCCGAACCATTGAGTTTCAACCTTGCCGTCGAGCCGCAGTTGGGCGCGAAGTCTCAGACGAGCCATGGCCGGGCCAAGCGAGGGAGCAAGGCAGGTCACCATCCGCGCTTGCTCGGCCGAGTCGAGGTCTGCAAGCTCCGCCTCGATTTCGAACTCGGTCGCTACCCGAACTCCCGACCCGTCGTGAGCGAAGTCGTCAGCCGTTATCCATCGGCGGCCTCGTGGTCCGGCTTCCGACTCGAACAGCAGCCGACAGGCCTCGATCACGTTGGACTTGCCTGCGTTGTTCTCGCCGACCAAGACGGCGACCTTCTCGGCTAGAGGGACGCGCCCTTCGAGGTTGCGGAAGCCTCGTGCTCGGATCGCAGCAACTCGCATGGCGACCGTGATATCGCACGCGTCTGACAATTGCTGCGCTGCGGCGCGGGTTGAACCCCGGCCATCGCAGCGCTGGGTCAAAGGCGGCGACATGGGAGGCCTCGGCCAGGTCGGCTGCTCTACCTGAGAGAAGGACACGAGCGGCGCGAGCCTGCAGATCCGACAACTCCGTTGCGACGAGCCCGCTGGCGTTGGAGGGTAGGGGTCGGCCGGGGGAGTGCAAGAAATGAGCAACAGGGCAAGCCGACGCGGGAGTGCAGCGCGACGCGCGATTCGCCTGTCCCGTCCCGGAATCGACACGTCGCCGATCTCGGACCGCGACGAGCTGGACGACGCCGAACGCCGAGCCTCCGACCTGCTCCTGCACCCTCGGGCCACTATCGGCGATCAACACACAGTGAGCGAGGTTCTGCTCAAACAGTTCGCCGAACCTATCGGCCAGCATCTGTCGGTGGCCTCGCACCGGCACGACCTTCCGGGAAAGTGCGGCTTGAGCGGGACCAGGTCTGCGGGAGTCGTGAAGAACTTCCTTCGCGTGGACAGCGCCAGTGCCGAAAGGCTCTGGAGCACAGCAGAATCGGGCTTCCCGCAGGCCCTCCGCGCACTGCCACAGATCGGCATCCTGCCCCTACCCGAACGACACGCGGCCGTCCTTCGAAGCATGGTCGCCTTGCACTTTGCCCGATCCGCCGCCATGACCCGGATCTTCGATGACGCATGGCAGCACGTATACGACTCCATCCCGGAGCAGATACTCCGCGAGCGGCGCGAACTGATCGAACGGGCGTATCGAGTGGAACGACGGAGCCGACGACGGCAGAAGGCAGACCTTCTGGCCTACCTGCGCTCAAACCGCGACGCTATGGACCTGAAGGTCTTTCGGTCGGGCGCCTGGATGCGAGTCCGAGTCGAGGACTACTACTTCCGGATCCTCGCCGACCTGAAGCACCGCACGATCGGCGTCGCGCGTGCCGCCGAAGGGGAGTTCGTCATCGGAGACAACCCCGTCGTGCTGGATCGGAAGGGGGCCAATGCGCCCGGAGTGCTGAACGGCATCGGCTGGTTCGGTGCCGAGATGCGCTATCTCCCGGTCTCTCCTCACCTCCTCCTGCTCGTAGGAAGCGAACCGCGCTACGCGGAGCTGAATCGAGACGGTGTGGACGAAGTCAACCGGCGGCAGGTGCTGAGTAGCGTAAGACGTGTCTGGCATCGCCCTGGCGCGCACGTCTGCGGGCTGGTCGACGAGGCGCTTCCGGCGCAGGAGGCCTTGACGGGCGGCGCCAGGCGCCGGTGTTGAAGCTAGGTCGACGCCTTGTCCGCTGACTCCGGAGCCGCCACGCCGCGGGCCAGTGCCAATCAACTTGCCAATCAAACAGTGGTGACCACAGCGTCAGCTGCTGTCCAAGTTGCATAGAAATCGCAGGTCAGCGGAGTGCGGTGGAGTGCTGCGAGAGACTTCAGCCCTCTTTTAATCCGCGGGTTCGGGGTTCGATCCCCCGGCGGCCCACCTGTTTGACCTGTGTCCGCAGGGCGGCACGCGCGCAGAGCCAATTGCGAGCGCTTGGCCTCGCGCTTCGGCAAACTGTCGGTGGTCTCGTGCACAGTGGATGGCACGGGCAAGCGGAGAGGGGCTGACGGATGACGGACCCGCGACTGACGCGAGGGCTGCTCAATCTGGCCGACGCCGCCCGGTTCCTCGCCGTTCCGCGGCAGACCTTTCATCGGTGGGCGCGGGGCTACGTTTCCGGCGAGCCACTGCTCCACCTCGTCGATGTTGCGCACGCGGGAGAATCCGCAGTGCCTTTCGTCGCTCTGGCGGAGGCACACGTTCTTCAGGGTCTGCGGGAGGCCGGTGTGCGGCCGCAGCGGATCCGTCCGGCCCTGGCGCGCCTGCAGAAGGAGTTCGGCAGCGAGTACGTGCTCGTCGCGCCGGAACTGGCCACGGACGGCATCGATCTGCTCTGGGACTTCTCCAGGACGAGCGATGGCGCGGGTCTCATCGAGGGTGGCACCGGCCAGCACGTGATGCGGGAGATTGTGCAGGACTACCTCAGCTACATCTCGTGGGGATCGGACGGTCTGCCCAATCAACTGACGCTCCGTCACTGTGAACCTTCGAAGGTGGTCGTCGACGTCGCCCATGCCTTCGGCCAGCCGCGCTTCGGTTCGGGCGCGAGAGTGTCGGACGTCGCGGCCATGCTGAAGGCAGGTGAGACGCCGGAGGGGGTGGCAGATGAGTTCGGAGTCTCCATCGGCGACGTCCGGACCGCCGCACGCGTCCTCCTGGGCCGCGCCGCCTGAGTTCTACATCGACGAGAACGTCGCTGGTCGAACGCTGCGGCAGGCAATCACCGCTCTCGGATATGTGGTGCACACTCCCGCGCAGATCTTCGGCGCGGAGGCTCTCGCCGATGGTGTGCGCGACGAAGCGTGGCTCCGCGAGGTGGGGCGCCACGGATGGGCGGTGATCGGGAGAGACACCAAGATCCTGCAACGTCCCGATGAGGCGGCGGCCTACCGCGCCGCGAAGGTTCACATGTTCCTGTTCCCCGGCCAGGCAACGCGATCGGCCTTGGTGGATCTGCTCTCTGCCAACCTCGCGGCAATCTGCACGGAATGGAGCCGCAGTGAGCCGGGCGCCTTTCTTGTACACGCAACCGGACTCCGCCGGTTGTAGACGGACAGTCAACGAGCTGGCCGCCGCGAGAAGTCGCGTTCTCGCCGAATCCTGATTCGCGGGCCGCAGTGCTCGAGCAGTTCGCAGGGTGGTGCTCGGGTGCGCAGGATGGGCTGCCACGATGCCGTGGCATGACGGTCGTGCTGAGCAAGGGTGCCAACACCACGCTGTCCCTGGACGGAGACGGCGGGGCCAGTCAGGTGCAGGTGGTCGTTCGCTGGGGCGGGTCCTCCGCAGCGGTGGAGATCGACGTCTCCGCCCTGCTGTTGGGCCAGGACGAACGGGTGCGGTCCGACGCGGACTTGGTGTTCTACAACGCTCCGTCGGCCGAGGGCGGCGCGGTCCGACTGCTGGGCAAGCGCCTCGACGACGACGGAGCCGGCGAGGACCGCGTCGCCCTGGATCTCGCCGCGATCCCAGACGGCGTTCTCGCCGTTGCGGTCGCCGCCAGCATCGACGCCGAACCTGGCATCGGTTTCGGCTCCCTGCGGGACCTCAGCCTTGCCGTCGTCGGCCCCGACGGGCAGGACCTAGTGCGGTTCGAGGTCCAGGACGCCAGTACGGAGACCGCGTTCGTACTCGGCCAGGTCTACCGCCGCAACGGCGAGTGGAAATGCCGGGCTGTCGGCCAGGGTTGGGACTCGGGCCTGGCCGGGCTCGCCACCGACTTCGGCGTCACCGTCGAAGAGCCTGGCGAGGTCCAGGAGACGGACACGGCCGACGAAACCCCAGACGTGGTCGAGCGTCCCGAGGACGAGGTCGTCGACGCGGTCCAAGACGTAGTCGACGAAGAGTCCTTCGACGGCGAAGTCGACGTCGCGGAGGCCGAGACGTACGCCGCGGAGGTCGCGGCCGAGCTGGTGGCGGAGGCGCAATCCCCGCCGGCGGACCAACTCAGCCTCGCAATGCCCGCGGCCGCGGTCACTCCGAAGGCGTCGGCCGGCCGCTCGACACGCGGCGTCCAGACCGGCCGGCGGCGCACCAAGCCGGCCACGATCCCGCCGTTGGTACTGGCCGGCGACAAGTCCTGGCAGGCCGCGCGATTGTTCTCGGTCACCGGGACGGGCTCCGCGCAGGAGCAGGAGAAGCGCGCTACGTCCGCGCTGCTTGCCACGTCGATGGTGGTGCGGGACTTCGGGCGGGGCCTCGTCGGTCGCTTCGGCGCGCCAGGCGGGCAGATCGAGACCTACATCGAGGTTCCGTTCGTGCTCGGCGAGTCGACGGTCTACCCCGACGGCGTGTTTCGGGTCGCGCGTGCCGGCAAGGTGTGGACAGGACTTCTGGAGGTCAAGACAGGGGCCAATCCACTGCGCCGCGAGCAGGTGGAGAACTACCTGGAGGTCGCCAGGCTCAACGGCTTCGACGCCGTGATCTCCCTGTCGAACGATCTGTGTTCGGTGGGCGGCGAACACCCCGCCGGAGTGGACCGGCGCAAGCTCAAGAAGGTGACCCTGCATCACATTTCTTGGTCGGAAGTTCTCCACGAAGCGCGCATGTGCCTGGACCACCGCGGGATCGAGGACCGAGATCAGGCGTGGGTGCTCGCGGAACTAATCCGCTACCTGGAGGACCCGCGCTCGGGTGCGGCCGGTTTCGACGACATGGGCGGATCCTGGGTGCCGGTTCGCGAGGCCATCGCCGCCGGCACGGTGCGGGCGAGCGACAAGCGAGTCGCCGAGGTCGCCGCAGCCTGGGACAAACTCACCCGGCACATGTGCCTTCGCCTCACGGGCCAACTCGGCGTCTCGGTCGCTCCCGTGCTCCCGCGCAAGGTCGCCGGCGACGCGACAGCGCGGGTGCAGTCGAGCGCGGCTCTACTCGCCGGCGACGGACGGCTGTCCTCCACCGTCCGCATTCCGCAGGCGGCTGGCAACCTGACGGTCGTAGCCGACCTGCGGATGGGCCAGGTGCGAACCAGCATCGAAGTCGAAGCCCCACGCGAGGGCGGGGCCAGCCGGCGTGTGAACTGGATGCTCCGCCAGCTCAAAGACGCTCCGGACAACCTCAACGTAGAGGTGTTGGTGGCCCGCCAATCGCAGTCCACCTGCGAGCTGCTGCGCGACGTCCGAGTCAACAACGCGGCGCTGATTCCCGACCCGAGCGTCGACGTCCGGGCGTTCCGCCTTACGCTGCCGTCGCCGCTTGGCGCCAAGCGCAGCGGTCTACGAGGTGCATTCATCCCGAGCGTGAACGCTGCGGTGGACTCGTTCTACGCCCAGGTGGTCCAGGCGATCCGGCCCTGGGCCAAGCCGGCAGCCAAGCTGCCCGACGACGTCGCAGAGGAGGCCGAGGACACCATCGAGGCGCTGGACGAGGACCTCGCGGTCTCAACCGAGACGGCGGAGCTGTAACTCCGCGATCTTGGAGCGAACGGGGACCCTCTGTGGCGACGCCGGCGAGACGTTCGGGTGAGGTGGGGATCCTCCGAACGGGGGAACCGATTGGTCCGGTTTGCCGTCCAATGCCCGTTGTCCGGATCTTGACCGGACCCGGAGCAGGAGGCACTTGATGCGGCGGATGCGGACCACGGTGGGTGTGCTGGTGGCCAGCGTGGCGGTGGCGGTGGGTCCGCTCGGGGCGGTCCAGAACGCGGATGCGGCGCGGGCGGACGCGGTGGGCGATCTGACCCGGACGGCGTTCGCGCTCATGCCGGGGTTCGCCGCGCTCCGCGACAGCGCCGCTCTGGACACGCCGGTCGTGCTGCAGGGCCTGGTCGACCAGACGGCCGGCTCGGCCATGGGCGGGGCGTCGGTGCTGCTCTCGGCGTGGCCGGCGAACGAGACCGTTCGGGACATGCCGCTGCGCGCCACGTTCACCACGACTCCGATCGCCTGGACGATCGCGGACGCCCAGGGCCGCTACGCGCTGCGCTCGGCGCTGACCCCCGCCCTCGCGTCGCTGGTCGGCCGGGACGGTTTGGACGTGCAACTCGACGTGTTCCACGGTGGGCGGCAGTACACCTACCTGTCGCAGGTGATGCCCGGCGGCGCGCTTGGGTGGCTGCGCCCGAGCCTCGGCTCCGTTGCCGACCTGGCGAGCCTGTCCGCCGCCGCGCCGCACAACGCGGTACGGACCTCCTTCGCCCGAGGATCCGGGGAGGTCTTGGCTGCGAAACCGTCGGCCTGCCCCAAGGGCGAGGACGGCTGCGAGGACGGGCCTCGTCCGTGGCCCGGCGGCCCGCCATGCCTGGAGCGCAAGGTGGCGATCCGCTACCCGATGACCACCGTCGCCACGGCCCTGGCCGGCCGGGGCGTGACCGCGAACGTCGTCTACACCTACGGCGCGATGAGCGAGATGGACGCCGGCATCAGCTACAACGGCGGCGTCAGCTTCGGCATGGGCGGCAAGCGCACTCGCGTGTCGACGATGGAGGCGTCGTTCCACCCCGTCACCGGCGGCAAGCGAGCCGTCAACCGGGAGTACCAAGTCGAGATGGAGCACACGGTGATCGCCCACGAATGCCAGGGCAACAAGCCCGGCCAGTACTTCGTCCGCGGCTACCGGACCAGCCCGAACGGCACCGCGGGCGGCTTCGAGCCGATCCCGTCGAGCATTCCCGCGTGGAAGTGCGCGAGGTTGGTGAAGGCGCGAGGCGGAGACGTCTCGGCGGAGCAGGCCCAGGCGTTCACCTACCAGCACGGCTTCGGGTTCGGTTTCAAGGGCGCGTCGTTCACGGGCGCTGCGACCAGCGGCTACAGCGATACCGTGAAGGTCACCTTCGTCTTCCCGCAGGCCAAGGAGGGCCAGCCGCCGACGAAGGGCTGGTGGTGCGGTCACTCGGGGAACCCGACCGACAGAGGTCAGCGCGTGCAGGCGTTCCTCCGATGAGGACGACGGAAGTGGAGCCGACGATCAATTCGGAGCGCAGCCCAGGCCAGCGCCCTGCGGCGGCCGCCTGGTGGCGACGGCGCCGCGGGCAGGCCCTGCTCGCCGTCTCAGCGGTCGCGGCGTCATCCGTCGGAGTCCTTGCCTGGACAGGACGCGGGGGCGAGGAGCTGCCGCTCAGGAATCCCCGCGTCGAGTACCTGCTCCACCCCATGGAACCCGGCAAGACCGAATTCTCGATGGGGGACTTCCAGATCCTGGCTCCCGGCAAGAAGGTGCAGATCCTCTCGGTCAAGGCCCTGACGTCGCCCAACGTCGAGTACCTCGGTGCCTACGCCGTCTGGCCGCGCGACCAGTACCGCGGCCGGCTCAGCTTCGCCCCCGGCTACCCGGACGAGGACCAGACCCACCGCCACCCCGTCGAGGAAGTCGTCCCGGCGTCGGAGACCGACCACGTGTCTCCCACCGACGGGATGCTCGAACCGCTGACCGTCACCCTCGGCTTCCGCGTTCGCTCCGGCATGGGCGGGGTGAACGGGATCAGCGTCGTCTACAAGGTGAACGGCAAGACCAAGCGCGAGTACCTCGGGGTGGCGGCGGTCGCCTGCGTGAAGCCGCTGACGTGCGAGGAGAACGGCAAGCCCGTCGACGTGGTCACGGCACTGCGCCAGCTCGGGCTGGTGCGCGAGGGCTGAGCGTTGTCACGGCCGTTGTCACGGACGCAACGGTCCCAAGTAGAACCGGCAGGGACGAAGCGGGACGGCGGAACTCGTTGACCAGGACAGACGGAAATCCCGAGGCACCACCGGTGCCGGGTCGGGACGGGGCGGACTCAACTTTTAATCCGCGGGTTCGGGGTTCGATCCCCCGGCGGCCCACCTCAGCTCCCGCATCGACCAGTGCAAACCCGAGAACGTCCGGGTGCGGGCCCGGCCGCCGATGCCGTGATAACTCGTCAGTAACTTAGACCAGTCCGCCGCAGGGGAAGCCCCGAATAGGGGGCATACGAGGCCGCGCGGCGGGAACCGGAGACGGTCCCGAACGACAAGGCCGGACGGATCGAACAACGGTCTGACTTAGCGTCACTTATCTATTCTGTCGAGCTTCCGGGCACGTCGAACGGCCCGAGCAGCCCGCTCTCGCCTCTTCGCGGCCTTGCCGCGCCCGCTTCCATAAGGACTCCTCGTGCGCCTGCCTCTCCGTACCGCCGCCGCCACCTCGCTGGCCGCGATCCTGCTCGTCGGCCTGACCGCGTGCGGCGACGCCGACACGGCCGCCGTATCCGCGCCGACGACCGAGAACGTCGCCGCGGCGCCCGCCGGGAGCGGCGAGCACGCCACTGGCGATCACACGCAGGGCGCGGCCACCACCGCCGCCCTCAAGGCTCGGGGCACGGGCAACCCGTTTGCCGACGCGCGCACTGCCGCCGCGCACATGCCGATGAGTGCCCAGGTCACCGCAGCCGGCATCGTGAAGGCCGCGAAGATCAAGGGCAACAGCGACTCCAAGGCCGCCGACCTGCGCTCGGGCCTGACCTACCTGCTCACCGAGCACGTCTACCTGGCCGGCGTCGCCGTGGCCACCGCCTATCACGCCGGCCCGGACTCTCCGGAGTTCAAGCTGGCCGCCGCGACTCTCGACGAGAACTCCAAGGCCGTCGCCGCCGCCGTGGGCTCGGTCGCCCCGGACGAGGAGAAGGGCTTCCTCGCCGCCTGGCGCGCCCACGTGGGCGACTTCGTCACCTACGCCGTCGGTGCCAAGACCGGCGGCAAGGACGGCGCGGCGATGAAGAAGGAGGCCGTCGCCAACCTCACCGCCTACGCCAAGAGTCAGGGCGTGTTCTTCCAGAAGATCAGCGGCGGGGCGCTGAAGGCCTCGGTGATCGAGAAGGACCTCAACGGTCACATCGCCTCGCTCGCCGCCGCGGTCGACTCCTTCGCCGCCGGGAAGACCGACGGCTACGCCAAGCTGAGCGAGGCCGCGCACCACATGAGCGGCAGCGCCGCGGTGCTCGCAGCCGGTATCGACAAGGCCGCGAACGTCAAGGGCGACCCCAACGACCCGGCCTCGGCGCTGCGCGCGGAGCTCACCCGGATGTTCGTCGACCACGTCTACCGTGCGGGCATCGCCGTCTTCACCGCCTACACCGCGGGCCTGGACAGCGCCGCCTTCAAGGCCGCAGCCGCGGATCTCGACGCGAACTCCGTGGAGATCTCCAAGGCCGTCGGTTCGGTCGCCGGCGCCAAGAACCAGAAGGTGTTCCTGGCGCAGTGGCGCTCGCACATCGGCGACTTCGTCAACTACGCGAAGGGCCGGGCGACCGGCGACCAGAAGCTGATCGACACCTCGCTGGCGAACCTCGACGCCTACCGCGCCACCGCCGGCGCCTTCTTCGACAAGATCACCGCCGGGGCGCTGCCGGCCAAGACCGTGTCGGCCGACCTCAAGGGCCACATCGAGACCCTCGCTGGAGCGATCGACTCCCTCAAGGCCGCCCTCGTCAAGTAACGACCGAGCCGGTGCGCCTCCGGAGGGGAGCGCACCGGCACCTACGGACCGCGGCTCGACACTTGCCCACCGGGTGTCGAGCCGCATCTCGTCGCCCTTTCGAAAGGAGTGTCCGACGTGGCACCCACCGGACTTCACGCCGCTCGCCGCCCGGTCGCCCGGGACCGCACGGAGCTCTCCGCGCCGAGGCTCTCGCTGCTGGCGTCTGCGTCCGCAGCATCCGGCGCCATCCACGTCGCGGTGATCCCCGCGCACGCCGACTGGGTCGCCGGTGCCTCTTTCTTCGCTGCGGTTGCAACCTTCCAACTCGGGTGGGCCATCCACCTACTGCGCCGCGCGACGCCTGCCGCACTGCGCTTCGCGGTCGCCGTCAACGCCGGCGTCCTGGTGCTGTGGCTGTTCAGCCGGACCACTGGAATGCCCCTCGGCCCGCACCCGGGGATACCCGAGGAATTCGGTCGCAGCGACGTCCTCGCCGCCGGCCTGCAGGTCGCCGTGATCGCCGCGGCGCTGTGGACCCTGGCCCGGCCAGGACGATTCGCGAGGCGCACTCGGGTGCCCGCTCTACTCGGCGCCCTGGGCGTTTCCGCGGTGATGTCGGCGCTGGCGGTGGCTGGAATCGGCAGTGCCTCGGAGCACCGCCACGGACACCGAACCCAGCCGACGGCGATCGAATCCCCGGCCGACTCGGCCTCCGACCACACGGTGCCGCACGCCCGCTGAGGACGGCACACCCTCGACGATTTGCCGGCGCTCGCGGTTAATCTCCCCAGGTTTTGAGACGCCGAGAATGACTGTGCCCGTTCATTGTGGTCGTGGTCGCCCGCGAGAATCGCGACAGGGAGTTTCGCGCAGCCACGATCGCTCGAATTCGACCGCGAGCCTCTCCTGAGGCGCGACCCGCGGGCGCCGATCGTCGGCTTCGGATCGCGGGCTCGTGTGCAGTTCCCGGCCGTGTACGCCTTCGCTGGCGCTCGCCCGAGCGATAGCGGCACTTGGCCGCCCACTTTCGGGTGCATCTCCCGAGCGTCGACGGGCTTCCAGCGCCGCTAACGCGGCGTCACTATCGGCCGTTGACACCCCCATTTGGTTCGGCTCGGTAGGCGCGAAACCGGCGGTCCATCAGATCCACCGGCCTCGCCGCGGCGCCTCCGACCGGCCGGATGGGGGTCCCAGCGTCCCCCGTCACTCCCAGATGCCCCCGCCACGGTCGTTGCACACTTTGGTCTTCTTAGCAATATTTCAGATCACAGCCGGTCTCAACCCCGGACAAATCGACGGCCGTTTTTATGCCGTAGTTCGAATTCGCCCAGAACTTTCATCGGCCCTGTCCACAGCTACGCCTTGCTCGCACAGCCGTCGGGACCTGCCCCAACTTTCGGGGCACCCGGCGCCTCGTCGAGCGGGCGCGAACCGGAGTTTGTCAATGACGCCCAAATCCGAATCGCACAACGAACCCGCGCTCGTAACAGACGCCAGTGGAAGCCCGTTCCAGGGGGTTGCCCACGCGTACCACGAGTCCGACGGCTCGCCGACCCTCGTCGACCCCAGCCCCCGCAGCGTCCCCCGGCGCACCTTCGTGGGCTTCGTGGTCGCCGGTTCCTCGCTGATCGTCGCGGGCCGCTACGTCCTCGACTCCGACACGGCGGCCGCGGCCGCCCCCAACCCCGGCGTCGGCGGTCCGGCCGGCGGACGGGTCGAGCGCGCACTCTCCCGCAAGGTTCCGGTCGCCGAGGGCGCCACGCCCATCCTGAGCAACGACCTGCCCGGCGACCACTACGACTTCATGGACTTCATGCGGGACGCGACGCGGCCCGTCACCCCGCTGCTCACCCTGGAGCTGAAGTCCAACGGCCGCGTCTACTTCGAGGTGCCGCGAGCCGAGGTCGGGCAGAGCATCGAGAGCGGTTGCGCGCAGATCATCGCCGACCAGCTCGAGATGTCCTACGACAAGGTCGACATCGTGCAGTCGAAGGCGCGCATCGACCTGTTGGACGCGCACCTCACCGGTGGCTCCTCCTCCACCTTCTCCCTGTGGGAGCCGCTGCGTGAGCTGAGCGAACTGATCCGGATGCGGGTCATCGGCGCGGCCGCCACGCAGTGGGGCGTCTCGGCGGACCGGCTGCGCACCAAGGAGGGCGTCGTCTACGGGCCCGGCGGACGGAAGGCTAGCTACGGCGACCTGTCCGTTATCGCGGCGTCCCCGCAGAACGAGTTCGTCGGCGCGCTCCTCAACGCGGCCATCGGCCCGCCCAAGCGCGGCGTGATCGGCAAGTCCGTGCCCCGCAAGGACCTGCGCGAGATCGTCACCGGCAAGAAGATCTTCGCGATGGACCTCGACATCCCGAACGCCCTGCCCTGCATGCTGCGCCGCCCGCCGCAGATCAACGGCGTGGCCGAGAGCATCAACAACAAGGACAAGATCCTCAAGATGCCGGGCGTCACCGACGTGGCGATCATCCCGGCCGCCCTCCGCGGCTCCGTCGTGGCGGTGCGGGCGAAGACCTTCGGCCAGTGCGTCGACGCCGTCCGTGCCCTCGACGTCACCTGGGGCGTGGGCACGACCGGCAAGATCACCTCCGACGAGATGCTCAAGCAGGTCGACGCCTCGCTGATCCCGATGGAGCCGGGCCACCCGGGCGCGGAGGTGTTCGAAGAGAAGTACACCTTCCAGTTCCGCGTGTCCGGTCCGCTGGAGACGAACTCCGCGGTGGCGGACGTCCGGGCAGACTCGGCGGAGCTGTGGGGCTCTTCGAAGATTCCCGGAACGGTGCTCGCGCAGGTGTCGGAACTGCTGAACATGAGCCCGGAGAAGATCGTCTGCAACGTCGTCTACGGCGGTGGCTCGTTCGGCACCACGCTGCACGGCGACCGGTTCGTCGAGGCCGCGGCTGCGTCGAAGGCGTTCGGCAAGCCGGTGCGCCTGATGTGGCACCGCACCGACCAGGTTCGGTTCGGCCGCGAGAAGCCGGGCGCCGTTTCCCACGTTCAGGCGACGAAGGTCGGCAACAGCATCACGAGCTTCACCCAGTGGCACGCCTCCGAGGCCTGCGACTTCACGCACAGCGCGGGCGACCTGATCACCGCGCAGATGATGAAGAAGGACCCGAGCAGGTACTACGGCAACACCTCGGTGACCGACTGGTTCTACCAGATCGTCACCGCGGTGCCGTACAACTTCGGGCCCACGAAGACCGCGCTCACCGAGGCGTACGAGTACGACTTCATCCCGACCGGTCCCGTGCGCAACGTGTACTCCCCGGACGTGGCCTGTGCCCGCGAGCTCCTCGTCGAGGACCTGGCCAAGGCCTTTGGCATGGACGGCTACCAGTTCCGCCGTGCGTTCGCGAAGAACGCCGAGGTGGTCGCGGTACTCGACGCGGTGGCCAAGCGGGGCCAGTGGGGCCGCAAGCTGCCCAAGGGCGTGCACCAGGCGATCGCCGTCCACGGCGAGTACAAGGCCCAGACGGCGTGCCTCATGGAGATCGACAACCGGCCCAAGATCGTCAAGGAGCGCAAGCTTGAGGGCCGGGTCGGCCCGCGCATCACCAAGGCGATCTTCGCTGCGTCGATGGGCGTGCTGATGAACCCGGACGTCGTCAAGGGCCTCGTCATGGGCGGCATGATCGACGGGATCGCCCACGCGTTCAGCGAGGCCTGCGACTGGCAGGACGGTCTTCCGATCCAGGGTGGCTGGGACGACTACGGCTGGACCCGCCACTGGGACGCTCCGCTGGAGTTCGAGGCCATCCTCATCGAGCACAGCTCCACGGTGCCCAGCGGTGTCGGGGAGTTGGGCGTCGGCGCCGGGTTCGCCGCCGCCGCGATCGCCGCGCAGAACGCGCTGGGCAAGAAGGTCACCGGGCTCCCGGTCTTCTACCGCGACCCCGACCTGATCCAGCCGTTCATCGACAAGAAGGAAGGGCTCCCGCAGAGCCCGACCAAAGCCCTTCCCGCCTGACCTTCTTCCGTAGACAAGAGAGGAGTTTCCCGTGCCCAAGCATTCGTTCGTCTTGAACGGCAAGAAGGTCGACGTTGACATCGAAGACGATGTGCGTCTCCTGTGGGTTCTGCGCGACGTTCTGAAGGTTCGTGGCCCGAAGTTCGGTTGCGGCATCGGTGAGTGCTACGCCTGCACCTCGCTGATCAACGGCAAGTCCTTCAACCCGTGTTCGGTCTCGGTCAAGCACATCAAGGCCTCCGACGAGATCACCACGATCGAGGGTCTGGCCGACACCAAGCACAAGGGCAAGGATCTGCACCCCGTGCAGGAAGCCTGGATCAAGCACTCCGTTCCGCAGTGCGGCTTCTGCCAGCCCGGCCAGATCATGTCTGCAACCGCGCTGATCAACGACGCCAAGAAGAACAAGCGGAAGATCACCGACGCGGACATCGACAACATCCGCAACGTCTGCCGCTGCAACACCTACCCGCGCATTCGCGACGCCATCAAGGACGCCGCGAAGAACATGTAGGTCCCGAACTGGGTGTGGGGCGACATCACATCCATTGGTGCTTGCGCTTTGGGCGGCGCGGCACCCCAAACGAGGGCTCGTCCGGGTAACCGGACGGGCCCTCGTTCATGAGATGCCCCTTCTCGCACGAACCGCACGTTCTCGAGGGCCAGGTGTCCACTTTCGGTCCGTCCGGAGTCTTTAACGGGCATGGGCACGACGGAGCAGAAGGAGACTGCGATGCTCTTGCACGCCTCATGGCCACCCCCGCCGCCCGGACGATTCGCGGTGCCGGCGGGCTCGCGATCGTGTTCGTCGG
The DNA here is from genome assembly GCA_052386455.1 of Sporichthyaceae bacterium. Taxonomy (GTDB): domain Bacteria; phylum Actinomycetota; class Actinomycetes; order Sporichthyales; family Sporichthyaceae; genus JBQTKD01. The sequence goes on from JBQTKD010000035.1 coordinate 18,498, forward strand.
GTTCGAGATCGGGGGCTGGGGCTACCTCCTGGCGCTCGTCGGCGCGCTGGTGTCCGCGCTGGCCTTCCTCAACGTGTGCATGATCGGCCCCCTGCTCGGCGCCCCGCTGGACTGGGGAAAGCCGAACAGGCGGACGGAACTGGGCACGGACGCGGCCCGGCGCAGCTACCGCGCCTGCGCTCGCCAGAAGTGACCCCACGCACCGTGAACGTGCCCGGAGAGAGCAGCCGGGCCACCGACCTGCTGCTGGCGGTGGCGCAGGGCGACTCGTCCGCCTTCGACGCGCTCTACCGCCTGTGCCAGCCGATGGTCGTGGCGACGACGAGAGCGCTGGTCCGCAACCCGGCGATCGCCGAAGAGGTCGTCCAAGAGGTGTGGCTGCAGGTCTGGCGCTCCGCCGACCGCTACGACCCGTCGCGCGGCACCGCCGAGGCGTGGTTGCGGGTCCTCGCCAAGCACCGGGCGATCGACCGCGTACGCGCGGAACGGCACAGCTCCGAACGCGAACTGCGCTGGGGCACCAGCGAATCGACCCACCGGCGCGACGAGATCGCCGAGCACATCGAACGCCGCACCAAACGCGCTGCCCTCCTGCGTGGGCTGAGCCAGCTGACCCACCATCAGCGGGAGGCAATCGCCTTGGCCTACCTGGAGGATCAGACCTATCCGCAGATCGCCGAACGACTGCGCATCTCCCAGGGCGCGGCGAAAACGCGCGGATACGACGCGCTGGTTCGCCTGCGTCGCCTGCCGGACCTCGCCGCCTGGCAGGCCTGAGGCCACGTCAGACCGACGGCTCGTCCACCGCGGTCGCACGCAGCAAGCGGCTCACGTCCGCGTGCAGGGTTCCCATCTGGCCCCCGCTGCGCAGAACCTCCCGCAGCCCGATGACCGCCTGGGCCACCGGTGGGCACCGTTCGCAGGTCCGCAGGTGCTCCTCGACGGTGCGCGAGCCCGCATCGTCCAGCGCGCCGTCCAGATAGGCCGCGGCCAGACTCCGCACCTCCAGACACTCGTGCGAGGAGAGGACCGTCAACGCGATGGGCACGGCGAGTTCCTTCGCGAGCCGGAACCGGCCGCGCTGCAGACGCTTGTGCGCCGCGGCGGTCTCCAGGCCGCAGCTCTCGGCGATCTGCGGAACGGTCCAGCCCTCGCCGTCGTGCAGGGCGAGGATGAGCCGGTCTTGTACGGACAGGCGGGAGAGCGCCGCCCGCATCGTGTCGACGTCCTCGGCGCGCGCAACGAGGTCGGCCGGATCGGCGAGTTCGAAGGAAAATGCCTCCTGCTCGGGGATCTCGGCGACGGGGATCGCCTCGGTACGCACCGCGAGATCGCGTGCGCGATTGACGACGATCCGGTGCAGCCACGTCGACATCGCCGAGTCCGCCCGGAAGCTCGCCCGCGAACGCCACGCGCGTTCCAGTGCGTCCTGCGTCAGATCGTCGGGGTCGAGGGAGGAACCCGCCACGCGGGAGGCGAGCCGTCGCAGGCGAGGGATCTCCTCCTGGAGGGCCTTGCGGAACTGCTCGTCGTCGAGCGCGCTGTGCTCGTCCACGGGGGAGCCTCGTCCCTGAAAGCAACGCGCCCCGAGCGGGACGTCGCGGGCGGCGCCCGTAGTCTCCCGCATCGCCGTGCTCGGCGAAGCCCGGCCGGCGCCAACGACCCGTACGGGCTACGCCTTGACGACGTTGAGGGTGACCACCGTGCCGGGCGTGCCGACGAGTCGAACGGTGGCGCCCTTCGCCTTCACGCTCGCGCCGGGCTTGACGGTGTACTCCGTCTCGGCGATCGAGACCGTCGCCTCGGATTCGTTCGACTTCAGCAGGCGCACCGGGATCCCGAAGGGACGGACCACGGATTCCGACGGCGGAATGAAGACCAGGTCGCAGCTCTCGCCGGCGCAGTTCATGGACGCGGTCTCCGGCGGGGAGCCCATCGCCATGCCGGGAATGTTGTCGTAGTCCGTGTTCGGCATGTCGTCCATCGACTGCGCTGCCGGTGCGACGGACTCCGTCGACACCGCGGCGGCGTCGGACTCGTCGTCGCCGCCGCACGCCGCGAGGCTGCCCGCCAACGCCAGGGACAGGACAACGGCGAAGATCGACCGGTTCATGAGCACGCGCCTCTCGGATTGCTGGGTCGACGGGTTGGACGAGAGGGTCTGGAAAAGTGGACAGGGAGGTGTCCACTTTCGGCGCCACGTCTCGTCCAAGGTCCAGTGAGAAGGAGGTTTCAGCGATGACGATTCGTCCAGTCGCAGCAGCGGTGCTGGCGGCAGTGGCGTTGACGACAGTCCCGGCCGCCGCGGCGCAGGCGGTGGTCGTGGACCGTTCGGCCGCAACGGCGTCGATCGGCGCGGGCGAGACGGCGGCGAAACCGGCCGTCCGAACCGTGGCGCCAGCAGAGTTCGCCGCTCGGATGAAGGCGACGAAGGGCCCGTTGATCAACGTGCACACGCCCAACGAGGGCGAGATCGTTGGGACCGATCACCACATCGCCTGGGACCGGATCGCCGGCGACAAGCGCCTGCCGAAGAAGCGCGGCGCCGAGATCCTGATCTACTGCCGTAGCGGCACAATGTCCGCCGCCGCCGCGCGGACCCTGGCCGAGCAGGGCTACACGCGGATCGTGGAGCTCGCCGGCGGATACAACGCCTGGCGTGCCGAGGGCCGGCCGTTCACGCAACCGACGCATCGCCACTGAGCGTGCCGGCCCCGTGCACGACCTACCGCTCGACGGGCTTGCCGGCGTCCTTCCAGCCCGCGAAGCCGCTTTCGAGGTGGGCCACGTTCGAATAGCCCATCTCCTGCAGGGTGACGGCGGCCAGCGCGGAGCGTCCGCCGCCGGCGCAGTGCAGGATCACTCGAGCGTCGAGAGCCTTCGGCATCTCGGGGGCGGGGCCGGCTGGGTCGGCCTTCCATTCCAGCACTCCGCGCGGCACGTGGACGGCGCCGGGGATGCGGCCGTTCTCTGCCAGTTCGCTCGGCTCGCGAAGGTCCACCAGAACGGCGCCGTCGGCCAGCTCGCGTTCCACCGCGTCGGCGTCGAGGTTCTCGATGCGTTCCTTGGCGGCCTTCACGATGTCCGACGCCGACGTTGCCACGGAACCTCCTCGAATCGTCCGGAACTCCATCGTGGCACGGTGGGCACGGCCGCCAGACGGGTCATCCGTCGGTGTTCGTGTCGCGCGCGCACGGTCTGTTCGAACCACTCCGCCGCGAGGCTGCCGGTGAGTAGCAGATCGAGCCCAGATTCCGCGGGTTCGGCGATCTCGACGAGCCACCCGTCGCCGTAGGGGTCGGCGAGCAGGAACTCGGGGTTGTCCACGACTCCCTCGTTGACCAGGTGCACCACGCCGCCTACCGGGGCGATCAGCGGCCAGGCGATGGCCCCGGCCTCGACACTGCCGAAGACCTCGCCGCGGGCAGCTCGCGCGCCCTTGGGGTCGAGTGCACAGTGCGCCGAGCCGCCGAAGATCTGCGCCGTGAGCGCATGGACGCCGACGCGAACGATGTCGGGCGCGACCTCCTGGACCCAGTAGCCCCCGACCGGGTCGTAGGCCCGATCGACGCGGAACTCGAATCCTTGGACGCAGACTCCGCGCCCCGGCACGTCTCTCACGATGGATCCTCCAACTGCCCACTCCGTTGTGGTCACACCAGAACCGATGGCGCGGAGCACGACGAGAGTCGTGCCGAGGTGGGCGGTACCCAGCGGCGGGCCGAGTTCGCCGGCCACGTCCAGGAACGTGCTGGGTGCGCCGCCGACCACGCGCCCGAACAGAGCATGGACGTCAGCGGCGCAGCGCGGCGACGGCGCCGTCGATCGAGCAGGCGCTGCCCTTGTTGAACGGAAGCTTGGCCAGCAGTAGGCCCATGGTGCAGGTGTTGGTCACCGAGGAGAACACCAGGCCGGCGCCGATCATCCCGGCCAGGTAGCGCGCGGGCTCCCACGCGATGCTGACCAGGATCGCGGTCAGCACGATCAGGCCGGCGACGAAGCGCACCTGGCGCTCCAGGGACCAGACGCCCTTCGCGCTGTTGCCGGGGCCGCCCGCGGCGTTCCAGGCGTTCATGCCGCCGGTCATGAGCGTCGACGCCACGCCGGCTCGCGTCAGCGTGGCGCACGCCTGTTCCGCACGTCCGCCGCTCTGGCAGATCACGATCAGCGTTCCCGCGCCGTCGGCCAGACTCGCCGCCACCGGCGCCAGCTGGTCCAGCGGAATGTTGACCGCGCCGGCGATGTGCCGGGCGGCGAACTCGCCGGGAGTCCTGACGTCCAGCAGGCGGGCGGAGCGGCCGCCCTCCACCAGGGCGCGCACCTCGGCGGCGTGGATCGTCGGCGGGAGCGTCTGGGTCATGGCGGCCCTCTCTGGTCGCGGAAGCCTTAATTGTACGGACAAGTATGCGCGTACGTGTGCGCGCCGACAAGTGGTCGCGGCGGAATATCTTGTCCGTACAATTGCTTGTGCTCGACGACGGAACCGGGCACGCTTGTCCGGACAAGAGAGCGCGTGGGGACGGAGCGACGATGATCCTCGACCAGTACTACCTGTCCTGCCTGTCGCAGGCCTCCTACCTGGTGGCCGACCCGGTGTCCCGCCGGGCGGTCGTCGTCGATCCGCGCCGAGACGTGCAGGAGTACCTCGACGACGCGGAACGTCAGGGCCTGCGCATCGAGCTGGTGATCCTGACCCACGTCCACGCGGACTTCGTTCCCGGACACGCCGAGATCGCGCAGCGCACCGGTGCCGGAGTCGCCATGAGCGAGCACGCCCCGGTCGACTTCCCCATCCGCCGGCTACGCGACGGCGAGCTCATCGCACTCGGCGACCCGGCCACCGGCGTCGTCCTGCAGATCCTTGCGACCCCCGGACACACGCCGGAGTCGATCACCGTCGCCGTGTACTCCCGCGGGGCCGACGTCGCGCCGCACGCGATCCTCACCGGCGACACGCTGTTCCTCGGCGACGTCGGCCGCCCGGACCTGCTCGGTGCCGCCGGCCGGACCTCGCAGGAGATGGCCAGCGAGCTCTACCAGTCCCTGCGCACCAAGATCCTGCCGCTGCCCGACGACGTGCTCGTCTACCCCGGCCACGGATCCGGCAGCGCGTGCGGGAAGGCGCTGTCCACCGAAACCGTCTCCACCCTCGGTGAGCAGCGCCGCACGAACTACGCGCTCGCGGACATGACCGAGGCGGCGTTCGTCGAGGCCGTGACCTACGGCCTGGGCACGCCGCCGGCGTACTTCGCCGAGGAGGTCGCGCTGAACAAGTCCGGCCACCTGCCCTTCGATCCGAGCATTCCGCTGCAGCGGCTCGACGCCACCACGGCGGTGCGGCGCCGGCGCAACGGCTACCTGCTCCTCGACGTCCGCGACGACCAGACCTTTGCCGCCGCGCACCTGGACGGCTCGGTGAACGTGGGGCTGTCGGGCAGGTTCGCCGAGTACGCCGCCGCCGTGCACGCTCCCGAGCAGCCGGTGATCCTGGTCGGCACGGAGGAGGAGTGCGCCGAGGCGCGCGTGCGCCTCGCCCGGGTCGGCGTGGACCAGGTGACCGCGCAGGTGAGCGACCTGGACGAACTGGAGCGCTCGCCCGATCTCGTGCTGGCCTCCAGCAGGCTGACCGCCTCGGCCGCCGCGGACCTGCTCGCCTCGGGCGCCGACGTTCAGGTGGTGGACGTGCGCGCCCCCGGCGAGCACGCCGGCGGCGCACTGCCCGGCGCGGCGAACATCTGCGTCACGCGTCTGCGCACCCGCCTGGACGAACTCGACCGCACCAAGCCGGTGCTCGTGCACTGCGCGGGCGGGTACCGGTCCATGGCGGCCGCAAGCCTGCTCGAAGCGAACGGATTCGCCGACGTCTCCGACCTCATCGGCGGGTACGGGGCCTGGGAAGCGCTCGCGCCGGCCTCGGCGGGCTGAGGACGTGCGCTACGGCTTCGCGATCGACCAACGTACCTGCATCGGCTGCCACGCCTGCACGGTCGCGTGCAAGACCGAGCACGAGATCCCGGTGGGCCAGTTCCGCACGTGGGTCAAGTACGTCGACTCCGGGGAGTTTCCCAACACCACGCGCGATTTCGGAGTCATGCGGTGCAATCACTGCACCGACGCCCCGTGCGTAAAGATCTGCCCGACGAAGGCGCTGTACACGCGCAAGGACGGCATCGTCGACTTCGACAACGAACGCTGCATCGGCTGCAAGAGCTGCATGCAGGCCTGCCCGTACGACGCGATCTACATCGACAAGAACACCAACACCGCCGCGAAGTGCAACTTCTGCGCGCACCGGATCGACGAGGGCTACGAGCCCGCGTGCGTCGTCGTCTGCCCGACGCACTCGATCTGGGTCGGCGACCTCGAAGACCCGACCAGCGGCATCTCGCGGCTGGTCAACACCAACCCGGTGGCGGTGCGCGCGGCCGAGCAGAACACCGGCCCGAACGTGTTCTACCTCGGCGCCGACCGTGCGGTGCTGGACCCGCTGGCCGCCCCGGTGGACAAGTCCTACATCTTCTCCCGGCCCGACGCGCACCGTGCCGAGATCTCCGCACACCTGCCGCGCGACCCGATCACGAACGCTCGCACCACCCTGAACACTCCGCACCCGCGGCCGTGGGGCTGGCGCGTCGTCACCTACCTGTGGACCAAGGGCGTCGGCGCGGGCGCGCTGCTCGTCGCCGCCCTGGCCGTGCTGCTGGGCGTCGACCTCGGCGTCGTCGGCACGGTCGTCGCGCCGGCGGTGGGGCTCGCCGGACTGGCCGCAACGGGCGTCCTGCTGGTTGCCGACCTCAAGCGTCCCGAACGCTTCTACTACCTGCTCACCAAGCCGAACCCGAAGTCGTGGCTCTTCCTCGGCTCGGTCGCGCTCGGCGCTTTCGGCGCGGTCGCCGGCGCGTGGCTGGTCGTGGGCATCGGCGCCGAAAGCGGCGCCATCGACGACCCGTCCACTGCCTTCGACGTACTCGCCGTCCCGGCGATCCTCGCCGCGGTGGCCATGGCGGGCTACACGGCCTTCCTGTTCGGCCAGGCCGAGGGCCGGGACCTGTGGCAGTCTCCGCTGCTGTTCTGGCACCTGATCGTGCAGGCAACCATGGTCGGCGCCGGCGCCCTCGCCGTGGCCGTTCCCGCCGCAGATCTCGACTCCGACGCCCAGCAGTTGGTGGTCCGGACGCTGGTGCTGGCCACGGGCGCGCACGTGCTCGTCCTGCTGCTGGAGTACCTCGGCCGCCATTCGAGCAAGCAGGCCGCCGTAGCCGCGCACCTGGTCACCCACGGCCCGTACGCCCGCCTGTTCTGGGGAGCGGGCATCGCACTCGCCGCCGTCGCCGCCGCCATGGCGGCCGGCAGTTGGAACGGCGACGCGCTTGCGCTCGCACTGATCGGCGGGCTGGCCGTGCAGGGCGCCCTGCTCGCCTACGAATCCGTCTTCGTTCGCGCTGGACAGGATGTGCCGTTGTCATGACGAGGATGCCCGGCGAACGCAGCCACGAGCACCTGCGCAACTACCCGCCGGTGGAGAACTGGGACCACCACGTCGAGTACGACGCCAAGGCGCACCCGCGCAAGGTGCCCCACGAGTACATGCTGATCCCGACGACGTGCTTCAACTGCGAGTCCGCGTGCGGCCTGCTGGCCTACGTCGACAAGTCCGACCTCTCGATCAAGAAGGTCGAGGGCAACCCCGCACACCCCGGCTCCCGCGGGCGCAACTGCGCCAAGGGCCCGGCGACGGTCAATCAGATCAACGACCCCGAACGGATCCTGCATCCGCTCAAGCGCACCGGCGAACGCGGCGGCGGGCAGTGGATGCAGGTCTCCTGGGACGAAGCCCTCGACGACATCGCCGGGCGTATCCGCACGGCGTTCCAGGAGGGCCGCCACGAGGAGGTGGCCTACCACGTGGGCCGGCCCGGCGAAGACGGGTTCGCCGAGCGGATCCTGCAGGCCTGGAACTGCGACGGGCACAACTCGCACACCCAGGTGTGCTCCTCGGGCGCCCGGCTCGGGCAGGCGCTGTGGGGTGGGTACGACCGGCCGAGCCCGGACCACGCCAACGCCAAGGTGATCCTGCTGTTCTCCAGCCACCTGGAGACCGGCCACTACTTCAACCCGCACGCCCAGCGGATCATGGAGGGCAAGCAGTCCGGCGCCAAGGTGATCGTCGTCGACCCGCGCCTGTCCAACACCGCCTCGCACGCCGATCTGTGGATCTCGCCGTGGCCGGGCAGCGAGGCGGCGATGCTGCTCGCCGTCGCCTCGCATCTGCTGAAGACCCGCAAGATCGACGAGCCGTTCCTGCGCCGCTGGTTCAACTGGGACGTGTACCTGGACAACCTGCACCCGAACGCCCCACGCACCTTCGAGGCCTTCCTCGACGCGCTCGAGGCCGACTACGCCGAGTACACCTTCGAGTTCGCCGCCGCCGAGGCGCACGTGCCCGTCGAGCAGATCCGCGAGATGGCCGAACTGATCGCCCAGTGCGACCACCGCCTGGCCGCGCACATCTGGCGCTCGGCCGCGGCCGGCAACCTCGGCGGCTGGCAGGTCGCCCGGTCCATGTGGTTCGTGCTGGCGCTGACCGGCTCGATCGGCACGGTCGGCGGCACTCAGCCCAACGGCTGGAACAAGTTCATTCCGCACGGCCCCGACGTTCCGGCGCACGACCACTGGAACCCGCTCACCTGGCCCGAAGAATATCCGCTGTCCTGCAACGAGATGTCGATCCTGCTGCCGCACTTCCTGCGCGAGGGCCGCGGCCGCATGGAGGTCTACTTCTCCCGCGTCTTCAACCCGATCTGGACCTATCCGGACGGGTTCACCTGGATGCGCGCGATGACCGACCCGGATCTGATGGGCTGTCACGTCGCGTTGACTCCGACGTGGTCGGAGACGGCCGAGTTCGCCGACTACATCCTGCCCGTCGGCCACTCCACCGAACGCCACGACACCCAGTCCTACGAGACCCACGCCGCCAAGTGGCTGGGTTTCCGTCAGCCGGTCAAGCGGGTGGCGATGGAAAAGCTCGGGATGCCGTTCACCGACACCCGCGACGCGAACCCCGGCGAGGTGTGGGAGGAGAACGAACTCTGGTTCGAGCTGTCCTGGCGCATCGACCCCGACGGATCGATGGGCATCCGCCGCCACGTCGAATCGCCCTACTCGCCGGGCGAGAAGATGACGGTCGACGACTTCTACCGCTGGATCTTCGAAAACCGCGTCCCCGGCCTGCCCGCCAAGGCGCAGGCCGAGGGCCTGACGCCGCTGCAGTACATGCGCCGCTACGGCGTCGTCGAGGTCGCGGACAACCTCTACCGGCAGGACGAACGGCCGCTCACCGAGGCTGAACTCGACGGCGCCGTGCCGGACGAGCACGGCGTGCTGCGCAAGCCGACGACGCTGGATTCCGTTCCGCCGCTGGTGGGCGAGGCCGGCGCCGTCGGCCTGGTGCACGACGACGGCACGGTCAGCGCGGGCTGGCTCACCCCCTCGCGCAAGCTCGAGGTGTACTCGCCGACGATGCGGGACTGGGGCTGGGCCGAGCACGCCACCCCCGGCTACATCCGCTCGCACGTGGCGCGCGCCGAGATCGACACCGACGCCGGGGACATGGTCCTCATCCCGACCTTCCGGCTGCCCACCCTGATCCACACCCGCTCGGGCAACGCCAAGTACCTCAACGAAATCTCGAACACCCACCCGCTGTGGCTCAACACCGACGACGCGCGGCGCCACGGCCTAGCCACCGGAGATCTGGTGCGCCTGACCACCAGCATCGGGTACTTCGTGCCGCGGGTGTGGGCGACCGAGGCGATCCGGCCGGGCGTGTGCGCGCTGTCCCACCACATGGGCCGGTGGCGGCTGCACGACACCGAGGGCAGCCGCTGGGTGCAGGGCCTCGTCGACATCACGCACCCGAACGGCCCGGATTCGTTCATGCTGCGCTACAAGGGCGGCATCGCGCCGTTCGAGAGCGAGGACCCGGACTCCTCCCGCATCTGGTGGACCGACCCCGGCGTGCACCAGAACCTCGCCTTCGCGGTGCAGCCGGACCCGTGGTCGGGCATGCAGTGCTGGCTGCAGAAGGTCCGCATGGAAAAGGCCCGCGAAGGCGACCGGTACGGCGACGTGTTCGTCGACACCGCGAAGTCGATGACGATGTACGGCGAGTGGCTGGCGAAGACCCGCTCCACGCTCGGCCCGCGCGGCCAGCGCCGGCCCGAGTTCTTCATGCGCCCGGTCAAGCCGCGTCGCCGCGCGTTCTTCGTCGACCCCGACACAGCGGACGGGAGCAGGCCGTGATGGGCGTGCGGTCGCGTGCCGACGTTGACCACGAGGCGCTTCGTGCAGCACTCGGCGCGGTCCTGGACCCGGAGATCGGCCGGCCGCTGGCCGAGCTGGGCATGCTCGGAGACGTGGTCGTGGATCGGCGTGGCCGAGCGGATGTGACGGTGCGTCTGACCGTGGCGTCCTGCCCGCTGAAGGACGAGTTCCGCTCCCGGGTCGTCGCGGCCGCCACGGGGGTGGCCGGGGTCCAGGACGTGGACGTGCGCTTCGGCGAACTCGATCCGCGGGAGCGGGCCGAGCTGGCCGGGAGGCTGCGGGCGGGCAATCCGAACCTGACCGGCGGGATGGGCGAGGGCACGCGCATCTACGCGGTGGCCTCGGGCAAGGGCGGCGTCGGCAAGTCCAGCGTGACCGCGAACCTCGCTGCCGCGCTCGCGTCCGGCGGCGCCTCTGTCGGCGTGATCGACGCGGACGTGTGGGGCTACTCGATCCCCGGCCTGTTCGGCGTGCGCCGCAGCCCGGTCGTCGTCGGCGGGTTGATGATGCCGGTGCGGGCGCACGGCGTCTCGTTGATGTCCACCGGCTTCCTGGTCCCGGACGGCGCTCCGGTGGTCTGGCGTGGGCCGATGCTGCACAAGGCGCTGGAGCAGTTCCTCGTCGACGTGCACTGGGGTTCGCTCGACGTGCTGCTGCTGGACCTGCCGCCGGGCACCGGGGACATCCAGCTTTCCCTGCTCGAACTGGTGCCCGACGCTGCGCTGCTCGCGGTGACCACCCCGCAGCGGGCTGCGGCCGACGTTGCGCAACGAGTCGTCGCGATGGCACGCGACGCTTCGATGCCGATCGCCGGAGTCGTGGAGAACATGAGCGCGCTCGCGTGCGCGCACTGCGGGGAGCACACCGACCTGTTCGGCTCCGGCGGCGGGGAGCAGCTCGCGCAGGCGGCGAGTGCTCCGCTGCTGGGGCAGATCCCCTTGGACCGCGCGCTGCGCGTTGCCGGCGACGCGGGGATGCCCGTGGTCCTGGCCGAGCCGGACGCGCACTCCGCCCGCGCGCTGCGGGACGTCGCCGGTGCGCTCCCCGTGGTGCGCCGTCCGCTGGTTGGTCGGGCGCTCCCGCTGACCGTCGTAGGCTGACGGTCCGTCAGGCGCGCAGGTCCGGCGAGGCCAGGATTGCGGTGGTCAGCTCTAGCGACTGTGGGGGAATGCCGACGGCGAGTGCCTCCAGGCCTGCCTCCCGCGCCTGGGTCAGCATCCCGGCGAGCACCAGCGCCCCGGTGGTGTCGATCCGGCCGAGCCGGGACAGGTTCACCTCCACGCGCCGCACCGTCGGATGCTCCGGCAGCAGGTCGAGCATGGCGTCGGACAGGCGCTGCGCGGTGCCGAACCACAGCACGCCGCGCGGGGTCAGCGTCAGGGTCTCCTGCGCCACGGCGACGTCCACGTCGAGTTTCAGCGCCCGCCACACGAACACGGCGAGGGACGCGCCGATGCCGAGCAGGACGGCGACGTCGATGCGTGGCGCGAGGACCAGGGTTGCGGCGAACGTGCCCCAGGCGATGAGCGCCTGCGGTGGCGAGATCCGCCACAGCGCCCACAGGGCGCGGAAGCGCAGCAGGCTGAACACCGCCGAGATCACGATCCCGGCCAGCGCGGCCAGCGGCAACGGTTCGAGGAGGAAGGCGAACGGCAGGAACGCGAGCACGGCCACGCCGGTGATGGCTCCGGACAGGCGTGTCTGCGCGCCGGACAGACGCGCCACCGCGCTGCGGGAGAACGAGCCGCCACATGGGAAGCCACCGGTGAGGGCGGCCGTCAGGTTCGCCGCGCCCTGGCCGACGAACTCCCGGTCCGGGTTCCACCGGCTGCGGTCCTCGGCGGCGAAGCGGCGGCTGATCGAGGCGGCCTCGGTGAAGCCGACCAGGGCGATCACCGCGGCGGGCAGTGCCAGGGAGCTCAGCTCCGCCCACGGCAGTGCGTCCGCCGTCAAGGGCGGCAGCCCCGCCGGGACGTTGTCCACCGTCTGCCCGGAGTAGCCGCCGGCGGCCGAGAGGACGCAGGCCCCGACGGCCGCGACGAGCACTCCGGGGAACAGCGCGTGCAGGCGCCGCCCGCCGACGATCACCGCGACCGTGGCCACGGCGACGAGGACCGCCTCGATGCGCCAGTGGCCGGGATGGGCCAGCGCCCAACCCGCCTGGAACACCTGGTTGGCGTAGTCGGGAGCGTCCGCGACCCCCAACGCCTTCGCCGTCTGCGACGTGGCGATGATCAGCGCCGCCGCGGGAACGAAGCCGAGCAGCACCGGCTGGGACATGAGGTAGGCGACCCAGCCCGCGCGGAGCGTGCCGAGCGCGACGCGGACGACGCCGACGAGCAGCGCCAGGCCGAGCCCGAGGGCCACGTACTCCGGGCTGCCGGGTTCGGCCCGCGAACTCAACGCGCCGAAGGTGAGCAGGGCGGTGACCGCCACCGGGCCGGTCTGCAGGTACGGCGAGGACGCGAAGAGCGCCGCCACCAGCGGGGGCAGCGCCGTGCAGTACAGCCCCGCGACGGCGGGCATTCCCGCCAACTCGGCGTAGGCGAGCGACTGGGGCACTGCGACCACCGCGACGCTGAGACCGGCCAGCAGGTCGCCGGACCGAACCGTCAACGCCACATCGCAAATTGTACGGACAAGATCGCCGAGAAACGAGGCCCCGGGGCAGGGTTCTCGCGGACGAATCTCGATACCCTGAGCCCATGGCCAGAGGCGTCAAGGCGCGCGCGATCGACCGCGCTTCTGCCATGCCGCTCTGGGCACAGGTCGAGGCCGACCTGCAGCGCCGGCTCGCCGCCGGAGCCTTCGAACTCGCCTTCCCCGGCGAGCACGATCTCGCCGAGCAGTACCAGGTGAGCAGGCACACGGTGCGCGAGGCGCTGCGCCGGATGCGCGCCGCCGGGATCGTGGAATCCGGGCGCGGGCGAACGTCCTCGCTCGGGACCCCGTCGATCGAGCAGTCCGTGGATGCGCTCTACTCGCTGTTCCGCTCGGTCGAGGAAACCGGGGTCGAGCAGCGCAGCGAGGTGCGCGAACTGACGGTGCGTCGCAACCCGGAGATCGCGGCCCTTCTCGGCCTGGAGGCGAGCGCGGACCTGGTCTATCTCGAACGGCTGCGACTGGCCGGCGGGGAACCGCTCGCGCTGGACCGCAGTTGGTTGCCGATGGCGCTCGGCGAGCCGCTGCTGGACGGCAGTTTCGAGCACGCCAGCCTGTACGGAGAACTCGCGCGACTGACCGGAGTGCGGTTGACCGGCGGGCGGGAGAGCATCTCGGCGGTCGCGGCAGACGCGGCGACGCGCCGCCTGCTGGGCATCAAGGCCGACGTCGCCGTGCTGGCCGTCCAGCGGATCGGCTGCCTCGACGACGCACCGGTCGAAGTGCGCGAGAGTCTGATCCGGGGGGATCGCTTCAGCCTCGTCGCGCAGTGGCCGGGAAGCGCGGGCTACCGCGTGGGCCTCGCCGGGCTCGGGGCCTGACGGGGCCGATCCCGCCGTACTGGACTTAGTCGCTAGGATTTCAGCGATTTGGTCGGAGGGAAGGCGGGTCCATGGCGCAGCAGGAGCCGCGTCGACTCGTTCGCGCGCCCGGCCAACCGCTGTGGGCACAGCTGGAGGCCGACATCCGGCTGCGGCTGGCACGCGGCGAGTTCGCGCAGGGGTTCCCCAGCGAGTGGACCCTCGTCGGCGAATACGGCGTCAGCCGCCACACCGTGCGTCAGGCCCTGCGCCGGATTCGCGAGTCCGGCGTCGTCGAAACCAGCCAGGGCCGCGCCAGCGCCGTGGGCGGACCGGCCATCGCCCAGGCGTTGGGCGCCGTGGACTCCCTGTTCCGTGCGGTGGAGCGCACCGGCGTGGAACAACGCAGCACCGTGCGCGCACTGGAACTGCGCCGCGACGCGCACGCGGCGCGCGCGTTGGCGATACGGGCCAACGCGAACCTGGTGTTCGTCGAACGCCTTCGGTGGGCCGGGGACGAGCCGCTGGCGCTGGACCGCAGCTGGTTCCCGCGCGACGTCGGCGAAGCACTGCTCGACGCCGATCTGGAACGCGCGAGCCTGTACACCGAACTGCTGCGCCGCTCTGGGGTCGAACTCACCGCCGGTACCGACGAGATCCGCGCCGTCGTCCCGGACACCGACGTCCGGCGGCTGTTGCGCATCCCGCGCGGCGTCGTGCTGCTCGCGGCGACCCGGCTCGGGCGGTGCGGCGAGCGTCCGGTTGAGCTGCGCGAGACCCTCATTCGCGCGGACCGGTACGCGTTCACCGCCCAGTGGCCCGGTGCTGCGGGCTACCGGCTCGGCGGGGCCGAACCGCTCCCTCGGGCCTGACGGCGGCCCGCGCCCCGGATTGCCGCGCGGAAAGAATTCCGCACGAAACCTGTCCACTCCGGCGCGAACCGCCGTCGAACGGTACGTACAGGATCCCCGCCTGTGCTGCGAACGGTCCCATTCGCACCCAGTGAGGTCATCGGCGATGCCGAACGCCCAGGCTCAGGTTCCCGTGGAAGAAGCCGACGGGAGTCTGCTCGACGTGGCGTTCCTGCAGGTCCACGTGATCGCCGCGTCGGTGTGGCTGGTCCTCGCCGTCCTCGTGGCACTGGTGGCCGTTCCCGCGCTGCGCCGCATCCCCTCGGCCTTTGGCCTGCACGTCCTGCAGGTCCGGCGCAGCCATCTCGTCGGGGCGCTGTGGATCGCCTTCGGCGCCACGCTCGCCTCGGGTACCTACCTGCTCCTGTCCCACGCCATCTACGACCAGCCCGTGTCCGGCTCGGACTGGTCGGACTTGGAGGCGAAGTCCTACGGCGTCCCGTACTACTACGCGCTCTACGCCAAGATCGCCATCTTCTTTGCGATGGGCGTGGCCACGGCGCTGCTCGCCCGCGAGGCCCAGCGCGCGGCGGTGGAGTCCGAGGCCGCGGGCGGGCCGGTCGATCTGGACCTGGAGGCGGACGAGGACGACGAATGGATCGTCGAACCCGGCGACGACCTGGACTTCGAACTTGCCGGCGCCGAGGGCGGGACGGCCCTGGCCACGCGTGCGCGGCGCCGGGCCGAGGCCGCCGGGCTGCCGGTGGCCGGGCTGTGGGGCGCAGTCGTGGTCCTCGCCGTGGGCCTGGGCGCCATCGGGCTGTGCGTGACCTTGATCAAGTACTTCAACGAACTGTCCAAGGCGGCCGTCGTCTACGAACAGCTGCGCGGCCGCGGCTAACCAGAGGTGAACCTCCTGTGATCAAGCGCAATCTGGCGGTGTCCGGCGGCCTCGCCGCGCTCCTGATCCTGGCCGGCTGCGGCGGCGGACACGGCGGCGACCACGCCGCTCCCGCCGGCGTCCAGGCCGCGGTGGACCACTCGAGCATGGCCGGCATGGACCACTCGACGATGTCCGCCGCCGAGCACGCCGCCATGGCAGACGAGGGCGACGGGCGCAAGGCCGCGCTCGCCGGGTACTCGCTGACCAAGGTGGCCACGCCGAAGAAGGCGGGCAGGGCCGGCACGCTCGCGTTCACGATCGACGGGCCGAAGGGCACGCCCCACAAGGAGTTCGTGCTCGAACTGACCAAGCTCATGCACGTGTACGTCGTGCGCGACGACCTGACCGGCTTTCAGCACCTGCACCCGGAATTGGACGAAACCACCGGGCGGTGGACCGCGCCGCTGACCGTGGACGAGCCCGGGCCGTACCGGCTCGTCGCCGAGTTCGACGCTCTCGATCCCGACGGCAACCTCGACTCCCGGCGCCTCGGCACCGGTTTCGAGGTGCCGGGTACCTACGCCAAGAAGCCGTTCGCGCCCGTTGCGGGATCCGACGGCTTCGAGGTCGTCGTGGACGGAGCCCCCGCGGTGGGCCCCAACTCGCTGCAGCTGACCGTGCGTCAGAACGGTTCCGGAGTCGAGGTCCTGCAGCCGTACCTGGCGTCGTGGGCGCACATCACCGGGTTCCGCAACGGCGACCTGCGAGCCGTGCACGTCCACCCCAACGACGCGCCGAAGGACGAGGTCCAACTCGGCGGGCCGACGCTGTCCATCGCGCCGACCTTCGCCAAGGCCGGGACCTACCGCCTGTTCGTGCAGTTCCAGACCGGCGGCGTCGTCCACCTGGTGCCCGTCGACCTCGTGGTCGCCTGACGTGGCACGCCGAGGGCAGCGCCTCGCGCTCGTCGCAGGGCTGAGCGCGACGCTGTTGATCCCGGCCGCGGCGGCGTCCGCCGAGCCGATCGCGCCGGCCGCTCCCAAGGACTCGTGCGCCGTGCCCGCCGGCACAACGCTGGCGCCGGGGGAGTCCGCGACGAACTCCACGCCCTACGACCCCGCCACGCTCGTGTTCGGGATCGAGCAGGCGAAGCTGAGTCACCAGAACTCCGAGAACCACATCACCATGCAGATCTCGGTTCGCAACGCGGACGAACGACCGACCTGCGCGGCGTACGCGGTGTTCCTGACCTTCAACCGGCCCGGCGAAGAACCCGAGGAAGAGGCGACCGGCTGCCAGGACCAGCACTACAACGACCCCGAGACGCCGCAGGGGTCCTACCAGTGCACGGCGATCGTCAACGGTCCGGGCGAGTGGGAGTTCACCGGAACGGTCAACCAGCCCGGCGTGCAGACGCTGCTGAAGAACGTCAGCACCACGCTGGACTTCCCGAACGCCAAGGTGCTCACCGAGTTCCGCGGCCTGAAGTACGTCGTCGAAGGCAGCGTCTTCGAGGTCTTCCTGCTGCAGTCCCACGTTGTGCTGGCCAGCGTCTGGATGGTGCTGGCATTCGTCATGGCGTTCCTCGCCGTGCCCCGGCTGCGGCGCACGCTGTCCGTCATCGCCCTGCACACCCTCGAGGTCCGGCGCAGCTTCCTGAACAGCCTGCTGTGGGGCAGCTTCGGCGGGACGCTCGGCACGGGCCTGTACCTGCTCGCGTCCAAGGCCGCCTACGACGCGCCCTTCTCCACCAACCGGTTCTCGCCGTCCGCGTGGGGAAAGCTCGACCTGCTCCCGTACGCACAGAACTACTTCCTCGTCCTGTACGCGAAAATCCTGCTCTTCGGTCTGATGGCGGTCGCCTCGACGATCCTGATGCTCGAGGCCGGCAGGCGTGCTCAGCTCTCGGCCGACGCCGAGGGTCTGGAGTCCGAGGAGTACGACGACATGTGGGCCAAGGGCGTGCACTTCGACGAGGAGGGTCACGTCCTGCGCGACGACGACGTCGCGCTCGTGGACGGCGCGTCCGGGGGCGTCGCGGGCACGGCGGTGCAGAGCCGACGCCGCACCACCGGGCCGGTCGGCGTCGGGCAGCGCACGCTCGCCGTATGCGTGGTCGTGCTGGTGATCGGCGCCGGCGGGATCGGCGCCGCGGTCACCGGATTGAAGTACCTGCACGAACTCGTCGAGACCGCCGCCGCGGCGGCGATCCTGAACTCGGGAGACTGACCATGCGCGCCATCGCACCTCGTTCCGTGCTCTGCTTGGTCCTCGCGTTCGTCGCGGCCGCGCTGGGTCTCGGCGCCCAAACGGCCGCGGCCCACAGCGGCGGACGTGCCGTGGTGTTGGTCAAGGAGTTGTCGTTCGTGCCCGCCGGGGCGGCGTGGCAGGCCAACGTGACCCTGACCGACAACGACTCCGGCTCCCCGATCCAAGGGCCGAAGGTGACCGCCCTCGTCGGCAGCCCGGCCAAGGAGGTGACCCTGAAGCAGGGCACGGCCCCGGGCCTGTACCAGGGAACGGTCGCGGCCAAGCCGGGCTCGATGACCTTCGCGCTCAAGGTCCGCGCCACCCCCGGCACCGAGCCCGTCATGCCCTTCGACAGCACGCCGTGGAACGTGCAGTTGGTGGCGGGCGAGACCGCGATCGTCGTCGGTGGGTCGGACGACGGCGGCGGCGTCATGCCGATCGCGCTGAGCGTGGCCGGCGCGCTGCTGGGTGTGGGGCTGCTCTACGGCCTGTACTCGACCCGCCGCAAGACCGCGGTCCCGGCCCGCGCACGGTAGAACGGTGGGATGAGCACCCCACCGCTGGCCGCGCACTGGGACGACGCGTACCGCTCGCGCGGCGAGGACGGCGTGAGTTGGTTCCGAACCGACGCGGCCGCCTCGCTGCGGGCCCTCGACCTACTGGGCGTCGGCGCCGACGCGTCGGTCGTCGACGTCGGCGGCGGCGCGTCGGTCCTCGTCGACGTGCTGCTCGATCGCGGGCACCGGGACGTGACCGTGCTCGACCTGTCCGCCGTGGCGCTGGCCGCCGCTCGAGAACGGCTCGGAGCCGCCGGGGAGGGCGTGCAGTGGTTGACCGAGGACCTGCTCGCCTGGCGGCCGTCGCGCCACTGGGACGTGTGGCACGACCGGGCCGTTTTCCACTTCCTCGTCGAACCCGACGCGCGCCGCCGGTACGTCGAGGCACTGCGCGCCGCAACTACGCCCGGCGCCCGAGTGGTGCTGGCGACCTTCGCCCTCGACGGCCCGACCCAGTGTTCGGGGCTGGACGTCGCCCGCTACGACGCCGCCGGGCTGGCCGCGGAACTCGGCCCGGAGTTCGCGTTGACGGCCTCCTTCGCCGAGGAGCACGCCACCCCGTGGGGCAGCGCCCAGGCCTTCACGTGGGCGGGCTTCGCTCGGATCTGCTGAGTGGACGGACGCCTCCGCGAATCCGATCGAACGAACGCTGCACGTGCGAAACTGGGCCATGAGCTCCGAGACCGACAGCGGCGGAATCCCGATGGCGCTCGCCCTCTACGACCTCGGCATCTCGATGTATCGCCAGCGCCTGCGCAACGATCGCCCCGAGCTTTCCGAGGCCGAGATCGACGCGGTCGTCGCCGAATGGCTCGAGCGGCGTCCCGGGGCCGAGTTCGGCGACATGGCCGACGGAGTCCTCTCCGATCGTCTCTCGTGACGCCGCTCGAACCAACCCTTCGGCTCGGGATCGAGACGCTTCGGGATCTGGGCGCGGGCTTCGCTCTCGTCGGCGGACTGGCCGTGTCCTCCTGGGCCGAGCCCAGAACCACGCGCGACATCGACCTGGCCGTCGCCGTCGAGTCCGATTCGCATGCGGAGGAGTTGGCCTTCCACATGCGCTCGGTGGGGTACGAGATCGCGAGCGGACCATCACCCCCGGACTGCTCGGCCCGGTGGCCCGCCCCGGCCACCTCGTCGCCATGAAGTTGCTGGCCCGCAGCGCGGAACGGTTCCAGGACTCGATGGACCTGCAGGTTCTCCGTCCGGTCCTCGACGCGGACGACGTCGACCTGGCACGCGAGGGCGTCCGCCTCATCGCGGAACGGGGCTTCGCACGCGATCGGGATCTGCCGGCTCTTTTGGAGACCTACCTGGCGGGGCCGAGCCGTGGACCCAAAAACATGGCCGGGTGAGCGCCGAACCCGAAGCCAGTGGGAGGTCCTCGTTTGGAGCCGATGACAGCCAGACTCGTTCCAACAGAAACGGAAACAAACAAATAGAAACGGCGTTGACTACGCAACCAATCGGACCTACCGTCGGTGATGTAGCCCGACGGCCCGAGGAGCAGCGATGTACGCCGAAGAGCGCCACGAGCGGATCGTCGAGCGGGCGCGGGCGCAGGGCCGGGTCGACGTCGCCGGCCTCGCCGAACTGTTCGCGGTCACCCCGGAGACCGTTCGCCGGGACCTGACCGCGCTGGAGCGCGCGGGTCGGCTGCGCCGCGTGCACGGGGGAGCGATCCTCGTCGAGGCCCTCGGGTTCGAGCCGGCGCTGGCGACCCGCGACTGCGCGCACACCGAGGAGAAGGAGCGCATCGCCAAGGCGGCGCTCGGCGAACTGCCCGTCGAGGGCGCGATCCTGCTCGACGCCGGCAGCACGACCGCACGCCTGGCCGAGATCCTCCCCGCGGACCGCGAACTGACCGTCGTCACCAACGCGCTGCCGATCGCCGCGACGCTGGCCAACCGCCCGAACCTCACCGTCCTCGTCCTCGGCGGGCGCGTCCGCGGCCGCACGATGGCCACCGTCGGGTCCTGGGCGGCGCGCCAACTCGCCGACACCTACGTCGACGTCGCGTTCATGGGCACCAACGGCATCAGCGTCGAACGCGGTCTGACCACCCCGGACCTCGCGGAGGCCGAAACCAAGCAGGCGCTGATGCGCGCCGCACGCCGGACCGTCGTGCTCGCCGACCACACCAAGGTCGGCGTCGACCACTTCGCCCGCTTCGGAAACCTCGACGACGTCGACGTTCTCGTCACCGACGCAGGTCTCGCGCCGGAGCTCGCGCTCGACCTCGACGCCGCCGGCCTGCGGGTGGTGCAGGCGTGATCGTCACCCTCACCCCCAACCCGAGCCTCGACCGCACCCTCGCGCTCGACGCCCTCGTCCGCGGCGCCGTCGCCCGCGTGCAGGCCGCGTCCGTCGAACCGGCCGGCAAGGGCGTCAACGTCGCCCGCGCGCTCGCCCTGCACGGCCACAAGACCCGCGCAGTCCTGCCCGTCGGCGGCGCCGACGGCGGCGAACTCGTCCGCCTGCTCGGCCCCACCGGCGTCGACGTCGCCGCCGTCGCCGTCGCGCAGCCGGTGCGCAGCAACGTCGCCCTCGTCGAACCCGACGGCACCACCACCAAGCTCAACGAGGCCGGCCCGGCGCTCGAACCGCGCGAGATCGACGCGCTGCTCGGCGCGCTGGCCGAGGCCGCCGCGGGCGCGGAGTGGGTCGTGCTGTGCGGAAGTCTCCCGCCTGGAGCGCCCGATTCGCTGTACGCACAGGCGATCGCGGCACTGCGCGGCACCGGCGTCCGGCTCGCGCTCGACACCTCCGGCCCGGCGCTGCGGCTCGGCGTCGCCGCCGGCCCGGCGCTCGTGAAGCCCAACCGCGACGAACTCGCCGAGGCCATCGGCCGCACCCTGGCCACCCTCGGCGACGCGCTCGACGCCGCGCAGACCCTGCGGGAGCGCGGCGCGGCGGCGGTCCTGGTTTCCCTCGGTGCCGACGGAGCCCTGCTCGTCGACGCCGACGGCGCACTGCACGGCGAAGCCACCGCGACGCCGGTGAGCACCGTCGGCGCCGGCGACGCAACGCTCGCCGGCTTCCTGTCCGCCGGCGGCACCGGGGCGCAGGCCCTCGCCACGGCCCTCGCCTGGGGCGCGGCCGCGGTCGCGCTCCCCGGGTCCCGCATGCCCGGCCCGGACGACCTCGTCCCGGCCGCCGTCACGATCCACGACCACGTCGAGCGCGCCCGTCTCCTGCGCGACTGACGCTCCATCACTGAGCGAACAGGCACCGCCCGACTCGGCACCCCGGCCGAGACGGCCCCACGTCTGCGAGGTAGTCGGCAATGTCGCCACTGATCGTCACCGAATTCGTCGAGCTCGACCTCGACGTCAAGGACCGCACCGAGGCCACCCGCGTGCTGGCCGAACGGCTCGCCGCCGCAGGGCGGGTGAGCGACCTGCAGGAGTTCCTCGCCGACCTCGCGGCCCGCGAGGCGCAGCTGCCCACCGGGCTCGAAGGCGGCATCGCCGTCCCGCACGCGCGCTCGGCGGCGGTGACGGTTCCGACCGTTGCGTTCGCCCGCAGCACTCCGGGCATCGACTGGGGCGCCTCCGACGGCCCCGCGCACCTGATCTTCCTCATCGCCGCGCCCGCCGGCGGCGGCAACGACCACATGCGCATCCTCGCCTCGCTCGCGCGCAAGCTCGTCAACGCCGCGTTCAAGCAGTCGCTGCTCGACGCGAGCACGCCCGAGCAGGTCGTCGCCACGATCGTCGAGGCCGTCGAGGGGAGCAAACGATGAGAATCGTCGCCGTCACCGCCTGCCCGACGGGCATCGCGCACACGTTCATGGCAGCCGAGTCCCTCGAGCAGACCGCGCTCGACGCCGGCCACGAGATCGTCGTGGAGACCCAGGGCGCCGCCGCCACCGACCCGCTGACGCACGATCAGATCGCCAACGCGGACGTGGTCATCCTCGCCGCCGACGTCGAGATCCGCGACCGCGACCGGTTCGCGGGCAAGCCGATCGTGCAGGTCCCGGTCAAGCGCGCGATCAACGACGCTCCCGGCCTGCTCGCCGAGGCCGCCGCTGCCGCCGCCCACGCACCCGCCGCCGCGGCGCCCGTCGCGGCGCCGGCTCCGGCCGGCGGCAAGCCCGGCCCCGGCGCCACGCTGCGCGGCTGGCTGATGACCGGCGTCAGCTACATGATCCCGTTCGTCGCCGCCGGCGGCATCCTCATCGCCCTCGCGTTCCTGCTCGGCGGCGCCGAGATCGCCGCCAAGGTCAACGGGGGATCCTTCGAGGGCGTTACGTACCCGGGCGTCTCCGACCCGTCGCTGCTGCTCGACGAGACCGGCCTCGCAGGGGTCCTGTTCAAGATCGGCGCGACGGCGTTCTCGATGCTGGTCCCGATCCTCGCGGGCTTCATCGCCTACGGCATGGCCGGGCGGCCGGGGCTCGTGCCCGGCGTCGTCGCCGGTCTGCTCGCCGGCGTGATCGGTGCCGGGTTCCTCGGCGGTCTGCTCGGCGGTCTGCTCGCCGGCGCGATCGTGATGGCGATCGCTCGCCTCAAGGTGCACCGTGCGCTCGCCGGGGTCATGCCCGTCGTCGTCATTCCCCTGGTGTCGACGCTGCTGACCGGCTTCGCGATGCTCGTCCTGATCGGCAAGCCCATCGCCGAGGTCCAGGACGGCCTCACCGACTGGCTGAACGGCCTGTCCGGCACGAATGCGGTGTTCCTCGGCCTGCTGCTCGGCGCGATGATGGCCTTCGACATGGGCGGCCCGGTCAACAAGGTCGCCTACACCTTCGCGCTCGGCTCACTGGCCGAGGGCAACCTGGAGATCATGGCCGCGGTCATGGCCGCCGGCATGGTCCCGCCGCTCGCGCTGTCGCTCGCGACCGTGCTGCGCAGGCACCTGTTCACCGAACCGGAGCGCAAGGCCGGCGAGGCCGGTTGGCTGCTCGGCGCCTCGTTCATCACCGAGGGCGCGATCCCGTTCGCTGCGGCCGACCCGCTGCGCGTCATCCCGGCCATCGTCGCCGGCTCTTCGGTCACCGGCGCGCTGGTCATGCAGTTCGGCTCCACCTCCCGCGCCCCGCACGGCGGCATCTGGGTCGCCGGTCTCGTCGGTCGCCCCGCCCTGTACGTGCTCGCGATCGCCATCGGCACCGTCGTCGGCGCCCTGTGCACGATCGGGCTGAAGTCCTGGGGGCGAGCCCGTCCGGCCGTCGCAGACCTCCCTGGTCAGCGCCGCGCCGGTATCGACGAACCCGTCCTGACCAACGCCTGACGCACCCTCAGCTTCTCAAGGAGACTGCCATGCCTGCTCGCACCGTCGTCGTCGGCTCCAAGGTCGGCCTGCACGCCCGCCCCGCCTCGCTGTTCGTCCAGGCCGCCGCGGCCGCACCGATCCCGGTGCAGATCGCCAAGCCCGGCGGCGAACCCGCCGACGCCCGCAGCATCCTGTCCGTGCTGGCCCTCGACGCCCGCGGCGGCGACGAGGTCGTGCTCTCGGCCGAGGGCGACGACGCCGAGGCCGTGCTCGAGTCCCTGGCCGCCGTGATCGCGACGGACCACGACGCATGAACGAGCCTGCGAGCTACTCGACTGGTACTGCCGCCGGGCTGGGGGTCAGCCCCGGCGTGGCCGCGGGGCCCGTCGCCCGCATGGCCGCGCCGCTGGTCCTGCCGACCAACGACGCCCCGCTCGGCGACCCCGCCGCCGAACTCGAGACGGCCCTGGCCGCATTGACCGCGACGAGCGCGGACCTGCAGGCCCGCTCGGCCCGAGCGAGCGAACCGGCCGCCTCGGTCCTTTCGGCGCAGTCGCTGATGGCCGCCGACCCGGTCCTGTTCGGCAAGGTCCGCACGGCCATCGAAAGCGGAGCGTCCGCGGTCTCCGCGCTGCAGACGGCGTTCGCGGAGTTCACCGCGATGCTCGTCGCGATCGGCGGCTATCTGGCCGAACGCGCCGCGGACCTCGACGACGTCTGCCTGCGTGCCGTCTCGCACGTCCTGGGCGTCGCGATGCCGGAGGTCCCCGACCCGGGACACCCGTTCGTGCTCGTCGCCTACGACCTGTCCCCGGCCGAGACCGCGACGCTCGACCCGGCGCAGGTCCTCGCGATCGTGACCGAGGTCGGCGGTCCGACGAGCCACACCGCGATCCTCGCCAAGGCGATGGGCGTGCCCGCGGTCGTCTCGTGGCCCGGTGCGCGGGCGCTGACCGACGGCGTGCAGGTCCTCGTCGACGGCGCGGGCGGCACCGTCGTCGTGAACCCGGACCAGGCGCAGGTGACCGCCGCGCTTGCCGCGCAGCAGCGCCGTCGGGCTGCGCTTGCCGCACTCCGCGGACCGGGCCGCACTGCGGACGGGCACGCCGTCGACCTGCTTGTGAACCTCGGCGCATGCCGGGACCTGGACGCGGTCGCGGCCGTCGACGCGCAGGGCGTCGGGCTGTTCCGCACCGAGTTCCTCTTCCTCGACCGCACCGACGCACCGACCGTCGAAGAGCAGCACGCCGCCTACGCGCGCGTGTTCGCAGCGTTCGCCGGCCGCAAGGTCGTCGTGCGGACGCTCGACGCCGGCGCGGACAAACCGCTCGGATTCGTGACCCGGCCCGAGGAGCCGAACCCCGCCCTCGGCGTGCGAGGCCTGCGGACCTCCCGCGCGCTGCCGGCGTTGCTGGCCGACCAGCTCGAGGCCATCGCGCTCGCGGCCAAGGACGCCGACGCCGACGTCTGGGTCATGGCGCCGATGGTGTCCACTCCTGGCGAGGCCGCGGCCTTCGTCGCGCAGGCCCACGCCGCCGGGCTGACCCGCGCGGGCGTGATGGTCGAGGTGCCCGGCCTCGTGCTGAGGGCCCGTCAGGTCGCCCCGTTGGTCGACTTTTTCAGCCTCGGCACCAACGACCTCGCCCAGTACACGATGGCCGCCGACCGCATGAACGGCGAACTCGCCGACCTGCTCGACCCGTGGCAGCCCGCAGTCCTCGACCTCGTCCGCATCGCCGCCGAGGGCGCCGCTGCGTCCGGTCGCCCCGTCGGCGTGTGCGGGGAGGCGGCGGGCGACCCGCTGCTCGCGCTGGTTCTCGTCGGGCTGGGCGTCACGAGCCTGTCGATGGCGCCGATCGCGCTGCCCGAGGTGCGCGCCGCCCTCGCTGCGCACACGCACGCCGAGTGCGTCGCCCTGGCGCAGCGGGCCCTCGCCGCCGACGACGCCGCCGCTGCCCGAGAGGCCGTCGCCGCCGGCGCGCGGAAGGTGTGCTGAAGAACGCGGGACCACCCTGCGTCCGTTGGCCCGCCGGACCTGAAAACATGACCGGATGAACGCCGAACCCGATACGGGCCCCGCCGCCAGCGACTTCGTCCGCGACCTGATCCGCCGCGACCTCGCGAGCGGGAAGTACGGCGGCCGGGTGCAGACGCGGTTCCCGCCGGAGCCCAACGGGTACCTGCACATCGGGCACGCGAAGAGCATCTGCCTGAACTTCGGGCTGGCGGCGGAGTTCGGCGGCATCTGCAACCTGCGCTTCGACGACACCAACCCCGAGGCGGAGGATCACGAGTTCGTCGAGGCGATCCTCGCCGACGTCGCGTGGCTCGGCTTCACGCCGGCGAACGTGTTCTACGCGAGCGACTACTTCGCCCAGATCTACGACTGGGCCGAGGTGCTGGTGAACAAGGGCCTGGCCTACGTCGACGACCAGGACGGCGAGACGATCCGCGCGCAGCGTGGCGGGTTCGGTCAGCCGGGCATCGAGTCGCCCTACCGCAACCGCACCCCCGAGGAGAACCTCGCCCTGCTGCGGAGCATGCGCGACGGGGAGTTCGCCGACGGCGCCTGCGTGCTGCGCGCGAAGATCGACATGCAGGCGAGCGTCATGTCCCTGCGCGACCCCGTGCTCTACCGGATCCGTCGTGTCCCGCACGTGCGGACCGGGACGGACTGGATCCTCTACCCGACGTACGACTGGGCGCACGGGCAGTCCGATGCGATCGAGGGCGTGACGCACTCGATCTGCACGCTCGAGTTCACCGACCATCGCCCGCTCTACGACTGGTGCCTCGACCACCTCGACCTGCCGCGGGAACGGCCCGAGCAGACGGAGTTCAACCGGCTGGGACTGACGCACACCGTCATGTCCAAGCGCCTGCTGCGCGCGCTGGTGGAGGACGGAACGGTCGACGGGTGGGACGACGCGCGGATGCCCACGCTGCAGGGCATGCGCCGCCGGGGGTACCCGCCGGCGGCGATCCGGGAGTTCGTGACGACGCTCGGGCTCGCGAAGACCACCACCACGACCGAGATCGAGTTCCTCGAGTACTTCGTCCGCCAGCACCACAACGCGCACGCCCTGCGCCGGATGGCCGTGCTGGAACCGCTGAAGCTTGTCATCGAGAACTGGCCCGAGGGTCAGGTCGAGTACGTCGACCTGACCGAGAACCCGGAGGACCCGTCCGCCGGCGTGCGCAGCGTGCCGTTCGGCGGCGAACTCTGGATCGAACAGGACGACTTCAAGCTCGACCCGCCGCCGAAGTACTTCCGCCTCGCGCCCGGCCGCGAGGTTCGGCTGCGCGGCGGCTACTTCGTCACCGCCACCGACGTGGTCACCGACGACGCGGGGAACGTCGTCGAGGTCCGGTGCACGTACGACCCGGAGACCAAGGGCGGCGCCGCGCCCGACGGCCGCAAGGTCAAGGCCACGATGCACTGGGTGAGCGCGGCGCACGCCGTCGACGTCGACGTGCACCTGTACGAGCGGCTGTTCGTCGACGCCCACCCGGGCAGCGACGGCACCGAGCCCGTCGTGAACCCGGCTTCGCGCCGCACGATCGTCGGGGCGAAGGCCGAACCGGTGCTGGCCGAGACCAAACCCGGCGAGGTCGTTCAGTTCGAGCGCCTCGGGTACTTCGCCGCGGACCCCGACACCCCCGGCACCTTTCACCGCACCGTCGGCCTCAAGGACGAATGGGCAAACATCCAGAAGCGCACCGGCTGAGCCCGCGCCCACGGCCCGAGGCCGAGAACCGGGCCTCGTGACCAACGACACCCCGCGTCCCACGGCGGGGTGCGGCGCTCGGCATCCCGGCCGGACCGTCGAGGAGGCGCGGCGACAGCTCGGCCGAACCCCAGGGGTACGCGACGGGCTGGACCGGGGGTGACGCGCGAGACATGAGACATCGGCGTCGTCTTGGACGGTGCACCCGCTGCCGCCCCGTTCAGCGTTGCGGCGCACACGGTGTGAGGGCAGTCACGTACGAACGATCCAAGCGATCGTTCCACGCTGCTGCGTAGCCGCGGACACATATGACTGACAGTCAGTTTGCCCGACGGCATGGGGCGCCGTTGCGCCTGTATGCAGTGGTGCGGACCACGAAGCGATTCGGCAATCTCGCGGCGATCTGGCGATGCAACAGTTCGGAAAAATGGGCTCGCCTAGTGGCAGCAAAGAAGCTGAACCTGGGAGGGAACAGCGCACCGGGCGAGCGAATGGTGGCGGCGATGTCGGCAGACAGAAGGCGCGAGTTGCGCGCCACGACGATTGCGGGCGCGGCCGTCGGCCTCGTGCTGGCGGGGATCTCCGCTCCGGCGGAGGCGGCGGAGACCGTGGGGGACTGCGCCACCGGTCCGACGCTCGACACGGTCGTCTGCGTCTACGACGAGCCGACCGCCGGGCGCTACACGCTTCGGATTCCCGCCGGGGTGACCGAGGTGCACGTCGAGGCTCGTGGCGCGGGCGGCGGAGCCGGTGGCGCGGTGGGCGGGCAGGCCGGTCCGTCCGGCGGCCAGGGCGGCCTCGTCTCCGCGCTGTTCCCGGTTGCCGGCGGCGAGGTGCTGAGCATCCTGGTGGGCGGGCGCGGCGGTGACGCGGACGGCGTCCGGCCGGGCGTCGCCGGACTCAACGGCGGCGCGAAGGGCGGCGCGGGAGCCTTGGGCGGCGGTGGCGGCGGCGGCGCCTCGAGCGTGCGTCTGAGCGGCGCACTGAAGCACATGGACTCGCGGATCCTCGTGGCCGGGGGCGGCGGTGGCGCGGGCGGTGCGACGGCCTCCATGCCGATTTCCTCGGCGCGCGGCGGCGACGGTGGCGGCGAGCGCGGCGGAAACGGTGCCGGCGATGCCGCCGGGAAGGGCGGCCTCGGCGCGACCGGCCCGTCGGGCGGCGCCGGCCTGAAGCGAATCTCCGGTCCGGACGGCCAGAGCGGGTTCGACCAGGAAGAGGGCGGGCGCGGCGGCCAGGGCGGGTACGGCACGGTCGACGTCTTCGCCGCCGAACACTCCGGCACCATGGCGACCGGCCCGGTGGGCGCGGGCGGCGGCGGGGGTGGCTACGCGGGCGGCAGCGGCGGGGCCGCGGGCCCGGCCCTCGGCGGCGGTGGCGGTGGCGGCAGCGGCTTCGTCGCATCCTCCGTGCTGGCGCCGAGCGTCGCGCTGCCCGGCTCGGCCCAGTTCCTGCTCGGCGGTACCGGTTGCATCCAGGACGGACGGGTCGTCGTCACCTACCGACTCCCCAACTGACTTTGCGTCAGCTGCCGCCGATCACCAGGTAGCCGTCGAGTTCGCAGAGCAGGTCCGAGGTGGGCCGCGCCGGAAGGGCGTGCCCGAGGTCGCGGGAGCGAACCTCGCCGATCCACTGGCTGTGCTGGTACTCGTGGTTGATCACCGCGGTCAGCAGGGTCGCGCCGATGACCTGCATCTGGACGGGCGCGCCGACGGCCCGCTCCGCGATGTTGCGGGCCCGGAACTTGACCCGCTCGGCCACCGCGGTGCGGTAGTTCGCGATCCGGTCCAGGCTCGGCAGGTCCCCGCGCTGGCGCTCGGGCGTCGCGGAGTCCATGACCCTCTCCAGCTGCGCGTCCGGGCTGGGCTCGGCCGCAGTGAGGTTGCGAATCAGAAAGTGGGCCACGATCGCCTGATGTCCGAGGTGCCAGCCGATCGCGCTGGACTCCTCGCTCGGGCGCCACAGCACCTCGTCCGGCTTGAGGTCGCGCCACAGGTCGTCGGTGTACGCACAGGCGCGGTCGTACTCCTCGATCAGTCCCACCATGCTCGGCACTGGCTGTTCCTCCTAGCTGATTCGGACGCCCCAGCGGCTGATGTGGGTCTCGTCGGGCTCGAGACGGATCAGGTGTTGCCCGCTGGCCAAGGCGTTCGAGGGAGCGGTCATCGGTTCGCACGCAAGCCCGTGGCGGGCGCGATGCGGCGCCAGGGTGTCTCCGGTGAAGATCTGCAGGATCGGATAGCTCGCGTCTGCCCAGAGTTCGACGGTCCGACGGTCGGAACCGGTGAGCCGCACCGTCGCGAGACCGTCGGTGCGAACCAGGTCGGTGTACGCGTGGTCGACCCTCGTCTCGCCGATCCGTCGCGGAACGCGAAAGTCGAGATCGCTGCCGGCGACGGGTTTGGAGCCGGTCGGCAGTTGGCGCGGGTTGTCGGTGTCGACGAACGTCGCGGCGTCGAGGTGCAGGACGGCGTCGTCGATTCGGCCCGTGCCGGGGGACAGGTACGGGTGCTGCCCGCTCGCGTAGGGGCAGGCCGTCGAGCCGAGGTTGGTGGCGGCGGTGGTCGCCACGAGGCCGTCGTCGGAGAGGGCGTAGTCGATCGACACGTCGAGCAGGAACGGGTAGGCGGGCTGTGGGTGGAGCCGAACGCCGAGCCGCACGCGTGACGGCTCGCGCTCCAGGCAGCGCCAGTTGGCCCAGCGCAGCAGGCCGTGCGTGGCGTTGTTTCGCGCGATCTCGGTGATCGCGAGCTGGTAGCTCTTCCCGTCGAACGTGTACTTCCCGTCCGCGAGCCGGTTGGGCCACGGGATCAGCGGGGAGCCGTGCCCGCCGTCGCACATGTCCTGCTCGGCGTAGGGCTCGAGAACGTCCCGCTCGCCGTGGACGTAGGAGCGGATCCCGCCGCCGACCTCCACGACGACGGCGCGCTGGTCGCCGTGGCGAAGGGCGAACTGTTCCCCGGACGGTGCGAGCGGCATGGCCGCATTGTGGGTCAGGCGTACCCGAGCTCGTGCAGCCGGGCGTCGCCGATGCCGAAGTAGTGGCCGATCTCGTGCTTCACGACGAGCTCGATCTTGGCCAGGACCTCCGCGTAGGAGTCGCAGCGAATGAGGATCGGCCACCGGTAGATCGTGATCCGGTCCGGCAGGGCGAAGGCGTACTGCGTCGTCCGCTTCGTCAGGGGAATGCCCTCGTAGAGGCCGAGCAGATTCAGGCGCTCGAGCCCCTCCTCGACGCCGAACGCCACGTTGGCGATCCGATCGGACAGCCGGCGCGGGAGATTCTCCAGCACCCGGCCGACCTCGACCTCGAACTCTTCTCGCTCCATTGCGTACATGTGCTCCAGAGCGCGCCGCGCCGGAGCGCTATTCCGGCACTGCGCCATTCGTGACCGGAGCTTTGCCGCAGACTGCGGGCATGAGCCTGACCGACGAGTTCGCCTGGGAGCTGTTGCAGGTCGCGCTGGAGGAAGCGCGCACCGGTCTGGCCGAGGGCGGGTGCCCGATCGGTGCCGCGCTGTTCACGGCCGACGGCGAACTGCTGGGCCGCGGTCGCAACCGGCGGGTGCAGCACGGCGACCCGTCCGTGCACGGCGAGACCGACGCCTTCCGCAACGCCGGCCGCCAACGCAGCTACCGCCACACGATCATGGTGACGACGCTCGCGCCCTGCTGGTACTGCAGCGGGCTCGTCAGGCAGTTCAACATTCCCGCGGTGGTGATCGGCGAGTCCCGGACGTTCCCCGGCGCCGTGGCGTGGCTCAACGACGCCGGCGTGCAGACGATCGACCTCGATTCGCCCGAGTGCGCGGCCCTCATGGCCACGTTCATCGCGGCGAAGCCGGAGATCTGGCTCGAGGACATCGGCGAGTAGGCGCCGACCGTTCAACCGCGCGTCGGGCGCGGGCTTCGGGGGGCGTTTACGCGGATTCAACACGCTGGTGAAACGCTTCCCACATGACGGACTCGCTGCCGACCTCCGACACCGCCCCTTCGACCGAGCCGCGGGGTAGCAGTCGCACCGGAGCCGACGTCGATTCGCTGCAACGGGGGATCGTCGACCATCTGCGCTACTCGGTTGGCCGGCCCGCCGCCGCACTCAAGCCGGAGCACTACTACCGGGCGCTGGCGCTGGCTGTCCGCGACCGCATGCAGGACAACCGGACGGCGTCCACCCAAACCTCGGTGGACCTCAACCGCAAGGTCACCTGCTACCTGTCGGCCGAGTTCCTGATGGGCCCGCAGCTCGGCGTCAACCTGCTGAATCTCGGGCTCGAGGCCAACGCCCGAGCGGCGCTGCTGGCCCTGGGTCAGGACTTCGACGAGGTGCTGGCCTGCGAGCAGGAACCGGGCCTGGGCAACGGCGGTCTCGGCCGGCTCGCGGCGTGCTACCTGGATTCCCTCGCGACTCTCGAGCGCCCGGCCATCGGGTACGGCATCCGGTACGAGTTCGGCATCTTCCAGCAGGAGATCCGCGACGGCTGGCAGGTCGAGAAGACCGACAACTGGCTCGCGAACGGCAACCCGTGGGAGATCGCCAAGCCGGATGTGAGCTTCCTCGTGAACTGGGGCGGCCACAGCGAGAAGTTCCTCGACGGCGCCGGCCACGTCCGGTCCCGCTGGGTGCCGGGCCGGGTGATGAAGGGCGTCGCCTACGACACCCCGATCCAGGGCTACGGCGTCCGGACCTGCAACGTGCTGACGCTGTGGAGCGCCCGCGCCGTCGACACCTTCGCGCTCGACGCGTTCCACACCGGCGACTACTGGGGCGCGGTCAAGGACGAGATCAACTCCGAGACCGTCACCAAGGTCCTCTACCCCAACGACGAGGCCGAGGACGGGAAGCGGCTTCGCCTGTTGCAGCAGTACTTCTTCGTGTCCTGCTCGCTGCAGCACATCCTGCACATCATGAGCTACCTGACGGACAGTTCGGTCCGCGACCTGCCCGACCGCGTCGCCATCCAGCTCAACGACACCCACCCGTCGATCGGCGTCGCCGAACTGATGCGCCTGCTCGTCGACGAGCACCGGATGGACTGGGACGAGGCCTGGGAGATCACGGTCGCGACCTTCGGGTACACCAACCACACGCTGCTGCCCGAGGCGTTGGAGACGTGGCCGCTGAAGATGTTCGGCGACTGCCTGCCGCGCCACCTCGAGATCGTCTACGAGATCAACGAACGCTTCCTCGACGAGGTTCGCGAGCGCTTCCCCGACGACTCCGACCGCGTGCGTCGAATGTCCCTGATCGGCGAAGAGGGCGGGAAGTCGGTGCGGATGGCGCACCTGGCCACCGTCGGCAGCCACGCCATCAACGGCGTCGCCGCCCTGCACTCCGATCTGCTCAAGGCCAACACCCTCCACGACTTCTACGAGCTCTGGCCGGAGCGGTTCTCGAACAAGACCAACGGCGTGACCCCGCGTCGGTTCGTCGCCCTGGCCAACCCGGGGCTGCGCGGCCTGCTCGATCGCACCGTGGGGGAGGGCTGGCTCAACGATCTGAGCAAGCTGCGCGGGCTGGAGAAGCACGCCGACGACCCGGCGTTTCAGGAGGAGTGGCGCGCGGTCAAGCGGGCGAACAAGGTTCGTCTCGCGGACTACGTGCACACCACCACGGGTCTGGAACTCAACGCGGACTGGCTCTTCGACGTCCAGGTCAAGCGGATCCACGAGTACAAGCGCCAGCACCTCAACGTGCTGCACATCGTGGCGCTGTACCACCGGCTCAAGCAGAACCCCGGGCTGAGCATCCCGCCGCGGGTGTTCGTCTTCGGTGGCAAGGCCGCGCCGGGCTACTTCATGGCCAAGCGGATCATCAAGCTCATTACCGCGGTCGGCGAGGTCGTGAACAACGACCCGGACGTGAACCGCTTCCTCAAGGTCGTGTTCATCCCGAACTTCAACGTGCAGACGGCCGAGGTGATCTACCCGGCCGCGGACCTCTCCGAGCAGATCTCCACCGCCGGCAAGGAGGCGTCGGGTACCGGGAACATGAAGTTCATGATGAACGGCGCGCTGACCATCGGCACGCTGGACGGCGCGAACGTCGAGATGCGCGAGGAGTGTGGCCCGGAGAACTTCTTCCTGTTCGGCCTGACCGTGGACGACGTCGAGAAGATCAAGCGCGACGGCTACGTCCCGGGCGACTGGGTGTGGGGCAACGCCGAACTCACCGCAGTCCTGGAGTTGCTCGCCGACGGCACGTTCGGGCGCGGGGACACCGAGGTGTTTCGGCCCCTGGTGGACAACCTCCGCTTCTCCGACCCGTTCCTCGTCGTCGCGGACTACCAGTACTACGTCGACTGTCAGGACCAGGTCAGCCGCGTCTGGCAGGACAGGGCGCGGTGGACCCGCATGTCCGTCCTGAACACCGCACGCAGCGGCAAGTTCTCCTCCGACCGGGCGATCGAGGAGTACTGCGACGAGATCTGGAACGTCGGGCGGACGACCGTCAACGACTGAGCACCGTCAACGACTGAGCCGGGACGCCGCGAAGGCGGCGTACCAGCGCAGCGCATCGGGGTCGTCGACGCTGGAGATGTTCGCGGCCTTCTCCAGCGGGGTGCCGCGCAGCAGCTTCTTGATGGGCACCTCGAGCCGCTTGCCGCTCAAGGTGTGCGGCACGGCGGGGGCCTCGAGGATCTCGTCGGGAACGTGACGGGGCGTCAGGCGCGTCCGCAGCGTGGAGACGATCTTCGCCTTCAGGTCGTCGTCGACCGCGACGCCCTCGGCCGGGACGACGAACAGGCCGAGCCAGTAGGCGTCGTCGGGTAGGTCGATGCCGATGACGAGGGTCTCGACGATCTCGGGCATGGTCTCGAGCACGTCGTAGAAGTCGCTGCTGCCCAGGCGCACGCCCTGGCGGTTCAGCGTCGAGTCCGAGCGGCCGTGCACGGACACGGAGCCGTCGGAGTGGAACGTCACCCAGTCGCCGTGGCGCCAGACGCCGGGCCAGGTGTCGAAGTACGACTCGATGTACCGGACGGCGTCCGGGTCGTTCCACAGGTAGATCGGCATCGACGGCATCGGCTGCACGATCACCAGGTCGCCGACCTCGTCGACGACCTCCTTGCCGTCCTCGTCCCACGCCTTGCAGTCCACGCCGGCGACCTTGCCGCTGATCCGGCCGACCTGGACCGGCGCGTACTCGTTCGCGCCGACGAAGGACCCGGAGATGTCGGTGCCGCCGCTGGTGGAGTCGATTCGGACGTCGGACCCGACGTGCTCCATCACCCAGTGGTACCCGGCCGACGGCAGCGCCGACCCGGAGACCGAAAGGTGGCGCAGGTTGGAAAGGTCGTAGTGCTCCTTCGGCGAGAAGCCGGTGTTCGCGATCGCGGTGACGACCGCGGCGCCGAGCAGCATCGCGTGCGCGCCGGTGCGGGCGGCGACCTCCCAGATCGAGCCGACGGGGAAGTTCGGCGCACCTTCGTAGAGGACCATGCTCACGCCGCGGGTGAGCACGTCCATCTGGATGTTCCAGAGCGCCCAGCCCGTCGAGGTGAAGGTGAAGATGCGCTCGCCCTCGCGCAGCCCCGCGTAGAGCCCGGCCCACTCGTAGGCCTGCAGCGCGATCCCGCCGTGGCCGTGTACGAGGCCCTTCGGCAGGCCGGTGGTGCCGGAGGTGAACATGACCCACAGCGGGTGGGAGAACTCGACCTGCTCGTACTCGAGCGGCGCGTCCTCGCTCACGAGGTCGGCCCACGGCACCGAGTTCTCCGGGTGCTCGCGGTCGCCGAACGTGTAGGGCACGTGGACGAAGTGGCGGACGGTCGGCATGTTCGCCCGCAGCTGCGCGACGACGTCGCAGCGGTCGATGTCCTTGCCGTTCCAGTGGTAGCCGTCGGCGGCGATCAGGACGGCGGGTTCGAGCTGCGCGAGGCGCCCGATGGTGCCCTCGGCGCCGAAGTCCGGCGAGCAGCAGGCCCACACCGCACCGACGGCGGCCGCGGCGAGCGACGCGATCACCGCGTGCTCGGTGTTCGGCAGGTAGGCGCCGACGCGGTCGCCCGGCTGAACGCCGGCTCGGCGCAGCCAGCCCGCGGCAGCCGCGACGGAGCGGCGCAGCTCGCCCCAGGTGATCTCGCGGGACGGGTTCCCGCCCTCCTGGATGCAGATCAGCGCGACCGCGTCGTCCGCGCCGTTGCGCAGGGCACACTCCGCCCAGTTCAGCCGGGCGCCGGTGAACCAGCGGGTGTGCGGCATGGGGTCCGCGGTGCGGATCTGGTCCCACGGGGCAGAGAACGGGACCTCGAAGTATTCGACGATCGAGACCCAGAAGCGGTCGACGTCCTCGACCGACCAGGCGTGCAGGGCGTCGTGGTCGGCGAAGGGCCGGCCCTCGCGCGCCTCGAGCCAGTTCATGTACTCGCGCAGTGCGGAGCCTTCGATGCGGGCGGACGACGGTGTCCAGATGGTCTCGGTCATGCGTGCAACATGCCAGACGGCGTCCTGGGCGCGGAACGGCCGTGAGCGGTTAACCGGAATTTTATGGTGCTGTCGGAGAATCACGCGTGACCCGGAACACCCCTTCTCGGGGCGGCACGGCATGATGCATTCAGAGCCACGTCCCGACGAGTACGCCTCGAGGAGGCCGCAGCAATGAAGCTCGCTCTCTACCTTCCGAACTTCCGCGACAAGGTGACCGTTCAGGAGCTCGAAGACCTCACGCAACTGGCAGAGGACCTCGATTTCGACTCCGTGTGGACCTTGGACCGCATCGTCGTGCCCGAGTCCTCCGACCGCGTGGAGTTGCGGGAGGCGTTCGGCAAGATGGACCTGCCCAAGGCGCTGCCGGTTATCTCCCGCGGCGAGTGGTTCCAGGGCATGACCCTCATTCCGTGGCTGGCCGCCAAGACCACCAAGGTCCGGATCGGCATGAGCATCATCGACACGCCCTACCGGGCGCCGGGCGTCCTCGCCGCCGAGTTGGCCACCCAGGACCACCTGTGCAACGGCCGGCTCAACGTCGGCGTCGGCGCCGGCTGGATGCCCGAGGAGTTCGAGGCGGCCAGCGTCGGGCACCTCTACGACCGCCGGCACGCGCACGTGCGCGAGACCATCGAGATCATGCAGGGCATCTGGACCAACGACCTGTTCGAGTATCACGGCGAGTTCGCGGACTTCGAGCGCTGCGGTTTCGGCCACAAGCCCGTCCAGAAGCCGCACCCGCCGATCTACTTCAGCGGCCTGAAGAGCCCGACGATCTCGGCCAAGCGCGTCTCGCAGTACGGCCTGCACGGCTGGATCGGCATTCAGGACCAGCCCGACGAGATCGTGGCGTGGCGCACGGCGATCGAGCAGGAGATGGACAAGCTTGGCAAGACGCTGCCCGACACCTTCGAGATGTGCAGCATGATCTGGTTCTGCATCACCGACACCGAGGTGGACCAGGCCCCGGTCGGCAAGGGGTCGAACATCCTGGTGGGCACCGCCGGCCAGATCACCGACAAGCTCAAGGCCTACCAGGAGGCGGGCATGCACATGCCGCTTATCTGGCCGCCGTTCCGCGACGTCCCGACCTCCAAGACAATGGACGACCTCAAGCGTCTGGCCGAGGAGATCATGCCCAAGGTCAACGCGGGCTAGCAGAGCTCGTCCGAACGGCCTCGGCTTCGGCCGGGGCCCTTCGTGCATCTTCCGTACCGTTTCGCGCCCTACCGGGGCCTGGGAAGGGCGCGAAACGGTACCGAAGATGGGTCTCACGATGCGGACCCGGCGAGTCTGCGCTTGGCGTAGGCCATGTCGATGGCCATCGCCGGGCCCTCCTCGGCGTGCTGGCGGTTGCCGGCTCGCCAGGTGGCCCAGCACATGACGATGGTCCAGGCGGTGTAGTCCACGACGGGGATCCACCACGGGAACAGCCCGTCCCAGGCGAAGGGGCCGGTCTTCGCGTAGGTGGTGAACATGGCCATCGGGAAGCCGAACGCGAAGTAGAGGTTCGCGTAGCCGACCCAGCGCGGGAAGACGGGGTCGGCGCTCTTGTCCTCGAGGATGCAGCAGCCGATCGCGAGGCACCCGACCGTCGCGAACACGAACGGCATGAGGAACCAGAGGAACGCCATGTCGTGGAAGGCCTGCGTGATCTCGGGGTTCCGCTCGGGCCGGTACGCCGCGACCGTCCAGGTGATCGCCTGCACGCAGAAGAGGAACGAGCTGCAGACGCCGGCGCCGAGCTGGAGGTAGGTCCAAACCGGGCTGCGGCCGCTCTCGATGCGGCGCAGCTGCGATGAGATCGCGGCGAACCACATCATCGACCAGCCGGCGGCGATCAGGTTCATCATCGAGAAGAACCGGATCCGGTTGTGCTTCTCCTGGTACATCTCGACGACCTGTGCCGAGGTCATGTTCGGCGAGGGCACCGGCAGCCAGCCGGCGACGATCATCCCGGCAAACATGAACAGCAGCGTGATCACGCCGCTCCACGCACAGACCCCGCGCCAGAACCTGCTCACGTCGACCACCTTGAGTCGGACACTATGTCTGAGTCAGACAGTACGTCCGACTCGAGTACGATGTCCAGCGTGACCAGCGCCCAGGCCGAGTCCGGCCGCCGCCGCCGCGAGGCCTCCCGCACGGAGATCCTCGCCGCGACGCGGCGCCTGCTGGTCGAGCACGAAAGCGTCGCCGGGCTGAGCGTGGACCGGATCGCCGCCGAAGCCGGGGTGTCCCGAGCGACCTTCTACGTCTGCTTTCCCGACAAGGTCGCCGTCGTCGGCGAGCTGGCGCACGAGGCGCTCTCCTGGCGCGAGCAGATCCACGCCGAGGTCCTGGCCGATCCACATCTGACCCGCACCCGGCTCGACGAGCTCATGCGCGCGATCGTGCGCCATTGGTACGACGACCGCGCGATCCTCGCCGCCATCGTGGAGCTTGCCGAACACGACCCGGCCTTCCGTGAGCCGTGGCGCGCGGCGATGGCCGAGACCGCCGAGCAGGCCGCGGAGCAGTTCCGGCGCCGGTGGCGCCGCAGCCGCGACCGCCTCGACGATCCCGAGGCGGTCGCGTCCGTCTTCACCTGGATGCTCGAGCGTGCGTGCCACCAGCTCGTCGTCGACGAGGCCGGCGCGGAGACCGTCGCCCTGGCCATGTCCGAGATCCTCTGGCGGACCCTGTCGTATCGAGCGCCCTGACCGAACGCTGCGCGGTGGAAAGAGAACTCCTAAGACGGCTACGGCGCAGAGGTCGCCGCAGCCGGTGCGGTTCTACCGCTGGACCGTCACCGCGCTACTTGACGCAGAAGCCGGCGTCGACCGGCAGCGTGATGCCGGTGACGTAGCGGGCCTCGTCGGAGACCAGCCAGGCGATGGCGTTGCTGATGTCGATCGCCTCGATCACGGGCACGGGCATGAGGTTTGCCAGCGCCGCCCCGATCTCCGGGTTGGCCTCGACCATCGCCATGATGGCCTCGTTCATGATCATCGGGGTGTCGACGCCCGTCGGGTGGACGGTGTTGACCCGGATGTTGTGCGGGGCAAGCCAGTTGGCGCACGTGCGCATGATGCCGACGACGCCGTGCTTGGCGGCGCAGTAGCCGGTGAGGGCGCCGCTGCCGTTGCCGCCGCGGCCGGTGAGGCCCTGCGTGGAACTGGTGATGACGATCGAGCCGCCGCGGCCCTGCTCGATCATGATCGGCGCAACCGCGCTGATGGTGTTCCAAACCCCGACGAGGTTGATGTCGATGACGTCGCGGAACTGCTGGTCGGAGTCTGCGTCGTCCGCGACGGCGTTGCCGAGGATGCCTGCGTTGGGCAGCACGATGTCGATCCCGCCGAGTTCGGCGACACCCTGCTCGACGGCGGCGCGTACGGCCGCCGGGTCCCGCACGTCCACGATGGAACTGACGATGCGTCGGTCCAACGCCTCCACCGCGCCCACGGTCTCCTTCAGGTCCTCGGCGTTGCCCATCGGGTAGGGGACCGACGGCAGGTCGCGGCAGATGTCGACGGCGACGATGTCGGCGCCCTCCTCCGCGAGACGCAGCGCGTGGCTGCGGCCCTGCCCGCGCGCTGCACCCGTGATGAAGGCGACCTTGCCGTCGAGCTTGCCCATGGGGGGTTCCTCGTTTCTGGTTGGGAGGCGCAGGGCTGGGAGTCCAGGAGGGTGCTCTCGCGGACGGTTGGGCCGAGGAGAAGCACTACCGATCCGCAGACGTGTGGGGGACGTCAGGCGATGCCGGCCATCCCCGCGAAGGCGACGAGTTCCCGCTCGATGTCCGGGCCGGAGGGCTGGTACATGACCTCGGTGGCGCCGCCCTTTTCCAGCTCCGCAAGGTGATCGCGGAGTTCGTCGGCCGTGCCGGTGAAGGTCGTGGAGCGGATCAGCTCGGGAGTGAGGGCGATCCGTTCCTGGGCGCTGGCGGAGACGAGGTGCTGGGTCCAGATCGCCTCGGCACGCTCCTCTTCCGGCAGGGCTTCGATGGCCGCGCGGTACGCGGCGCCGTTGGGGAGCCCGTCCACTGCGTCCCCGGCTCCGGCGTAGGTGATGTGGTACGCCGCGCCGGCGCCCGCGCCGGCCGCCGCGAGCAGGTAGACCTCGTCGATCGGCCCGTCGGGCAGGACGGTGCCGTGCAGCAGCACCGCGTTCCAGGCCTGGCCCTCCTTCGGGGCGCCGAAGGAGATGACGCCGTCCGCGACGCGGCTCGCGATCTCGAGGCCCTTGGGCCCTTCGGCCGACAGCAAGATCGGTACGTCGGCGGTCGCCCCGACGACGCCGTCCGGGTGCAGCAGGCGGTGCGGCGTGCCGTTGTACTCGACCGTCTCGCCGCGCAGCAGTCCGCGCAGCGCGACGGTATAGGTCTCGAGGTCCTTCCAGAGGCCCGGCTTCCCGCCGTGCATGATCTGCGCGCGCCCCGGCCCGAGCCCGACGTAGACGCGGCCCGGCGCCTGCCCGGCCAGTGTCGCGACCGCAGCCGCCGTCGTCATCAGGTGCCGGTAGTCGGGGATGATCACCGCCGTTCCGAGCCCGATGCGGCTCGTCCGGTCCGCGGCTCGCGCCAGGGTCATCCAGATGTCGGCGAAGATCGCGGGCGCGTCGTAGCACCAGGCCCGGCGGTACCCGAGCTCTTCGGCGCGCACGATGTGGTCGGGGGTCTGCAGGCTCGACGGGAAGCCGACGGAGATGTCCATGCGGCCTACTATCGCGGTTCGCAGATCACCACGGGAATGTCCCGGGCGGTCAGCTTCTGGTACATCGCGTAGCCCTTGTAGGCGCGCACAATCTGCGGCCAGAGTTCGGCCTTCTCCTCTGGCGTCGCGGTCCGCGCAATCATGTGGGTCGTCACGCCGTCGCGGGTGATGTCGACCAGCGGATTGGCCGCGAGGTTGCGGTACCAGTCCGGATGGGTGTCGTGCCAGCCCTTCGAGGCGACGAGCACGACGCGGTGCGCGTCGGCGATCGGCGCGGTCAGCAGCGTCGAGCGGCGCTGCCCGGACGTCCGTCCGACCGTGTGCAGCTCGAGGGTCGCCATCCCGCCGAGCCGCTTGGGGAACCGCCCGCCGGTCACGGCTAACGCCGTCCGGTGGCCGTTCTCCAACACCCAAGCGCCGGCGCTGGCCACGACGTTCTTCGGGCTGGGCATGCATCGATGCTAGGCCGGAGGGGCCATGCTCGGCGGGTCTCAGGCAGCCTTGTGCGGCTGGCCGCCTCGTTCGGTGTGCCAGTAGGTGTTGCGGATCGGGCGCCGTTCCGGGTCGACGTGTTCGGGCGGGACGAATTCCGGATGCCCGTCCGCCGCCATCACGATGTCCCACCCGCCGTGGTGGACCTGGTCGTGATGGTGGTCGCAGACCAGGCACAGGTTCTCGAGGTCTGTGGGTCCGAGGTTCTCCCACCAGTCGAGGTGGTGCGCCTGGGTCCATTCCGGTGGCCTGGTGCAGTTCGGTCCGACGCAGCCGCCGTCGCGGGCGACGAGCGCGAGCCACTGCCCGGCCGAGGCGAAGCGTTGAGAGCGGCCGAGCTTGAGCGGGATCCCGTCGCCGTTCACGTGCAGGGAGTAGAGGTTCGCGTCGCACGCGATCCGCCGGACCGCCTCGGCGGTGAGGGTCTCGCCGGTGGTCGTGGTCCCGAACCCGGTCTCCGAGCGGAGGTTCTCCTCGCTGATCGTGACGATCAGATGCGCGCGGTGCCCACGCGTCGACGGGAGGTTCCCGAACCGCAGGGTCCGTTCGACGAGGTCGGCTATCGCGTCCGCGCGGCGCTGGCCGGGTTCGCGCGGGTCGCGCGTCCCGTCCGGCGCGGGCTGCGGCGCCGCCAACGGGTTCAGCGCGGTCTTGAGCTTCGCGATCCGCTCGTCGGTATCGGTCCACCGGACCGTCTGGGTGCCGTCGTGATTGTTCCGGATCGTCAGGTCACGGCGCCGCTGGGCGGTCGCCTCCCGATCCAGCAGCCCGTCGGGGTCGATCAGATCGTCGACCCGCTTGCGCAGCTTCCACAACTCCAGCGCGTTGCTCGACGGGGCCCGTTCGAGCAGGTACCGCTCCGCCTTCGCGCGCTGCGCCTCCGTGGCGCCCGACGGGAGGTCGGTCACGACCGAGGCGATCGTCGAGGCCTGCTCGTA
This sequence comes from Sporichthyaceae bacterium, assembly GCA_052386455.1. Classification (GTDB taxonomy): domain Bacteria; phylum Actinomycetota; class Actinomycetes; order Sporichthyales; family Sporichthyaceae; genus JBQTKD01. The sequence goes on from JBQTKD010000035.1 coordinate 60,331, forward strand.
GGAGATCTCGCCGCCGGCCAACTGGTCGTAGGTCCACGGACAGGCGATCTCCATCGCCCGCGCGGTCCGGACCCGGTCCGCGGCGTTGGACGGGTGCATCTTCACCGCCGCGGACAGCCACGCCGAGGTCGAGGACGCCCCGGTCCGTCGGCCGATGTCGCGCATGTCCGCGTAGCCGACCAGGTCCAGCCCGAGTGCGTCCAACCGCGCCTCCAGCCGGTGGTGAAGGCGCAACACCGCCAGCAGTTCGCTGTCCCCGAACCCGTTGGCCGGCTCGTCCATCGCCTTCCGGACGCCGTCCAGCGCCTCGCCGAGAGCGGCGTACGCATTGCGGATTGGACTGCTCATATCGAACAGAATAGCGAACAGGACCGTCCTTCTCCATCAAGCGTTGGCAATATTGGACGTCGCAACGCGGAATGCCTGAACGAGGGTCGTCGCGGGGTGGCCGATCAGCTTCTCGAGATCGCCGCCTTCGACGTACAGCTCCCCGGCGGCGATGCCGCGGTCCGCGTCGGCCAGTGCGACGGCGAATTCCTCGGGCAGGCCTGCGCCGACGAGGATGCCGCGCAGCGTCGCCTCGGGAACGTCGGTGTACGAGACCTGACGACCCGTCATCTCCGACACCGTCGCGGCGAGCTCCTCGAGCGTGAACGGCTCGCCGCCGAGTTCGTAGGCGGCGCCGACGTGGCCGTCGGTCGAGAGCACCACCGCTGCGGCCTCTGCGTAGTCGGCGCGCGCGGCCCCCCGACCCGGCCCGAGCCCGCTGCTCCGACGACGCCGTGCTCCAGGTACGTCGGCAGCTGTGGCGTGTAGTTCTCGAGGTACCACCCGTTGCGCAGAATCGTGTGGGGGACGCCGGACGCGGCGAGCAGATCCTCGGTGGCGCGATGGTCCTGTGCGAGCAGCAGGCTGGAAGTGGCGGCGTTCGGAACGCTCGGGTAGGCCAGCAGTTCGACGCCGGCGGCCGCGGCGGCCTCGATCACGTTGCGGTGCTGCTGAATCCGAGCGCCGGGAACGTTGCCCGAGATCAGCAGGATCCGGCGTGCCCCGGCGAGCGCGACGGCCTGCTCACCCGCACCGTCCACCCCGTCGTGCCGCCGCGCGTCGAGTACGAGCTCACGCCGCTCGGCGCGGATCTGTCCGGCCCACTCGCCGTGCTCGAAGCATGGGCGCGCGACAACCTCTCCGAGGTCGTCGCCGCGCGCGCCGCCTACGACGCTCGGTAGGTCAGGAGACCTCGGCGCACTGCGGAGGCGTCGGTTCCTGCTTCACCGGCTCGCCGCCCTGGGGAACGGTGGCGGCGGCGAACAGCTCCACCTTCTCCTCGCCCTCGTTGAGGACGAGGTGCGGCGCGCCGGCCGGGATCGAAGCGGCCTCGCCGACCTTCGCGACGTGCTGGTGGCAGCCCCGGGCGTCGGCGACGTAGTAGGTCAAGGTCCCCTTCTTGACTACCGCGATCTCGATGCCGGGATGGGAGTGCCAGCCGCTCGAACTGGTCGGTTCCGCGTCGACGGTTCGGAAGATCAGGTCGGTGGGCCCCGTGGAGAAGGCGGTGTCCGCGGAGAGGCGGCCCTTGGCAAGGTCCTCGCGGACGAAGCCGGGCTTCTTCGAATCGCCCCCGCAACCGGAAAGGGCGATGGCGAGTATCGGCAGCGAGACGATCCATCGTGGACGCATGGGGCCAGCCTGGCCCGAGACGCCCGCAACGCGCCATCCCAGAAAGTGCCTACTCGACTGGCGTCGAGTTCGAGTTGTAGTGACTGCCGTGACGCGCGGCCTCGTCCTGCGGTGGCGGTCGCGACATACCGTCGGGGAGGTACCGGGGCCGCGCCGGCGGCTGGCGTGTCGCAGCTCGGGAGCTGACCTGGCGTCAGTAGATTCGCCACCAGCACAGAGACGGCCTCGACGGAATCCTCGTCGGGGCCGTCGTACGTTGTCGGGCCTCGCTTGCAATGATCGAGTCCCGACCCGAAAGGCGGTTCCCGCCGTGGCGACCTGCGCGCACCTCGACACGATTCTCGACGCTCCGCCCAGCGACCCCGGCTGCACCGAGTGCCTGCAGACCGGCGGCCGGTGGGTACACCTGCGCCGATGCGCGCAGTGCGGTCACGTCGGGTGCTGCGACAACTCGCCTGGCAAGCACGCCACCGGCCACTTCCACGCCACCGCCCACCCCGTGATTCAGTCCTTCGAGCCGGGCGAGGACTGGTTCTGGTGCTACCCCGAAGAGGTCGCCTTCCTCCTGCCCGGCCACTCGAACAGCCCCTCGCACCCCTGATCAGCCGCACACGGGCTTGCTGCCCGTGGGCGCTGACCAGCCGTCCTCGCTTAGGCGCTCGAAGTACACGCAGCCGTTGCTCGTCGAGTGTTTCTGACGGGGCGTAAAGGTCAACGGCCCGGTGAGGCCGTCGAGGGTCTCGTTGCGGATGCGGCCGACGCCGTCGAGGACCAGCGCGGTGGTCAACTCGCCGACGGTTTCGCTCCGGGACAACCGCGCGATCGCGGCCTCGAACAGCTTCCCCGCGGTCCAGCCGAGCATCGACGCTCCGTCCGGCACCAACGACGGCGCATACCTGGCCACGGCGGCGTGGAAGGCACGGGCACCGGGAGTGTCGGTCACCATCCACGGTGCGACCGAACTCGCCGTGAGCATCCCGAGGCTGCGCAGGTTCGGGTCCTGCGAGTTCTGAATCGTGAAGGTGGCCGCACCGGTCACGATCAGTGGCCGGCACCCGATCGCCACGCACGATCGCGCGACGCGAGTCATGGATGCGCCGTCCATTCCGACGCCGAGCGCCGTGGCTCCGGCGTTCTTCGCGTTCTGGCACTGGGCCGTGGAGTCCGGCTGCGTGATCGACACCGGTGCGGAGTACACGACGCCCGCGCCGGTGGCCTTCGCCTCGTCGCTCTGCAGCTTCTTGTTGACGTAGCCGCACGTGGCGACTTCGACGCAGTAGAGCATCCCGACCTTCGTGTGCCCTGCGGAGACGGCGGCCTTGAGGATGCCGACGATCTGGTCGTCGGTGCCCGCGCCCTGCGTGAACATCCATGGGCTCTGCAGCCACTCGGGCACAAGCGTGTCGCCGCCGACGGCGGGGATCTGAGCCTGCGTCACCGCTGGAAGGAAGCCGGACACCGAGAACGTCACGATGCTGCCGACGAAGGCCACCACCCGTTGGCGAGCGACGAGGTCCTTGACCGCCGCAGCCGCCCGCGCCGGATCGCCCCCGTCGTCCTGCACGAACAATCGCACCGGATGGCACGCCACACCCCCGCGGGCGTTCGCGTCTCGGGCCCAGGCGGCAAGGGCCGTTCGGGCGCTGCCAAAGATGGGACCGGCCACGCCGGAGAACGTGCCGACCTGACCGATCGCCACGGGTGGCAGCGGTTTCTCGCAGCGGGCGGCCGCTTCTTGCGGCTTTGGCCGTGGCGCGGACGGGACGGCCGCCCGCGAACGGGCGGTCGGGGCCGCCTTCCGCGGCTCGACCGCCCTCGTGCGTTGCTCCGCGACGACCGATCCCGGAGCCGGGGCCCGCTGTGGCGCGGCCGCCGGCGCCGCCGCTGCATCGCGAAGCCCGGCGAGGCTCGCGGGATCCAACGCGATGGTGCCTCCGCCCGTGGCCGCGAGCACCTCCGCGCCGCTCACGCGGCTTCCGCAGCCGGCCAGCAGGCCGAGCAGAAGGCAAGCGACCGGCACGAGCCGTAGTCGCGTCGAGTACAACATTCGGGCAGGATCGCCGGCACGCGGCGAGCGCGCCAGCTTTCCGTACCGCGCTTAATGGCGACGAGAGACGAGTCATGGGATCGCGAGTGGCCCGGTACGACTTCTTCCCGGCCGCCTACGGTCTGCTCGCCGAACGCGGCGGCGAGGGCCTGACGGTGGCGGCTCTGTGCGACCGGTTGGCCGTCTCGAAGGGCTCGTTCTACCACCACTTCGGCGACCTGCCCGCGTTTGTGGCGGAGTTCGTCGAGGACTGGCGCACGTGGATGGTCGGGCGCTTCGAGGAACTCTCCGGCGGGTCGGATCTGCGGCGCCGGCTCGAAGTCGTCAACTGGGCCTTCGCGATGACCGCGCCCGGGGCGCAGGCCGTGCGGGCCTGGGCGTACACCGACGTGGCCGTGGCGCGCGCGCTGACCGACGTGCAGGAGGTGGTCAACCGGCGGTGCGTCGACATCTGGGGTCACGCCACCGAGGACCACGACAGCGGCTATGTCCTCGCGGCGGTCGGCAACGCGATGGGCGCCGGCGTCCAGTTGCGGCCTCGACCGCTGACCCGAGTGCACTTCTTGCGTCTGATCTCGATCCTCTACCGCTCCGTCGGTGCGCGGACGGATCTAGTGTCGGTCGCCGGCCGCCCCTATCTTCGCGTCGTCTCCTGCGAACGAACCGCGCGGGTTGCCGCCGACGTGGACGAGGGCATCGCGTGGCGGGCCGGCGAATCGACGGATGAACCCCGCGAACCTGGCACCGGCATGCGCGCCGAGTTCTTCGGGGCCGCCTGGTCGCTGCTTGGCGAGCACGGGCCCGGCGGCCTGACCATCGTCGGCCTGGGGGAGCGGCTCCATCTCAGCAAGGGTTCCTTCCAGCACCACTTCGGCTCGATGCCCCGCTTCGTCGAGCTTCTGGCCGCCGATTGGGCCGAGCGCGAGGCGGACCGGATCGCGGGCTGTCTGCGCGAGCGCACGCCGCGGCGACGGATGGAGGCCCTGCACTCCAATCTCCTGCTGGCGCCCACGGCGGCCGAGGCCGCGTGGCGCGCGTGGTCGCACACCAACCCGACCGTCGGGGACGCCGTGCGCCACGTCGACGCCCGGCGCGAGGCGGCGCTGTCCGAAACGCTCGCCCGCCTTTCGTCGCGCCCCGACACCAACCTGCTTGCCGAACTGACCTTCGGCGCCGCACTCGGCCTGCACCAGTGGCAGCCCGCGTTCGACGCGGTGCTGCGCGCACGCGTGGTCGTCGAGTGGATGCGCCGCGTCCTCGGCCTGGACGCCCACCTGCACGCCGGCCCCACAGGACCACAGCTCCGGTTCGCGTAACGGTGAATCAGGCGCGTTCGTCCAGCCCCGCGTGCAGCCAGGACAAGATCGGGCGCAGCGCCTCGTAGGCCGCGAGCCGATCGGCGTCGGTGCCCGTCGCCTCGGCGTCGGCGACGATTCCCCAGAGCCGTTCGACCATCGTCGGCCCGACCTGCAGCAGCGCCTCGTTCCCGGCCGACGCCCACTTCGCCAGGACGTAGTGGGCCAAGGCGCCGGGCGGAATCCCTGTCTCCTCCGAAAGGCCGCGCAGCGTCTGGCTCGGGTCGAGATGGGTGTAGGAACGCACCTCGGCTTTGAAGTTGGCGTTGCGGTCGCCGGGTTCCCAGGTGCCGTCCCAGCGTTCGAGGCGAAGGTCCATGCCCCCGACGCTAGTAGGGCGCTCGAACTTCCACCTGTCTGCCATCCGCTCGGCGGCCGCCTGGGAGTGCAGCCTCTGGAGTCCCACGAGTTCGCATCGTACGTCTCAGCCGACGCCCCGCCGGAAGCCCGGCGGAGGCGTGGTTCTGACGCTGGGTCAGGGCCGGTCCCGACGGGCCGCAGCTCCGGTTCGGATGAACGTCGGCCGCAGAACACAGAAGCCGGAGCCGGGGCGACGTTCCGCCGCTGACCCGCACGCCTGACTGCTGCCGTGCTCGCCAGCCGACGTTCTCAGCCCGCGGCGGTCCGCTGCGTGTCGAACATGTCCGCGTAGAAACCGCCGAGGTCGCCCAGGACCGCAGCGCCGTCGCCGGAGAACGACGAGCCGTGCATGATCGCCAGCGTCGTGGGGGCGAGCTCGGCGAGCCGGCGGATGGTGGGGGCGGTGTGCGGGGTGAGGCTGGTCGACTTGAACATGCCCTCGGCCTCCCCGGCGGGTCCGAGGATGTCCGACGACCCGAGTGCCGGCCCCCGGCCGACGTGGGAGAAGAGGTCGCCGCAGAACAGCGTGCCCGTCGTCTCCTCGTACATCACGCGCGCGTCCCAGCCGTGCGGAACGTGCGGGGTGTCGAGGTGGCGCATGCGCTTGCCGCCGAGGTCGAGCACGTCGCCGTCGGCCATCGGGTGCGGCGGGCGGTCGGCGAGGTCGTTCACCGACACCATGCAGCCGATCGCGCTGTGCGTGACCTGCGCCTGCGGGGCGGCGGCGAGGAAGGAGTTCATCCCCCCGCACTCGTCGGCCTCGACGTGCCCGAAGCCGATCCAGCGGAGCGAGGACACCGGCAGGACGGTCTCGATCGCCGTGCTGACCAGCGGAAACATGCCCCGCGGCCCGGTGTGGAAGATCATCGGCTGCTCGGCGGCGATCAGGAACTGGTTGAACGTGAAGCCGGTCGGGCCGATGTCCGGGACGAACACGGCGATCCGATAGATGCCGTCGGCGATCTCGTCGATCTCAACGTCGGGAAGTACCTGCATGGGTGAGCTCCTCGGGCCGGGCGAGCGCGACGCGACCAGCCTAGGATGCCGAACGCCCCCGCCGGCACTCCCGGCGAGGGCGTCGATCTGACGATCGCTCAGTGGGCGAGGACCGGCTCGGCGGAGACGCCGTGCGAAGCGGCGAGGGACGGGGCGGACTGCTTGAGCACCGCGGCCACGAGGACCGCGCCGCCCGCGAAGATCGCCGCCGCCCACCAGAGGGTCGTGGTGTAGGAGTGGACCGCGGCCTCGGCCAGCAGTTCGGGCGTCGGGGCGACCTTGCCGGTCAGGTAGCCCGCGGCGGCGTTGCCGGCGATCGTGCCGAGCAGCGCGATGCCGACCGAGCCGCCGACCTGCTGCATCGTGTTGACCATCGCCGAGGCGACGCCGGAGTCGCGGGCCTCGACGCCGGCGACGGCCGACTGCATCGCGGTGGCGAAGACCATGCCGACGCCGACGCCCATGACGATCAGGCCGGGCAGGACGCGGGAGGCGTAGCCGCCCTCCACGGTGATTCCGGACAGGATCACCATGGCCGAGGCCGAGATCGCCATGCCCAGAGGGACGAGCACCCGCGGGGCGAAGTGGCGCGACAGCTTCAGGCCGGTGACCTGGGCGGTGACGATGATGCCCGCGACCATCGGCAGGAACGCGACGCCGGTGCGGATCGCGGAGAAGCCCAGGTTCAGCTGCAGGTAGTAGGTCAGGAACATGAAGACCGCGAACATCCCGGAGCCGACGACCAGCATCGCGAGGAAGGCGCCCGCGCGGTCCCGGTCCGCGACGACGCGCAGCGGCAGCAGCGGGTTGTGCACCTTGGTCTGCGAGACGACGAAGGCGCCGAGCAGGGCGACCGCCGAGGCGAGGAAGCCGATCGTCAACGAGTCCGACCAGCTCGCGGTCTCGGCGTGCGAGAGCCCGTAGACCAGGGCGAACAGACCGGACGAGGCGAGCAGCGTGCCGGCGTAGTCGATCTGCACCAAGACGGCCCGGGCGACCTTCGGCAGCAGCGCGGCGGCGCCGGCGATCGCGGCGGCGGCGAACGCGATGTTCACGTACATCGCCCAGCGCCACGAGACGTAGGTGGTCAGGGCGCCGCCGAGCAGCAGGCCGATCGCGCCGCCGGTTCCGGCCAGCGCGCCGAAGACGGCGAACGCCTTCGCGCGCTCCTTCGGGTCGGTGAAGGTCGTGGTCAGCAGGCTCAGCGTGGCCGGGGCGAGCAGGGCGGCGAACACGCCCTGGCCGGCGCGGGCGGCGACCAGCATCCCGAAGCTTTCGGCGGCACCGCCGACGGCCGAGGCGACCGCGAAACCGCTCAGGCCGACGAGGAACGTGGTGCGGCGCCCGAGGAGGTCGCCGAGGCGGCCGCCGATCAGGAGCAGCGAGCCGAAGCTCAGCGCGTAGGCCGTGACGACCCATTGGCGGTCGGTGTCGGAGAACTCCAACGCCCGCTGGGCGGAGGGCAGCGCCACGTTCATGATCGTCGCGTCCAACACGACCATCAGCTGCGCGACGCCGAGGACGGCGAGCACGAGCCAGCGGCGCCTGTCCGCGGCTTCGGCGGCGGGCCGCGGGGCGGGGAGGGTCTTGTTCATCCGGGCCTTCTCGATCCAAGCGGAGGTTTCTCCTCCGGTTCGAGACGACCGTAGCACGGAATGCGGAGGTAGTGCCTCCGTTTATTGGACTATGGTGTCCTCATGCGAACGGACGAAGTCCAGGAGAAACCGCTGCGAGCCGATGCCGCGCGCAACCGGGAGAAGATCCTGGCCGCGGCAGAGGAGGTCTTCGCCGCCCGCGGGCTCGACGCCTCGCTCGACGAGATCGCCGCGCACGCGGGCCTTGGCGTGGGCACGGTCTACCGCCGCTTCGCCAACCGCGAGGAGCTCGTCGAGGCGCTGTTCAACCAGCGACTGGACCTGATCGCATTGCTCGCCACGGAGGCCACCGCGCACCCGGACTCCTGGGTCGCGCTCACCCGGCTCTTCGAAACCATGGGCGAGCGGATCGCCGCCGATCAGGGCCTGTTCGAGGCGATGATCTGCCGCCCGGAGAGTCCCGGCCGCGCAGCGGTGCGGGAGCGGATGCTGCCGATCGTGGGCCAGGCCTTCGCCCGCGCACAGGCCGACGGACACCTGCGCGCGGACGCCGCGCCAACAGACTTTCCGATGACCCTGCGCATGATCGCGGCCATCGCCGACTTCACCCGCGAGGTGCGCCCGGAGCTCTGGCGCCGGTATCTCGCGATCTTCCTCGACGGCCTGCGGGCGGACAAAAACGAACCGAGCCCGCTAGCCGAGCCGCCGATCGACCCCGTGGAGGTCGACGCGGTGCGCACGAGCTGGCGGGCTCAGCGCCGCTAGTTGTAGCTAACTGCCGGCCAACAGGCGCGGCCCCAGCCACTCGCAGGCCCGCACCGCGAGGTCCAGATCGAGGCCGGACTCGTCGATCGTCCCGCCCAACAACTGCTCCGCGGCCTGCAGTCGGAAGCGCACCGTGTTCTTGTGGACGTTCAGGTCCCGCGCGGCCGCGACTAGGCTGCGGTGGTTCGCGCAGTACACGGCGACGGTGTGCCGCAGCTCGTTCTCCCGACGTGCGTCGAGCGCGAGCGCGCCGAGCGTGTCCGCCACCCAGGCCCGCGCCCGCGTCAGATCCGTGCAGAGGAACACCAGGCTGGACACCTCGCGGTAGGGGACCAGCACGGGGCCCTCCGGCCCCGCGGCGCGTGCCACGTCCCGCGCCGCCGCGGCCTCTCGATGCGAGCGGACGAATCCGTTCGCACCCGCGTGTGCGTCGCCGACGGCCACCCGAACGTGCGGTGCCTCGGCGGCCAACGCGCGCAGCGGCGCCAGGTCGATCGCGGAGTGGGCGGGCAACGGGATCCACGCCCACACGTGCGCGTAGTCGCGAGCGACCACCAGCGGCGGGCCGAGTCCCCCCAGCTGCTCGGCGGCCTTCGTCAGCGCGCGCTGGACGAGCAGGTGCTCCCCGGCCGAGTCGTCGCCGTCGCGCCACACGATCAGCGCAAGGTGCCGTTGGCGCAGCCGGTACCCGAGCGCCTCCTCGGCGGCGGCGACGTCGGTCAGCGTCCCGTCCAGCAGGCCGACCACCCGCTTCACCCGCGCCGACTCCTCCTGACGCATCCAGCGGGCGCGCTCGGCCTCGTACTCCACCGAAATTCGGTCGCAGACCTGCTGCAGGTACGCCCGCACCAGCTCGCTGATCTCGACGGTCGCCGACACCAGCTCGGCCGAATCCTCGGTCAGCTTGGAGAGGTGCTCCAGGCACAGCTGCTGCCAGCGGAGCTCGCACAGGTGGTAGCCGTGCAGCACCTCGTAGAGCGCCAGATCCCGCCGCGCGTAGTGGTAGACCAACGACACCGCGCCGACCGGCGGCTCGGCGAACTCCAGGTCCTCCGGGTACGCGATCAGGTGCACCAATGCCTCGACGTTGCCCTGGATCGAGGTCCGGAACCAGTCCGGCTCGCCCTCGCCGCTCACCTGGGTGGGCAGACTCGTCGCCAGCAGCTCGGTGAGCTCCTCGACGATCGCGACCGAGTGCTCGCTCAACGAGCGTGCCAGGGCCGTCCGCAACGGCGCGGGAGCAGTCACGGCCACATCCTGACGCGGCTGGTCGATTCGCACAATCGTCGGCGGCGCTGCTGTGTGGGCGGCCGATGATTGCGGCCCTGTTCGTTCGTTCCAATGGTCCACACCGATACGAGGCGCGATGGAGGGCCCGGGATGGCGAGTTCGACGTACGACGCGGTGATCGTGGGTGCCGGATTCTCCGGCCTGTACGCGATCCACAAGCTCCGCGAGCTCGGGTTCACCGCCCGCGCCTACGAGAAGGGCGACGGGATCGGCGGCACCTGGTACTGGAACCGGTACCCCGGAGCGCGCTGCGACGTGGAGAGCGTCGACTACCAGTACGCGTTCGACCCCGAGCTCGTGAACGAGTGGAAGTGGTCGGAGCGCTACCCCGCGCAGGCCGAGATCCTGACCTACATCAACCATGTCGCCGACCGGTTCGACCTGCGCCGCGACGTCTCGCTCAACACGACGATCGAGAGCGCGTCGTGGGACGAGGCCACCAACCGCTGGACGGTGTCGACGGACGGCGGCGAGACGATCGAGGCGCAGTTCCTGATCCTGGCCTCGGGCTGCCTCTCGCTGGCCAAGGAACCGGACATTCCCGGAGTCGCCGACTTCGCCGGCCTGAAGCTGCACACGTCCGCGTGGCCGCACGACGAGCCGGACCTGACCGGCAAGCGCGTCGCCGTCGTCGGGACCGGGTCGAGCGGCATTCAGACCATCACCGCGATCGCGCCGAAGGTCGAGCACCTGCTCGTGCTGCAGCGCACGCCGAGCTACGCGGTTCCGGCGATCGCCGGCCCGGTGAGCGAGGAGGAGGAGGCGGTCCGGCGCGGCCAGTTCTTCGAACGGCGCGAGTTCGCGAAGAAGTCCTTCCTCGGCCTGACCGCGCCCTTCAACGACACCCCGGCCGCGCAGGCCTCCGAGGCGGAGCGCACGGAGACCTACGAGCGGTACTTCGCCATGGGCGGCCTGCCGTCCTACCTGTCGTTCAACGACCTGCTGTTCGACCCGGCCATGAACCAGACCATGGCCGACTTCCACGCCGAGAAGATCCGCGGCCAGGTGAAGGACAAGGCCGTCGCGGACATGCTCGTCCCGACGACCTACCCGTGGGGCACCAAGCGCGTCTGCGTCGAGACGGGCTACTACACGACGTTCAACCGCGACAACGTGGAGCTCGTCGACATCTCCGCCACCCCGATCGACGAGATCAACGCGACGGGCGTCCGCATCGGCGGCGTGCAGCACGACGTGGACGTCATCGTGTTCGCGACCGGCTTCGACGCCCTGACCGGCGCGCCGCTGAAGATCAACCCAACCGGGCGCGGCGGCGTGCGCCTCTCCGAGCGGTGGGCCGACGGGCCGCAGACCTACCTCGGTCTGTGCGTGAACGGCTTCCCGAACATGTTCCTGGTGACCGGGCCGGGCAGCCCGTCGGTGTTCAGCAACATGCTCATCTCGATCGAGCAGCACGTCGAATGGATCGCCGATGCGATGACCGCGATGCGGGCCGGCGGAACGCCGACGCTCGAGGCCTCGCTCGAGGCGGAGCAGGCGTGGACCGGGCAGCTGAACTCGATCGCCGAGGCGACGCTCTGCACCCGCGCGAACTCCTGGTACATGGGCGCGAACGTTCCCGGAAAGCCGCGCGCGTTCCTCGCGTTCCTCGGCGTCGGCGCCTACCGAGAGGTGTGCGACGACGTCGCGGCCAACGAGTACAAGGGCTTCGTGCTCGCCTAGCCGAGGGCCTTGAGGCCTTCGGCGACGAGGTCCGGGACGGCCTCGGCGGCCAGGCGACCCGTGCCGCCGGCGTCGGCGCCCTGGGTTGCGCGGTAGGCGATGCCCTCGGCGATCACGGCGAGCTTCAGGAACGCCAGGCCCCGGTAGAACTCCCAGTTCGCGGGTTCGCGGCCGGAGGAAACGGCGTAGAGCTGCGCGAAGTCGTCGGCGCTCGGCAGGCGATCGGACGTCCATGCCGCGGGCTGGCCGAGGATCACGTCCAGGCTCGGGTGACGGTAGACGCCCATCAGGGCGAGGTCGGTCAGCGGATCGCCGAGGGTGGCAAGCTCCCAGTCCACGACGGCCAGGACGACGGTCGGGTCGTCCGCGCCGAGGATCGTATTGTCGATGCGGTAGTCCCCGTGGACCAGGCACGCGCCGGACTCGGCGGGGATGCGCTCGGCCAAGCGTTCGTGCAGGCGCTCCAGATCGGGGAGTTCGCGGGTGTGCACCGCGTCCCACTGTCGGCGCCACAGCGCGGTCTGGCGGGTGAGGAATCCGGCGGGTTTGCCGAACCCGCTCAAGCCTGCGCGCTCGACGTCGACGGCGTGCAGCCGCACCAGGACGTCGACGAGATTGCGGCAGACCCGCTCGACCTGATCGTCCGTCAGTTTCGTCAGCTCGTCGCGGTCGCGCACGATCGTTCCGGCCACCCATTCGACGACCGTGAACGGCGCACCGATCACGGACTCGTCCTCGCAGAGCACCAACGGCTTCGCCACCGGGACGTCGCTCGCCGCGAGGCCGCTGGTCACCCGGAACTCGCGGGCCACGTCGTGCGCGGATGCCGTCTGGCCGTGCGCCGGCGGGCGGCGGACCGCCCAGCGGCTCGTACCGTCGGTCACCGAGTAGGTCAGGTTCGACCGACCGCCGGCGATGAGCGTCGCCTCCAGCGGACCGGCCGTCGCGACGCCGTTCGCGTCCAAGTGGGCGCGCAGCGCCGGCAGGTCCAGGCTCATTGGTGCACCAACCCGGACAACCCGTTGCGTCCGACCGAGCGTGAGCTATAGGTCACGGCCGGTCGGACGCAAGCGTCAAGTGGGGTGTTCACGAGCCGGCTTTCCCTTTGCGATAGGCGCTGACGGCGCGGCGGGCGATGGCCATGCGATGGACCTCGGAGGGTCCGTCGTAGATGCGGAACGGCCGCACGTCGCGCGCGATGCGAGCGACGGCGAGGTCCGCGGACACGCCCTGGCCGCCGCACAGCTGCTGCGACCGGTCGGCGATGCGGCCGATGGCCTCGGCGCCGAAGGTCTTGGCGATCGAGGTTTCGTTCCCGGCGCTCTCGCCGCGGTCGAGCGCCGCGCACGCGACGTCGAGCAGGGCGCGGGTGGCCGCGAGGTCGATCTCGTTGTCGGCGATCATCTGCTGCGCCATGCCGTGCTCTGCCAGGGGGCGGCCGAACAGCGTGCGTTCGGCGGCGTAGGCCACGGCGATCGAGTGCGCGCGGCCGGCGGCGCCGAGCCAGCGCATGACGTGGGTCATGCGCGCCGGGCCCAACCGGACCTGCGCGTAGGCGAAGCCCTCGTCCACCGCGCCGAGCACGGACTCGTCGGGAACGACGAGGCCCTCGAAGGTCATGTCGCAGTGGCCGCCCACCATCGAGCGGTCGCTGGTCGGCACATGTCGGCCGACGTGTAGTCCCGGACTTCCGGCGGGCACGAGGAACATCGTTGCTCCGCCGCGGTCGCCGACCGAGCCGGAGGTGCGGGCCATGACGATGAAGAACGCAGCGCCGTCGGCGCCGGTGATGAAGGTCTTGCGGCCGTCGATGCGCCAACCGCCGGGGCAGCGCGTGGCGGTGGTGGTCAGCTGCGCGGGGTCGGAGCCGGCGCCGCTGTCGGGTTCGGTCATCGCGAAGGCCGAGCGCGCCTCGCCGGTGGCGAGCGGGCGAAGGAACTGCTCCTTCTGCGCCGCGCTCGCGACGACGTGGAGCAGGTGGATGTTGCCCTCGTCCGGCGCGGCCGCGTTGAGCGCGAGCGGGCCGAACATCGCGTGGCCGGCCGCCTCGAACACCCGCGAGAACTGACTGAGCGTCAGTCCGAGGCCGCCGAGCTCGACGGGTACGTGTGGACCGAAGATGCCCTCGGCCCGCGCTGCGGCCTGCAGCTTGACCCGCAGGTCGTCGCCGCCGGCCGCCGCGATGTCCGCGTCGTGCGCGTCCTCGATGGGCAGCACCTCGCGGCGCACGAACTCCGCCGTGCGCCGCGTCAGGTCGTCCAGATCCATTAGCGCGGAGCCATCCGGATGGCGCCGTCGAGACGGATCGTCTCGCCGTTGAGCATCGGGTTCTCCACGATGTGCTGCACCATCGCGGCGTACTCACTGGGCTTGCCCAGGCGCGAGGGGTGCGGCACCTGCTGCTCGAGGGAGGCGATGGCCTCCTCCGGCAGGGTCTCGAACAGCGGCGTGCGGAACAGGCCCGGCGCGACGGTCACGACGCGGACCTTGTCGCGAGCGAGGTCGCGGGCGATCGGCAGGGTCATCCCGACGATGCCGCCCTTGGAGGCGGAGTAGGCGACCTGGCCGATCTGGCCGTCGAAGGCGGCAACCGATGCGGTGTTGACGATGACGCCGCGCTCGCCGTCGGCCTCCTCGGTCGCGATCATCGCCGCGGCGGCGAGGCGGATCATGTTGAAGGTGCCGACGAGGTTCACGCCGATGATGCGCTGGAACTGCTCCAGGGCCATCGGGCCGTCCTTGCCCACGGTCTTGCCAGGGGTGCCGATGCCGGCGCAGTTCACCAGCACGCGGAGGGTGCCGAGCGACTGGGCGAGCTCGACGGCGGCGATGGCCTGGGCCTCGTCGGTGACGTCGGTGGCGGCGAAGGCGACGTTCGCGCCCATTTCCTCGGCGATGGTCTTGCCGTTGCTGGACGGCAGGTCGACGATGACGACCTTGGCGCCGGCCGCGTGCAGTCCCTGCACGGTGGCCAGGCCGAGGCCAGAGGCGCCGCCGGTGACCAGGGCGCTGACTCCGGTGAGCTGCATGATGGTCCCTCTCGAATCGGTCAGGCCCACTGGCGAAGAACGTCGCCGGCGGGAGTCGGGGTGGTGGGGGGAGCGTCCGGGGTCCCCGGCGCGGTGCGGGAGAAGCGCGGAGCAGGTGCGGCCTGCACCGCGCCCTGAATCTTGGCGACGGTGCCGCGCGCAGCGATGTGCGGGTGCTCGGCCACCTCGTCCAGCGCGAGCACCGGGCTGACGCACGCGTCGCTGTCGCCGAAGACCTCGGTCCACTCGGCGCGGGTGCGCGAGGCGAAGACCTCGGTGAACCGGGCCCGCAGCGTCGGCCAGTTGCGGCGATCGTGCTGGGCGGGCAGGTCTTCGTCGCCTATACCGAGGCCCTGGAGCAGCAGCGCGTAGAACTGTGGCTCCAGCGAGCCGACGGCCATCCAGCCGCCGTCGGAGCACTGGTACGTGTCGTAGAACGGGGCGCCGGTGTCGAGCAGGTTCCGGCCGGCGTCGTTGGTCCACACGCCTTCGGCGTACAGGCCCCAAACCATCTGCATGACCGCGGAGGTGCCGTCGACGATCGCGGCGTCGACGACCTGACCGAGCCCGGAGCTCTTGCGCTCGTGGAGCGCGGCGAGGATGCCGACGACGAGGAAGAGCGAGCCGCCGCCGAAGTCGCCGACGAGGTTCACCGGGGGGACCGGGCGGCCATCGCCACCGCGGATCGAGTGCAGGGCACCGGTCAGCGAGATGTAGTTGATGTCGTGGCCCGCGACCTTGGCGAGCGGGCCGTCCTGACCCCAACCGGTCATGCGCGCGTAGATCAGGCCGGGGTTGCGTGCGTGCACCGCCTCGGGGCCGATGCCGAGCCGCTCGGCGACGCCGGGCCGGAAGCCCTCGATCAGCACGTCGGCCTTCTCGGCGAGAGCCAGGACGGTGTCCCGGCCCTCGTCGGACTTCAGGTCGGCCGCGACGAGACGGCGCCCACGCAGCATCCAGTCCGGTGAACCGGGCGGGAGGATTGCGAGCTGGCCCGAAGGCCGGTCCACGCGGACCACGTCCGCGCCCAAATCGGCGAGCAGCATCGCGCCGTGCGGGCCGGGTCCGATGCCGCCGACCTCGACGACTCGCAGTCCCGCCAGTGGGCCCTGACGCACCATCAGTTACCTCCTGGGGGATGCGAAATCCCCACATCTATGTAACGCTCGCTAAGTAGAAGACTAGGCGCGCCGCTTCCGAAGCGTCAACGTGCGCGTGTCGTAGGGTTTCGGAATGGATCTGGGATGACGGAGCTCTTGGAGCCGGTGCACGAGGATTGGCGCTTCTACCCGCCGCTCGAGCTTCCCATCACTCTCGCCGGCGCCCTCGACGCGTTCAAGGAGCAGGGATACCACGGCACCTCGGTTCGGGACATTGCCAACCGGATCGGGCTGACGGTACCGGCCCTCTACTACCACCACGGCAGCAAGGAGGGCACGCTCGTCGCCCTGCTGTCCGGTTCGGTGCAGCACCTCTACGGCCGCGTGCGCCTCGCCGTCGCCGACGCCGGTCCGGACCCGGTGGACCAGTTCGGCAACTTCGTCGAGTGCATCGTCCTGTTCATGACCGAGCGCAGTGCCCTCGCCGGTCTGGACGCCGAGATTCGCGCGCTGTCGACCCCCAACCGGCGCGCCTACGCCAAGGTGCGCAAGCAGATCGAGGACACGCTGCGGGACATCGTCGAGAGCGGCGTGGCCGCGGGCGAGTTCACCGTCGCGCACGTCGACGACACGGTCCGGGCGCTGCTGGGGATGCTGCAGGCGATTGCCCTTTGGTACGACCCGAGCGGCCCGTTGACGCCCACGGAGATCGCCGAGCGGTACAAGGACATCTGCCTGCAGGCCGTGGGCCGCTTCTCCGTCGCAGCCCCTACCCCGGCCCGCACCCGCCGCCGTTAACCCTCGAGGCGCCCCTCCGCGGGCGGATGACATCCGCTAACCGCCCTTGTCGTGCCGCGGGGCGGACGACAAGCGCCGGCATCGGATGACATCCGCTGGCGGTTGGGCCCCGTCCTCCATCGGATGACGTCCCGTGGTCGTCCTTGTCGTACCGCCGGAGGTGCGACAACCGTCCCTATCGGATGACATCCGAAAGCCGGGTGGGGCCAAAAAGCCGGCGGCCGCACGCTCGGGTGTCGATCCGATGCGTACGGCCGCGGGGCGAGAGAACTCCGTCGTCCCTTACGGAGTCTCTCTGTGGTGAAGCTCCGACGTCCCGGTGCGGAGCTTCACTCTGGGGAGAGAGGCTTGTGGTGATCCCGGGGACCGCGATGTTGACGGGCTCGCGGCCCCCGGGAAGTTCTAGAGGCGTTCGACGATCGTCGCGTTGGCCATGCCGGCGCCCTCGCACATCGTCTGCAACCCGTAGCGGCCACCAGTTGATTCCAGTTGGTTGACCAAAGTGGTGAGCAGGCGCGTACCGGAGGCGCCTAACGGGTGGCCGAGGGCGATGGCGCCGCCGCGCGGGTTGAGCTTGGCGGGGTCGGCGTCGAAGTGCGCCTGCCACAGCAGCGGCACCGGCGCGAAGGCCTCGTTGACCTCGTAGGCGTCGACGTCGCCGATCGACAGGCCGACCTTGGCCAGCGCCTTCTCGGAGGCGGGGATGACGCCGTCGAGCATGAGCGTCGGGTTGCTGCCGACGACGGAGAAGGAGTGGAAGCGGGCGCGCGGCGTCAGGCCGAGGCGGGCTGCCGTCGAGGCCTCCATGATCAGCACGCCGGAGGCGCCGTCGGCGAGCGAGGAGGAGTTGCCCGGCGTGATGCTCCAGTTGATCTCCGGGAACCGCGCGGCCATGGCCTCGTCGACGAACGACGGGTTGAGCTTGGCGAGGCCCTCGGCCGTGGTGGTGCCGCGGACGGTCTCGTCGACGGTGTGGACGGCTGGATTGCCGTCGGCACCGACGATCGCGACCGGCACGATCTCTCCGCTGAAGTCCGTGGCCGCGGCCAGCTGGTGGGAGCGTGCCGAGTATTCGTCGAGCGTCTCGCGGTCCAACTTCCAGTTGGCGGCGAGGATCTCGGCGGAGATGCCCTGGTTGACCAGGCCGTCGGGGTACCGGGCCTCGAGCGCGACCCGCGGGTCCTTGCCTGCCATGGAGGAGAACATGGGAACGCGGCTCATGGACTCGACACCGCAGGCGATCACGATGTCGTACGCGCCGGCGATGACGCCCTGGGCGGCGAAGTGCGCGGCCTGCTGGCTCGAGCCGCACTGGCGGTCGACGCTGGTGGCGGGCACGTGCTCGGGGAAGCCGGCCGCGAGCACCGCGCTGCGCGCGACGTTCAGGCTCTGCTCGCCGACCTGCGACACGCACCCGGCGATCACGTCCTCGACGAGGGCGGGGTCCAGGTTGTTGCGCTCGGTCAGGCTGCGCAGCACGGTCGCGAGCATCTCGACCGGGTGGGTGCCGGAGAGCGCGCCACCGGGCTTGCCCTTGCCGGAGCCGGTCCGGACGACGTCGACGATCACTGCGTCACGCATGAGAAGCCTCCTGCAGAACGGATACGCTGGCGTTACCTAGCGCTCGCTAAGTACGTTACGTCGAGCCCTACTGGTGAGTCAACTACCAAATCGGCCTATGTATTTCGGCACGTCGCGCGGGCCTCCGGCACTAGCGCTACTTAGCGCTCGCTAAGTACGGTTGGCGCTCCCGCAATCGCGTACCGGCAACGGACGGAGATTCCCGTGACCGCCAACCCCTGGGCGCCCCGAGCGCTGTTCGACGCCGACCACGAAGCTTTCCGCGAGTCGGTGCGGACCTACATCGAGCGTCACGTTGCGCCGCATGTGGAGCGCTGGGACGACGAGGGTTTGGTCCCGCGCGAGCCGTGGTTGGAGGCCGGGCGGCAGGGCTTCCTGGGGATGTCGCTGCCCGAGGAGTTCGGTGGCGCCGGCATCGAGGACTTCCGCTTCCGCGCCGCGATGATCGAGGAACTGAACCGCGCCGCGGCCACCAGCCTCGGCGCCGGACTCGCGGTCCACACCGACATCGTCCTCGGTTACTTCGCCGACCTGTCCAACCCCGAACAGGCCAAGCGCTGGCTGCCGGGGCTGGCGTCCGGCGAGTTGATCGGCGCGATCGCGATGACCGAACCGGGCGTCGGCAGCGATCTGCAGGGCATCCGCACCTCGGCTCGGCGCGACGGCGAGGATTGGATCCTCAACGGCACCAAGACCTTCATCTCCAACGGCATCCTCGGCGACCTCGTGATCGTCGTCGCCCGCACCGACCCCGAGGCCGGATCGCGTGGGCTGAGCCTGTTCGTCGTCGAGCGAGACATGCCCGGCTTCGAGCGGGGGCGGAAACTGCGCAAGGTGGGCCTGCACGGACAAGACACCGCCGAGCTTTCCTTCGACGAGGTGCGGCTGCCGGCGGACGACCTTCTCGGTGAACCCGGCGGTGGGTTCCGGTATCTGATGGAGCGTCTGCCGCTGGAGCGGCTGACCATCGCCTACAACGCCTGCGCGGCCACGCGGGCCGCGCTGGCGTGGACGCTGGACTACACCCGCGAACGCACCGCGTTCGGGCAGCGCATCGCGGACTTCCAGAACAGCGCCTTCGTGCTCGCGGAGATCGCCACCGAACTCGACGTCACCCAGGCCTTCGTCGACGACGCGGTGCACAAGCTCAACCGCGGCGAACTCACCGCCGTGGACGCAGCCAAGGCCAAGTGGTGGTGCACCGAGATGCACAAACGTGCCATCGACCGGTGCGTGCAGTTGTTCGGCGGCTACGGCTACATGGCCGAGTACCCCGTGGCCCGCGGCTGGGCAGACGCCCGCGTCACCACGATCTTCGGTGGCACCACCGAGATCATGAAGGTCATCGTCGCCCGCGACCTCATCGGCACATGAGCGCCCGCCTCGCCGTTGCGTCCGCTCGAGCGTGTTGCGTCCGCTCGTCGGAGGGCCATAGCCCACATCTGAGCGGACGCAACGCAGATGAGCGGACGCAACGGGCGATGGGAGGGGTGCGATGACGGATCCGCTCGCAAGGTTCCGCTTGGACGGCAAGGTCGCGATCGTCACCGGCGCGAGCTCGGGGCTCGGCGCAGGGTTCGCGGTGGCACTCGCGGCAGTGGGCGCGAAGGTCGTCGTCGCTGCTCGCCGGGTGGACCGCCTCGATGACCTAGCCGGGAAGATCCGCGCCGACGGGGGAGCGGCCCTAGCCGTCGCGTGCGACGTCGCGGTGCCCGAGGATTGCCGGGCGGTCGTGGACGCGGCGGTCGCGGAGTTCGGCACCGTCGACGTGCTGGTCAACAACGCCGGCCTCGGCCCTGCGGTGCCGGCGAGTCGCGAGACGCCCGACTCGTTCCGGGCCGTCATCGAGGTCAACCTCAACGGCACGTTCTGGATGGCGCAGGCGTGCGCGCGAGTGATGCCGCCCGGCTCGTCGATCGTGAACGTCGCGAGCATGCTCGGCCAAGTCGCCTCGCGCTTCCCGCAGGCGTCGTACTCGTCGTCGAAGGCCGGCGTCATCGGCCTGACTCGCGACCTCGCGCAGCAGTGGTCCGGCCGCAAGGGCATCCGCGTCAACGCGCTGTGCCCCGGCTACGTCGTGACCGAGATGAACGCCGACCACGCCGAGCAGATCGGCGAGATCAACACCGCAGCCACCATGCTCGGCCGCTTCGGCGAGCAGCACGAGATGGACTCGGCGTTGATCTTCCTGGCCTCGCCTGCGTCGAGCTACGTCACCGGCACCACGCTCACCGTGGACGGCGGCTACACCGCGCTCTGAGGGCCTTCTTGACACCAAATCTACAAGCTGTAGATTTGGCCCATGGACCAGGTCGGGATCGATCGCGAGCAGCGCATTCGCCGCGCCCTTCAGCACCTGAAGGACGACACCACCGACATGTACGACCACACGAGCTCGTTCGTGGCGGCCGAGTACACGGACCCGGGGCTGGCCGAGCGCGAGCGCGACCTGATCTTCGGTCGGGTGCCGTCGATCGTCGCGCACTCCTCGGAGCTGGCGAAGCCGTACACCTTCAAGACGATGCAGATGCCGCGCAACAAGGTTCTGATCGTGCGTCAGGAAGACGGCAGCGTAAAGACGTTCGTCAACCTCTGCCGCCACCGCGGCGCGCTGCTCGAGGACGAGGCCTGCGGCTGGGCGCGGCTGTTCTCCTGCCCGTACCACCGCTGGTCCTACGACGTCGACGGGACGCTGCGCACCATCACCCGCGACAACACCTTCGGCGAGATCGACCGGACCAAGCAGGGCCTGATCGAACTCCCCACCGAGGAACGGCACGGCTTCATCTGGATCGTGGACCAGGCCGGCGCGAGCATCGACGTCGCCGCGTGGCTCGGCCCGGAGATGGACGCGATCCTCGCCGAGTACAACCTCGACGAGCTGTACTGCGTGCGCCACGAGGGCTTCGACGAGCCCGTCAACTGGAAGATCATGCAGGACGCCTTCCTGGACGGGTACCACATCCAGTACGCGCACCCGAACACCGCGGCGAAGCACATCCACACCAACCTGATGGCGTGGGAGGACTACGGCCGCCACTGCAGGTTTGTGACGCCCCGTAAGACGATCGACCGCTTCCTCGACGAGGATCCCGGAGACCAGAGCCTCGTGCCGTACGTGACCGAGACGCACTTCCTCGGCCCGAACTCCACGCTGCTCAAGCAGCCGGACCACTTCCAGCTGTTGACCTTCCGCCCGGACCCGGCCACGCCGACGCGTTCGTGGATGGAGATGCGCCTGATCGTGCCGCACTACGAGCGCACCGGTGCGGACCCCGAGAAGTGGGCCCGGACCTGGGAGAAGAACTGGGAGATTCTCCTCGCCGTGCTGCACCAGGAGGACTTCCCGCTGCTGCGCGCGTCGCAGGGCGGCATGGCCAGCCGCGACGCCGGTTCGATGATGCTCGGCCGCAACGAGGTCACCAACCAGGTCTTCCATCGCGAGACTCGGCGCATCCTCGCCGCCGCGGACCACGAGCTCTACCCGCCCAAGCGCACCAACGACGTGGTTGTCGAATCGCCGAACGGCGCCCTGTCCGCCAAGCCGTGATCGTCGTCGACTGGCCGCGCGAACTGGACGCGGCCACCGCAGCCGAGGTCCGCGAGCTTCTCGTCGAGGCAACCGCCCTGGACGCCGAGGCGGGATTCTCCACCGCCGTGCCCGTCGAAGGGGACTCGGCCGTCCCTCGCCTGCAGGCCGTCGCGCGGCTGGAACCCGGGCGCGAGGACGGCACTCCCGTCGTCGCGTACATGCGGATCGACGTCGTTGCGCCGGCAACGGGCGTCGCGCAGTTCGTCGTGCACCCGCGCTACCGCTCGCTCGGCGTCGGCACCCTGTTCCTCGAGCGCGTCGGCACCGACATGACTCGCGCCGGCGGTTGGGCCGGCACCGGCCTGACCGGCGTGGACATCTGGGCCCACGGCGGCCACCCTGCGGCGGGGCGGATGGCGCGCCGCTTCGGGGCCATCCAGGTCCGCGCGGTCTGGAAGCTCCTGCGATCGCTGCGGCGGTGGAACCTCGCCGCCGCGGCCGAGTACGCCGTCGCCGGCGTGGAGATCGCCGAGGTGCCGGAAGCCGACGCGGCCAAGGCGCTCGCCGAGTTGCCGACGCTGCTCGGTACCGCCGGCGCCCACGTGCACGCCGTCCATCCGCGCGACGCCGCGCGGCTCGCGGCCACCTCGCGCTACCTGCTGGCCACCGACCCGACCGGCGCCACCGTGGGCGTGGTGCGCTGCAGCGCCGCCGACGAAATCGACGACGACCGCGTCGGGACGATCGCCGCGGTCGCCGCCGGACCCGGCCCGAGCCGGCACGCGATCTGCGCGGCGCTGGTCTCGCGGGCGCTGAGCGAACTGTCCGACGCGGGCGCGCGCTGGGCCGAGCTGTACGTGGACGCGGACTTGCACGATGCGGTCGTCCTGAGCCGTGCCCTGGACTTCGAGCACGACCAGTCCGACCTCTGCTACCGCCTCGGCGCGGCGGTTCGGTCGCGTCCCTGACGTAGCGTCAGGAACGAGCCGCGGCGGCCTCGGCCGCGACCACGGCCCCCTGCAGGAACGCCAGCACGGTCTGTGCGAACAGTTCTTCGGCGGAGTCCCACGGGTTGGCGTCGACGGCCGCGGCAAGCGCGGGCTCGGTCTCCCGGTTGAGCGACGGGAAGAGCACCCCGCGGGTCTCTTCGCTCTTGCTCGCCTGCATGAGTGCCGCCCCAACGGTCAGGGTCTCCAGACCGTCGAGGATCAAGGCCTGGGCGGCCACCGGTACGCCGTACTCGTTCATGACCTTGGCGGCGTTGTCGTAGAGCGCCGTGAGCACGTCGCGAGGGAGGAACTCGAGGATGATCGGCGCCACGTTGGGGTGGCGCAGGATCGTGCGGCGGAAGTTCACGCCGAGCTTCACGAACCAGTCCGTCCAGTCGTCGCCGGGGCGCCGCAGCGGGGCCGGCGTCTGCCGAACCACCAGGCGCGCGACCTCGGCCATGATGTCCGCCCGGTCGGCAAAGTGGTGGTAGAGCGACGGCGCGCGGACGCCGAACTCCCGAGCGAGGCGGGGCGTGCTGCAGGCGGAAAGCCCTTCCGCGTCGATGATCTGCAGGGCGGCGGCCACCACGAGATCTCTGCTCAGCAGGGGCGACGACGGACGAGGCATGCGCCCATTATCACTCGGGCTCCTCACTCGTTCCTCGCTCGTCGCGCTCGCTCGGCCGCGGGATTATGCCGCAACGTACGCTTTCGCCGCCTTACCTACAGTGATAAGGTTTAGGTGTCTGGAGGCGCCCCATGCTTCGGTACCCGAACTACGTCGACGGCGACTGGCGGGAGAGCACTGCTCTCGGCATCGACGTGGACGATCCCTCGACCGGCGAGATCGTCGCGACCGTGCCCGACAGCACGTCGGCGGACATCGACGCCGCCGTCGCGGCCGCTCGCCGTGCCTTCGTCCAAGGACCGTGGTCCCGCCTGCCCGTCGCGGAGCGCGCGGAGTACCTGCGCGCGCTCGCCGGTGCGCTCGAAGCCCGGTTCGACGAGCTGGCCGAGGGCCTGGTTCGGGACACCGGATGCACCGTCCGCCTCGCGCCCCTGCTACAGGCCGGCGCACCGCTCGCGCACCTGCGCGACTTCGCGGACATGGCTCCGCTGCTCGCCGCGCCCCTGCCGTACCCGATCCAGCGCACGCCCGGCTTCGGTCAGTGGGAGCTCCACCGCGAGCCGCTCGGCGTCGTCGGCGGCTTCACTCCGTACAACTTCCCGCTGTTCATCGCGGTCTGGAAGGCCGCGCCCGCGCTGCTGGCCGGCAACACCGTCGTGCTCAAGCCCTCGCCGCTCACCCCGTTCGGGCTGCACGCCCTCGCGGAGGCGTGCACCGAGGTCGGCCTGCCGCCCGGCGTCCTGAACATCGTCCACGGAGACCGCACCGCCGGCGAGGCGCTCGCCGCGCACCCGGACGTGGACCTGGTGACCTTCACCGGCAGCACCGCCGTCGGCAAGGAGGTCATGCGCGCCGCCGCCGGCACCGCCAAAGAGGTTCTGCTGGAGCTCGGCGGCAAGTCCCCGGCGATCGTGCTGCCGGACGCGGACGCCGAACTCGCCGTCCGCGGCACCCTGTTCAGCAGCATGATGCAGTCCGGCCAGGCGTGCGTCGCGACCACGCGCATGCTCGTCCCGGATTCCCGGTACGACGAGATCTGCGACCTCCTCGCCGAACGCGCGGGTGCCATGGTGCTCGGCCCGGCCGACGACTACGCCTCCGACGTCGGTCCCGTCATCTCCGCTCGCCAGCGGGAGAAGGTGGAGAAGTTCGTCTCCGCGGGCGTCGAGCACGGTGGGCGGATGCTCGTCGGTGCGGACAGGCCGAGCGGCCTCCCGGACGGCGGGCACTACGTTCCGCCGACGGTGCTCGTCGACCTCGACAACGACAACCCGGCGGCTCGCGACGAGATCTTCGGCCCGGTGCTCTCGGTGGTCCGGTACTCCCAGGTCTCCGAGGCGATCCGGATGGCGAACGACTCGCGGTACGGCCTCGCGTCGTCGGTGTGGAGCACGAACCTGCCGCGCGCCCGCGAGGTAGCCGCGCAGATTCAGTCCGGACTGTGCTGGATCAACGACGTCGCCCAGGCCGACGTCGCGCGTACCCCCTTCGCCGGCCGCAAGGAAAGCGGCGTAGGAAGTGAGCTGGGCCCCGACGGGCTGTACGCGTACACGAAGATCAAGAGTCTCTACACCGCCCTGGACAGCGACCTCGACGCGCGGCCGTACTCGGCCGTCGGCGGGGAGTGGGAGTGACCATGGACAAGTGCCCGTTCACGCACACGTCGCCGGAGATCCAGACCGACTTCGACGTGCACGACCCGGTCATCGTCGACGACATCTTCGAGCGGTACGCGGACCTGCGCGAGCGCTGCCCGGTCGCGCACTCCACCAAGTACGGCGGGCACTGGGTCGCCACGAAGTTCGACGACATCTCCGACATCCTGCGGGACCCGGCGATCTTCTCCAGCGAGTGCGTGAACATTCCGCCGACCATCGGCCAGGACGGCCCGATGATCCCGCTCGAGGTGGACCCCCCGGACCACACCGAGTACCGCAGGCTCATGACGCCGCTGTTCTCGCCGACGCGCATGCGCGCGCTCGAGCCGAAAATCCGCGAGATCGTCCGCGAACTGCTCGACGACATCGGCGACGCCGAGGAGGTCGAGTTCGTCGAGGCGTTCGCGAAGGAACTGCCCACCCGCGTGTTCCTGTCTCTGATGGGCTGGTCCCACGACGACGCCGAGCGCCTGAACGACTGGACCGACCGGATCATCCTCGGCCTGCCCGGCGCGAGCGAGGAGGAGACCACCGCGTACCGCATGGAGGCGGCACTGGAGGTCTACGCGTACTTCGCCGAGATGATCGACGATCGGTTCGAGAAGCGCGACGACCCGGACCACCCGCGCCCGACCAACCCCGACGTCGACGACATCACCGACGTCCTCGTGAACGGCACCTTCGGGGACCGCGACCTCACGCAGTTCGAGATGCTCAACATGATGTTCCTGATGATGGTCGGCGGCCTGCACACCGTGCAGGGCCAGATCGCGCAGAACGTCATCTACCTCGCCGAGCACCCGGCCCACCGCAAGGAACTCGTCGACAACCCCTCGCTGATTCCCGAAGCGATGGAGGAACTGCTGCGGTACGAGTCGGCGATCGCGCCGGCTCGCGTCGTTCAGGTCGACACGATCCTGAACGGCGTGCAGTTGCGCGCCGGCGACCGCATCCTCATCCCACTCGGCGCAGGCAACAGGGACCCGGAGAAGTTCGACCGGCCCGACGAGGTGGACTTCACCCGCGAATCGATTCCGCACCTCGCCTTCGGCGGCGGGCGGCACCGCTGCATCGGCGCGCACCTCGCGCGCATCGAGCTGCAGATCGCCTTCGAGGAACTCCACCGCCGCTTCCCGCACTACCGGCTGAACCCCGACTCGCCGCCGGTCAAGCACGTCAGCCAGGTCCGCGGCGTCGTGAGTCTTCCCCTGCTGCTCAACCAGTCCATCTGAGCCTGTACTGCCACGAGAAGGGGCACCAATGACCGTCAAGCTTGGGACCGTCGACTTCTACCAGGCGATGGCCGACGAACTGAACAACGACCCCGTGTGGGCCGACAAGGGCGCGAACATCAACTTCGTGATGGTCTACAACTACGAGGCGCCGATCGAGGGCTCGTTCCACGCGAAGTTCGAAGGCGGCAAGGTCACCGACGTCCGCGACGCGACCCCGCAGGACGTCGAGACGGCCGACTTCGTCATCAGCGGCTCGTCGGACGTGTGGGGCGGCATCTTCAAGAAGCAGATCAACCCGACCGTCGCCCTGACGCGGGGTCAGTTGCGCGTCCGCGGCAAGATGTCCGTGCTGCTGAAGAACATGTCCGCGTTCCAGCACGTCATCGTCGCGATGACCCGCGTCGACTTCGAGTAGTGCTCACCGATCGTCTGCGGGCGGCGGTCGCGAGTCCGCTGACCCGCGACGATGCGATCGACCTGCATTCCGAACTCGACGCGGTTCTTGCCGACGTCGGGCTGAAGGCCGGGGACTCCGGCGGTGCCGTCGACTTCGTCGGCGCCGACCCGATCGTGCCGTCGGTTGTGGCGACCGCCTCGGCCGCCGCTTTGGGGTTGGTCGCGAAGTCGGTGGCGATCGCGGCACTGTGGCAGGCACGCGGGGGGACCGGCCAAGACATCTCGATGGACCTGCGGACCGCGCCCCGGCGGCTGTGCCCGTTCTACGAGGGGCGCTGGGAACTGCTCAACGGCCTGCCCAACGCCAACGACTTCGACCGCATGACCTCCCTGCTGTACACGAACTTCTGGCGCACCGCCGACGGCCGGTGGGTGCTGCCCCAGGGGCACTATCCGAAGCAGCGCGTCGAGACCCTGAAGCTCCTGCAGACCTACGACGAGCCCGCTGCCGTGGCGGCGGCCATCGCGCGGTGGGACGCCGCCGAACTCGAAGAGGCCGGCGCCACCGCGGGGGTCGTGCTGCCGATGCTGCGCACGACCGAGGAATTCCTCGCGCTGCCGCAGTACACCGACGTGCTCGCTGCGATGCCGCTGATCGAGCTGGAGAAGATCGGGGACTCCGACCCCGAGCCGTTCGGTACGGGGGACCAGCCGCTGGCCGGGATCCGGGCGCTCGGGCTCTCGCACGTCATCGCCGGCGGTGGCATCGGCCGCACCCTCGCGACGCACGGAGCCGACGCGCTGAACGTGTGGGCTCCCATGGCCTACGAGGCCGGAATCCCCTTCCACACCGCGCAGTACGGCGTGCGGACCACTCGCCTGCACTACGACGGACGGCGCGGCGGCGAGACGCTGCGCGAGCTCGCCCGGACGGGCGACGTGTTCTACACGAACCGCCGCCCGCGGCTGCAGGAACGCCTGGGTGTGACGGCGCGTCAGCTCGCCGAACTGCGCCCCGGCATCGTCCACGCGAGCGTCACGCTGCACGGCGAACACGGCCCGTGGGCCGGGCGCGCCGGCTTCGACCAGACCGCCGGCTCGATCGTCGGGATGATGCTGCTCGAAGGCTCTGCCGACGCCCCCAAGCTTCCCGTTGTCACCGTCGTCAACGACTGGATCGTGCCGTGGCTGGCCACGGCCGGCATCGTCGCCGCGCTGATGCGTCGCGCGAACGAGGGCGGCAGCTACCGCGTCCACGTCTCGCTCACGCGCGTCGCCGCGTGGATCCTGTCGCTCGGCATCTTCGACAAGTCCTACGCGGCCGAGGTCGCAGGCACCGACGGCGCGCACGCCTACCTAGAGCCCGAGCTCTTGCTGTCCGACGGCCCGCTGGGCCGCTACCAGGGCGTCACCGACCAGGTGCGGATGAGCGCGACGCCCGGAAACTTCCGCTTCGGCCTGCTCCCCATGGGCTCCGCACGCCCGGAATGGCTGGACCCGCGATGACCCACCTCGCCATCTCTTCGCCGATAGTGCAGTCTGGGCTCGCTTTTCGGGCTCCAGGCGTACCTGGACTGCGCTATCGGGAGTGTTCCGGTACGCAGGGAGTGGGCCGATGACCCGCAACCCGATCCGGATCGGCAACTGCTCCGGGTTCAACGGAGACCGGCGCAGCGCGATCCGCGAGATCCTCGACGGGGATCCCGTCGACGTCGTCGTCGGGGACTACCTGGCCGAGGTGACCCTGGCGGGGATGGTGTCCCGTGTCGCATCCGGCAAGGGTCGGGCGTGGTCGGAGGAGTTCCTGGTCCAACTCGACGGGAGCCTCGCCGACGTTCTCGACCGCGGCATCAAGCTCGTCGTCGACGCCGGAGCGTTCGACCCGGCCGGGCTGGCAGGCGAGGTCCGCAAACTCGCGGCCGAGCTCGGGCGGACCGCGAACGTCGCCCACGTCGAAGGCGACAACCTGCTGGACCGCCTCGACGAACTGACCGCAGCGGGGGAGACCTTCCCGTCGTTGGACACGGGCGAGCCGCTCTCGGCGTGGGGCCTCAAGCCGTCGAGCGCGAACGCCTATCTCGGCGGCTGGGGAATCGTCGAGGCGCTGCGCTCCGGCGCGGATGTCGTGATCTGCGGTCGCGTCACCGACGCCTCGCTCGTCGTCGGCCCCGCGGCGTGGTGGCACGGTTGGGGGCCGGACGACTTCGATGCCCTGGCGGGCGCGGTCGTCGCCGGGCACGTCATCGAGTGCGGGCCGCAGGCGACGGGCGGCAACTTCTCCGGCTTCGCCGCCGTGCCCGGCATGCTGCACCCCGGTTTCCCGATCGCCGAGATCGCAGCCGACGGCTCGTGTGTGATCACCAAGCACGCCAACGCCGGTGGCGCGGTCACGACCGACACCGTCAAGGCCCAACTGCTCTACGAGATCCAGGGCCCCATCTATCTCAACCCCGACGTCACGGTGGACCTGCGTCCGGTGTGCGTCGAGGCCGCGGGGCCCGACCGGGTAAGGGTTTCCGGCACGAAGGGGCTCGCCCCGGCATCGACCACCAAGGTGGCGATCACCGCCTTCGCCGGGTACGAGAACTCCATCGAGGCCTACCTGTGCGGGCTCGACATCGAGGCCAAGGCCGAGTTGGTGCTGGCGCAGACCACGCTCGCGCTGGCCGACAGCGGCATCGAGTTCCACCGCATCGACCGCCTCGGCACCGCCGGCGTCGACCCCGCAAGCCTGGAGGAGGCCACGGTCACCCTGCGGATCGTCGGCCGTTCGGCGGACGCGGATTCCCTTGCCCCGCCGCGGTTCTTCCGCGCGATGGCCTCGGGCATTCTCGGCAGCATCCCCGGCTTCCACTGCGAGTCCCACCACCTGCGCTTCACCCGGCCGAGCCCCGTCGTCGAGTACTGGCCGGGCATCGTGTCGATTGCGGCCCTGCCCCACGTCGCCGTCCTCGACGACGGCACGCGCGTCGTCCCCGTCGAACCGTCGACCCGTGCGGCTCCGCCCACCGTCGGCGCCGACGAGGCCCCGCCGCCCGTCGACGCGGGCCCGTGCCTCCGCCGTCCGCTCGGTCGCGTCGCCCACGCCCGCTCGGGCGACAAGGGAGGGAACAGCAACGTCGGCATCTGGGTCGCGCCCGAGGCCTACGAGTGGCTGCGCAGCGAACTGTCCGAGGTGCGTTTCCGCCAGCTCTTCCCCGAGTCCGAGGGCCTGCGCGTCACCCGTCACGAGTTCCCGAACCTGTCCGCCGTCCACTTCGTCGTCCACGGCAACCTCGGCACCGGCGCCTCGAGCAACGGCCGCCTCGACGCCCTCGGCAAGTCCGTCGGCGAGTACCTGAGGGCCCGTCACCTAGACGTCCCCATCGCCTTCCTCCCCGAGCAGTACCGATGATCCCCCACCCACTCCCCGGGCGTCCGAACAAGAGTGACGCCGGTACCACGCCCGTTCGGACGCCCCAGGCACCGCGGGCGGCGGCAGGCGGGGGCGTCCGAAGAGGGGTGATGCAGGTGTCACGGTCGTTCGGACGCCTTGGGGCGGTGGGGGCTTGAACGCGGTGCGGTTTGGGGCGCGGGCGGAGGGGCCGTCGTACACGGGGCTCGACGTTCCGCATTGGGAAGGGCTCAAGGATGGCGAGCTGCGGATCCAGCGGTGCGGGGAGTGTGCTCGGTGGATTTGGGTTGCGCAGCCGCTGTGCCCGACCTGCCATGCGTTCGATCCCGGCTGGGAGGCCGTCGAGCCCGTCGGGTTCGTCTATGCGTGGACGCGGACATGGCGCGCTTTCCATCCGACTGCCGAGGTCCCCTACGTGACCGTGCTCGTCGAACTCCCGCAGGCCGGCGACACCCGCGTCCTCGGCATCTTCACCGGGGACGGCGATCCGGTGATCGGCTCCCGAGTCCGCGGCACGTTCGAGCCCGCACCCGACGCGGAGAGTTGGCCGCTTATTCGCTGGAGTGCGCCGTGACGCGCCCAGCAGTGCGTTGCGTCCGACCGAGGGTGAGCTATAGCGCTCGGATGGTCGGACGTTGCGGGGTGGGGGTACAGCGATGAGCATCCGAGGGAAGGCTGCGGTCGTCGGTGTTGGGCAGACGCCGTACTACAAGCGCAATCAGGCACCCCGCAGCACGCGCGGCCTGGTGGCCGAAGCCCTGCTCGACGCCGCACGCGACGCGGGCATCGACGCCCGCGACATCGACGGCTTCGCGTCCTGGGGCGACGACCCTACCGAGGGCACGCACATCGCCACGGCGCTGGGGGTTCGCGAGCTCCGCTGGTCCTCGATGGCCTGGGGCGGTGGCGGCGGGGGGCAGGTGCCCGCGATCCTGCAGGCCGTGGCGGCGGTCGCGACCGGTCAGGCCACCTGCGTCGCCGTGTACCGCGGGATGAACCAGGCCGAGGAAGGCCGGCTGCCCTACGCCAAGGGTCACTTCGACACCCAGTACTCCGGGCACGGAATTCTGACGCCGGTTCAGGTGTGCGCCCTGCGTACCCAGCGCATGCTCGAGATCGACAAGGTTCCCCCGAGTGCGCTCGAAGCGCTCGCGCTCGCCGGCTACCACCACGCACAGAGCAATCCCCGCGCCGTCGCCTACGGCCAACCGCTCGACGCGGAGGCGTACCGGGCGTCGCGACTCATCGCCGAACCGCTGCGTCTCAACGACTGCTCACGCGAGAACGACGGCGCCGGCGCCATCCTGGTCATGGCGGCCGAGCGGGCGCGGGACACTCGAGGCAAGCCCGCCTACGTCCTCGGCGGCGTGCAGGGCTTCGTCCAGGGCTGGGGCGAGATGACGGAGAACCACAGCCCCTACACCTCCAACGGTCTCGCCCCCGCGATGGTCGAACGGCTCTGGGAACAGTCCGGCGTGACGGCGGACGACGTCGACGTCACCCAGGTCTACGAGAACTTCACCGGCCCCGCCGTCGCCGCGCTGATCGACGTCGGCCTCGTGCCGCCGGGCCCGGCGGCGGGCGAGGTCATGACCCTGGAGAACCTGATCGTTGGCGGGCGACTCCCGCTGAACACCGCCGGTGGCAACCTGGCCGACGGGTTCGTGCACGGCATCGGCGTCGTGCTCGAAGCGGCCCGCCAACTCCGCGGCGACTCCCCGAACCCGGTGCCGGGCGCGCAGGTTTCGCTGCTGCTCGGCGGTCCCATGGCTCCGCAGGTGGGTGCACTGCTGCTCGGATCTTCCGACGTGCTCTAGCCGTTGCGCAGGAGTTGGCGCGCTCGGAGCCACGTCACCCAGCCCAGCAGGTTGAACGCGAGGCCGGCGACGGAGAACAGGTCCACTCGGCGTCCGGCGCGGACCTCCTGGGCGAGCACGACCGAGTCGACGATCTCGCAGCCCTGATTCAGGGTGACCGCGGCTCGTACGGCGGGCACGTCCTTCGCGCACAGCGAGACCGCGCCGATCACGATGTCACGGCTGCCGAGGAACGCGTTGAAGCCGCGGGTGTCGGGTTCGGGCTTGACGCGCAGCACCGCCAGCAGTGCCTTCGGCGCAAGGATTGCGCCGAGGCCGTACCCGATCCGGAGCAGTGCCCAGAGGCGCAGCAACCGCCGAACCCGATCCACCGACGACATGGCTCCCCCTCTGGGCGACGAAGCGTCTGGACGAGATGTCCGACACTAGCGCATCGGGCCGGCGGCGCGTTCGCGCGCCTCCTGGGCGATCGCCGCGCGCAGGACGAAGAACGTCACCCAGTACCAGGCGCCGAACACCGCGGCGGGCATCCAGAAGCCGATCACGCCGGTCCAGGCGAAGACGCCGTCCTTGAAGAAAATGATCAGGTTGGCGGGGATCAGCAGCAGCGCGACCCAGAGGCACACGTAGGCGTACCAGCGCGGAAAGACCGGATCGGGGCGCCGGTCGGCCATGGTCACCACGGCGAGCGCCACGAGCCCGATCGTGAGCGGCGGCCACGGCAGGATCAGCAGGATGTAGGACGTGTCGTTGATCAGGACGAACAGCTCGTCGGAGCGCTCCGGGCGGAAGGCGCCGACGATGAAGATCATCAGCGGGATGGCGAGCACCAGGACGACGGCGATTCCGCACGCGTACTGCAGGATCGACAGGAACGGCGTCCCTCGTTCGGCCCGGTGCATCTGCAGACTGATCGTCAGATAGAACGCGAGCAGCAGGAACGACCCGACCAGCGCGATGGACAACCCGAGCAGCGTGAGCTCCTGGTTGTCGCGCCACTGCGCCGCAACCTCGGCGGGGGAGTCGTCGGCGGAGATCAGCGGAATGAAGCCGGCGAGGATGCCCCACCCGCCGAACAGCAGCAGCGTGAACGCGGGTCCGCACCAGGCGCCGACGCTCTGGACCCGCCGGGCGAGGGTGGCGTCTCCTGCATTCACGGCCGCTCCCGGCAAGTCAGCCTGCTTGTCTGGACGATATGTCCAGGAAGGAGCCTAGTAGCTGGCCGGTGCCGCGTCGGCCCCGCGGAGAGCCCTCAGCGGTACTCGAACACCCGCCACATGACCTCGGAGATCGCGCCGATCACGGCGTCGCGCCGGGTGGGATCGCGGGTCAGCTGGTGCGCGGAGCGCTCGAACATCCACGCCAGCACCTCGCCCAGGGTCTCCGGGTCGGCGTAGGCAGACGGGCCGTCGGCCCAGTGCGCGCACATGAGCTTGGCGAACATCGCGGCGACCTCGTGCACCGCGTCGACCCACGTTGCGCGCATCGTCGGGTCCAGTGCGGCCAGCTCGAGGACTGCCTCGAGCAGGCGTGCCTCGGACATCCATCGATCGACCATCGCGGTCACCATCGCCTCGACGGCGTCCCGAGTGATCTGCGGATCGGCGAGCTGCTCGGCGCCGATCGAGAATCGTTGCTCGACGATCTCGTAGGCCAGGCGGAACATGACCTGGTTCTTGTCCGTGAAGTGCTTGTAGAAGGTCGCGCGCGACACCCCCGCCGCGGTCACGATCTGATCGATCGACATCGTCGAGTAGGCCTCGCCGTCGCTCAACAGCCGACGCAGCCCACCGACGATGGCGGCCGCCGTGGCTTCGCGGCGACGCGCCCCCGAACGGGCCTGGACGGACTCCACTGCTTGCTTCACCGAGGCAACCGACCGTTCTGGAGATCGTCGAGGTACTCCGACGCGCAGACTGGCTTGCCCGCGACGCCACAGTAGGCCGCAGGCGCGAGGTAGGACGGCAGCTCGACGTAGGTGTCCGCGCTCATCGACGCGTACCCGTAGGGCAGGAAGTAGCCCAACGCCGCGGCGGTGCAGAAGCCGGTCACGGCGCAGAAGGACATCGCGTGCTTCCGCCACTCCGCGATGGGCAGTCGGTCGACACCGCGCTCGACGGCCGAGCGCCCGTCGGAGTCCACGGAGTCCCGCAGCCAGGTGACCATGATCGCGAAGACGGCGGCGAACAGGGACTGGTAGAGCGGGAACTGGTAGATCTCGCCGGCGAACAGGCTGAAGTCTTCCGGTACGCCGGGGAACACGTAGAGCTGGGGCAGCACGAGGAACACGATTTCTGCCGCGCAGTCCAGCGGCATGAACGCGACGAACACGATCGCGTACAGCGTCGCGTTGCTCGCCCGCGGACAGCGGCGGCGCAACAGGCGGAGCATCCAACAGCCGAGCATGGCGGCGAACAGGCCGAAGTACATGTACAGCTGCGGTGCCCAGAGCAGCCCCTCGGCGAAGCGATCCTCGTCCGCGCTCCACCCGATCGGCAGCCCCTCGCCCCACGAGCCGAAGCTCACCGAGTGGGCGTTCATCGCGAACGCGTGGTTGAACACGTTCAACGTCGGATCGACGACGTAGGCGAACATCATCCCGAGCAGGATCTTGCCGTCGATGGGTACGTGCCGATCGCGGCGCCAGGGGCGCACGACCCAGAACCACAGCATGACCACGCCGGCCACGGACGCGGCGATCTCGAAGCCCCGCAGGTACCAGAGGTAGTCGTAGTGGTCCGTGCCGACCTCGGGCCGCTGGAAGGAACCGCTCGCGATCCAGCGGATCCAGCAGTACACCGTCAGGGCGATCGTGGCCGCGCCGAACGTCGACCAGAACGTCAACGCGGCGGGACGCCGCTCCGCGGGGCCGGCGTCCGGTGCGCGCCCTACGCGTTCGGAGGTTGCGGTCACGTCCGCTCCTTCCGGCCCGATCGGGCGTCGCGCAGGATTTCCCGTGCCGCCATGTAACCGGGGGCGCCGGTGATTCCGCCGCTGGGATGCGATCCGGACCCACCGAGGTAGAGACCCGCCACCGGCGTTCGGTAGCCCGCGAGTCCGCGGGCGGGTCGCCGCGGCCCGCCGCGGCTGAGCACCATGTCCACGTGTGTGATGTTGCCGCCGCTGGCTCCGACGAGCGCGGCGAAGTCGGAGTTGGTCAGGACGCGGCGGCCGAGCTCGAGGGTTTCGACGCCGTCGTAGAACCGGGCGAGCTTGGCGACGACCGCATCGCCGGCGTGCTGACGCAGCGTCACTCCGGTGGTGTCGGGGGTGTCCCAGCCGCCTTCGACCTCGTAGGGCGCGACGGCGAGATAGCAGTAGAAGTTGTCCTGTCCGGCCGGCGCCTGGCCCGGATCGGTACCGGTGGGGATGACGTTCCACATGCTGAAGTCGTCCGAGTGCGGCAGCAGGCCCGCCGCGGAGCGCGCGAAGGCGCGCTCGATCCCGTCCTCGGTGGCGAGCACGTGCATGGGGCGGCGAAGATCGAGCCCGTCGCCGCGCCACTTCTCGTACCGGTCGAGGGACAGCCGGCCGGAGAACGCGAGATCGACCTTCAACTGGCCGTACCCGCCGTTGCGGACGGGGATCGCGGCCACGCGCGCGCGCACCTTCTCCGGGAGGGCCTCGGCCGGCAGCAGCCTGCCCAGCGCGGTCTTCGGGTCGCAGCCGGCCACGACGGCCTCGGACGCGGTGAACTCGCGGCCGTCGGTCAGCCGCACGCCGACTGCTCGTCCGTGCTCGACCAGGATCTGGGCAACCGCAGCGTCGACCTCGATGCGTCCGCCCACCGAGATCAGCCGTCGCGCGAGTGCGTCGGGCAGCGCCTGGATCCCGCCGATCGGATGCTGGTGGGAGTGGCGGTGCTGGTTCGCCAGCCAGAGGAAGCCGGCACCGCTGCCGTCGGCGGAGTTGGGGATCGTGGACCCGGCGACGGCGTGGAGTGCGTTGCGCACGATCGGGTGCGCGAACCGCTCGCCGATCGCCTCGGCGGCCGAGCCGGTGGCGAGCGCGACGATGTCGCGGAGTTGGCGCCGGTGCCGCACGGCACGGCGCAGTGTGCGCGCCAGCGGCCGTACGTCGAGCCGCGCGGGGTTGGTGACGAAGTAGGCGAGTGCGATGTCGCTGAACGCACGCAGCAGGCGGGCGAACTCGAGATAGGCCGCCGCGTCCTGCCGCGAGAAGCGCTCGATCTCCGCAGCCGTGGCGCGCGGGTCCTCCCAGAAGCCGATCGAGGCGTCGTCGACGTCGAGGTACACCAGGCCCGGATCGACTCGCACGCGTCGCAACCCGTGCCGCTCCAGCGCCAACTCCTTCGCGGGTGGGAAGGAGTCCCAGAAGAACGGATCGAACGAGTACGGATGCGACAGGTGCTCGGGTGCACCCGGAATCGCGTAGGTGGACGAGGTGAATCCGCCGATCGTCTCGTTGGCCTCGACCACCAGCACGCGGCGTCCGGCGTCGGCGAGGTAGTTCGCTGCGACGAGCCCGTTGTGGCCCGCCCCGACGACGACGACGTCGACGGAGGTCACGTCCGCGTGCCGGCGAGTGCGGGTGCCTGTGCAGGTTGTGCCCGCACGGCCTCCGCGAGGGACACCCCGGCCTCGTTTCCGTACCAGTCCATGGTGTGCCGCAGTCGCGGAGCGAGATGCGCACCGAGGTAGGTCGCGCCCAAGCCGAGCACCATCGTCAACACCCCGGCGACCCACGCGGTCGTCTCGCTCCACCCGTTCTGCAGGGCGGCGATGACGGGCCACGTGACGGAGCCGTAGGTGACGTAGCAACTCGCGACCATGACCACCGGGATCGTCCACTCGATGTGCCGGATCCGGGTGCTCATCAGAATCATGATGATCAGCGCGGGGAGGAGGTCGAACCAGCGGTTGGTGGTCACGTACCAGAGCGGCAGCGGGAACCACTGCTCGTGGAACAGCGGCTGGGTGTCGCCCCAGTACTGGTAGAGCCCGGCCATCTTGATCAGCGGGATCTCGAGGGCGAAGTCGGCCACGGTGATGTACAGGAAGATCATGATGAAGTCCTTCGGGCGAGCGCCGGCACGCACCTTCTGGATGATGAACAACGCGCCGCCGCCCAGGAACCACAGGTACACCGGCATCACCCACAGCGGCACGGAGACGCCGTAGAGCGTGATCAGCGGCCACGCGCCGATCTCCGCGTACCAGAGTTGACCGCCGCGGTCGATCGCGCCTTCGAAGAACACCGCGCCCAGCGCGCCGCCGAACAGCACGAGCATGCGGAAGCGCAGCTCCGCCCAGTTCTTCTCGCGCACCGGTCCGCGGGCAGCCACGACGATGCAGAGCGCCGCCAGGCCGAAGTGCAGCAGGCCGAAGATCCACTGCCACATGGGGTCGACGACCATGTCGACCGGTGCGCCGGAAGGAGGATTCATCGCCTTCGACTCCCTTATATAGACACTGAGTATGATTCAGACTCGATGACTATAACGAGACGCTGGAGCCATGGGAAGGGAAACGGCGATGGCACGCATAGGCTCGGGCCGTGGCGACGCCGGTACCTCTGAGCACCGATCCGAAGGCCCGCATCCTCGCCGCGGCGCGGGAGTGCTTCGCCCGATACGGGGTGGCGCGTACGTCGATGACCGACGTCGCGAAGGCCGCGGGAATGTCGCGCCAGTCGGTGTACAACGCGATCTCGGGACGCCAAGAGCTGATCGAGGCCGTCGTCGTATTGCGCGTCGAGGAAATGTCCCGCGAACTGCGCGCGGTGCTGGACGAGCAGCCGACGTTTCTCGACGCGATCGTGGAGACGTCGTTGGCGTCGGTGGAACTGGCGCGCAGGGATCCCGAGCTCAGCAACCTGGTGCAGACCGCGACCACGGTCCGGCTCTTCGAGATCGTCGCCGGGCCGTATCCGAGCATCCATGCCGCGGTGCTCGGCCTGTTCGCGGACAGGTTCGAGCAGGCGCGCGCGGATGGCGAACTGCGGGCCGACGTCTCCGACGACGAGCTGGTGGACTGGCTGCGCTCGGTCTACCTGGCGATGATCGTGCGCCCGGACCTGGACGCGGATGCGATCCGACGGATCGTCAGAACCTTCGTCGTCCCCTCGTTGAATCCCTAGGACCAGACCAGCGGAAGCACGTCGTACCCGCGGGTGGCGATGCTGGGGTGGCGGACGGCACCGTCCCAGTCCACGCGGATGCCGGGGACCCGGCGGAGCAGCACCTCGAGCAGGACCGGGAGGTTCGCCTGCGCCATGCTCGCGCCGAGGCAGTGGTGGCGGCCGGCGCCGAACGAGATCTGCTCGCGCGCGGAGGCACGGTGCAGGTCCAGGACGTCGGGATCGCCGAAGACCTCGGGGTCCCGGTTGGCCGCACCCATGCACAGCATCAGGGTCTGGCCCGCACCGATGGTCTTGCCGCCGAGCTCGACGTCCTCGAGCACGGTGCGGCCCATGAACTGCCCGACGGTGTCGTAGCGGTAGAGCTCCTGGATGGTCGAGGAGACCAGCGAGGGGTCGGCGACCAGCTCCGCCAGCGCGTCCGGGTTGCGGTCCAGTGCCGCGAGCATGTTGGCGAACTGCAGCTTCTGCGTGTCGTGCCCGGCGAAGTACAGCAGGAAGAAGTTCGCGATCAACTGATCGTCCGTCATGGGATCGGGGTCGGCGGCGTTGACCGCGAGCACCTGGGAGACGAAGTCCTCGCCCGGGCTGCGGCGGCGTTCCGCGATCAGTTCGCCGAAGTACGCCTTGGCTCCGCGGGCGGACTCGTCGGCCGCGACGAGCTGGTCTGGACTCAGGGGCCCGATCTCGAGGATGTGGTAGAACGCGCCAACCCAGGCCAGGATGAGCTTTTCGTCCTCCTCCGGGATGCCGAGCAGCGCGTCCATCACGGCCAGCGGCACCCGCGCGGAGTACGCGCCGACGATGTCCACGCGGCCGTCGTCCACGAACGCATCGACCGCCGCGTGGGCGAGCTTCTCGAGCACGACGAGCAGTTCCTGCACGCGCCGCGGCGTGAACGGAGCGCGAAAGACGCGGCGCAGCTTCGTGTGGACGGGCGGGTCGTTGCAGACCAGGAACTCGCTTCCGACCTTGAAGTAGTCGTGGTCGACGACGTCCGGACCCACCCGGTTGATCTGGTACTGGTCGTAGACCACCCGGAACCGGTCGTCGGAGAAGGCGGTCTGCACGTCCGCGTGGCGCGTCAGGATCCATGCGTTGAACGGCTCGACGAAGTGCACGGGATCGTGCATCCGCAGCCCCGCGTACATCGGATACGGGTCCTCGAGAAACTCCGGCGAGGTCAGGATTTCGAGCTCGGAGCGGGTGTCCATGTGGACAAAGTACAACTATTGTCAAGTGTACGCCGTGCCTGTTCGTTGACTGGTTCGCGCCGTCCGGCGTAGGCTAAAGGCTGTAGGTTTCCCGAGCCCAGGAGACAACGTTGTCGGTCACCGCTCGCGCCGCAGTCCTGTTCGACGCCCCCGGCGAGTGGAAGGTCGTCGAAGTCGAGGTCGACGAACCGAGCGCCTTCGAGGTCCGCGTGAAGTGGGCGGCCGCGGGCCTGTGTCACTCGGACGACCACGTCGCCAAGGCCGACGCCCCCATGGCGCACTTCCCCATCTGCGGCGGCCACGAGGGCGCCGGCGTGATCGAGGCCGTCGGGCCGGGCGTGCGCGAACTCCAGGTCGGCGACCACGTCGTGGCCGCGTTCATTCCGAGCTGCGGCCGCTGCCGCTGGTGCGCCACCGGCATGCAGAACCTCTGCGACAACGGCGCGTTCATGATGACGGGCAGTCAGCTCGACGGAACCTTCCGGATGCGCCACGACGGCAACGACGTCGCGCAGACCTCGCTCGTCGGCACCTTCTCCGAACGGTCGGTGGTTCCCGAGTGGGCGGCCGTCAAGGTCCCCACCGAGATCCCGCTGCAGGTGGCGGCGCTCGTCGGCTGCGGTGTGCCCACCGGTTGGGGTTCGGCGGTCAACGCCGCGCAGGTCCGCCCCGGCGACGTCGTCATCGTGATGGGCGTCGGCGGCATCGGCATCAACGCCGTACAGGGCGCCCGGCACGCCGGCGCGTCGCGGATCATCGCCGTCGACCCGCTGGCCTTCAAGCGCGACACGGCGCTCAAGCTCGGCGCCACCGACGCCTGCGCGAACATGATCGCCGCCACCGACCTCGCCCAGTCCCTGACGAACGGTCAGGGCGCGGACTCGGCGATCGTCACCGTCGGCATCGCGCAAGGCGAGCACCTCGCGCAGGCCTTCGCCTCGATCCGCAAGGCGGGC
The DNA here is from genome assembly GCA_052386455.1 of Sporichthyaceae bacterium. Lineage (GTDB taxonomy): Bacteria > Actinomycetota > Actinomycetes > Sporichthyales > Sporichthyaceae > JBQTKD01. The sequence continues at coordinate 100,528 of JBQTKD010000035.1, forward strand.
ACCGTGGTGCTGACCGCGATGGCGAACATCGACAGCAGCGAGATCCCGATCAACCTGTTCGAGCTCGCGATGTTCCAGAAGCGGTTGCAGGGAGCGCTGTTCGGCATGATGTCGCCGGCCCACGCGATCCCGTACTTCATGACCCTCTACCAGCGCGGCCAACTGCAACTCGACGAGCTCGCCACGCGCACCTACTCCCTCGACGACATCAACCAGGCCTACGCGGATCTGCACGCCGGTGTGAACATTCGCGGTGTGGTGACGTTCTCGTGAGTACGAGCCTGGTTTCGGCGCTGCGGTGGTGGGCCCGCACGAAGGGCGAGGACACAGCGCTCGTTCTCGACGACGACGCGCTGAGCTACCGGGCGCTGCAGGACTGGAGCAGCCGGATCGGCGAGCAACTGGCCGCCACCGGCGTGCGCCCCGGAGACCGGGTCGGCGTCCTGGGCGGCAACTCCCTCGAGTGGTGTGCGGCCGCCTACGGCGTGCTGAAGGCCGGGGCCGTCCTGGTGCCGATCAACCCGCGCATGGTGGCCCCCGAGATCGCGAAGCTCGCCGCAGACTCCGGCATGACCGCGGTCCTGGCCGACGCGGCGCTGGTCCCCACGGTCAAGGAGGTTCAGGCCGACCTGGCGGTCGTCGATTTCGCTTCCCTGGCGGCCATGCGCGACGGCGAACGCAACGACTTCGTCGTCGAGATCGCGCCCGACGAGCCCGCGATGGTCATCTTCACCAGCGGCAGCACGGGTGAGTCCAAGGGCGTCGTCTGCACCAACCGCAGCCTGCTGTCCATCGTCTTCGAGGCGAGCCTCGTCGAGGAGGGCCTGCGCCCCGGCGGCCGCACCCTGCTCGTGCTTCCGCTGGCCTTCACCCCCGGCCTGGTCTGGGGTCTGGCGATGACCGTCACCCTCGGCGGCACGCTCGTCGTCGAGCGCAGCCTCGACCCGGTGCGTGCGGTCGACCTGCTCGAGCGGCACCGGATCGGCGCGATCTTCGGCGTTCCGCTGATTTTCGGGGCGATCGCCTCGGCGCCGAACTTCGCGGCCGCCGACCTTTCGTCGCTCGCGTCCGCCTTCACGGGCGGCGCGCCCGTGCCCGTCCCCCTGCTGGCGGCCTGGGGCGCCAAGGGTGTGAAGCTCCGTCAGATCTACGGCATGACCGAGGCGGGCGGCGTCGCCACCGGCACCCTCGTCAAGGACGCCGACGAGCACCCGGACACCTGCGGGACCGGCTCGATCTTCACCGACTTCAAGGTCGTGCGACCCGACGGCAGCGAGTGCGAGCCCGGCGAGACGGGCGAGATCGTGCTGCGCGGGCCGGGCATGACCATCGGGTACTGGAACGACGAGGCGACCACCGCGCAGGCCATCCGCGACGGATGGATCCACAGCGGCGACCTCGGCACCACCACCGAAGACGGCCGCCTGAAGTTCGTCGATCGGCTCAAGGACCTGATCATCTCCGGCGGCATCAACATCTCGCCCGTCGAGATCGAGCGCGCCATCGCGGTCATCCCCGGCGTCTCCGAGGTCGCCGTCATCAGTGCTCCCGACGCCAAGTTCGGCGAGACCCCCGCCGCGATCCTCTACGCGGACCCGAGCGTGACCGTCGAGACCGTCCTTGCTCGGTGCAGCACCGAACTGTCGGACTACAAGGTCCCGCGCTACGTCGTGCTCCGGGCCGAACCGCTTCCCAAGCTGCCGAACGGAAAGCTCGCCAAGGTCGCGATCCGCGAGGAGTACCGCAACCTCGTCGACCACCACCCCCGCGTCCGCTAGATCCCGGCGTGGCTCCCGGCTGAGCTCCGAGGCCGGACTTAGTCAGCATCCACTGGCTATTGACCCTGGACTAGTTGTGTGGACAGAATGTCCGACAGCGTACCGAAGGCCACGGCTCCGACCGGTTCGCGCGCGCATCGTGGCTGGTCAGAGCCCTGCGCCAAGCACGTAGCAGCCCGTGCGACCAGCCCGAGCGCCCGGTGGACATATCCGGAAAAGACTGCTTGACGTGAGCTACATCTCCCATAGACTAAAGCCTGTAGGTTTCGCCCGGATGCCCACCGGATGAAGGAGTGCCCCCGATGAGTGGCAAGCACCGCAGACTGCGCCACCCAGTCGTTCGACGCCGCGCAGCGGCCGGCGCCCTGGTTGGCGTGATCGCACCGACCATCGGCGCGCTCGGCGCGGGCACCGCCTCGGCCGCCGAGCTCGAGACGCCGCCGGCCGTGCCCACCACGGGCGCGACCTTCGCCAGCTTCGCCGGCTTGGCCACCGCGGACGGCGTGCGGCTCCAGATCGCGCTGAAGGACTACCTGATCGTCGAGGACTTCGTCGACGGCGGCGGGCCCACCGCGGTGGCGTCGCTGGACAGCCTGGGCGAGAGCAAGGCGTTCTCCTCGCTGCCGTACCCGGGTTCGACCGGCATCGCCTTCCCCGGTCTGGTTTCCACGTTGAGCGGCAAGTCGGTGCCGACCTACCCGTTCATCGTCGAGAGCCAGAGCCCGTCCAACCCCGAGGCGCAGGTCAAGCAGCCCGGGTACCTGATGAGCGCGAAGTCCAACGAGACCTCGTCCTCGGCGCAGACCGAGGCGGGCGTTCGGACCACCACCGGCGACGACTTCGGGAGTTTCTCCACGGCGTCGGTGCAGAACCTGGGCGGTGTGCTCACCTCGCTCGGCGAGGCTCGCACCCGCCTCGCGACGGGCGGCTTCGCGCTCACCGGCGCGATCTCCAAGGCCCAGGTCGTGCGCACCCCCGACGGGAAGGTCGTCAAGACCTCCTCCTTCGAGGCGAACTCGCTGCGCATCGGCGACCAGCTCTACGGCGTCACCGACAAGGGCCTGGTCCTCGGCGACCAGAGCGCCTCGGCCGACCCGGCCAAGCAGCTCGGCGACACCCTGACGCAGGGCGGCTTCACCGTGAAGTTCCTGCCCGCCGTCACCACCGCGAACTCGGTGCTCTCCTCCGGCCTGGTGATCAGCTTCGAGCAGCCGGTACCGAACACGGCCGCAGCCAAGGCCTTGGTCAGCTACATCGTCGGCCGCACCTACGCCCAGGCCGATTCCACCTCCACCGCCAGTGCTCCGGTTCTCGGCCCGCCCGCGACCGCGCCGAACGTCGTCGCGGCACTGCCCGAAACCGCGCCGGAACTGCCCGCCGTGGCCCCCGAGGTCGCGCTGCCGGAGGTTGCCGCGCCGCCGGCCGTGGCTCCTCCCGCTCCCGCTCCCGCTCCCGCGGCCCCGGCCGCCGAGCCCGCACCGCGCACGGTCGATCTCGTGTCGCCCGCCGTCGCCGCCAAGCCCCTGACCGAAGTCGAGTTCTATCCGCTGCTCGCCGTTCTGGTCCCGATCCTGCTGATCGCCGCCGTTGCCGCGGCGCGATTCGTCTGAGAGGTCCGACATGGAATTCGTGAACTGGTGCCGCGTGCAATGGGACCGTGCCCTGGCCGTTCTCGCGGTCGTCGCCGGAATCGTCATGGTGATCCTCGGCTGGATCGGCGTTTCCGACACCGGCTTCATCGCCAAGCAGATGCCCTACGTCGTGGCCGACGGCATCGGCGGGCTCGTACTCGTCATCGTCGGCGCCACGCTGTGGCTCTCCGCCGACATGAACGACGAATGGCGCACCCTGGACCGCCTCGAGGCCGCCACCCGCGAGCAGAACGTCGACGCCGCCCAGGTCGCCGCGCTCACCGAACGCGTCCGGGCGCTGGAAGCCGCCGCGCGTGAGCTGAGCCGGACCTGATGTCGGGCGCTGGCGCACTCGCACGGCGCCGGGGGGCGCCGCCCCACCCGCTGGTCGCCGCAGTCCCCGCGGCGATCGGCATCCTGCTCGTCGTCGTCGGCTGGATCGAGGTCAGCGGCGAAGCCGTCTTCGACGACCAGACCAACGGTCTGAACATCGCGATCCTCGGAGCGCTGCTCGTCTTCGGAGGCTGCGCGGTCTACCTGTTCGCGTTCCGCCGCCGTATCCGTAGCCGCATCACCGCCGCCCGTTCCCGCGTACTGATCGCCGAGGAGGACTGATGGACGTCTGGTTGCCGTTCATCGTCGTCGGCATCACCGCGGGTGCCGTCTACGGCCTCGCGGGCGTCGGCCTGGTGCTGACCTACCGCACCAGCGGCGTCTTCAACTTCGCGCACGGTGCGCTCGCCACCGCCGGCGGCTACCTGTTCTACGAACTGTGGCGCAAGCAGGGCATGCCCTGGGTGCCGGCCGCGCTCATCGTGATCGTGACCGTCGGACTGTTCTTCGGCCTCGCGTTGGAACAGTTGGCCAGGCGCCTGGCCAAAGCACCGGCGTCGGTCATCGTCGTCGCCACCGTCGGCCTCCTGCTGATCATCCAAGGCGCCGCCGCGCAGAAGTACGGCTCGGAGACCATCACGATCGGCACCTACCTGCCGACCGAAACCTTCGACATCGGCGTCAACGTCGGCTACGACCAGCTGATCACCACCCTGATCGGGGTCTCGATCGCGATCGGTCTCGGTCTGCTGCTGACCCGTACCCGCATCGGCATCGCGATGCGCGGCGTCGTCGACGACTCCGATCTCATGGAGCTCACCGGCCTGTCCGGGCCTGCAATCCGCCGCGCCGCGTGGATCATCGGCGGCTGCGTGGCGGTGCTGTCCGGCATCCTGCTCGCGCCCATCGTCGGCGTGGACCCGATCCGCCTCACCTACCTCGTCGTGCAGGCCTTCGGCGCCGCCGCGATCGGCCGCTTCCGCAGCCTGCCCGCCACGTTCGTCGGCGGTCTGATCATCGGCGTCGCGGCCGCGATCTTCCAGAAGCTCGAGTCCGAGCACACCGAGCTCTCTGGCCTGCCGTCCTCGGTGCCGTTCATCGCGCTGTTCGCGGTGCTGCTCATCGTCGGCAAGCGCGGTCTGCCCACGCCGCCGCCGGTGCGCCGGGTTCAGCCGGAGACCTTCACCAAGCTCCCCATGCCGCTCCGCGCCGGCACCCTGCTGGGCCTCGGCGTGCTGATCGTGTTCCTGCCGGAGATGGTCGACGCCCGCCTGCCGATCTACACCCAGGCGGTCGGCCTGTCGATCATGTTCCTTTCCCTGTCGCTGCTGGTGAAGATGGGCGCGCAGGTCTCGCTGTGCCACGCGGCCTTCGTCGCCGTCGGCGCGGTGGCGTTCAGCCGGCTGTCCACCGAGGCGAACCTGCCGTGGCTCCTCGCGCTGATCGGCGCCGGGCTCATCGCGATGCCACTCGGCATCATCGTCGCCCTGCCCGCCGTCCGCCTGGCCGGCATCTACCTGGCCCTGGCCACGTTCGCCTTCGGCCTGCTGATGGAGAACCTGATCTACCGCAAGGGATTCATGTTCCCCCAGGGCGGCACCCGAGACGCGCCGCGCCCGAACATCCCCGGCGAGGGCATCGCCGGCGACACGGCCTACTTCTACGTCGCCGTCGCAGTGCTGCTCGCCGCGATCGTCGCGGTGACGCTCCTGCAGCGCTCGCGCCTCGGCCGCCTGCTCCGCGCCCTGGCGGACAGCCCGACCGCGCTGACCACCTACGGCACGGGCACAACTACCACGCTCATGCTGCTGTTCTCCATCTCCGCGTTCATCGC
>JBQTKD010000036.1:0-36573 GCA_052386455.1 Sporichthyaceae bacterium
TGTTCGCGCTCGACCGCTACGCACCCACCCGCTGACCCATTGGGTAATACACGCCCACACCCGAAAACCCCTACTGACCAGCGGAAACACCGCGCACACCCGAGCTAGCCGGGAAACTCCCGCTAGGCGAACGGCGGGCGAACGCCGGATATGGGAAATTTCGGGCATCCGCAAAAATCTTGCTGTCGACGCGAAATCGCAGGTCGGGGCCTGTTTGCTGGACGATTGTCGGCAGTACCGTCGCCAATTGTGACGGTGCGTGAGGTGGCGATTGCCCTGTGGGCGATCACGGCTGCCGTCACGAGCGTCGCTGCGGTGGGCGCCGCGTCTCCGCACTCGGTCCTCGCTCCAGTCGTGGCGGCCACGCCACTGGTCGAACCGGAGCGCGACGAGCACGCCGCCCGCGTTGCCCTGGCCGCCGCCGAACTCGCCAACGCGTCGCTGCCCGCCGATCCGGCCGGCAACCCGACCGGGGTGTACCTCGTCGCCGGCGCGGACGCCGCGGCGCAGGTACGCACGGTGCGGTACATGGTCGAGGTCGAGGAGGGGCTGCCCTTCCGCGCGGAGGACTTCGCCGCGGACGTGGACCGGATCCTCAACGACCCACGCGGCTGGGGGAAGGGCGGGACGACGTTGCGCTTCCTGCGCGTCGGCGGCGGCCCGGTCGACTTCCGGGTCTCCCTGACCAGCCCGGGGGAAACGGACAGACGGTGCGCACCGCTCCTGACGCTGGGACAGGTGTCCTGTTTCAACGGCTACCGAGCCGTCGTCAACGCCGACCGCTGGCGCTTGGGCGCGCCCACCTACGGCGACGACCTCGAGGGATATCGGACCTACGTGGTCAACCACGAGGTCGGGCACGCGCTCGGCTACGGACACGAACGCTGCGGCGCCGAGGGCTACCTGGCGCCGATCATGGTGCAGCAGACCAAGTCCCTCGAGGGCTGCGCGCCCAACCCCTGGCCCTATCCGTAGTCGAGCCGTACCGTGACCGCCCGTGGAAGGTGGATATCGAGTCGACACCGACGCGCTGCGCGCGCTCTCCACGGACCTGGCCGACCAAGGCGACGCCCTGCGTCCATCCGCGTGCGGCTCGCCGCCGAAGCCGGACGCGGGCCGCTCCTCGAGCGAGGCCGGCGACGCGCTCGAGCACCTCGTCGACGCGACTATCGACCTGAGCCGAGTGCTCGCCGAGATCGCCGAGCGTCTGCGGCGGTCCGCCGAGCTCTACGAAAAGGCCGACTCGGACGCCCAGGCCGATCTCGAGCGCATCGCTCGGCGCTGGATGCCCGGTGGCTGAGTCGACGGTGGGGCCGTGATCGACTGCGTCGTCCACGGCGATTCGGCGCAGTGCCGTTCCGTTGCCGCGGAGTTGGAGCGTCAGGCGCGGCGACTGTCCGACGCCGAGGCGGAAGTCGATCGCGTCGTGGCGAAGAGCCGGCGGGTGTGGGAGGGCGAATCGGCGCGCCGCTTCGCCGCGTTCGCCTCTGGCGTGCGCGACTCGGTCGAGGAGCTCAAACGCCGCTCGTTCCAGTTCGCCGACGCGTTGACCGTCTTCGCCGAGGAACTCGACCGGGTGTGCCGCGACATCGGCCACGCCAAGGACCTGGCTCGCGAGCACGGCCTGATCGTCGACGAGCAGGGCATCGCCCCGCCGACCACCGCGTCCGCGGCGTCGCACCTGCTGCCGAGCGGTGCGGCGTGCGTTCCCGTGCCGCCGACGTACAGCCAGTGCCTGGCGATCGTCGACGGGGCGCGCGAACGCGAACGGGCCGCTCACGACGCGCTGCAGGACGCCGCGGCGAAGGTGACACGGGACCCGCCGCTGCTGCACTGGCTCGGCAAGCTGGGCCTGGTGCCGACCAGCGACACTGCCGCAGGCGTGGCGCTGTGGGCGGGCAACAGTGGGCTGTTCGCCGTGGGCGCGGTGGCGGACTGGGCGACCAAGGTCAAGTACGGGGAGCTTCCTTTCCGTGCATCTGGTCGGGTGTCGCCGACTTATTGGCGAGAGGTTCGAGCAGGTCTTCGCCCAAGCAACTGGGTCGCACGGCCCGACGCGGAGGTGCTCCACGCCCGTTGGACCACAGTCGGCCGGGCGGCGAACGTCGCCGGTGCGGTCGTGGCCGGCAGCACCGCGGGATGGAATCAGTGGCATGCCGACCAAGACGATCCGACGGTCGAGGCCACCGAACAGGTGGCCCGCGCCACCACCGCTGGAGTCGCCACGGGTGCCGGGGCGTGGGCCGGAGCCGTCGGCGGTGCCCAGCTCGGCGCGGCTCTGGGAACCCCGCTCGGCCCGGCCGGGACGATCGTCGGCGGCGTGGTCGGTGGCGCCGTGGGCGCCGCGTTGGGCACGGCCGCTGGGGAGTTCGTCGGTGATCGGATCAAAGGCGTCGTCGGCGACGCGACCGATGGAGCCGTGGAACTGGGCAAGGACGCCGTCAGCTTCTTCAAGAAGGGCAAGTTCTGGTGACCGCACTACCGGGACCGCCCACGGGGGTGACGCCAACCGGCGGACCGCGCGACGCACAACTGGACCGGCGTTTCCACCCGCAGGGGGCCGCGGAGGGTGTCGACGGCGAGTCCGATCGCAGCCTGGAAGTCCACCACTTCCTCGTACCGACCCTTCCAAGAGGCGAAGCACGCGTCGGGATGCAACCGAGAAAGGTCGCCGTCGTTGGGAAAGAAGGCGCGAAAATTGTTGGGGCCCACCCTCTTGGGTCGGTCCCTTGGGTCCTCGTAGCCGAGTGCGCGCAGGTCGGCCTTCTGCTGAGCCGAATAGTGGACCGTGGACTCCAGTTCCAGCGGTCCGCACACATCTAGCCAAAGGACATTTTCAACTCGAAAGAACTCGACGAAGGGCTTGGCTGGCAATCGCGGTTCCCAGCCGGGCTCGACGAACCGCAAGTACAACTGCCGCCACCAAGGCGGTGGGCGGTGGTCGGGCGGCGGCGCGGCCCAAGCCGGTTCGTCGCGCATGATGACCACGACGTTCCCCCCGCGGGGGACGTCCGGCAGAGTCGCCGCCAACTCCGCCGCAAGCTCAGCCCAGGACTCGGTGGTGACCTCGGTCGTGACGCCCTCTTCGAACATGGCCGCCTTCCGGTCTGGGCACGAGGGGGACAGCGCGGCTACGGTACGCCCGGTGAGCGCCGACGACGCATGGACGACCTACTCGGACGAGCGCGGCTTCGCGTTCGACGTGCCCGGCAGCTGGGAGGTGCGGGTGGACCCCCGCGCCGACGTCGCGGTGGTGGCGCTCGACCCGGTGGTGGACGACTGGGGGTTCCGCACCAACGTCCTCGTGACGCTGGATCAGGTCGACCGCGGAATGACGCTGGCCGCCTGGCAGGAGGGTGCCGAGAAGATGCTGGGCGGCGTACTGCAGGAGTACCTGCTGCTGGATCTGGAAGACGTCCACGTCGGGGAGCGGGCGGGAATCCGGCGGCTCGCGCACCACAACGCCGAGGGCCGCGCGATCACCATGGAGCAGTGGACCGTGCTCGACGGTCGACGCGGGTTCACCCTCACCGCGTCGGTCTCGACGCTCGCCTATCCGCGGGTGGCTCCGACGCTGGCGAGGATCGGCGACACCCTGCGAGTCGGAGCGCACGCGTGACCGCCGTCGACTTCGATCCCACGACCGGGCGGCTTCGCCTGACCGCCGAGGCGTTCGAGGGCCTGGCGGCGGACGACCCGCGGATGGCGGAGGAATTCACCGCCGCCGGGGTGCGTGGAGAGAAAGGCTTCCATCCGTTGCTCAAGCCCGGCCTCGCGGCTGTGCGAGGACCGGTGTGCGAGGTCGCCGTACAGGTCGCCGGCGCCTTCGCCGTCCACCACCACCGTGGCTGGATCTCGGGAGAGGCCGCCGCGTTTCTCCTGCAGTCCACGCCGGACCGCTGGGAGTTCCTCACCGTCGGTCCGACCTTCGCGCCGGCCGGCCTGGCCCACGTGCTGCGGCTCGGACCCCGGCCCCGGCGCGGCCTTCCCGAGGTGCCGTGGCCCGACGTCGATTCGCTCTTCGACGAGTCGGCCGCGGTACGCACGACGGAGGCGGAACGGTTCATCGAGGCCCTGGGCGTCGACGCGGCAGAGTCCGGTTGGCGGGCGTCGCGGACTCTCGTCGTGTGGCCGGGCCCAGACGACGCTCCGGCCGGCCGTGATCTGGTCCTGTTCGACCATCCCGCCGGCGTGGCGGAGCACCGTGCCGATCCGCCCAGGTGGGTGCCCTCGACCGTCACCGATGTGTGGGCCCGGCTCGTCGCGCTGCTTCCCGTCGACGAAGAACTGGTACTCGACGCCCGGTCGTGACCGAGGTCGCCGGACCTGGGGCGGCGGAATCTCCGGCGGCGTGGGACGGTTGCAGGCAAGTAACTGGCCCCACACCTGCCCGGAGAACGCCGTGAGTCTGCCCCCGCTCGTCGAACCCGCCGCCGAACTGACCGTCGACGAGGTGCGGCGCTACAGCCGTCACCTGATCATTCCCGACGTCGGCATGATCGGCCAGAAGCGCCTGAAGAACGCCAAGGTGCTCTGCGTGGGCGCCGGCGGACTCGGTTCCCCGGCGCTGCTCTACCTCGCGGCGGCCGGCGTCGGCACGCTCGGCATCGTCGACGACGACGTCGTCGACGAGTCGAACCTGCAGCGCCAGGTCATCCACGGACAGTCGGACATCGGCAAGTCCAAGGCGCTGTCGGCCAAGGAGTCCGTCGCCGAGATCAACCCGCTGATCACGGTGAACGTGCACCAGCTGCGGCTGGACTCCACCAACGTCCTCGACGTCTTCCGCGACTACGACCTGATCGTGGACGGCACCGACAACTTCGCCACCCGGTACCTGGTCAACGACGCCTGCGTGCTGCTCGGCAAGCCGTACGTTTGGGGCTCGATCTACCGGTTCGAGGGCCAGGTCTCGGTGTTCTGGGAGGAGTACGGCCCGAACTACCGCCACCTCTACCCGGAGCCGCCGCCGCCCGGCATGGTCCCGAGCTGCGCCGAGGGCGGCGTGCTCGGCGTGCTCTGCGCGTCGATCGGCTCGGTCATGGTCACCGAGGCCATCAAGCTCATCACCGGCGTCGGGGACCCGCTCGTCGGGCGCCTGATGATCTACGACGCCCTGGAGATGACCTACCGTCAGGTGAAGGTCCGCCGGGACCCCGATGCTCCCGCCATCACGGAGCTCATCGACTACGAGGCGTTCTGCGGCGCCGTGTCCGAGGAGGCGAGCGAGGCCGTGAAGGACTCGACGATCACCGCGCGCGATCTGAAGGAGATGCTCGACGCGGGCAAGGACATCGCGCTGATCGACGTCCGCGAGCCGAACGAGTTCGAGATCGTCGCGATCCCGGGCGCCACGCTGATCCCGAAGGGCGAGTTCCTCAACGGCAACGCCCTGGCGAAACTGCCACAGGACAGGCAGGTCGTCCTGTACTGCAAGGCCGGCAGTCGCTCCGCCGAGGCGCTGGCGGTGGTCAAGGCCGCCGGCTTTGCCGACGCGGTGCACGTCGGCGGCGGGGTTCTCGCCTGGGTCAACCAGATCGAACCGGACAAACCGACCTACTAGTCACTCCCTTAACAACGGCCCCGGTACCTTGGCCGAATCGAGATCGACGGACGGTGGCCGTCGTGGGCGATTCGGGCGGATGCTGGGGTTCGTTGCTCAAGGACGTGTCATGTTTCGGCAGGGCACAGCAGCCGATCTTCGACAGGTCCACCCTGATGTGACGCGGCCGTTACACCAAGGTCGCATTCGGGCCAACCGGACACGGCTAGTCTCCGAATCAACGGTGCAGGGATGGGCAGTGAAGGAACAGTTGGGCCGCTGTTGACCGAATTGGGCGAAAGCATCCCGGCCGTCCCGAAAGTGATCTACCTTGACGTTCCTGTCTGAAGCCACAGACCAAGGAGTCGTACCGATGAGCTCGCCACGTTTGTTCCGCCGAGCCACCTTCAGCGCCGCCGCTACGGCTGCCGTTGCGTGCGCCGCGATCTTCCCCGGTGCCGGCGCTCACGCCGCCGAACCGGGCGACAAGCTCCCCAAGTTCGCCGAGTTCGGACTGTCGAGCATCCACCCGGGCATCCCGACGCTCACCAAGGGCGACGCTGCCTGCACGGCCAACTTCATCTTCTTGGACGCGGCCAACAACGCCTACATCGGCCAGGCCGCGCACTGCTCGGGCAAGGGTGCGGCCAACGACACCAACGGCTGCAACACGAAGTCCGAGCCGCTGGGCACGAAGGTCCTGCTCGGCGCCTCCGGGGTGAAGGGCAAGATCGTCTACAGTTCCTGGATCTCGATGCAGAAGGTGGGCGAGAAGGACGAGGCGGCCTGCGCCAGCAACGACTTCTCGCTGATTCGCATCCCGAACTCGGCGATCGAGAAGGTCAATCCCTCGATCCCGGTCTTCGGCGGTCCGACGGCGCTGCGCACGACCCCGCTCGAGACCGGCGAGTCCGTGCTCAGCTACGGATCCTCGCCGCTGCGCGCGGGCATCACCTCGCTGTCGCCGAAGCAGGGCTTCGGGGTCGCCACCTCGCCCGAGGGCTGGGAGCACCAGGTGTACACCGCCACGCCCGGCGTCCCCGGAGACTCGGGTTCGGGCTTCATCGACGAGAAGGGCCAGGCCTTCGGCGTCCTGTCCACGCTGGCGATCGCCCCGGTCCCCGGCAGCAACGGCGTCGCGGATCTCGCCCGCGCTCTGGAGTACGCGCAGAAGCACTCGGGCATCAAGGGCCTGCGCCTCGCGATCGGCGACAAGCCGTTTGCCCCCGGCGCGGTTCCCGCTCTCGGCGGCATTTCGAACGGCGAGCTCTCCTCGCTGCTGCCCACGGGCCCGCGCCCGTAGTTTGCGTTCTCGTCCTCGGCCCGGCGGGCCCTTCGCATTGTGAGGGGGCCGCCGGGCCGAGGCCGTTTTCGCGGACTCCGCGAACGACGGCACGGCACGATGGGCGGCGTGAACGAGGATTTCGCCGAAGCGGTGCTCGCGCTGGTCGAGTCGATCCCCGAGGGCAGGGTGCTGGCCTACGGGGACATCGCCTCGATCCTCGGCGTCGGGGGACCCCGCCAGGTGGGCGCGGTGCTCTCCCGCGACGGCGGCGGCGTCCCGTGGTGGCGCGTCCCGAAGGCCGATGGTTCCCCACCTCCGGGCAGGGACGGGTACTGCGCACGCCGTTGGCACGACGAGGGCACCCCGCTACGCCCCAACGGCAAGGTCGACATGGACGCCGCCCGTTGGACCCCCGAGGCGTCCGCAGAAGAGTGAGCTCGGTACCACGCTCCTTCGGACGCTCCGCGCGCTTGTCGGTGGTGGCTGATGTGATGGGTCGGTGGCGAAGCAACGGCGGGGGCCGACGTACCGGTTGGTGCGGACGGGCGTGCCCGCGTTCGCTCCGCCCGGGCTCGATGCGGCGCAGCGGGCGGTCGTCGAGCACGCCGGCGGGCCACTGCTGGTCCTCGCCGGGCCCGGGACGGGCAAGACGACCACCTTGGTGGAGGCCGTCGCGGCTCGGGTGGCGGCCGGGGTGGATCCCGAGCGCATCCTCGTCCTGACCTTCAGCCGCAAGGCCGCGGCCGAGCTGCGGGACCGGATCGGCCGGCGGCTGGCCCGTACCACCACCGGTCCGGCGGCGGCCACGTTCCATTCGTTCTGCTACTCGCTGCTCGCCGCCCAGGGCCTGCGGCAACGGCTGCTGTCCGGTGCCGAACAGGACGTCGCGGTGCGCGAACTGCTGCGCGGCACCGTCGGGGATCCGTTGACGGCGCTCGAATGGCCGGCGGAGATCGCCGCGGCCATCGGCACCCGCGGTCTCGCAGAAGAGGTGCGGGACGTGCTCTCACGCGTCGCCGAACGCGGAGTGGACCTGCACGCACTTGCCCACCACGACCCGGAGCGGGCCGAGCAGTGGCGGGCGCTCGCCGCGTTCACGGACGTGTATCTGGACGTCATCGAGGCCCGTGGCGTGGCCGACCACGCCGGTTTGGTCCTGCGCGCGGCCGCCCTGGCCGAGGAACCGGAGGTGCGGGCCGCGCTCCGGGAGCAGTACCGCTGCGTGTTCGTGGACGAGTACCAGGACGTAGACCCGGCGCAGGTGCGGCTGCTCCAGGCCATCGCCGGCGACGGCAGGGACCTCGTCGTGTTCGGGGATCCGGACCAGGCGATCTACGGCTTCCGGGGCGCGGACGTTCGGGAGATCCTCTCCTTCGGGTCCGCCTTCCCCGACGTGGAAGGCAATCCGGCCTCGGCCGCGGTGCTGCGGACCGTGCGCCGGTACGGCCCGGTGCTGCAGGCCGCCAGCCGGGCGGTGGTACGGCGTCTCCCGCTGTCGGGCCTCGACTCGGCGGCCGCTCGCCTGCACCGAGATCCAGACTCGGCGGCCTCCTCGCCCGGCCAGGTCGCGGTGCGGCTGTATCCGAATGCGGGCGCCGAGCTCGAGGCGGTCGCCGAAGTCCTGCGTCGTGCGCACCTGGAGGACGGCACGCCCTGGTCGGACATGGCGGTGCTCGTTCGCTCGGGCACCCGCACGATCCCCGCGGTCCGCCGCGCTTTCGGGGCCGCCGGCATTCCGTTCTCCGTCGCCTCCGACGAACTTCCGCTGCGCGCCGAACCGGCGGTCGGGGTTCTGCGCACGGCGCTGCGGTTCGCGCTCGACCCCGCGTCGGCGACGGCGGAGGACGCGCGAGATCTGTTGCTCTCCCCGCTGGCGGGGGTGGACCCGGCGGCGCTGCGGGTGCTCGGGCGCCTGCTGCGTTCGCGAGCTCGGGCCGAGGATCCCGATCGAGTGGCGCCGTCCGCGGTGCTGCTGCGCGACGCGCTGCTGACGCCGGCCGCGTGGGACGGCGTTCGCGCCGGATCGATCGAGGCGGGCGGTGCCGCTGCGGCCCGAGCGCTGGGCGAGCTGTTGGCGGCGACGGCGCAGGCGGTCGCGTCCGGAGCGGACGCCCACGACGTGCTGTGGCTGCTGTGGTCCGGGACCAACTGGCCTACTCGGTTGGAACTCGCGGCCGCGGGGCGCGGCCCCGCCGCCGAGCGGGCCGGCCGAGACCTCGACGCGGTGTGCGCCCTGTTCGACGTCGCGTCGCGTGCGGTCGATCCGCACGGCCGCAGCATCCGCACCCTGCTGGCCCAGCTGGACGTGCAGCAGATTCCGGGCGACCGCCCACTGCCCGACCCGGGCGGAGCCAACGCCGTTTCGGTGATGACCGCGCATCGCTCGAAGGGCCTGGAGTGGCCGCTGGTCGTCGTGACCGGCGTCCAGGAGGGCGTCTGGCCGGACCTGCGCCGCCGTGGGTCGTTCCTGTCCGCGGACCGCCTGCGCCCGGACGGGCTCGCGCCCGCGCAGACGGCCAACGAGCGCCTGGCCGAGGAGCGCCGCCTGTTCTACGTGGCGATCACTCGGGCCGCACAGCGTCTGCTGGTCACCGCCGTCGCCAGCCCGGACGAGGCGGGGGATCGGCCCTCGCGGTTCTTGAACGAGCTGAGCTTGGACGAACTCGGCGTGGAGGCCGTGACGGTGCACACCCGGCCGGTGCGCTCGCTGTCCGCCTCGGGTCTGGTCGCGAACCTCCGGGCGGTGCTCGTCGATCCGGACGCCTCGGATGCACTGCGGGCCGCGGCCGCGGAACGCCTCGCGGTGCTCGCAGCCGAGACGGACACCGAAGGGCTGCCGCTCGTTCCGGCCGCGGACCCGGCGCGGTGGTGGGGCATGGTCGCCCCGAGCGTTGCCCCGAACCCGATTCGAGACGCCGCCGTCCCCGTGGCACTGTCCGGCAGCACGGTCGCCGGTCTCTCGGGCTGCCCGCTGCGATGGTTCCTCGGTCGGGAGGTCCGCGCCGACGACGCAGCCTCTGCGGCTCTCGGGTTCGGCAACGTCCTGCACGCCCTCGCGGAGGAGGTGGCGGCCGGTGGTCCGGCAGACCTCGACCATCTGATGGGTCGGTTGGACACCGTGTGGTCCGAACTCGCCTTCGATGCGGACTGGCAGTCCCGCGACCAACGGGAGGCCGCACGCGAAGCCCTGCGCCGCTTCCTGGCCTGGCACCTCGGGCGCCCGGACCGGACGCTGCTCGGGGTCGAGGTGCCCTTCGACGTCGAACTGGACGCGGACGGCGAACGCGTACGCGTGAAGGGCCGGCTGGACCGGGTGGAGCAAGACGCGCAGGGCCGGACCCGGGTGGTGGACCTCAAGACCAACAAGAGCGCGCCCACGGGTGCGAAGCTCGCCGCCCACCCGCAGCTGGGGGTGTACCAGGCCGTGGTCGAGGCCGGCGGGCTGTCCGGCACGAGCCAGGAGTCCGGTGGCGCCGAACTTGTGATGCTCCGTCAGTCCAAGAAGGGCGAGGAGCTTCCCCGCGTCTACGCGCAGACTCCGCTGAAGGAGGCCGAGGATCCGGAGTGGGTACACCGCCTCCTCGGCGAAGCCGCACGCCGGATCCGAGCCGAGGCCTTTGCGCCGGTCGCCGGCGAGGAGTGCGACACCTGCGCGTACCGCCGGTGTTGCTCCGCGCGCGCCGAGGGATCGCAGGTGGTCACGTGAGAGCCATCGGCGAGCTGCGCGAACCCGCCGACCTCGTCGCCCTGCTCGGCGTTCCCTACACCGACGAGCAGGTCGCGGCGATCACCGCGCCGCTCGCGCCCGCCGTCATCGTCGCCGGTGCGGGCTCCGGCAAGACCACGGTGATGGCCGCGCGGGTCGTGTGGCTCGTCGGCACCGGGCAGGTCCTGCCCGCGCAGGTGCTCGGCCTGACGTTCACCAACAAGGCCGCCGCCGAGCTGAGCGAGCGCGTGCGCAAGGCCCTGGCCAAGCTGCGGCCCGCCGACGAGGCGGACGAGGCCGGCGAACCGACCATCGCCACGTATCACTCCTACGCGGGCAACCTCATCGCTGAACACGGCCTGCGGCTCGGCATCGAGCCCTCCGCCCGCCTGCTCGCCGACGCCTCGCGCTATCAGCTCGCAGCGCGTGCCATCCGGTCCGCGCCCGGTCCGTATCCCGCGTTGACCAAGTCCACCGCGGACCTCGTCGGCGATCTCCTCGCCCTGTCCGGCGAACTCGACGAGCATCTCGTCGACCCGGAGGCCCTGCGCACGCACGACCTCGAACTGATCCGCCGGCTCGACGGTCTGCCGGGTGCCACCGTCGCGGACGTGGCCGCCGCGGCGGCCAGGCGGCTCGAGCTCCTGGAGCTGGTGCTGGCGTATCGGGCGGCGAAGACGCGCTCGGACGTCGTCGACTTCGGCGACCAGATGGCCTTCGCGGCGAAGCTGGCCGAGCAACGCCCCGCCGTCGGAGAGAGCGAGCGGGCCCGCTTCTCCGTGGTCTTGCTCGACGAGTACCAGGACACCTCCGTAGCGCAGCGCCGCATGCTCGTCGGGCTGTTCGGCGGGCACCCGGTCACCGCCGTCGGGGACCCGTGCCAGGCCATCTACGGCTGGCGTGGTGCATCGGTCGCGAACCTCGAGGACTTCCCCTCGCACTTCCATACGCCTGCGGGTCCGGCGGACCGGTACTCGCTGCGCGAGAACCGCCGCAACGGCGAACTGGTGCTCGACCTCGCCAACTCCCTCGCGGCGCCACTGCGCGAGATCCACGACGGGGTCGCGGAGTTGGCCGCGGCGGAGGGGAACCTCGGCCGGGGCGAGCTGCGCACCGCCCTGCTGCCGGACTACTGGGCGGAAACGGCCTGGGTCGGCGATCAGGTCGCCGAGGCGATCGCCGAGGGCGTTGCGCCAGGGCAGATCGCCGTGCTCGTCCGCGCTACCCGGGACATCGGGCCGCTGCACGCCGAACTCGTCTCGCGGGACGTGCCCGTGGAGGTCGTCGGCCTCGGCGGCCTGGTGCACCTGCCCGAGGTCGCCGACGTCGTCGCCGTGCTCGAGGTGCTGGACGACGGCTGCGCGAACGCGGCCCTCGTCCGGCTGCTCGTCGGGCCGCGGTGGCGGATCGGCCCCCGGGACCTGGCGCTGCTCGGGCGCCGTGCCGCGTCCCTGGTCGCGGTGCCCGCCGCCGTCCGCGGCGATTCGCTGGAGTCCGCTCCCGGGGTCACGGACCCGGCCGAGCGGGTCTCGCTCGTCGAGGCGCTCGGATCGCCCGGCGAGTACGAGTACTCGCCGGAGGCTCGCGAACGGTTCGCCGCGTTGGACCGCGAGCTGCGCGGCCTGCGCCGCCACCTCGGCGAACCGCTGCTGGACCTCGTCCATCGCGTCGTCGCCGTCACCGGACTCGGCGTGGAGATCGGCGCCGCACCTCATGCGGTCGCCGCACGCCGACGCGAATCGCTGGCCGCGTTCACCGACGTCGCCGCGGGATTCACCGACCTCGACGGGGAATCCTCGGTTCCCGCCTTCCTCGCGTGGCTGAAGGCCTCGGAGGAACACGAACGCGGCCTGGACTCCGCGGGCCCGCGCAGCGCCGACGCCGTCGTGCTGATGACGGCGCACAAGGCCAAGGGTCTGGAGTGGGACGTCGTCGTCCTGCCCGACGTGACGGCCACCGTCTTCCCCTCCAACCGCGGGCGGGCCAAGTGGACCACGCGCGCCGAGTCGCTGCCGCACGTCCTGCGCGGAGACCGGGACGGCCTGCCGGACGTCGGCGAGTACACCCCCAAGGGCCTGGCCGCGTTCGACGCCGGGATGCGCGAGCAGTCGGCGCTGGAGGAGTTGCGGCTGATGTACGTCGCGGCAACTCGCCCGCGGCTGCGCCTGGTGATGTCGGCGCACTGGTGGGGCCCGACCCAGAAGAAGAAGCGGGGACCTTCGCAGTTCCTGCTCGACTCGCGAGACTTCCTCCTGGGCCGTGGCCTGGCGCCGGGCGGTCCGTGGGCCGAAGAACCCGAGGAGACCGAGAACCCCCTGCGCGGTCAGACCGCGGAGATCGCCTGGCCTGCACCCCTCGACGAGGCCGCGGCCGCCGCCCGGCGCACCGCGGCGACGTTGGTCGCCCGGGCCGTCAAGCGCCTGAAGGCGTCCCGACCTTCCGCCGATAGTGCAGCCCAGGTACGCCCGGAGCTCGAAAAGCGTGCTCCGAGTGCACTATCGGGGGTGTTCGAGCACGCGCTGTCGCCCGCGGAGGCGGCGTTGGTGCAGGGGTGGGACCACGATCTGGGGCTGCTGCTCGAGGAACTGCGCCGGGAGAAGTCTGCGGTGCGGGAGGTGACGCTGCCGGCGTCGCTGTCCGCGTCGCAGGTGATGCTGCTGAACGCAGACCCCGACGCGCTCGCTCGGGACCTCGCCCGCCCCATGCCGCGCCCGCCCGCGGCGGCCGCGCGGCGGGGCACCCGGTTCCACGCGTGGGTCGAGTCGGAGTTCGGCCAGCAGACCCTGCTCGGGCTGGAGGAGATGCCCGACGCGGCCGACGTGGACCTCGACGACGAAGAACTGACGGCTCTTCAGGAGGCGTTCCGCCGCGGGCCGTACGCCGCCCGTGCTCCGTACCGCGTCGAGGCCCCGTTCGCCCTTGCGCTGGCCGGCCGAGTGATCCGCGGCCGCATCGACGCGGTGTACGAAACGCTCGGCGGGTTCGAGGTCGTGGACTGGAAGACGAATCGCAGGGACACCGCGGACCCACTGCAGCTCGCGATCTATCGCCTGGCCTGGGCAGAGCTCGCCGGCGTCGATCCGGACTGTGTGGACGCGGCGTTCTGCTACGTCCGCACGGGCAGGATCGTCCGCCCCGAGCTTCCTGGCCGTGCCGCGTTGGCTCGGCTCGTGGGCGGAGCGGCTTCTGCGGCTCCGACGATGCAGATAGTGGAAGCTGCAAATGACAGCATCTAGCGATAGCATTGCCCGCATGCCCAAGACCATCACGCTGCGCCTTTCCGACGCTGCCTACGAGGCGATCCGTCGCCACGCCGAGACAGAACAGCAGTCCATGAACTCGTGGATCGAATCGGTGCTGGACGCGGAAGACATGCGACGTCGCTGCGCCGCGCACGGGGCGTGGATGGCAGCCCATCCGGAGGCGCAGGCGTTCGCCAAAGCCTGGGCGGCTCGGAACCTCGCGAATCTGAAGAAGCGTTGACGCCTCCGCCTCGTCGGGGCGAGATCTGGGCGACTGTCGACGCGCAGGCGTTGGTGATCTCGTCTACCGTCTACAACGAGATCGTCGACGAACCTACGGTGGTGGTGGTTCCGGTGTTCGACACGGAACCGGCAACCGGCTTCGGCGTGGACGTGGGTTCGGCATGGGCAGCGCCGGGTCTCGTCAGCGCCCTCGACAAGAGCGATTTGCGAGGACGACTTCGTGTCATCGAAATCCAGGCGCTGATGGATGTGAACAACATGCTGTTCCGCATCCTGGCGACTCCAGACCGATGAGCGAACCTTTCGGCGGCCTTCCGTTGGCGCGCGGGACCCACGACCGGAGCGCACACCTGCGCGGCGACGCCGGCGCGCTGGCCGCGGCCCTGGCGCGCCCGGACGCCCGCGTGCTGCGCGTACACCAGAGCGCGACGGCGTTCGCCGAGGACGGCTCGGACCTCGCGTATCTGACGCCGGATCAGGTCAAGGATCCGAACGAACTCTGGTTCCTCGGCCTGGACGGCGCAGGGCGGCCGTACTTCGCGCTTCCCGGCGAGTTCGAAGCGGGGCCGGGCGAACGGTCCGCCACCCTGCGCGAGCTCTCCTGGGCGATGTCCGGGGACGCGGTCGGGCTGTTCGTCCACGCCGTCGGCCTCGACAACTGGCACGCCCGGCACGCCTTCTGCCCCGTGTGCGGATCGCCGACCGCGATCGCCTCCGCCGGCCACGTCCGGCAGTGCACCTCGTGTGGCGCGCAGCAGTTCCCGCGTACCGACCCCGCCGTCATCATGCTCGTCGTCGACGACGAAGACCGCTGCCTGCTCGGGCACAACCCCGCCTGGCCGCCGAACCGCTTCTCCACGCTCGCCGGCTTCGTCGAGCCGGGGGAGTCCCTGGAACAGGCCGTGATCCGCGAGGTCTTCGAGGAGGTCGGCGTGGTCTGCGACCGCGTGACCTACGAGGGCAGTCAGCCGTGGCCGCTGCCGAGTTCGCTGATGATCGGCTTCCGGGCACACGCCGTCGACTCCGCGATGCAGGTGGACACCGAGGAGATCACGGAGGCCCGCTGGTTCACCCGCGCCGAACTGCTCGAGGCGGGGCGGACCGGGGACGCGCTGATGCCGGGCGCGATCTCCATCGCCCGCTGGCTCATCGACCGCTGGTACGGCGGCGACGGCCTGCCGGCGGAGAACCGCTGGTAGCCGTGCCACCCACGCCCCGTGGCGTCCGAACGACCGTGGTACCGGCATCACGGCTGTTCGGACGCCCGGAGATCTGCGGGGCGGCCCAGGCGGGTAGGCGGTCCGACCACCACGCCAGAAGGTCTGCGGTCTCGGACAGGCCGTAGGCCGCGCACATGTGGGCGCCCAGATTTCCCAACGCCGCGGACCAGTCCTCGCCCGACGTCGCCGCGCAGGCGGCGCGATAGGCCTCGGCCCCGCGGTCCCACGCCGGTCCCGGTGCGGGCGCGGGCAGCGCGAGCACCTGCTTGGCGGACAGCTTGATGGCGTCGGTGCTCAACGCCGCGCCGGCGAAGTGGCGCAACGCCCATGCCGTCAGCACCGGCGAACTCAACGCCGCCCCCACGTGCCACAGGTTCGGTTCCGCGCAGACGATCGTAATGTTCGGGATCGATGGAACCAGGACGCCCTCGGGATCCGCCAGCACCTCGAGGACGCGAGTCTGCGTGGACAACAGCAGCTTCGGAACAAGCCGCGCTCGCGCCCACGCGGACAGTGCCTCGTCGGTGGCGAGAGACCTCAGGTCTACGACCGGTCGTTCGTAGGCGGTCTTGGCGAAACGGGTGCGCCGAGTTCCCCACAACAGTCGGGCCGGATCGACGAGTCCGACGGTCACCAGCTTCCGCTGATGCTTCGTCAGATCGTCGCTCGCCTCCCGGACGTGTGGCACCAGGCCGTAGTACTGGTCGCGGAAA
The DNA here is from genome assembly GCA_052386455.1 of Sporichthyaceae bacterium. Lineage (GTDB taxonomy): Bacteria > Actinomycetota > Actinomycetes > Sporichthyales > Sporichthyaceae > JBQTKD01. The sequence goes on from JBQTKD010000036.1 coordinate 15,952, forward strand.
TCTGCCGTCGCGGTGCACCAGTCGGCCAGTGTTCCGGCGGCGGAGAGTTCCAACGTTGGGATGCCGCGGGCGTCGGCGAACAGCGACGACCACGTCGGCCGGGACGCGAGGTCGCGGACCTCGATCGGGTCGATGGGGACGAGGTCCGCGCCCGTGGCCCGCTCGACCAGCGGCGGCGCCGGCCCGCGGACGAACACCGGTGCGCACACCTGTACCCCGGCCTCGAAGACGTTGTCGACGCTGCGCCAGATCCAGGCCAGGTTCGCCACCTCGGCGACGTGGGCGCGCACCGCTCGGGCGTCGCGGGTCGCCAAGGTGGACTCGGGAAGGATCAGGCCGAACGTTCCCCCGTCGCGGGTCAGGTCCAGCGCGAGGGCGAGGAAGACGGCGGCCGTGTCCGCGTAGCCGGCGGCGAGCGAGCCGAACCGGGCGCGCATGGCGGTGGCATCGCCGCGCACGGTGGCGGTCTCCAACTGGTTCAGGAACGGCGGATTGCCGAGCACCGCATCGAATCCGGCTGGCGCGATCGCCTCCCAGTCCACGTCGAGCAGTGCGTCGCCGCGCAGAAGGTTGGTGCGTCGAGCCTCGGGGGCGAAGATGCGCAGTGCCGCGTCGGCGCAGAGCAGCGCCACCTGGTCGAGGTCTGCGCCGGTGAGGCACTCCTCGACGACCGTGCGGGCGGGCACGCCGCGCTCGGTCAGCACACGGCCCGCGGCGAGCAGGAATGCGCCCGCTCCGGCGGCGGGGTCGCAGACCGAGGGCTGTGCGACCTCGACCCGGCTCAGCACCTCGCGTGCGATCGCGGTGGCTACGTGGGGTGGCGTGTAGAAGCTGCCGGCGGAGCGGCGCCCCGATCGCGGTTGGGTCACTTCGCAAGCGGCCACGAGCACGTCCGGCCCACCCCCGGGCGGCACGGGGACTGCGGCGCCGTCGAGATACGCGAGCAGGGCAGCGTCGGAGGGGCAGCCGAGGGCGGCGGCCACCCCGGCGAGCGTCGCAAGTCGCCGTGGGTCGTCCGTGGCCTCGATGCCAATGCAGCGCCGTCGGCACGCCGCGAGGAACTCACCGAGCGCTTGGCGGGTCACGGTTCGACCGTAACGGCGGGCGCCTTTCCTCAGGCGGAGGCGGCCAGTTGCGCCTTGACGGCGGCGACGCTCGGATTGGTCATCACGGTGCCGTCGGCGAACAGGACGGTCGGGACGACGGCGTTGCCGCGGTTGACCTCCTTGACGAAGTGCAGCGCCTCGGGGTCCTGCTCGATGTCGACGGCCTCGAAATCGATTCCCTCGAGCTGCAGCAGGCCCTTGAGGCGGCGGCAGGGCCCACACCACGTGGTGCTGAAGACGGTGAGGGCGGGATTCTCGGACATCGAACGGGCCTTTCGAGCTGTCGGAACGGTGCGTCAAGTGAACACCTGTGCCGCGCCGAAACTTCCCACCACGCGTGACACGCCGAAACTGTCGGCACGAACTGTAAAGATGCGCCGGTGCCCGTTTCCGCCGCCGCCATCCTCGACGCACTCGATCCCGAACAGCGGGCGGTGGCCGAGGCACTGCACGGCCCGGTATGCGTGCTCGCGGGCGCCGGTACGGGCAAGACGCGCGCCATCACGCACCGCATCGCGCACGGCGTGCTGACCGGGGTGTACCCCGCACGGAACGTCCTGGCCGTCACCTTCACGGCCCGCGCCGCCGGGGAACTGCGCACCCGGTTGCGGACGCTGGGCGCCGACGGGGTGGCCGCACGTACGTTCCACTCCGCGGCGCTGCGGCAGCTGCAGTTCTTCTGGCCCACGGCCATCGGTGGTTCGCTGCCGCGGCTGGAAGCCTCCAAGGCGCCGCAGATCGCCTCGGCCGCCTCGCGGGTCGGGCTGCGTCCGAGCACCGCGGACGTTCGAGACCTGGCGGCCGAGGTGGAGTGGGCCAAGGTCTCCCAGATCGCGCCCACGGACTACCCGGCGGCGGCCCGAGTGGCCGGCCGCACCCCGCCCGCGGGGCTCGACTTGACCGCCGCGGCACAGCTGTACGCCACGTACGAGGAGGTCAAGAACGGCCGCGGGCTGATGGACATGGAAGACGTGCTGCTGCTGACCGTCGGGGTGCTCGAGGCGGACGCGGACGTCGCAGAGAAGGTGCGCCGCCAGTACCGCCACCTCGTGGTGGACGAGTACCAGGACGTGAGCCCGCTGCAGCAGCGGCTGCTGGACCTGTGGCGCGGCGGCGGAGACTCGATCTGCGTGGTCGGAGATCCGGACCAGACGATCTACTCCTTCGCCGGCGCCACCCCCCGATTCCTGCGGGAGTTCGGCAAGCGGCATCCCACCGCCGCCACGGTGCGGCTGGTCCGGAACTACCGGTCCAGTCCGCAGATCGTCGGGCTGGCCAACGGCGTGCTCGGCAGCCGTGGTGGCACCGGGGAGCTGCGCGCGCAGTCGCCCGAAGGCCCGCAGCCGGCACTGCGCGAGTACTCCGACGACCCGGCCGAGGCCGCGGGTGTCGCCGCGCGGATCGTCGGGCTGCGCGAGTCCGGCGTTCCGGCCAGCGAGATCGCGGTGCTGTTCCGCACCAACGGGCAGTCCCTGGCCTACGAGGAGGCGCTCGCCGAGCGCGGAGTTCCGTTCGTGCTCCGCGGCGGGGAGAAGTTCTTCTCCCGCCCGGAGATCAAGGCGGCGCTCACCCGGCTGCGCGGCGCGGCCCGGGCCGGCGAACTCGGCACCAGCGACGGCTCCGAGGATCGGCCGGGCCTGGTGGAACAGGTGCGCGCCGTGCTCTCGGACGCGGGGCTCGTGGCCGGCGAGGCCACCCGTGCCGGGGCGGCCGCCGAGCGTGCCGAGTCCCTCGCCGCGCTCGTACGCGTTGCGCAGGACCTCGTCGAGGCCGAACCGGCGGCAGATCTCCCGCGGCTGGTCGCCGAGTTGGACACCAGAGCTGCCGATTCGCACGTCCCGACGGTCGAGGGCGTGACGCTGGCGTCCCTACACGCCGCGAAGGGCCTGGAGTGGACGGCCGTGTTCCTGGTCGGGCTGACCGAGGGCATGGTCCCCATCAGCTACGCCACCACGGCCGAGGCCATCGAGGAGGAGCGTCGCCTGCTGTACGTCGGGGTCACCCGGGCGCGGCGGCACCTCGAGCTGTCCTGGGCGCTGGCGCGCACTCCGGGAGCCCGCGGTTCCCGTTCCGCCTCGCGCTTCCTGGACGGGCTGAGGTCGGCACGCGTGGCCGCCCCACCGGCCCAGCGCGCGGCCTCGGCGGCGAAGGAGCGCAGCCAGCGGCGCTGCCGCGTCTGCCGCGGCCCGCTGACCGATGCGGTGGCTCGCAAGCTGGGGCGTTGCCCGGACTGCCCGTCGGACGTGGACGAGGCCCTGCTGGACCGGCTCAAGACCTGGCGTTCCGAGCGGGCACGGGCCGCCTCCCTGCCCACGTACTGCGTGTTCACGGACGCCACGCTGCTGGCCATCGCAGAGCAGGTGCCGGCCCAGCCGGGCGAACTGGCGCGGGTCCCGGGCATCGGCGCGGCCAAGCTGGAGCGGTATGGAGCGGATGTCCTGGCCATCTGCGCCGGACGTGACCTTCCGGCCTAATCGGTGTTTCCCCGGTGATCCTTCGTCGGCCTGCACGTTTGCGCGTAGAAATAATCGGTTGCGGGCACGAGGTACGGCCACGTACTCTCGTCGAAGTCGGCAGCGAGACTGTCGTGTCTGCCCCAACGAATGCGGCAAGGAGGTGACCCCGGTGGAGAGCAACAGCATGTGCAACCCGATGCTCGGCCCTTCCGTCGCCATGGTCGTCGACGTGCCCACTCAGTGGCAGACGTCTGCCCGCCTGCGGTCCGCTCTGCTCGCTGCCTCTGGCATGCGTCCGACGACCGCCGCGGTGCTCTCTAACAGCGTGCGCAGCTACGCCATCAATGGCGCCCCGAAGCACGCTCCGCGCGCCTTCGCCCTCTCGGGCACCCGCTCTTGGAGTCCACCGGTCTAGCAAGACGACCGGCGACCTACAGGCCGCGGACCCCGAGAACCGGGATCCGCGGCCTTTCTCATTTGGCTCTGCCAATCGAGAACACAGTGGCCGAAACCAGCAGCCGAATCGACTCCACCCAGGGGGTGACATCCAGATGCAGACCGCACTCGTCGACGCAATCACGGAGGACGTCGCAGCGAAGCTTCCCTGTCGGGCCTTCGAGGCCGACCTGTTCTTCGCAGAGTCTCCGGAGGATGTCGAGTACGCGAAGTCGTTGTGCCGCAACTGCCCGATCGTCGACGCCTGCCTCGCCGGGGCGCTCTCGCGCTCCGAGCCGTGGGGCGTCTGGGGCGGCGAACTGTTCGTGCAGGGTGTCGTCGCGCCGCGCAAGCGGCCGCGGGGACGTCCTCGCAAGGACTCCATCGCCGCCTGAGGGGGGTAGCGGGGGCCCCTTCGTCTTCTGCCCGCGGGTGGGGCCATCGAGGCCGCTCGCGGGCAGAAGATGAACCTAGGCGTCTGGCGGGGCCTTCTTGGGGGCCGCCTTTTTTCGCGGAGCGGCCTTGCGGGCCGGTGGGGGCGGGGCCTCGGCGATCACGACCACTTCTCCGGGCTCCAGGGCGGGCTCGACCCAGCCCTCGCCCGTCGGGACGGGGATCTCCTCGTCGCCGGGCAGCCACTCGGCCAGCTCGTCCCGCCAGGGTGCGGCGGCGCCGAGCTGGCACAACACGCCGATCGAGCCGAGCCAGACCCGGTGGATGAGCAGATACGCGGGAGGCAGGTTGAGCTGCAGGCCGGTGTAGTAGTGCGCGGAGCGGGGGTCGCTGATCCGAGCAGCCTGCGCACGCATCCACGGCCGGGAGAAGCGGAAGTCCGGGGTTGTGACCGGCTCCAGGAACGGCAGCAGGTAGCCCAGCAGCTTGTCCGGGTCGATCGTGATCGACGGCTTGATGAAGCCCTCCGAGCGGAGCCCGTCCACGACCGTCTGCCCGTCGCCGTTCAGTGCCGCGGCGAGGAAGGTGCGGATTGCACGGGGGAGGCCGTCGGGCAGGCGGTTGACCGCGCCGAAGTCCAGGACGCCGAGGCGACCGTCGGGCAGCAGCCGGAAGTTCCCCGGGTGCGGGTCCGCGTGCAGCAGGCCGGCGCGGGCCGGAGCCGCGAGATGGAAGCGGTGGTACAGCACGCCCGCCCGGTTGCGCTGCTCCTCGGTGCCGTCCTTGATGATGTGCGAGAGCGGAGTGCCGTCGATCCACTCGGTGACCAGCACGTTCCCGCCCTGGTGCACCACCTTGGGCACGCAGAAGTCCTGATCGCCGTCGAAGGCCTCGGCGAACTGGCGCTGCGAGGACGCCTCGAGTTCGTAGTCGAGCTCTTCCGCGACGCGCTTCTTCAGCTCCTCCATGAGCGGCTTGATGTCCAGGCCGGGCACCATGGTGCCGAACAGCCGGGCCAGCCGGGAGATCTGGTTCAGGTCCCCGAGCAGGGCCGGTCCGGCGCCCGGGTACTGGATCTTCACGGCCACGGAGCGGCCGTCCGACCAGGTGGCGCGGTGCACCTGGCCGACGCTCGCCGCCGCGACGGCCTTGGTGTCGAACTCGGTGAACAGCGTCCGCCAGTTGGCGCCGAGGCTCTTGGCCATCACCTCGCGCACGACCTTCGCCGGCAGCGGGGGAGCGGCCTCCTGCAGCTTGGTGAGCGTGGCGCGGTACGGCGCGATGAGCGGTTCGGGCAGCGCGGCCTCGGCGACCGAGAGCGCCTGCCCGAACTTCATGGCCCCACCCTTGAGTTCGCCGAGGACCTTGAAGACCTGCTCGGCGGTCCGGGCTTGAATCTCCGCCGTCACGATCTCGGCCGGACGGCCGCCGATTCGCTTGCCGAGACCGAGCGTCGCTCGGCCGGCCATGCCCAGTGGGAGCGCGGCGAGCTTGGCCCCACGGGTGACGGCTCGTAGCGGAATGTCCGCCGGGCCGTAGGAATCGGGACTCACGCCCCCATTGTTCCCGACGCGAGCCGTCTGTGCGGGGAGAGGGGTCACCCGATCCAGGTGCACTCGCACGCCGGGTGGGGGAGCCAGGACCGGCGACGCGGCATCCCGTCGGGGAGCCGCACCTGGAGTGTCGCGTCCACGGCGGGCGCAGTCCCGGACTCGACGAAGGCAAGGGCCTGCAGCGCCGCGTGGCAGGCCACGGTGGTGGCGAGCACGACATCGCAGGCTGCCTTGGCCTCGGGCGGGCCGGGTTCGGCCAGTTGCGCGGCGAGCGCCGGCCAGGCGGGGTCCCTGTCGGCGCGGGTCAGGTCGTGACATCGCAGGCAGGAGGTTCGGCCGGGGACCACGAGGGGGCCGACCGTGGCCGAGATTTCGTGTACCTGGGCGACCAGGTGGGGAATGCGTGCCGCCATCAGGGTCGCCGCGGAGGGGAGCGGGCCGTCGTCGACGGCGAGAACGACGAGATCGGGGCGCGAGGTACGGGTCCGCTGCCTCGGCAGGCCGGGCGGGCGGCGCCGCGCTCGGCGTGCCGCGAGCACCGTGGCGCTGGGCAGCGGCGTGGGCGTGGCGGCTCGGCCGCGGGCGCGACCCAAGGACGCGGGCTGCAGACCCGCCGGGGCGAGATCCTGCGGTCGGACGGGCATCGGGTCCACGACCTGCACCTCGCCGACTCCCGCGGCGGCCAGGAGCGCCGCGAGGCTCGCGCCGACCCGGCCGCCACCGCGGATCTCGACGTGGGCCGCGAAACGGCGAGAAAGCATCCGCCGTCCGCCGTCGGCGCCCGGATCCAGCAGGCCGAGGGCCGTCAGATCGGGCTCGAGGCGGTCGCGCACGCCCGCAGGGAGGGCTCGCCAACCGGGACAGACCGCAGCCGCGTCCTCGAGCAGACCTGCGGCGTGCAGGGCGGCGAGGGTGGGCCGCTCCAGGCGGCCCGCCGGAAGACCCTCGAGGGGAAGGTCCAAGCCGACGAGCACCACGGCGTGCTCCGGGTCGACGCCGAACTGTACGGATCCCGGTCCGCGGGTCAGCTGGCGGAGCCCGGACTTGACCACCGGCCGCCGCATGGCGGATCTCGTTGGCTCCCGTTCCACGCCCCGCCTCCCCACTGTGCGCGTGCGCGCCAGTGGGGAGCCTGCCGGTCTTCGCCGATGGGCGAGGCGAAAGCGGACTACCGATCGATCACAGGGCCGTTGGGCTGCAGCTTGTCAGCCGAAACGGCTCCACAAACCCGGACACATTGGTACGGCGGCGGCGGGCTGCCGCACCGGGTTGGTCCTACGCCTTGCCGAGGATGCGGTTGAGCTTGGTGCCGCACGTGGGGCAGATGCCCTGGGCCATGCGGCGGCCGGAGTCGCTGACCTTGATTTCGCCGGTGAAGTCGCGCTTCTCCGTGCACTTGACGCAGTACGCGTTGCCGGTGTAGCTCTCGGCCATCTGTCTCTCCTGTCGTCCGGGATCACCTGTCCCGCGGGGGTCACCCTAGGGGAGATGAGCGTCCGGAGACGGATCGGCGCAAGCGCGGCGCGCCGAAGGAGCCCCCACACGGGCTCGCTAGCCTGCCGGAATGACCTACGAGCACCTCTCCTGCACGGTCGACGACGCCGGCGTCGCGACCCTCACTCTGGACAATCCAGCGCGGCGCAACGCGATGTCCGCGCCCATGACGGAGTCCTGGGCGCGCGCGATCACGGCCCTGCGGGGCGACGCACGCGTCCGGGTCGTCGTGGTTACCGGCGCCGGGGACGCGTTCTGCTCCGGCGGAGACTTCGGCTGGCTGGCCGACGGCAGGGGCGCCTCGGTCGACGAGTTGCGCACCAAGATGCTCCCGTTCTACCGGGCGTGGCTCTCGATCCGTGACCTCGAGGTGCCGACGATCGCCGCGATCAACGGCCCCGCGGTCGGCGCCGGCATGTGCGTTGCGCTGGCCACGGACCTCCGCTACGCCGCCCACGACGCGACTCTCTCGGTGCCCTTCACCCGGCTCGGCCTGCACGCCGGAATGGCTGGCACGTACCTGTTGCCGCAGGTCGCAGGCCTGCCGGTGGCCCGGGAGATGCTGCTCACCGGCCGGGTGCTCACCGGCGAGGAGGCTGCGGCGGCCGGGCTGGTCAACCAGTCCTTCCCCGCCCGAGACCTGGCCGCCGAGGTTGCGGCCATTGCGTCGGCGGTCGCCGGATGCGCGCCCGTCGCCACCCGGCTGACCAAGCTGGCGCTGGCTCGCGGGCACAAGGACATCGAAACCGCGCTGCAGTGGGAGGCCCTCGCGCAGCCGATCACCATGGCCGGCGAGGACCTCTACGAGGGTCTCGCCGCCGCCAAGGAGCGCCGGCCACCCAGATTCGTCGGGCGGTAGCGCGAGACGTCGGCGACGGCGCGCCACGGGGGAATGTCACAGAGACGACCCACGGGCCCGATACCTTGCCCTCGTGGCCCCTAGGCGAGCCGTCGAGTCGACACCGACTGCCGTGCCGTCCTCCGACGGCCCCGAGCCGGTCGAGGTGCGTCGCAGCACCCGCCGCCGCCTGACCGTCAGCGCCTATCGCGAGGCCGGCAAGACCGTGGTGCTGATCCCCGCTCGGATGAGCCGGGCGGAGGAGCAACGTTGGGTCGAGGTAATGCTGGCGAAGCTGTCCGCGCAGGACGGCCGCCGCCGCCCAACGGACGACGTGCTGCTCACCCGCGCCTGGAAGCTCTCCGAGCGCTACCTCGACGGACGGGCCGCCCCGGTCTCGGTGCGCTGGGCGGACAACCAAGCGACCCGGTGGGGCTCCTGCACGCCCGTGGACGGCACGATCCGGCTGTCCACCCGCCTACGGGGGATGCCCGGCTACGTCGTCGACTACGTGCTGCTGCACGAGTTGGCCCACCTGATCGAGCCCGGGCATGGGCCGCAGTTCTGGGCGCTGCTGGGCGGGTACCCGAAGCTGGAGCGCGCTCGCGGCTACCTGGACGGAGTCGCGCACGCCGCGGGGCTGGACCTGGCCCAAAACCAGGACGACGTCGCTTCGGAGTAGATGCTCAGCTCGTGGCGGCGACGACTGCGCAGATCACGGTCCACAGCACGGCGTAGATCGCGAAAGACTGCCAGCCGTAGACGTAGACCCACTTCGAGTCGGCGTCCTCCACGTCGGGCGCGCCCGAACCCACGGTCCCGACCAGGGCCTCCGCCGAGTAGGCGGCTTCCGGGTCGTGCCGCCGGCCGGCGCGACGGGCCGCCTCTTCGTTCACGACGGCGATGAGCTCGTCCACGCGAGTGCGCCGCGTCAGCTGCGAGGAGAACGCCTGGCCGAACAGCATCGAGCGCAGCCGGTCGCCGCCGGAGAGCACGACCGTGAAGCTCCGGTCGAACCCGGCGCCGCCGACGCTCGACCACGGCAGGACCGCCGTCTGCCACGGGTTGTGCACGGTGACCCCGGACTCCTCCACGATCACCCGCGTGCGCAGGAAGAACCGTTCGGCGCCGTAGAGCACCGGCACGATCAGGATCCCCCACACGAAGCGGTCCAGGAACTCGTTGCCGCTGCCCAGCGTCTCGCCCGGCTCGGCGAGCACGCCGGCGGCGAGGCCGCCCATCGTGAGGAAAAGAAACACGCCCGTACACAGCGCGGCCGCCTGACGCACGATCAGCTGACGGGGTGCCGAGATCGTTTGCGCCGGGATCGGACCTAGCCCCAACGGCCTGTTCACGATCGAACTCGCGCCACGGCCGCGGCCACCAGGGCGCGCACGGCGTCGTCGGTGTCGCTCGGCAGCGCGTCCACCTCGAACCAGCGCACTGCCAGGGACTCGGCGCTGACCCGGGCGGGCGCGGCGGACGGAGCGAGGACGGCGAACATCACGTCCAGATGGTGCTCCATCGGGCCGGGGCCCGGCCAATCCGACGCGCAGGGCGCTCCGTGCCGATCCAGGCGCAGAAGGCCCGGCAGCACCTGCAGGTCCGGCACGCCCGTCTCCTCGGCGGCCTCCCTTAGCGCCGCGCCGGCGAGCGACGCGTCGCCGGATTCGCAGTGTCCGCCCGGCTGCAGCCACAGGCCCACCTTGCGGTGGTGCACCAGAACCACTCGGCTGCCGGTGGGGTCGATCACCAGGCCGCTCGCGGTCAGGTGCGCGGGCGCGCAGGAGCGCGTCATCGCGTCTGGATGCGCGGCGAGGTACGCCAGGTACTCCTCGCGCAGCTGCCGCTGGCCTTCCTCGGCCGGCTGATACTGCGTCAGTTCCCTTGTGGCGTCGGCGTGCAAGCTCACGTGTCGTCGGCGTCGGGCTCGTCGAGCAGTGCGCCCAAGTCCAGCTCCACCGGGTTGACGAACGCGCTGGGATCGTCGAGGTCCGGACCGCTGGGCAGCAGGTCCGGGTGCTCCCACACCGCGTCGCGGCCCTCGATGCCGCGCGCCTCCCGCAGTTCCTGCCACAGCGCTGCAGCCTCGCGCAGGCGGCGCGGCCGCAGTTCGAGGCCCACGAGGTTGCCGAAGGTCTGCTCGGCCGGACCGCCCGCGGCGCGGCGGCGGCGCAGGCTCTCCCGCAGGGCGTTCGCCGAGCCGGGGCTGAGGTGCTCGATCGCCGCCGCGTGCACGACCTCGTCCACCCAGCCCTCGACGAGCGCGAGCAGCGTCTCGAGCCGGGCCAGGGCCGCCTGCTGGGTCGGCGTCTGCTCCGGGGTGAACATGCCGTCGGACAGTGCTCGGGAGATCGCCTCGGGGTTGGTCGGATCCAGGTCCGCGACGATCGACTCGATGCGGCTCATGTCGATGCCGATGCCGGCCGCATAGGTCTCCACGGCGGTGAGCACGTGCCCGCGCAGCCACGGGACGCCGGCGAACAGGCGCTGGTGGGCGGCCTCGCGCAGCGCCAGGTAGAGCCGCACCTCGCCGGGCGGCACGCCCAGGCCCTCGCTGAACGCCGCGACGTTCGCGGCGACCAGGGCCGGGCGTCCCGCCGGGCCCAGCGGCAGCCCGATGTCGGTGGCGCCGAGCACCTCGCCGGCGAGGGTGCCGAGGGCCTGACCGACCTGGGCGCCGAACATCGCGCCGCCCATCTGACGCATCATCCCGGCCAGCGGTCCCGCGGCGACGGCCATCTCCGGGGGCAGCGCCTCGCCCATGGAGCCGACGACCTTCGCGGCCACCGGGTCCACGAGCGCGCGCCACACGGGAACCGTCGCCTCGACCCACTCCGCGCGGCTCCACGCCAGCGCCGCGGCGCCGCTTGTAGGCAGCGTGGTAACCGGGTCGAGCCACAGCTCGGCCAGCCGGATCGCCTCGTCCACCTCGCGCCGCGCAGCCTCCGAGACCGTCGGGTCGGGCCCGGCCGCGGCAACCGTCTTGCGCGCGATGTCCTTGGCCAGGTCCCAGTTCACCGGCCCGCCGGTCCACGACATCATCTGGCCGAGCTGGGTGAACGCCGCCGCGAGGGCGTTCGGGTCGTTGCCGAACATCGCCGCGAACGGATTGTCCGCGCCCGAGAAGTCCATCCGAGGTTGATCGTCGTCGTCGCCGGAGGACTTCCCAAACCCGAAGGGAACGTTGCTCACGGGAACTCCTTCCCCCGCCGCGCGGGGGTGATTCGATCAAGAACGAGGGATGAACGGGAGATATCGGGCAAACTGGACGGCAGGTGGGATCGCCCCCCGCCCCGACGAGGGAGTCGAGTGCTGCTGCCCATGTCGTCCAACCTAACCGGGCCGGCGAGCGCGTGACCGACCCCGGTGCCGAGGTTCGCTCACGGCAGAGCAACGCGGACACCACCCGTTGGCGTTCCGCGCGGGCCCGCAGCCAGGGACTGCGGGTCGCGGTCGCGACGGCGGAACGCGGGCTGGCCCCGGCCATTGCCGAGCGGCTGACCGGACATCCGGACGTCGCCGAGGTGCGCGCGGTCGCGCTGGCCGATCCGCGGCGCGCGCAGCGGATGCGGGGCGTCGACGTCGTGGTCTTCGCGCCCGTGACCGGCGAGGCCGCCGCGGACGCGGTGCGCGTGGCCGCCGAAGTCGTCCGGCACGCCGCGACCGTGCCGCGGCTGGTGCTCGTCTCTTCGGCGATGGTCTACGGCGCGGACCCCGACAATCCGGTCCCGCTCGACGAGGACGCCCCGCTGCGCGCCAACCCGGACCTGCGTCTCGTGGCCGACCTGCTGGAGATCGAGCGTCTCGCCGCCGCGGCCCGCACCGACGGATTGACCGTCCTGCGGCCAGCGATGCTCGTAGGCGGAGGCGTGGACAGCGTCCTGACCCGGCACTTCGCGGCGCCCCGCCTGCTCCACCTGGACGGCGCCCGGCCCGCGTGGCAGTTCTGCCACGTCGACGACCTGCTCTCGGCGCTCGAGTACGCCGTCCTCGGGAAGGTGTCCGGTGTTGTCACCGTCGGCTGCGACGGGTGGCTGGACCAGGAGACCGTCGAGGCCGCCACCGGGATGCGCCGGGTGTCGGTCTCCGCCGTGCGCGCGTTCGGTACCGCGGAGCGCCTCCAGCGCTTCGGCGTGCTCGCCGCCCCGGTCAGCGAACTGAACTACGTCGCGTACCCGTGGGTCGTGTCCGCGACCCGGCTGCGCGAGGCCGGCTGGCGGCCCGCCTACGACAACGCCGCGGCGCTCCAGGCGCTGCTCGCGGACCTGTCGGCGTCCGGCTGGCGGCGCGGTCCGCTGTCCGCGGCCGGCGCCGCGGTGGCCATGGTCGGCACCGCCGCGCTACTCCGGCAGGTGCGCCGGCGGCGCAGCTTCTGATGGCGGCCGGAGGCCGACGTGGTGACAATGGTCCCGTGAACGACGACGTCATCGTCCTGTGCGAGATCCGCGACGCTCCGCTCTCGCCGACCGAAATCCTCGCCGCGGTGGATCACCCCGCCGCCGGCGGCACCGCGCTGTTCGTCGGCACCGTCCGCGACAACGACGGCGGCAAGGGCGTCAAGGACCTGGGCTACAGCTGCCATCCCAGCGCGGTGGACCAGATGCGCCGCATCGCCGAGGAGATCGCCGCCGAGCACGACGCGATCCGAATCGCCGCCGTCCACCGCATCGGGGACCTGGCGATCGGCGACCTCGCGATCGTCGCGGCCGTTTCCTGCGGTCACCGCGGCGAGGCGTTCGAGGCGTGCCGGGACCTCGTCGACCGCATCAAGGCCGGCGTTCCGATCTGGAAGCACCAGGCGTTCGTCGACGGCACGACCGAATGGGTGGGTACTCCCTAATCGGAGTCGCATAGTCTCCACTGCGTGTTCTCCAAGGTCGACTGGCGCGCGCCGCGCACTCTTGCCCTGACCGTCGCGGGCAGCCTGCTCGCGCTCCTGGCCGGGATGCTCATCGTCCTGCCGGTGCCGTACGCGCGCATCGCGCCCGGCCCGGCCACCGACACGCTCGGTGCCGTCGAGGGCAAGACGCTGATCGAGATCACCGGGACGCAGACCTACCCGGTCACCGGGAAGCTCGAGCTGACCACGGTGTCGATCACCAACCCGGACCACCGAATGAGCCTGATCGAGGCGCTGAGCGGCTGGTTCCGCTCCGGCGTCGCGGTGGTTCCAAAGGACACCATCTACGACCAGTCGAAGTCCGCCGACGAGATCAAGGCGGAGAACACCCGCGCGATGGCGCTGTCGCAGCAGCACGCGACCGCGGCCGCCCTAAAGGCCATGAAGATCGACATCGAGTCCTACGTCCTCGTCGAGCAGCTCACCGACGGCAAGCCCGCCGCCGAGAAGCTGGAGCTCGGCGATCGGGTGCTGGAGATCGACGGCACGGCCGTCAAGGAGCCGGCGGACGTCGTCGCGGCGGTGCAGAAGCACAAGCCGGGCGAGAAGGTCTCCTTCAAGATCCTGCGCGACGGCAAGGAGCAGACCGAGTCGATCACCACCGTGCCCAACCCCAAGGACGCCAAAGTGCCGCTGGTCGGCCTGGTGCCCGGCGTCGGGTACAAGTTTCCGTTCAACGTGAAGATCGAGCTCGACAACGTCGGCGGTCCGAGCGCCGGAATGATGTTCGCGCTCGGCATCATCGAGCGGCTGACGCCGGAGGAGATCACCGGCGGAAAGATCGTCGCCGGGACCGGCAGCATCGACGACAACGGAGTCGTCGGCAAGATCGGCGGCATCGTCATGAAGATCCGCGGCGCCAAGAAGACCGGTGCCACGGTGTTCCTGGTGCCGGCCGAGAACTGCCGCGAGGCCGCGAGCGGGGCGCCCAAGGGCATCACGCTGGTGAAGGTCGACAAGCTGACCACGGCGCTGTCCGCGCTGGAGGCAATTCGGTCCGGCAAGGGCGACTTCCCGCGCTGTTAGCCCGATCCACGATCGCGACAACCGCAGGCGATCGCGGGAACTCCCCGCGCAGTCGGTAAGTTTCCCCTCGGGATAGATCTACCGAGAGGGGCCGCATGAGCGAGCTTGCGAGCGAATCGGGGGCGTACTCCGCGGAGCGGATGCGGCCGACCGATGGGACCGAGCGAGCTTGCGAGTCGAGGTCCCGGAGGAAGGGCGCATGAGCTTCGACCCGCCGGGTCCGAGCGGGGGACCGGCTCCCGGACGTCGTCCGTTCCGGCCCGCCGCACCGCGTCGTGCTCCTCGGGCACTGCTGCCGGTCGCGGGGATCCTCTTCGGTCTCGTGATCGCCTTTCTGATCCTGACCGACCTGATCACCGACCTGTGGTGGTTCCGGTCGGTGCAGTACTCCGACGTCTTCACCAGCCGCCTGACGACGCGCTCGGTGCTGTTCGTGGTGTTCGCGGCCCTCATGGCCGGCCTCGTCGCGCTCAACGTGATCGTGGCCTACCGGCTGCGGCCCGCCTTCCGCGGCATGTCCGCCGAGCAGCAGAACCTCGACCGGTACCGCGTCGGTCTGGACCCGTTCAAGATCCCGATTCTGTTGGGCGTCTGCACGGTCGTCGGGATCATGGCCGGAACGTCGGCCGCCGCGGAGTGGCGCACGTGGCTGCTCTGGCGCAACGGGACCTCGTTCAAGGTCAAGGACCCGCAGTTCGGCAAGGACGTTTCCTTCTACGTCTTCGACTACCCGTGGTTCCGCTTCGTGCTGGGCTTCGGCTTCGCGGTGGTGCTCGTCTCGCTGCTCGCCGCCGTGGTCACCCACTACCTCTACGGCGGGCTGCGGCTGCAGACCCCCGGGGAGAAGGCCACTCCCGGCGCGCAGGTGCACATCTCCGTGCTGCTCGGCCTGTTCGTGCTGCTGAAGGCCATCGCCTACTGGATGGACCGCTACGGCCTCGCCATCGCCGGAGGCGGCTTCGACCAAGTCGCCGGCTGGACGGGGCTGCGGTACAAGGACGAGAACGCCCTGTTGCCGGCCAAGGAGATCCTGGCCGTCATCGCGTTGATCTGTGCCGTGCTGTTCTTCGCGAACATCTGGCGGCGCACGTGGATGCTGCCCGGCATCGGCTTCGGTCTGCTGGTGCTCTCCGCGGTCCTGATCGGCACCGCGTACCCGGCGATCGTGCAGCAGTTCCAGGTCCGCCCGTCCGAGGCGAAGAAGGAGGCCCCCTACATCGGGCGCAACATCGACGCGACCCGGGCGGCCTACGGGCTCACCGGCGCGAAGGTCGAGCAGTATCCGGCCAAGACGACGGTGCAGGCCAACCAGTTGCGCGCGGATGCCGCGTCGACGGCGAACGTGCGCCTGCTCGACCCGAACATCGTCTCGCCGGCGTTCCTGCAGGAGCAGCAGATCCTCGGCTTCTACAGCTTTTCGGACTCGCTGCGCATCGACCGGTACACGATCGACGGCAAGAACCAGGACGTCGTCGCCGCGGTACGCGAACTGGACCTGGATCGGGTCCCGCCGGCGCGCCGCAACTGGATCAACGACCACTTCCTCTTCACCCACGGCTACGGCCTGGTCGCCGCCAGCGGCAACACCGTGGAGGAGGACGGTTCGCCGAACTACCTGTCCAAGGACATTCCGCCGACCGGCAAGCTCGGCGAGTACGAGCCGCGGGTCTACTTCGGAGAGAAGTCCCCGGACTACTCGATCGTCGGGTCCAAGGACGGCCAGCCGCGCGAGTTCGACCGGGGCGACGGCAACCAGCAGGTCCTGAACACCTACCAGGGCAAGGGCGGCGTCGGGATCGGGTCGTTCTGGCGCAAGGCCATGTACGCGGTGAAGTTCCGCGAGCAGAAGATCCTGCTGTCCTCCGAGGTGAACCCGGCCTCCAAGGTGCTCTACATCCGCGACCCGCGCGCGCGGGTGCAGCGGGTCGCGCCGTGGCTGACGCTGGACTCCGACCCGTACCCGGCCGTGATCGACAAGAAGATCCAGTGGGTCGTCGACGGGTACACGACCTCCGGCAACTACCCCTACGCCTCGCGCACGACGCTGGGCCGAGCGACCCAGACGACGCTGACCGACGAGGACCGGCGCGTGATCGCGCCGCGCGACGAGGTCAACTACATCCGCAACTCGGTGAAGGCCACTGTCGACGCCTACGACGGCACGATCACGCTCTACACGTGGGACGAGGCCGACCCGGTCCTGCAGACGTGGAAGAAGTCCTTCCCCGGCACGGTGAAGGAGAAGAAGGACATCCCGGCGGGGCTCCTGTCGCACCTGCGCTACCCGGAGGACTTCTTCAAGGTGCAGCGGGAGATGCTGACCCGCTACCACGTCACGAATCCGTCGGAGTTCTACACGAAGGCCGACTTCTGGCAGGTGCCCCTGGACCCGACCGGCTCGGACGTCGCAGGCGTCGCCCGGGTGGCGGAGACCGCGCCGGTGCCGCCGTACTACCTGACCCTGAAGATGCCGGGGCAGTCCGCGCCCACGTTCTCGCTGACGACGACGTTCGAACCGGTGGGCCGGACAAACCTGTCCGCGTTCATGGCGGTGAACGCCGAACCGGGGCCGGACTACGGAACGATTCGGGTGCTGCAGATTCCCTCCGGCACCACGGTTGCCGGGCCTAGACAGGTGCAGACGTCCATCAACTCCGACAAGGCCGTGTCCGAACAGGTTCTGCTGTACAAGGGCAACCAGGTGAAGCCCGGCAACCTGTTGACCCTGCCGGTGGGCGGTGGCCTGCTCTTCGTCGAACCGCTGTACGTCCAGCCGCAGGCGGGCACGCAGATTCCGCGACTGGCCCAGGTCATCGTGTCCTTCGGTGCCGAAGTCGCGATCGGCGACGACCTGAAGAGCGCGCTCGACAAGCTCTTCGGCGGGCAGTCCGGTGCGGTCGCGCCGCCGAGTGGCGGCGGTGGCGGCGGAGGCTCTCCGGCGAAGGACCCGGACGCGGCGCAGGCCATCGCGGACGCGCAGAAGGCGTTCGAGGACGGTCAGGCCGCGCTGAAGGCGGGCAACTTCGCCGAGTACGGCAAGACCGTGACGCGGTTGAAGGAGGCGCTGGAGCGGGCCCAGTCCGCTCAGGGCAAGGCTCCGGCGAAGGCGACGCCGGAACCCGACGCGAAGGCGACCTCGCCACCCGCCAAAACCTGACGCAACGTCAGCGGCCCCCGGCAACAAGCCGGGGGCCGTCGTCGTCCTACCCCCCTTCGGGGAAACTCCGTTGCGCCGAGGGCGGGTCCGCGGGGGATGCTTCGCCGGTGCGCAGCCACCTCGGGGAGACTCCCGTCATGACCGCGTCGGGAGGCCCAGGGGAGTCCTTTCGGCTCGGGGTACGGCTCGGTGCACCGTACGCCGTCGCCAACGCCGTGGTCGCGCTGTCCTTCGGCGTGCTCGCACAGGAGGTCGGGTTCTCGAAGCTCGGCGCGATCGTCGCCGCGGCCGTCGTGTTCGCCGGTGGCGCGCAGTTCGCGGCGCTGGCCGTGCTGTCGGCGGGCGGCAGCGTGCCGGCGGCCATCGGGTCCGGGGCCTTGGTCAACTCGCGGTTCCTGCCGCTGGGGATCGCGCTGGCGCCGTCGCTGCCGGGGCGGGCGCTGTGGCGCGCGGCCCAGGGGTGGACCGTCGTCGACTCCTCGTGGATTCACGCGAAGCGGCCGGACGGGTCGTTCGACCGGTGGAAACTGTTCGGCTCCAGCGGCGTCCAGTACGCCTGCTGGGTGCTGGGGACGGCCGTCGGCGCGTTCGCCGGCGACGTCCTTCCCGACACCGATGCGATGGGTCTGGACGCGGTGTTCCCCGCGTTCTTTCTGGCGCTGCTGTTCGGGGAACTGCGTGCCGGTGGCCGCAGGTCCTTTGGGGTCGCGGCCGCGGCCGCGCTGCTGGCCCTTGCGCTCGTTCCGAACTCTCCGGCCGGCGTACCGGTCCTGGCAGCCGGTGCCGTGGCCCTCGTTGGGATCCGCATGCGGCCGGTGACCCCGTGAGCGGGCGGCTGTGGCTGTTGGTCGCCGGGCTCGCGGCCACGACGTTCGTCATGCGAGGCATTGGCCCGGCGGTGTTCGGTGGGCGGCGTCTGCCCGACTGGTTCGGCACCGTCGTCGTCCTGCTCGCCCCCGCCGTCCTCACCGCGTTGGTGGTCACGCAGGCCTTCGCCGACGGGGAGCGCCTCGCGGTGGGAGCCGACACCGTCGGGGTCGCGGCAGCCGCGGTGGTGTTCTGGCGGCGCGGGTCGGTGCTGGTCGGAGTGCTGGTTGCGATGGCGGTAACCGCGGGGCTGCGTGCAATGACCTGATCGCCACGGGGGAGGATCGTGGCATGACGACTCTGAAATTCGGCGTGTTCATCCCGCAGGGCTGGAAGATGGAACTGGCGGGGATCGCGGACCCGCAGGAGAAATGGGCCAAGGCCGTCGAGATCGCAGGTTTGGCCGAGGAACTCGGGTACGACTCCCTCTGGGTCTACGACCACGTGCACAACGTGCCGAAGCCCGCGATGGAGACCGTCTTCGAGTGCTGGACGACGATGGCCGCGATCTCGCAGCGGACGTCGCGGATCATGCTCGGGCAGATGGTCGGGTGCGCGCCGTACCGCAACCCAGCGCTGACCGCGAAGATCACTGCGAACATCGACGTGATCTCGGGCGGCCGGCTGATCTGGGGGACCGGCGCGGGCTGGTACCGCAGCGAGTTCGACGGCTACGGCTACGAGTTCGGCACCCCTGCGGACCGCATCCGCACCATGCGGGAGACCGTCGAGATCGTCACCGGGATGTGGAAGGAATCGTCCTTCTCCTACGAGGGCAAGTTCTTCAAGCTCGACCGTGCGCAGTGCGACCCGAAGCCTCTGCAGCAGCCGCGGCCGCAGGTGCTGATTGGCGGTGGTGGCGAAAAACTGACGCTGCGTGTGGTGGCCCGCTTCGCCGACGCCGCGAACTTCGGCGGCAAGCCCCACGAGTTCGCCGCCAAGTGCGACATCCTCCGCGAGCACTGCAGGGACGTCGGCCGCGACTACGACGCGATCGAGAAGACCTGGTCTCCCGAGATCTTCATTCGCGAGACCGAGGAGGAGATCGTCGACGGCGGTACCAAGTCGCTGTGGGGCGAGAAGTTCGAGTCGTGGCAGGCGGGCAACCTCGTCGGAACCCCCGAGCAGGTCGCCGAAAAGATTCAGGCCTACGTCGACCTCGGCTGCACCGGCTTCTACCCGTGGTGCAGCGACTACCCGTCCACGCAGACCCTCCGGCTGTTCGCCGAGAAGGTCATCCCGCAACTCCGGTAGGCCGGCAATAGGTTGGGGACCATGGCCGCGGCGGGTGGTGCGAAGCAGGAGATCCTCGATGCGCTCGGCTCGGCGGGTGCCCGGTTCGCAGGGCTGGTCCGGTCGCTCGACCCGGTGGAGGCGAGCCGGCCGGTTGCGGGCGTCGAGTGGGACGCGGCGGGGACGGCCGCGCACGTGCTGACCGTCGCGGGCAGGCTGCTCGGTGATCGGCGCAGGGGTGTCGATCCGGCGGACGTCCAACGGCTGAACCAGGTGTGCCTGGATGAGATGGCCGACCGGGATCCGGCCAGTCTCGCCGAGCGCCTAGAGCGCGATCTCGGTGTGGTCGCCGAACGCGTCTATCCGAAGGTCGACTTCGACCGGCAGTACCCGTTCCACGGCAGCGTCACCATCTCGGGTGGGGGCGGGGCCGCGTTCTTTCTCTGCGAGCTGCTCGTCCACGGCTACGACATCGCCGCTGCTGCAGGGAAGGACTGGGAGATCTCGGCGGCCGAGGCGGCGTGTGCCGTCCGTGGGCCCGCGGAGTTCTGGAGCTCGATCGTCGAGCCCGACGGGATCCTGACGGTCGACCTCGGGGACTTCGGCCCAGTGGCAATTCCAATCCCCTCGGAGACCAGGGTTGCCGCGGGTTCCCTGTCGGCCGATCCCGTGGAGTTGCTCCTCGCCGAGTTCGGTCGGGCTGCCCCGTCGGACGTGTCTCTGGCAGCGGTGCTGGCGGCCCTGCCGCAGATGTAGTCGCGGTTCACCTAATGTCTGTAGGGTCCGAAGGGCCGCACACTGCCGTGCTCCGAAGGGGAATCCCGTGACTGCCACCGTCCCGCTGCAGGGTCTCGACAGCTTCTTCATCGACGGGCAGTGGGTGAAGCCCAGCTCGGACTCGACGTTCGACGTCATCGACTCCAGCACGGAACAGGCGTTCTTCTCCGTCGCGGAGGCACAGGCCGCCGACATGGATGCGGCGATGGAGGCGGCGAGGCGGGCGTTCGACCGGGGGCCGTGGCCGCGGATGACCCAGGGTGTGAGTCATGGACGTGGCGTCCCGGAGTTTGTGCAGGTCATTCCCTAGTCTGATTGTGGGTTTAGCAATCAGCTTTACGATGGGAGTGCCATGGCCAGGGACTACTCGTCGATGACGGTGCG
>JBQTKD010000037.1:0-45790 GCA_052386455.1 Sporichthyaceae bacterium
ACCGATCAGCGCATTGATCCGCGACACCCTGCGCTGAGGGTCTGCAACAGCCTCTGGCCGTTCGTCCCACCGGCGCCTACCCTGCAGTCCTCACCCTCCGCGTTGCGACGGTGCCTGGAATTCGGGAGGTTTCTGCAGGCATGGCGAACTTCTGCCCAACAAGGGGCTCGCGACACGTGATCGCGCGCGGAGTGGGTAGGCGCATCGCGGAGCACATCGCCATCGACGAAGGAGAAACCCCAGTGGCACAGGTCATCGAGCACATCGACGTAGCGGTGCCGGTCTCGACCGCCTACAACCAGTGGACCCAGTTCGAGTCCTTCCCCGAGTTCATGGACGGCGTCGAGGCGATTCGCCAGATCGACGACACGCACCTGCACTGGCAGATCACGGTGGCCGGCGCGAAGCGGGAGTTCGACGCGACCATCACCGAGCAGCACCCGGACGAGCGCGTGGCGTGGAAGTCGACCGACGGCACGACGCACGCGGGCGTGATCACGTTCCACAAGCTGTCCGAGGGAACCAGCCGGGTGACCGCCCAGATCGACTGGGAGCCCGAGGGGTTGACCGAGCAGGCGGGTGCCGCGCTCGGGTTCGACGACCGGCAGGTGCGGGGCGATCTCGAGCGGTTCAAGGAGTTCATCGAATCGCGTGGCCGGGAGACCGGCGACTGGCGCGGGAACGTGGACAATAGGGACTGAGCGGGCTCACGCGCAGCGGGCGGGCGATCACCGATCGCCCGCCCCTCGCCGACTACATCACGGGAGAGGTGCTGAGCCAGACCGGCGGCGAGGTTCACCCCGGCTGAGGGTGCATCAGACGACCTGGGCACGAGGCTTCCCTTCGTCAGAACTTCGGAGACGGGGCGTCGCGCAGCAGGCGAGCCACGTGGGCGGCGTTCGCCGCAGCGGTCAGACCAGGGCGACGGCGTTGAGTGTGCTGCCCATCAGCCGATGACCGCGTGGACGGCCTTCTTCAGCGCGCCCGGCTGTGCCGGGTGCCGCGGCGCGCGCTCGCGCAGTGTCAGCATCTCCTCGCCGAGCTGTTGAAGTTCCTTGCGTCCGAGAGCTTCGCGGACCTTCGGGAACCAGACGTCTTCCTCTTCCTGAATGTGGTGCTCGACGTTCTCCATCAGTACCGAGACCTTCGCGTCGAAACGCTCGTGCTCGGGCGTCATGGCGACGAGCTCGACGCACAGCAGGTCGGCCACGTGGTGCTCCTCGTACGACTCGAGAATCTCGCTTTCGATCTCGGGAACCAGCGTGCGCACCTGCGGATACATGCCCTCGTTCTCGATGTAGGTGTGCACGGTCAGCAACTCGATCATCTGTTCCACGAGCCGGCCCTTTGTCGCCGTTGCGTCTTTTCCCGCGCCGCGGAACTCCCGGAATAGGGCTTTGAGTTGCTTGTGGTCCTCGCGCAGCAGGACGATGGCGTCGTTCGACATGGTCGATCTCCTCGTGTGGGCGTTTTGGGGGTCTTCCCTCCTGATCTGGCCGAATGCAACCCGGGGTCCGGGGCGACACTCACCCGGTACGGGAACGGGACTTGAAGAACGAGAAACCGCCTGGGCCGACGCCGAAGCCGACGATCATCAGCACGATGCCCCAGAGAATCTGACCTTGAATCAGGTTCACGATGCCGGCGACGACGAGCACGACACTCAGAATCCACAGCAGGAAGCCCATGTGGCCTCTCCTTTCGCGAGAGAACTGCTCTTCCCGAAACGGCAACCGCTACGCGTCCGCGTCCTTGGCGGCCAGATGCGATCCGTCGCACAGCGGGTAGCGCGCCGAACAACGGCACGTGCAGATCGCCACCCGGAATCGGTCGACGACCTGCGGTTCGTACCCGTCGGCCAGGATCTCCGCCGGTCCGTCGACGTAGACGGGGCCGGACGGCTCGACCCGCACCCGAACCGGGCGGCGACTAGCCACGGCGCTCGGCGCGGACCACGACGAGTTCCTCGTCCCGCTGATCGGGTGTCAGCAGTCCCTGTTCGCGCAGCCACCCCTCGCGCGAGCGCATGACCGGTCCGAAGGGAACGCGCGCCGTGCGCACGACGCCGGCCGCGAGCCCCGCCTCGCCGAGCCGAGCGATCGTCATTCCCGGTCCGCTGAGCGCGGAGTGGACCAGCCACAGCGTCCCGCCCGGCGCGAGAGGATCCGGACCTGCTGGCGTTTCGCGCGCAGTTGGAACGGTGCTTCCTCGCCGAGCTACGGGTACTGGCCGCCGGCGACGCCGACCTCGGCGCCGCGCTGGGGGGTTTGCGGCGCCCGCCCGGCCCGAGCGGCCTGGGCGGGACGCTGTTGCGCAGTCCCGACCGCGAGCGAGTCCGGGAAATGCTGATCCACCGTTCGCTCTACCACCTGAAGGAAGCCGATCCCCAGGCCTGGGCCCTGCCCCGGCTGACGGGGGCGGCCAAGGCCCTGCTGGCGGCGGTGGAGTTCGACGAGTACGGCGGCGGCGTGCCCGAGCGCATGCACAGCGTCCTGTTCGCCGACCTCATGCGCGACTACGGGCTCGACCCGTCCTACGGCGCGTACCTGGACGCGGTCCCGGCGCCGATGCTGGCGGTCGTGAACTTCTTGTCGCTGGCCGGGCTGCACCGGCGGCTGCGCGGCGCGCTGCTCGGCCAACTGGCCGTTGTCGAGATCACCTCGCCGCTCGCTTCGCAGCGCATGGTCGAGGTGGTTCGGCGCACGCGGGGAAGCGCCGCGGGGGAGCTGTTCTACGCCGAGCACGCCGTCGCGGACGCGGTGCACGAGCGAGTGATGCGCGAGGCCATCGACGCCTTCGTCGGCGAGGATCCCGGCGCAGCCGGCGACGTGCTGCTCGGAATCCGAGCAGCACTCGTACTCGACGAGCGGGTGGAACGGCACCTGCTCGCCAGCTGGGATCGAGCCGACACCTCCCTGCGGTACGCGATACCCGAAGCAGGTTTGTGCGGACGCCGAAGGGGCGACACACTGGTGGCGGGTCCAGCCGGGGGCCCGCGATCCGGGTGACCCGCCTGTCGGGGGGAAGCTCGAGCACAGCGCCCAAGGGGACACGGGCAGTGGACGAATCGGGGCTGTTCCACGCGGCCGCCGCAGTCGAACGCACCCACCGCGTCGGCGAACTCGCCGCGGCGCTGGTGGGAACCGTACGGCGCCGAAGGTGTCGAGCGCTACGAGGTCGCCCGCATCGAGGGCTTTGCGCGGATGTCACTGCTCGTCGAGGACGAACTGGTGGCGGTGCTGTCGATCGGCTACCACTCCGAGCAGGAGTTCCCGGCCGAGGAGCGGCTCTTCCTCACCACGGTCGCGGACCTGGCGGCGCAGGCCCTTGGCCGCGCGCGACGCAGCGAACGGCTGCGCGCCGAGTCTCGCCGCCACCGGCTGCTTTCTGCGACACAGGCGGCCATCAACCGCCGACTCAATCCGCTCGACCAGCTGCGCGCACTGGCCGGAACCGTGGTTCCAGAACTCGCCGACTTCTCCACCGTGCATGTCCTGGCCACGCCGGTGCCGCCGGGTGTCGAGCCGAGGCTGCCCGTCCTCACCGACCGGGTTGCCTCGCAGTCCGTACCCGGTGTGGAGCCCGCTCCGCTCCGCAGAGGCATCGCCTGGTTCGCCGGTGAGCCGATCGTCGAGACGATCCGCAGCGGAGGGCTTCTCTATCGGCCTGCGCCGTCTGCCGAGCCGCCCCCGTGGGCAGAGCGAGCCGGCACCGTGGAGACCCTTCGGACCGGGCTCAACCACCTGGTCTTCGCTCCCGTGCTCGTCGACGGCCTCGTCGTCGCGATCGCGACGTTCGGCATGTGTCACGACCGGCCCACGTGGGACCCCGAGGACCTGGCGATCGTCGAAACGATCGCCGGCCACGCCGCCGTCGCACTGGAGCACGGACTCGACTACCAGCACACCCGCGAAACCGCGCTCGTCCTACAGCGCCAACTGCTCGGCGACCCGCCCGACGTCGACGGGCTGCAGATCTGCGTCCGCTACCAGCCTGCGGGGCGCGACGTCGTCGGGCACGACATCCATGCCGCGGCCGCGATGGGTCAACTGCGCGCGGCGTTGCGCGCGCTGTCCCTCGACGAGTTCTTCGATCCCGGCACGGTCCTGCAGAACCTCGGCCAGGTCAACGACTCCCTGCAGGCGGCGGCGTTCGCGACCGCGCTGTTCGCCCGGCTCGCTCGGACGCCCGACGGGTGGGAGCTCACGTGGGCCACCGCAGGCCATCCACCGCCGTTGCTGGTCCAGGCGGACGGTTGCGCCCTTGTCCTGGACCAGGCGGCGAGCGGCGTGGCGCTGGTGCCCGGCTTGGACCTGCCGCGGCGCTCCGCCCGCGTGACTCTGCAGCCCGGTTCGACCGTGTTGCTGTACACCGACGGCCTCGTCGAACGCCGGGGCGTCGACATCGGCGAGTCGATCGCCGCGGTGGCGGCCCGCGCCGGCGCGCTCGTCGAGCGGCCGATCGACCAACTCTGCGACACGCTGCTGCGCGGGGCCGCCGGTCACGACGACGTCGCGCTCCTCGCCGTGCGGGTCGACGCCGTACGGGTCGGCTAGAAGCCCTACGCCTTGGCGCGGGCCGTGGCCCGCGGCGGGTTGTCCTGCTTCGCCTTCGGCGCAGCTCAGCTGAGCCCGGCTGCGGCCATTTCCGCGAAGTCGGCCCGGGTCAGTGGCCGGTCGGTCTGCGCGCCGCTGGCGAGCGGCGCGCGGATCGGCTCGCCGTTGACCGTCAAGCGCACGCCGCCCACCTCGTTCAGCGACGTCACGGTGAGCACGATCTGGGCGATCGCCAGCGTCTGGTCGGATGGGAGTTGATCGACCGCCAGATCCACGGTCACGACCGTTCCCTCGAGCGCGGTCGCCCGCAGGACGGTGGCGGGTGGAAGTGCCGTGCTGACGCCGCGATCGCGGTCGGTCTCGTCCGGGCCTCCGGTCAGGGTGTCCAGGAGGCTTTGAACTCTCGGCAAGAGTTCGCGGCCGTCTGCCGCACGCGTTCGGCGAACGAGCGTTTCCTCGCGAACGAAGTAGACGCTCCCTCCGGGCGAGACGGAGTTCGGCGGCTCGGCCGTCGAAGCGGTGGGGATGACGACGAGCCGGCCCGGCAGGCCACGCGGATCGATGTCCTCGACCTCGCGCGTCGGCGTGAGGCCGCAGCCGGCCAGCAGGGTCAGGGCCAGTGCCGCCGTTGCCGATCTAGCGGTCATCGTCGCCTCCCGCGCCGTCGGCCAACGGCAGACTGACGACGAACCGAGCGCCGGGGCCGTCTCGCTCGGCGCACCAGACCGCCCCGCGGTGGGCTCGTACCGTCTCGGCCACCAACGCCAGGCCGATCCCGCTGCCCGACGACGATCCACGCGCCGCACGGCTGGTGGCGAACCGTTCGAAGACGCGTTCGCGTTCGGCGGCGATCACTCCAGGTCCCGCGTCGTCGAAGGCCACGTGCAGGCTCCCGCGGGAACGCTCGGCCAGCACCGCCGTCAGGCCGCCGCCGTGGCGCTGCGCGTTGTCGACGATGTTGAAGAATGCACGTTCCAGCAGGGCCTCGTCCGCGAGCACCAGCGAAACGCCGGCCTCGCGGACCAGGAGGTCGCTCGGCAGTCCGGCGCGGTGCAACGCCTTGCCCACCACGTCCGCGACGTCGACGGCGGTCAGCGCCGCCGGATCGAGGGCCTCGGCCCGGGCCAGGGTCAGCAGACTCTCCAGCAACCCGCGGAAGCGGTCGAGTTCGGCCACGACCAGGTCGAGGGCCGCCCTCGCGCGCGGCGCCAGTTCGTCCTGTCGCCGTTGCAGCACGTCCGTGGCGGCCACCAGCGTGGTCAGCGGCGAACGCAGTTCGTGGCTGACGTCGGCGGCGAATCTGCCGTCGCGTTCGATGCGCTGGCGCAGCGTGTCGACCATGGAGTTGAAGGAGCCGACGATCGTCGCCAAATCGGGATCGTCGGTCGGCGGGAGGCGACTGTCGAGTTCGCCGCCGGCGATTTGGGCAGCCGTCGCGGCGATGAGGTTCAGCGGTTGCAGCAGTCGGCGGCTCGCGGCCACGCCCAGTGCGATGCCGCCGAGGGTGGCCACGATCGCCCCGGCCCCCAACACGATCTGCAGCACGCGCAGCGTTTCCCGCATCTCGCGCAGCGGGACGATGCGGTAGAAGTCGGCCGCGGGGCTGCGCAGCGGCAGCCCGACCACCACTGTCGAGTACCCGTCCTGGACGACGGTCGTGCGCGCGGGGACGCCGGTTCGGACCCGAGCACGCAGTTGGGCGGGAACGTCCTGTGGGCCGGAGTCCAGAGCTGAGGAGTACCACTGGCCGTTCAGTTCCAGCAGGAGCGCACCGGAGCCGGGAGGGCCGGCCGACGCGAGCACGTCGGGCACGTCTGCGTCGGCGTTGTCGATCTGGTCGGCTACGTAGACCGCGTCGAGCGCGGCCTGGCGAACCACGGTTCTTTCGCGCTGGTCGTAGAGGTACTCCCGCGAGATGAGGAAGGTCGAGGAGGCGAGCGCGCCGGACACCAGGAAGGCGCCGACACCGAAGGTGAGTGCGACCCTTCCGCGCAGACCCCGCACCATCCGGCGGCGCAGGAGCCGGTCAGACACTGGATCGCGGCGGGCGCGGGAAGTCGAACCGGTAGCCCATTCCACGGACCGTGCGCACGATCTGGGGGTCGGCCGGATCGCGTTCGATCTTGGTCCGCAGGCGGCGGACGTGGGCGTCGACGAGGCGCTCGTCGCCGTGGAACGCCCCGTCCCACACGCGCGCCAGCAGCGCGGTCCGACTGAGCACGATCCCCGCGTTGCCGGCGAGTTCGGCGAGAATCTGAAACTCCGTCAGAGTGAGCGACAGCGTCTCGGTGCCCAGGCGGACCGTGCCCGCGGCACGGGACAGGACCAGTCCGCGTTCGGGATCGAGCACCAGGTCCTCCGCGGCGCCCGCCTGCCGCGGGGGAGCCTCGGCTCGGCGGCGCAGCGCCCGCAGGCGGGCGGTGATCTCCTTGATCTGGAAGGGCTTCGTGACGTAGTCGTCGGCACCGGCCTCCAGCCCGGCCACGATGTCGTGCGTGTCCACGCGGGCGCTCACCACGATGATGGGCACGTCGCTGCGTTTGCGCACCTCGCGGATGCAGGTGAAGCCGTCCACGGCGCCGAGCATGAGGTCGACGATCAGCACGTCCGGGTCGGTCGGCGCCAGCAGGCGAATCGCCGTCTCCGCGTCGGGCGCCTCGACGATCTCGTAGCCGTCGTCCTCCAGCGCGAGGCGCATCGCTGCCCGGATCCGGTCGTCGTCCTCGACGATCAACAGTCGCCCGGCCGTCATGGCGACATCGTGGCAGACGCGGCTGTTTTCGCCGGGCGAGGGCTCGGGTGCACGCAACCAGCACCGGATGCGCACACGATCGCAAAGAAACGGCTCGGCCGCCGCAACCACGCGTAGGCAGCATGGAGTTCGACGAACTGAAGGGTGGCGGGTGAGCGTCGACCGAAGGGCCCCGGTGGTGGTCATGCTGGACGTGTCGCCGGACGACCCTGCCCACGTGCGGTACCAGTTGCACAAGGTCGTCACGGCCGGTGCGCAGAGCATCGTCGTCGACGCCTCCCTGGTCGAATCCCTTCCCTCGACGGCCATCGCGACGATGCTGACCGCCCATCGGGTGTGTCGGCGGCGGGGCGGCGGTCTGCTGATTCGCCGGCCCAACCGGCGAATCCTCGAACAACTCGACCGAACCGGCCTACGCCACGTCCTGCGCGTGGAGAACACCGTGGAGCGAACGTGAGTTCCACGCCAGGTTCCATTCCCGACGTCGCGGAGCAGTTGATGCGCGAGTTCGAGGGCTTCCTGCCCATCTCGGTCGTGACCGAGACCGTCATGCGCGTCTGCCGCGACGGCGGGGCCACCCTGAGCGCCGTGGCCGACGCTGCTCGCCTGGAACTGGCTCGCATCGTCGCGGCGCATGGGCCGTTGGAGGCCGGGCCTGCACCGGCCGGCGCAGAGATGATGCCGAACTCCTGAAACCGCGGACAGCAGGTGACGATCGGCCAAGAGGTGGCGTGGGAGCCCACCGAGTACGGCGAGTTGACGCTGCTTCGGTTCGAAGACCTCGCCGTCGAGGTGGTCGAGGTGTGGTTGGAGGGAGAGCGCCTCGCCACCAGCAGGCGTTGCGTCGCCGCCGTCGATCTCGTCCGGGCGGTCTTCGGATTGCTTCCGGACAGAAACTGGAAGATTGCATTGGGTGGGCTGGGCGTTGGCTGTACGGCCAGCGCGATCCTCGCGGATCGGCGAGTCCGTTCGCTGCATGTTCTGGAGCCGTCTGCTGCGGTGCGGGACTGGCACGAAAGAGGACTGCTGCCGCATTCCGCGCCGTGGCGCGAGGACTCTCGGATCCACCTCGAACCGGTCGATCTGCTCCGCCTCGGTCCAGCGGCGGAGCGCTTCGACGCCTTTCTCGTCGACGTCGATGCCCTGCCCTGGACGTTTGCTCGGGGAGTGGACAGATGCGGTGAGCTCGACCTGTCGTCCGTGGCCCCGGTCCTTCGAACCGGCGGCGTCGTCGCGATGTGGTCGCGACGTCCACTGTGGCGAGCAGTGCACGGCGGGCCGGCCGCCATGAGCTGGGAACCACGCGCCTGGGGTCGACAGTTGTCGGAGGAGTGGGTGCATCTGGGGATTGCCCGAGTTGTCTGATCAGGCGCCAGAAAGGGTGGGACATGGGCTGGCGAGGCGGGGTCAACAGGGCACTGGCGGCCACGGCGGGAGTGGAACTTCAGCCCTCCTACCGCCGGGGTTCTCGGCGGCGGGCCGCGTCGCCGGATTGGACTCCCCAGCGCGGTGGGCGCCTCGTTCCCGACCCCGTTTTCATCATCAGCTCGGTCCGCTCGGGCTCCACACTGCTCCGGCTCATGCTGAACGCGCATTCCCAGATCCACGCGCCGCACGAGCTGCATCTGACGGCCGTCGGCGCGGAGGTTCGATCGAAGTTCACCAGCCTCGCGATGGACGAGCTCGGTCTGAGCGAGCTTGAGCTCCAGCACCTGCTCTGGGACCGGATCCTGCACCGCGAGCTCGACCGGGCGGGCAAGTCCGTGCTCGTGGAGAAGACGCCCAACAACGCCCTGGGCTGGCGCCGTCTGGCTCGTTGCTGGCCGGAGGCTCGCTACGTCTTTCTGCTGCGCCACCCGGTGACGACGGTGCATTCCTGGCACGAGTCCCAGGCGCCGCGTCGCAGCTGGGACGAGAACCTGGCCAAGTGCGTCTCCATGATGAACGCCGTCGAGGACGCTCGTACCCACCTCCCCGGCGTGACGGTGCGGTACGAGGACGTCACCGCCGATCCGGCGAGGGAACTACAGCGGCTGTGTTCGTTCCTGGACGTGCCGTGGGAGCCCACCATGCTGGACTACGGACGTGGCGCCCCACACACCTTCAAGGCGGGAATCGGGGACTGGCGGGAGAAGATCCGCAGCGGCCGCGTACAGCCGCCGCGTCCTCTCCCGCCGGGGGAGCCGCCGCCCGAGTTGGCGGAGCTCTGCGTCACCTGGGGCTACAGCTAGCCGAGGGCTCAGGCCGGGTGCGGAATCTTGAACGGGGCCGTCGAGGCGGCGTCCACCACGTGGGTGGTGCCCGAGACGTACCGCGCCTCGTCGGAGGCGAGATACAGCACCGCGTTCGCGAGGTCGATGGCCTCGAGCCAGCGCACCGGCAGCGCATTCATGGCCAGGGTGACCGCACTGAGGTCGTCTTCGGTGGGGTTCTCCAACTCGGGCCGGAAGATGGCCTTGAAGACGTCGTTGTTCACCATCGGCGTGTTCGCGAAGCCGGGGTGCAGCGAGTTGACTCGGATGTTGTACGGCGCGGCTTCGATGGCGAGGGCTCGCATCAGGCCGGTGACGCCGTGCTTCGCGGCGACGTAGTGCGAGAGCCCGTTGAAGCCGATCAGGCCGGCGATCGAACTGGTCAGGATGATCGACCCGCCCTTGCCGCGCTCGATCATCGCCGGGATCGTCGCCGTGGTCGTCTTCCAGACGCCCATGAGGTTCACGTCCAGCATTTCCTGAACCGTTTCCTCGGGCAGCTCCCAGGACGGACCCAGGGTGGCGATGCCCGCGTTGGCCACGACGATGTCGATGCCGCCGAACTCCGCGACGGCCTCCTCGACCACGGCCTTCATCCCGGCGAGATCGCGGACGTCGGCCTGGCGGGCCAGGATCCGGCGGTCCTGCTCCTCGACGAGCTTGACGGTGGTGGCGAGGTCGTCCGGCGTCGCGCCCGGGTACTGCACAGACTCCAGCTGCGAACAGATGTCGAGCGCGACGATGTCCGCGCCCTCCTGTGCGAGGCGGATCGCGTGCTCCCGACCCTGCCCGCGAGCGGCTCCGGTGATGAACGCGACCTTGCCCGATACCCGACCCATTGCGACTCCCTCGTAGCGATGACCGTCTCCGCCCGTACGCTACGCAATCGAAGCGTAGAAGTGGGAGTCAGGGATGGCGACGAATCTCCGCGAAGTTCGCGACCGCATCGCCGCCGGCATCGTCGGCCGCCGGCACGAGCTCGACTTGGTGCTGGCCGCGGTCGCCGCCGGCCGCGACATCGTGCTGGAAGGACCCCCCGGGACCTCGAAAAGCACGCTGGTCCGGGCCATCACTCGCGAGTGGGGCATCCCCATGCTGTTCGTCGAGGGCAACGCGGACCTGACACCCGCAAAAGTGGTGGGTCACCACAGCCCCGCCCGTGTCCTGCGGTCGGACTACAGCGCGGAGACCTTCGTCGACGGGCCTCTGCTGCACGCGATGCGCGACGGCGGCTTCCTCTACATCGAGGAACTCAACCGGGCGCCCGAGGACACTCTCAACACCCTGCTAACGGCGATGGCGGAGCGGCAGATCGAGGTGCCTCGCGTCGGCACCGTCGTCGCCGCCCCGACGTTTCGGATCATCGCGTCGATGAACCCCTACGACAACGTCGGCACCACCCGGCTTTCGGCCTCGATCCACGACCGGTTCTGCCGGCTGGCGATCGACTACCAGGACGACGCCGCGGAACGCGCCATCGTGTCGCTGCGAACGGACGTGACGGACGCACGGCTCGTCGCCGACTCGGTCGCCGTTACCCGCGCCACCCGTGACCACCCCGACATTCGCATGGGCAGCAGCGTGCGCGGCGCCATCGACCTGGCGCTGGTCGCGGCTCGGCTGCTCGAACTCGCCGAGGACGTCGACGGCTACGCCGAGACCTTCTACCAGGCGATGACCGTCGCGCTCTCGGGGCGCATCCACGTCGACGACGTCGCCGGTCTGACGCCGGAGCAGATTCTGCGCACGATCTGGGAGGACCACTTCATCCTCGATCCCGCGGTCGCCAAGCCCGGTTGAAGGCAGCTGGCCACCGAAGGGCCCGTCCGCCGCAAGCGCAGCGTCGAGCCCAAGTCCGGGCTGAAACCCCTACGGCGCAAGCCGAAAACCCTCGACGCCGAGCCGACGCTGCACCGCGCCGACCCGTCGGGGAACGTCGTTCTCCCGTCCAGCGGCGACGGCACCGAGCAGCGAAAGGGCCGTGGGCGGTCCGCGCCCGGGTTCACCGACGAGAGCGGAAAGCTGCTCGAGGTCGACCGGAGCGGGTCCGCCGACCCGCTCGTCCTCGCGCGCGCCCGGCAGATTGCGACTCGGCTGGCGGTGCCACGGCCGCCGCGGCAGCGATCGTCGCCCCGTGGCCCGGGAGAGCTGACGAGCGTCCCGTGGCGCGGTTCCGGGGACGAGATCGACCTCGACGCGTGCATGGACACCCTCGTCGGCAACCCGTTTCCGGAGGACGAGGACATCGTCGTCCGGGAATACCTGCGCCACCGCCGCGCGATCGTGCTGCTGATCGACGTTTCCGGTTCGATGCGCGGAGAACGGGTGCGGACCGCGGCGGCGACGGTCGGGGCCCTGGCCGGCGAGTTCTCGCACGACTCGCTGGCCGTCGTCGCGTTCGGGTCCGACGCGACGATCCTCGTTTCGCCCGGCGAACCGGTCGAGCCGGCGCGGCTGCTCGACATGCTGCTGTCCATTCCCGCCAAGGGATTGACCAACGTCGAGTTTCCCCTCCAGGTCGCGCGCGATCAGCTCGCCCGCAGCTCCCTGCGCGAGCGCCGGGTGCTCCTCCTGTCGGACTGCGTGCACAACGCCGGCCCCGACCCGCGCCGGACCGCGGCGCAACTGCCGCGCCTGGACGTCCTGGTGGACGCCTCCGGGGAGCACGACCTCGACCTGGCCCGCGACCTCGCTCGCATGGGACGAGGTCGCCTCGCCGCGGTCCCCGACCACCGCCAGGTCGCCCCGGCGGTGAGTCGGTTCTTTGCGGGCTGACGCTCCGTCAGGCGGGCGGGATCTTGAACGGGAACTGGGCGCCGAGGTCGATGACCTGGGTGGTGCCGGTGATGCAGCGGGACTCGTCGGAAGCGAGGAACAGCACCAGGTTGGCCATGTCCCTCGGCTCCACCCAGGGCTCCGGCAGTGCCTGCATGTAGCGCAGCGCGCCGGACACGTCCGCCATGGCAGGGTTCGGGCCGAGGTGGGGCAGGAACAGGTTGTAGCTCGCCTCGTTGTGGATCATGTCGGTGTTCACGACCGTCGGGTGCAGCGAGTTGGCCCGGATGTTGTACGGCGCCAGCTCCAAGGCGAGGGACCGCATGAGGCCGGTGACGCCGTGCTTGGCGGCCACGTAGTGCGCGATGTTGGCGAAGGGCAGCACGCCCGCCAGCGAGCTCGTCAGGATGATCGACCCGCCGCGGCCGCGTTCGATCATCGACGGGATCGCGGCCTTCACCGTTTTCCAGACGCCGGTGAGGTTGACGTCGAGCATCTCCTGCCAGGACTCCTCGGTCAGCTCCCAGACCGGTCCCATGCTGGCGATGCCGGCGTTGGCCACGACGATGTCGATGCCGCCGAACTCGGCCACCGCCTCCGCGACGATGTTCTGCAACGCGCCGAGGTCCCGCACGTCCGCCTGGTGGGCGAGGATCCGGCGGTCCTGCTCCTCGACGAGCTTCGCGGTGGTCGTCAGGTCGTCCGGCGTCGCCATCCCGTAGGGCACCGATTCCAGCTGCGAGCACACGTCGATCGCGACGATGTCCGCACCTTCTTCGGCGAGCCGGACGGCGTGCGCGCGCCCCTGTCCGCGAGCCGCGCCGGTGATGAGTGCGACCTTGCCCGACACGCGTCCCATGGCCGGCTCCTTTGCCGAGAGGGTGGTGCTCGGCAGGCTAGCCCCCATCTTCTGCACGTGTCTGCGCCCTACCCGCGAGGTTTAGGGCGCAGACGCGTGCAGAAGATGGGTGTGTCGGGGGCTCACGCCCCGCGGAACTGGGGGGCGCGCTTCTCGGCGAACGCGGCGCGGCCCTCGGAGTAGTCGAACGTGGCGGCGTGGTCCTGCTGGCGGGCGGCCTCGACGTCCAGGTGCGCGGCAAGCGCGGACTGCGTGGTCTCGGTCAGCGTGCGCTTGACGTTCCCGATCGCGACCGTAGGCATCGACGCCAGTCGCTCGCACAGCGCCTCGGCCGCGGGCAGGAGGTCCGCGTCCGGGTGGACCGCGTTGACCAGGCCCCAGTCCAGTGCTTTCGCGGCGGGCAGTCGATCGCCGAGCATCGCCAGCTCCGCGGCGCGGACCAGGCCTACGCGTTCGGCGAGGAAGCGCAGTACGCCGGCGTCCGGCATGACCGCGATCTTCACGAACGCGAGCATCAGGTTCGTCGACTCTCCGGCCAGGACGAGGTCGCAGGCCAGCGCGTAGGAGACGCCGAGCCCCGCGGCGGTGCCCTGTACCGCGGCGACGAACGGCTTGGGCGCGTGCCGGATCTCGAGCACGATCGGGTTGTAGATCTCGCGCAACCGCACGCTGAGGTCGGGCAGCCCGTCGGGGCGAAGCTCGCGGGCGTTCTTGACGTCGGCGCCGGAGCAGAAGGACCGGCCGGCACCCGTCAGCAGGACCGCGCGCACCTCGGCGTCGGCGGCGACCTCGCGGACCGCCGCGAGCAGTTCGCGGGCCAGTGCCGGAGTCCAGGCGTTCAGCGCCTCGGGCCGGTTGAGCTCGATCCGGGCCATGGCGCCGGCCCGGCCGACCCCAACGAACTCGCCGTTCGTCCACGCCCACGCGGTCATGCGCACCCACCCTGTGTTGCTGCGGCGTCCGAACGGCCGTGATTCCCGCATCACGGTACTTCGGACGCCGGTCCGGTACCGGCCCTACATGTTGTCTGTACAGTATGTCCGAAGAATCGTTCCCCACCCCCGGGCTTCCGCTTCACTCGCCCCTGTGCCGCTTCACTCGCCAGAGATCGCCGTTTCCGACGAGTGAGGCAGGACGCCGACGAGTGAAGCGGCGGCGGAAGTGGGCGGGCCCGCCGAATCCAGGGAGAGTGCGCATGGCCGGAGTCCAGGACCGAGTGATCGTCGTGACCGGAGCCGGCAACGGCCTGGGGCGCGAGTACGCGCTGACCCTCGCTGCGGGCGGGTCCAAGGTCGTCGTCAACGACCTCGGCGGCTCGCGCGACGGCACCGGCGGGGGATCGAGCGCGGCCGACGCCGTCGTCGCGGAGATCGCGGCCGCGGGCGGGCAGGCCGTCGCCAACTACGACAGCGTCTCGACCGAAGCGGGCGGTGCCGCCATCGTGCAGACGGCGCTCGACGCCTACGGCCGCATCGACGGTGTTATCGCCAACGCCGGCATCCTGCGCGACCGCGCCTTCCACAAGCTCTCCGCCGAGGACTGGGACGCAGTCCTGCAGGTCCACCTCTACGGCACGTTCCACACCATCCGCGCCGCGTGGCCACACCTGCGCGAGCAGCAACACGGCCGCATCGTCGTCGCCACCTCGACGTCCGGCATCTTCGGCAACTTCGGCCAGGCCAACTACGGCGCGGCGAAGGCCGGAATGATCGGCCTGATCAACACCCTGGCCATCGAGGGCCGCAAGGCCAACGTGCTCGCCAACGCGGTCGCGCCGATGGCCGCGACTCGGATGACCGAGGACATCGCCCCGGCCGAGGTCCTCGCCGCGTTGCCGCCGGCCCACGTCGCCCCGGTCGTCGGGCACCTGTGTTCCGACGAACTCACCGACTCCGGCCAGGTCTTCGTCGTCGGCGGCGGGCGCGTCTACCGTGTGGCCCAGTTCCAATCGAAGGGCGTCACCTTTGCCGACGTCCCGAGCATCGCCGACGTCGCGTCGCGCTGGTCGGAGATCACCGACCTCGGCGGCGCCGACGTAGGCCGCAACCCCGTCGGCTGACCCTGGAGCGCCAACGTCCGAACAAGTGGTCGCTATGGCGCCCACCTGTTCGGACGCAACGAGGAGATGGAGACCCATGATCTACAGCGCGGTAGTTGGCGCCGGGACGATGGGCCTGGGCATCGCGTACGTCCTGGCCGCTGCCGGCGACCACGCGATCCTGGTCGAGCCCGACGCCGGTCGGGCCGCCGCAGCCCTGACGACGCTGCAAGGCGTCGCCGACGGTGCGGTCGCCAAGGGCAAGCTCGGGGACACCGCCGCGAAGGCGCTCGTGGGTCGCCTCTCCGTCGTCGGCTCGGTCGGTGAACTTCCGCGGGAGGGTGCACAGCTAGTCGTCGAGGCCGTGCCCGAGCGCATGGACCTGAAGAAGATGCTGCTGCGCGACCTCGAGGACCACTGCGCCCCGGCGATCCTGGCCAGCAACACCAGCGGCCTGTCGATCGACGAGCTCGCGTTCGTGTTGAACCATCCGGAACGCTTTCTCGGCCTGCACTTCTTCAACCCGGTCTGGATCATGGCACTGCTGGAGATCGTGGTCGGCGAACGCACCGACCCGGCGGTGCTCGAAGCCGCTCGGGCTCTGGCGGTCCGGATCGGCAAGGAGCCGATCGTCGTGAAGAACATGCCGGGCTTCGCGACCAGCCGGCTCGGCGTGGCGATCGGTCTGGAGGCCGCGCGGATGCTCGAGGAGGGCGTGGCGTCGGCGGCCGACATCGACAAGGCCATGGAGCTGGGCTATCGACACCCGATGGGCCCGCTGCGCCTCGGGGACCTCGTCGGCCTCGACGTGCGCCTGGACATCGCGCGCCACCTCGAGCAGTCCCTGGGCCCGCGGTTTGCGCCGCCGCAGATCCTGATCGACAAGGTCGCCGCAGGGGAGCTCGGCAAGAAGACCGGTAAGGGATTTCACGACTGGACGTCCCGGGGATAGCGGTGCGCGGCCGATAAACTCGCCGACGTGACCGATGCTCCCGTCCGGCGGCGCCGCCCTCGCGCCCACACGGGGGATCAGGCGGTCGAGAAGGCCGTGTTCGCGGCCACCGAGACGTTGCTGGCAACGATCCCGCTGCACGAGCTGTCGGTGGCCCAGATCATCGAAGCGGCCGAGCTGTCGCGGGCGAGTTTCTACCACTACTTCAGCAACAAGCACGACGTCGTGACGGCGCTGATGACCGCGATCTTCCGCGACATCTTCAGCGAAACCGGGGACGAGCTGTCCGCGCCGTGGACCGACCCGGGCGCCGCTCTTCGGCACACCCTCAAGCCCGCCATGGAGACCTGGTTCGAACACCGGGCCGTGATCGGCGCCGTGCTGGAGAACCAGCACGCGGTGCCGGACCTGGCGAAGGTGTGGGCGGCCGTCTCCGAGCCGTTCCGGGCCACGCTCGCGGCTCAGATCCAACGCGAGCGCGACCTCGGCCGCGCCCCCGATGGGATCTCGGCCGACGCCATCGCAGCGCTGATGATCGCCGGGGCCGAGCGCATCTTCTACGTCGGGTCGACGGGCAGCGACGAGAAGCTGCGCACCCCGGCGCAGCGCCTCGACGGGATCGTCGCGGTGGCCCTCGCCGCCATCTACGGGGACACGCGTGGGCCGGTGACCGATGTCGCCTGAGCCGAAGGCGGGCGAGGGTGCGTTCCGTCAGGAGATTCTCGACGCCATCGCGCTGATGCTGCGCGAGTCCTCCCTCGACGCCATCCGCATCACCGACATCCTGCGCGCCAGCAGGGTCGCCCGCGGCACGTTCTACTTCTACTACGCGAGCAAGGAAGACGCCTTCGCAGCGCTGCTGGACCAGGTCTACGCGCGGCTCGTCCCCGGGTTCGAGCAGATGTTCGCCGACCCGTCCGCCCGCCGTCCGCAGACTCTGCAGAAGGCCTTGGAGGAGTGGCTGACCTTCTCCGACGCGGAGGCCGCCGTCGTGCGCACCGCCATCGAGGAATGGCCGCGCAACGAGGCGATCCGGGAGGTGCACCTGGCCGCGCAGCGTCGGATGAGCGCGGCGCTGAAGAAGGCACTGGACGCCGAGCGGCGGGAGGGCGCCGCGCCCGCCGGCATCGCGAGCGCCACCCTGGCCTCGGCCCTGGTCTGGACGATGGAGCGGGCCTGGTACGAGGCGCTCGCCGCATCCCGAGCGGGGACCGAGGCGGACGTCGCCGCGGTCACCGACGCGCTCGCCGCAACCATCGCCGCCGCGCTCCACGGTCGAACCTGACCACTCGGCAGAGCCACGCGCCGGAGACTGCGGCGCACCCGAGGCCGATGATCGCGACCTGCCGCAGGCAGGCGAGCCAGGCGTGGTCGATTCGCGCCGACGAATCGACTACTACAGGCTCGGCGAATTGGTAGCTAGCCATTCGACGAATTGCTAATTAGGATCTACGATCAGGCTGTGACTTCGACGTGGATCCCACGACGTGCGACGGGCGTGGCCGTGCAGTCGCTGGCGGACTTTCGAGTGCTGGTGGTCCACGGTGCTCGGCAGGTCGGCAAGTCCACGCTCGCCTTGCAGTTGGCCGATCGGATCGGCGCGACCGTGGCGACGCTGGACGACGAGGACGCGCGCCGTGCGGCGGAGAACGACCCCGCCTCGTTCCTCGCGGCCCTCGGCCGACCGCTGGTGATCGACGAGGTCCAACGGGTGGGTGAGCCCTTGGTGCTTGCGGTGAAGGCTGCGGTGGATGGCGACCGTCGCCGCGGGCAGTTCATTCTCACCGGGTCGACGAACTTCCTGACCGTCCCGACGATCTCCGAGTCGCTGGCCGGGCGAGCGGACTTCCTGACGCTCTGGCCACTGTCGCAAGGGGAATTGCACGGCGGCGTCGATGGATTCGTCGACAGGGCCTTCGCCGGTGTCGGCGGTTTGCTCGCGCACTCGGGCGTCGTCATCGAGCGGGACGAGTATCTCGAGCGGCTCTGTCTCGGTGGTTACCCCGACGTGCTGACGATCGGCGAGCGAGGTCGTCGGCGATGGTTCGAGAACTACGTAGCGACGGTGCTCGCTCGCGAGATCGAGACGGCGGGTGACATTCGTAGATCCGATGCGCTGGCAGCGATGGTGCGCTACTTCGCCGCGACCACGGCGGGCGAACTCGTGCTGACGACCGCGGCGGAGCGGTTGGGGATCGCCCGAGCAACCGCCGCCGAATACCTGCCATGGCTCGAAACGGCGTTCATCGTCCATCACCTGCCGGCCTGGAGTCGGAACCTGACGGCGAAGGTGGTCAAGCGGCCCAAGATCCACATGGTTGACACCGGTGTGGCGGCGAATCTGCTGGGACGGCGACCGGAAGGGCTGCGTCACCCGACGGAGCCTGCGACAGGCCCGTTGTTCGAGACGTTCGTGGTGAACGAGATCGCCAAGCAGCTCACGTGGTCGGACACCTTCGCCCGGATCTACCACTTCCGGGACCGTGACGGCACCGAAGTCGACGCCGTACTCGAGGCCGACGACGGTCGAGTTGTGGCAGTCGAGACCAAGGCGACTTCGACGCCGCGTCCGGAGGACTTTCGTGGACTGGCCAAGCTGCGCGATGCGGTCGACAGATGCGGGGATCGTTTCGTGGCGGGGGTGCTCCTGCACACCGGCGCGCGACGGCTGCAATTCGGCGAGCGACTGCTGGCTCTTCCCGCTGCCGACGTGTGGACCTAGCCGCGTGCGCGCCGGAGGCCGGCACGTCCGCGGATCCCCGCAGGGCCGGCCTGCGGTCTTCGCCTTAGGGTTCACGGCAGATTGGTGCCGGTGGCGTCTTCGCGGGTCGTCGCGTAGGCGTTCGTCGTTTCGACGCCGTCCCAGAAGCGCGCCTGCTCGAGCGCGGCGCCACCCGTGCCCTTGCGGTCCTCGCGCTTGAACAGCTTGAGCATGGTCATCGCGGCGTTCTGTCCGGGCATGCCGCTGATGCCGGCGACGGGGTGGGTGCCGGAGCCGGTGAGGAAGAGGCCGGGGATCGGCGTCGAGTAGCCCGCGAAGCCGACCGCCGGCTTGTTCGGCCCGAACCGGGTGATGACCGGGTCGGTGTGGTAGACCGACCCGTCCATCGCGAAGAAGCGTTCCTCGATGTCGGGCAGCAGTCGCACGCGGCTGTAGATCTGCAGGTCCTCGATGCCCTCGTAGTAGTGCTCGCTCTGGGAAATGATCGTGTCGGCGGCCTGCTTGCGCGCAGCCTCCCAGCCCATGTGCGGGTCGTTCGGGGTGAGGCCGGACCAGAACCAGAACACGTCCCCGCCGGGCGGCGCGAAGTGCGCGTTGGACGGCAGTGCAG
Source organism: Sporichthyaceae bacterium (assembly GCA_052386455.1). Classification (GTDB taxonomy): domain Bacteria; phylum Actinomycetota; class Actinomycetes; order Sporichthyales; family Sporichthyaceae; genus JBQTKD01. The sequence goes on from JBQTKD010000037.1 coordinate 19,517, forward strand.
TGGAGATCTGTGCGAGGCCGGGGATGTGCTGCGGCATCTCGCCGCGCTTGCAGGCAAGCTGGGCGGCCTTCACCTGCTCGTAGTTGTGGTAGCCGTTGGCGGGCAGGCGCGGGTCGACGTCGTCCTTGCGCTTCGCCTTCACCTTGTCCATGCGGATCTGACCCTTGGTCAGCACGTCGAGCTTCATGTCCGCGAAGCCACGCGAGCGGGTCGGAATGTTCGCGACCCGATTGGCCAGGTGCGGCGGCAGCGTGCCGGGCGGGAGCATGTCGCGCAGCACGCGCTTCGGAGAGAACGCCGTGAGCACGCCGCGGCGCGCGTAGATCTCCTCGCCGTTCTCCAGCCGCACGCCGACGCAGCGGCCGCCCCGCATGACCATCTGCTCGACCGGTGCGTTGCAGCGGATGCTGCCGCCGTGGTCGACGATCAGGTCCATCAGCGCGCGGGGGAGTTCGCCGGTACCGCCCTCGAACATCGCGACGCCGTACTTGGTGATGATGCCGAGGTAGATCAGCGACCAGCCGGAGAAGTCCGAGTCGTAGGACATGAACGGCAGGCCGATCAGCACGCACGCCTTGATGGGGTCGCTCTCGAAGGATTCGTCGAGGACCTCGATCTCGGTGGCGCGCATCCACCGGCCGACGGCGCGCAGCTCGCCGCGGTGGTGCAGCAGTTGCTTGGTCAGGGCCATGATCGCCTTGATGTCCGGGCGGGTCGGGCTGGTCTGCATCATCGGCAGGCCCACGTCGACGGCGGCGTGGACGACCTTGTAGAGGTCCTTCAGCGCGGCCGCGTCCTTCTTCGAGAAGTACGCGAGTTCGTCGGCGGTCTTCTGCGCGTCGCGCCACAGGCCGAGCGAGGTGTGGTCGTAGTTCAGCTGCAGGTGCACGGGGTCGACGACCCGCATTTTCAGCCCGTACTTCTCCTCGAGCTGCAGGTCCCTCATGATCGTCGTCGTCCGGAACAGCGACGGCTGGATCGAGGCGTCGTTGACCTTGTACCCCGGGCACTCCTCGACCTCGGTCGTGGAGGTCATGCCGCCGGGAGTCTTGTACGCCTCGAGCACCTGGACCTTCAGGCCCGCCTTCGCCAAATAGGCGGCCGAGATCAGGCCGTTGTGGCCCGAACCGGCCACGATCACGTCGACGGTGCGGTGCTCGGGCGCAGCGGACATGAGGCTCCTCGGGTCGGCCATCGCCTATTTATACTGTGTGTCTGGACAGAGTGTCTACAAGTCCTCGGGGGCGTCGCCGGCGGCGGGGCTCAGCACCAGCACCGGGATGACACGGCCGCCCGTGCGGGCTTGGTAGGTCGCCCAGCCGGGGTACATCTGCAGGCCCGCCTGCCAGAGGCGCTCGCGTTCGGCGCCCGAGGCCTCGGTTACGCGGTAGGGGCCCGTGTTCGCGCCGTCGGAGAGCGTGACCTCGGGTTGCGCGAGGGCGTTGTGGTACCACGCCGGGTTGCGCGGCGAGCCGCCGTTGGACGCCACCAGGATCACGTCCTCGCCGTCGCTGAAGTAGATCAGCGGCGTCTGGCGGACGGTGCCGCTCTTCGCACCGGTGTGGGTGAGCACCACGATGCGCATGGCGAGGGTCGTCCGGACCTTGCCTCGGGTAAGCGGGAGCAGGGCACGGTCGACGGGGCACGCGACGTTCACGAACACCCAGGCGCCGGCGCGCGTCGCGACGAGCTTGCCGATCTGGCGCATCACCGGTCCGGTGCGCGGGGGCTGCGGGTGCACTGTGGCCATGGCTCAGCTTGTCGGAAGCTTTAGCACCACGCGGCGCAGGCTGGTGAACATGACGATGTACCAGGCCCCGAACACCACGACGGGGATCCAGAACCCGAGCAGTCCGTTCCAGGCCAGTGGGCCGGAGGTGAAGAACGGGATGAACGACGCCGGGATCAGACCGATGCCGACCCAGATGTTCACGTAGGCCACCCAGCGCGGGATCAGCGGCCGCGCGTCGGGGATCTGCAGGATCGTCGCGGCGATCGCGAAGTACTGCAGGAAGAACGGCGCCGCAGGGCTGAACGTCAGGATCAAGCCGAGGTCGTGCAGCGTCTGCGTCGTGCCGGAGTCCAAGTGCGGCCGGTAGGCCGCCACGGCCAGGATGAGGAAGTTGAAGCTGAAGTAGACGGCTCCGAAGCAGCCGAGCACGGTCTGCGTCGCGGGCATGATCCTGTCGTCGGTGACCCGGCGCAGCAGGTCCCCGATGACCAGGGTCCACGTGACGTAGAGGCACCCGCCGAAGAAGCAGAGGATCATTCCGCCCTTCTTCAGGGCGGGGTTGTCCTGCCAGACGGCGGCCATCTCGGCGCCGGTGAGTTCGGGGGAGGGCGGCGGGAAGAAACCGCACATCACGAACAGGCCGAAGAAGACGCACACGACGCCGATCGGGCCAGTCCAGAGCAGCACCCTGAGGTTGATCGCCGTCGCGCGGGGCACGGCCTCCAGCGTCCGTTCCACGGTGGGCGGCGCTGCCTGGTCGACGGGCATCAGATCACCAGGTACAGCACGGTGAGGACGACGAACAGCCCGGCGCAGTACGCCTCGAACACCGCCCGCAACGCCAGGGGCGCGTCCTTGATCTCCATGAAGTGGATGCCGACGAGGCGGATCTTGATGGCCGCGATGGCGATGACCACGGCGGTGGCGAGATTGCGGCTGTCGATCGCGTGCTCCCCGCCGACGGCGAAGGTCACGACGGTGGCGAGCACGAGGCCGGCCCACACCACGTTGATGGTGCGTGCCGAGGATTGAAGGGTGGTCACGAAGCTCCTCCTACTGCATCAGGTAGAGCAGGGCGAAGAGCATGATCCAGAGCAGGTCGACGAGGTGCCAGAAGCACGCGACGCCCTCCAGCCACGTCGACCGGTGCGGTCCGTGCGGCCCGGGCCGGGACAGTTTCGCGGCCGCTGCCAGCGCGCCCATGCCGAGCACGACGTGGCCGAGGTGGATGCCGGTGAAGACGAAGTAGTACATGAAGAAGTCGTTGGTCGGCGGCGTGTGGCCGCTCGTTCCGAGGTCGGTGTACTCGATCGCCTTCACGCCGGCGAAGATCGCGCCGCAGAGCAGCGCGCCGACGAAGAACATCCACGCCTTCGGATGGAACGCGCGTGCCAACCGCAGCCCGTGGGCCACCAACAGCGAGGAGGTCAGCAGCACCACGGTGTTGATCACGCCGAGTTCGAGGTGCAGCGCGTCCTGCCCGCTTCCGAACAGATCCGGGTGCTGGCCGGAGAACACCACCAGCACGCCGAAGAACAGCCCGAAGACCACCATGTCGCCGAGCAGGAACACCCACAGCCCGGGCTCGCCCGGGATGTGCTCGCGGCGTTCGCGCGGCTCGGTCTCCGTCGAGGTGGACGTCGTCGTCATGCCCGCTCCGTCCGCACGTCCGCCGCCGAGATGGGCGCCATCGGATCCGGCGCCGGCCGCGGCGCCCTGGCGATCGCCCGCAGCGTCGCCCAAATCATCACCAGGAACCACGAGAAGAAGGCTACGGCCGCCACCCACCAGGAGAAGAGGCCGTTCCACGCGAAGGGACCCGTTTTGAAGTAGGTGAGCAGGCCACCCGGCACGAAGCCGATCGCCGACCACACCAATGCGTAGCCCAACCAGCGCGGGAACACCGGGTCCGGGTTGCGATCGCTGAACACCGCCACCGCGATGACGATGGCCTGGAACGTGACCGACGGGAAGTTGAACAGGAAGAAGAACCAGCCGACGTCGTTGAGCGCCTGCGTGACCACCGGATCGCGCTCGGGCCGGAACGCGGCGGCGGAGAAGATCACCACGGGAATCGTGAACACCAGCACCGCGACCGCGCCCGCCAACAGCTGGGCTTGGGCGAGCACCGCGAAGCGCGAGTCGATGCGCTTCATCTGCGCGCTCACCGCCGCCCAGAAGGGAACGGTGAACCCGGCGCCGATCAGCATCAGCAGGCAGCCGGTCCGGATGCGTCCGGCGTTCTCCTGGTAGTGCGCGGCGGTCTGCTCCGCGGTCCAGTCCGGCGGGATCGGCGGCACCCACCCGGTAACGAGTAGTCCGGCGCCGAACACGACGACGAACCCCATGCCGCACCAGGCCATCGCCCGCTGGACGGCGCGCTCCGCCGGCGTCACGCGTCCACCGTCGCGAGCGGCAGGTTCTCCTGCGCGGCCTCGGCGTACTGGTTCGCGATGGCCTTCAGCGTGCCCCACGTCAGCACCAGGAACGCCGAACCGAAGAAGAACGCGGCGAGCCAGAAGGAGAACAGGCCGTCCCACGCGAACGGGCCGGTCTTGAAGTAGGTGAGGAACCCGGCGGGCACGGCACCGGCTGCTGCGTACAGCAGGTAGTAGGCGACCCAGCGCGGGTAGACGCGGCGCAGGCGGCGGTCGGACAGGATCGCGACGGCGATCAGCACGTCCTGAGCCACCGCGAACGGGTAGTTCATGATGAACGGGAACCACCCGAGGTCGTTCATGGCCTGGGTGATCTGCGGGTCGCGATCGGGCCGGAAGGCCGCCGCGGACCAGATGAGCACGGGCAGCGTCGCGGCGAGAACGCCGACGGCGCCGGCCATCGCGCACGCGAAGGTGATGGGGGAGAAGCGGCCCTCGATGCGCACGAGCTGCGCGCACACCACGGCCCAGAACGGGATCGTGAAGCCGCAGGCGATCATCATGATCAGGCAGCCGGTTCGGATGGCGCCGGCCTCGCTTTGGTACTGCGCCGCGACCTCGGCGGCGTCGTGCCCCGGCGGGATCGGCGGGAAGAACCCCGCAACGATGAGGCCGGTGAAGAAGATCGCGACAAAGGCCACCCCGCACCAGGCCATGACGGTCTGGACCGTCTTGTTCAGCACTGGCACGGAGTGGCCTTTCGAGATCTAACGGTGCGTCAGCTGGTCGCGGGGTCCGCGGCGCGGTTCACGCCCGCGGGGACGCGGACCGGCTCGGAGGCAGGCTGCGGCGCCTTCGGCTTGGTGATGCCGGCGATGTAGGCCTCGCGCTGGGCGGGAAGCATGAAGCGCGACTTGAACAGGCCCAGGAAGGTCCACTCGACGTCGGTGTCCTTCTTGCAGACCAGCTCGGCCAGCACGCGGCACCACACGAGGGAGATGATCACGGTGCCGCCGCCGCCGATGACCCACTGCAGCCAGACCGGCATGCCGGAGTTGATCGACAGGAAGACCGGGAAGCCGGTGCCGAACTCGGCCATCGTCGTGGCGATGATGCCGCACGGGATGATCGCGAGCTTGTGGAACCAGGGGCCGTCCTTGACCAACGGCCACATGAAGTGGATGAGCACGGCGACGGTCAGGATCGCGGCCGCGTTGGTGAAGGACCAGTAGAACGGGAACTTGTAGAACTCCAGCGGCTGGCGGCCGTAGTACTCGTAGACGCCCATCATGACGCCGGGGTGTTCCATGATCGCGTCGCTCGCGCCGACGGCGGCGAACACCATGAACATGTTCTTGACCGTCAGACCGCGCTGGATGATCGACCAGATCCAGTACGCCTCCAGGCCCATGAACAGCCCGTAGCAGGGCGGGATCAGCAGCGGGATCGCGATGCCGAAGTTCGTGTACCCGGAGTCGTGGATGTTCTCCGCCCAGCGCAGGTGGCCGACGAGGTCGAGCATCGGTTCGCCGAGGGAGGTCAAACAGCCGGCGGTGAGGCAGAGGATCGGCAGGTAGTTCTTCTTGCGGATCGCCTGGCTCAGACACCACGGCAGCGCGATGGCCACGACCAGCAGGCCGGCCCAGAAGAGGAAGAACCACGCGTCGAAGTTCGAGGCGACGAAGTTCGGGTCGCCGTGCGGGCGGATCTCTCCGTATCCGGGGACTGGAGAGTTCCAGTCGACCGGCGGCGGATTCTCGAATCTCATCTGAACTCCACGGTGAGTAGACGCGCTGACTGGACGCTGTGTCTAGCGTCGGCGGTCACAGCCCTCGGGTCAAGCGTCAGAGCGCCGGGTCGAGCACGATTTTGAGCGCCTCTCGGGCCGCGAACATGCGGTAGGCCTCCGGGGCTGAAGTCAGCGGCATCCGGTGGGACACGATCCGCCCCGGCGCGAGGTGGCCGGCGGCGACGAGCGACATCGCCTCGTCCATGTAGCGGGTGATGTTCGCGGCGCCGCCGAAGATCTTGATGCCCTTGAACCAGATCTCGCCCCACGGCAGCTCGAGGCTTTCGTCGGAGTAGACGCCGGGGATGGCGAGCGTGCCACCCATACGCGGCAGGCGCACCGCCGTGGCCAGGGCAGACGGGTGCCCGACCGCGTCCACGACCAGATCGGCTCCCCGCCAGCCGGTCAGGTCCAGCACCGCGTCGACCGGGTCGGTCTCGTCGGCGTTCACGCCGATCGCGCCGATGGCCTCGGCCTCCTTGAGGCGCTCGGCGACCTTGTCGATCACCACGACGGTGCCGGCGCCCAGCGCCTTGGCCGACATCGCAGCGCACAGTCCGACGGGCCCCGCGCCGACGATCGCGACCACGTCGCCGGGCACGTAGTGCGCGCGGATCGCCTCGTAGCCGGTGGTCAGGATGTCCCCGACCATCAGGTAGTCCTCGTCGGTGCCGTGGCCGTCCTCCGGGATGCGTCGCATCGCCAGGTCCGCGGCCGGAACCCTGACGTACTCGGCCTGCCCGCCGTCGAGGTCGCCGGTCGTGAGTCCGAGCCCGAAGATCCGCGCACCCGCGCAGGCGCCCGGCTGGTTGCGGCGGCACTGGTGGCAGAAGCCGCAGTTCACGACGCAGGAGGCCACGGCGCGATCGCCTGGCGACCACAACTGCACGCCCGCGCCGACGTCTACGACGCTGCCGAGGAACTCGTGCCCGAGCCGCAGGTCCGCCTCGAGTTCCATGCGGCCCTCGTAGGGGTGCAGGTCCGTTCCGCAGATCGCAGTGAGTTCGACCTTGAGCAGCACCTCGTCCGGCGCGAGGTCGGTGACGAGCTCGATCTCCTCGACCGCGACCTGGTGCGGACCCTTCAGCAGTACCGCTCGCATCGTCGCCACGGGGCCTCCGGTCGTAACGTCTGGACAGTGTGTCCGAACAGTACCGGGGGTCAATGGCCGATGTCGACGCCCACGTACTCGGCGAACACGTCCGCCCCGTCCAGCTCGGACGGCTGCCCGACGAACGCGACCTCGCCCTTGTTGAGCAGGTAGACGTAGTCGGCCACCGCGAGCGCGCGCGTCACGTACTGCTCGACGAGCAGCAGGCTCGCGCCCTCGTCGCGCAGCAGGGCGAGGAAGTCGAAGATCTCGTCGACGACCTTGGGCGCGAGGCCCATCGACACCTCGTCGAGCAGGGCGACCTTGGGGTTCTGCACGTAGGTGCGCGCCAGGGCGACCATCTGCTGCTCGCCGCCGGACATGGTGCCCGCGGCCTGGCCCAGCCGCTCGCCGAGCCGCGGGAAGGCGTGGCAGGCGCGTTCGATGGACTCCTTCTCCTTGCCCTTGGGGGACTGCAGGATCAGGTTCTCCCGCACCGTCAGGTTCGGGAAGACGCCGCGGCCCTCGGGCACGTGGCAGATGCCGCGCTTCACCAGCTGGTGGGGCGCCATGCGGGTGATGTCCTCGTCGTCGAGGGTCATCGACCCGTCGGTGGCGTGGATGAGACCGCTGGCCAGGCGCAGCAGCGTGGTCTTGCCGGCGCCGTTCGGACCGAGCAGCGCGACGACGGCGCCGTCGGGCACGACCAAGTCGACGCCGCGCAGCACCGTGGTGCCCGCGTACCCGGCCCACACTCCGTCGAGCGAGAACATCGCGCCTCGATCCGCTACCTAAAGCCTCTAGAAACGGTGCAAATCGTCTGTATAGTACCCGCTAGCTACAGGTCGTCTAGACAGTAAATCCAGTCGCGCAGTCCAGGCCCTGGAGAGGTAGCCATGCCGTTCAACAAAGGTGTTGCGGGGCTTGCGGGAGCCGCGGTCTTCGGCGTGTTCGCCGTCGCGTGGGTTCCGGCGGCTCGGGCCGACGCCGACTCGTTCTACACCGCGACTGCGCGGTCGATCGTCGTCACAGGCTTCTTCAGCAACCCGACGATCCCCGGGGGCGTGCGGCCCGAGGGCGGTGGCCCGCAGACGGACGTGTCGCAGTCCTCGCTGGACAAGGGCGACGCGAACGCCTCGTTCCCGTACTTCGGCGAGTACGCGGCCACCGCGCCCGGCGTCGTCAGTGGCCTGTTCGGCGTGCCGGTCCCGCCGTACCCGCTCACGGCCTCCTCCACCTTCGGCGGCGACCCGGCCAAGGCCAACTACCCGGGTATCGAACTGTCCGCAGTCTCGCGCGCGACCTCCACGGTCGCCGACGCGGTGTTCGGCTCGCAGGGCGCGGGCGGCGTCTCGCACTCCGAGGTCGACGAGTCCGCCGACGGCAACGTCGTCGCGCACGCGTCCGCGTCCTCGCCGCTCACGGTGCTCGGCCCCCTGGTGAGCCTCAAGGGCTTCGATGCCGGCGTCACCGTGGTGGCGGACCCGAACGGCAAGCTGATCCGCACCTCGAACTTCGTCATCGACGAGATCCGCGTGCCCGGCCTGGTCTTCAAGATTCCGGAGCGGACGCCCGCGATGTACCCGGTGCCCTTCCCGGTGCCGGTCCCCGGCGTCCCCGCCCCGGACCCGATCCCCGCCCCGCCGATCGACGTTCCCGCGCCCTTCGCGGGGGAGACGATCGTGGAACCGAAAATTGGATTCTTCAACGGCGAGTTCACGATCGAACTGCCGTTCGCCGGCGAGCGCCAGAAGTACGCGCTGCCCGCCGAACCGGTGTTGAAGGCCTTCTCCGCCCAGGGTGTCACGGTGAAGTACACCGCCCCGAGCGAGACCAAGGACGGCATCCTCGGCGGCGTCTTCAGCGTCGAGTACACGATCCCCGAACCGCCGGAGAACCCGTTCTACAACGGCCCCACGCCCACCACCTTCGTCGTCGGCCTCACCCAGGCCGCGGTCACCCGCGCGCCGGCCGCCGCCGCCCCGTCCAGCGAAGTGGTGGCCCCGCCGCCCACGGCCGTGGTCCCGCCGCTCACCGCGGAGGTGCCCGCCGTGGCCCCGGACCTTCCGCTTCCGGACCTCGTGGCGCCGCCGGCGGTTCCGGCCGAGGCGGTCCCGGCCACTGTGAATCTGACGCAGGCTCAGCCTCGCGACACGATCCTGCCTGCGTTCGTGTCCGCCGCGCTGCCGGCCTTCGTCGACAGCGACTTCTCCATCGTCTATCTCGGTCTCGTCGGGGTTGCGCTGTTGGCGATGTGCGCCGCGGCCGTGCTCGTTGCGAAGGGAGTGTCCACGCCGTGGAACTGATGAACCTGTTGCGGACCCAGTGGGACCGCGCGATCGCGATCGCCTGCGCCATCGGCGGAGTCGTTGCCCTGTTCGTCGGGTGGTTCGGCACGTCCGGCACCGAGCACGTCGCGGAACAGCTGCCCTACATCGCCTCCTCGTCCATCACGGGCATCTTCCTGCTGGGCGTGGGTGCCACGCTGTGGCTGACGGCGGACCTGCGCGACGAGTGGCGCGAGCTGCGTCGCGTCGGGAACCTGCTCGAGACCGAGCTGGCGCAGCGTCGTGCCCACCGCTGAAGCGCCGGTGCTCGCCGGGACCGCACGGCGTAGCCGCCCGGCGGCGGCCAGGACCCCGTTGTCCGAACGGCCGCGCCTCTACCTGACGCAGCCCACGCCGTGGCGGCGCGCGCACGTGACCCGTGCGCTGATCCCGGCGCTCCTCGGCGCCGTGGTGTCGGCCGTCTGCTGGTGGCAGATCTCCGGCAAGGTGACGCTGGAGGCACAGCAGGGCTGGTTCGTGGGTTCGTTCCTCGGCGCGGCGATCGCCGCGTTGGGCGGCGTCTACTTCCTGCTGGTCAACCTGCGGGAGGTCTACGTCGGCAAGCGCCAGCTCGTCGCCGACCTCGCCGAGGTCATGGACTGGCCGCTCACCCGCGACGGCCGGGTGCGCGGCACCGCACTCGCAGGCGACGAGATCGCAGGCGACGACCTCGTCACCGGTCCCGGCATGACCCTCGTCCACCGCGCGGACTGCCAGGTCGCGCGTGGCAAGGCGATGTTCCCGGCAACCGTCGCCGAAGCCGGCTACGGCCGCTGCGGCATCTGCCTGCCGGGAGATGCGCAGTGAGCGAGTATGTGCCCTTCCTGGTTTTCGGTGTCGTCACCGGCGCGATCTACGGCATCTGCGCCATGGGTCTGGTCCTCACCTACAAGACCTCCGGCGTCTTCAACTTCGGCCACGGCGCGGTCTGCGCGGCTTCTGCCTATGCCTTCTACGACCTGAGGCAGCGTCAGGGCATGCCCTGGATGTGGGCGGTCGTGCTGGTCGTGTTCGTGATGGGCCCGCTGGTCGGCCTGTTGATGGAACGACTCGCGGCCGGGCTGGCGCCGGTGTCCACCGCGTACAAGATCGTCGGCACCGTCGGCCTGCTGGTCTTCATCCAGGCGTTGATCGTGCTGCGCTACAGCGGCCAGGGCCTGCGGTTCGACTACTTCCTGCCACAGGACGAGGCCTTCACGATCGAAGGCGTCAAGATCACCGTCGACCAGTGCATCACCGTCGGCCTCGGCGCCGCCGCAGCCCTGGCCCTGTTCCTGTTCTTCCGCTACACCAGGCTCGGCACCGCGATCCGCGGCGTCGTCGACGACCCGCAGCTGCTCGACATGACCGGCGAGTCTCCGACCAAGGTGCGTCGCACCGCCTGGATGATCGGCTCCGGCTTCGCGTCGGTCTCCGGCATCCTGTTCGCCTCCACCCAGCAGCAGGTCGACGTCAACGTCCTGTCGATCCTCATCGTCCAGGCCTTCGGCGCCGCGACCATCGCGCTGTTCCGCAACCTGCCGATGTGCTTCGTCGGCGGTGTGATCGTCGCGCTGGCGCAGAAGATCGTCAGCAAGGACCTCGGCGGCGGCAAGTTCGAGCAACTCGCCGGCCTCGACCTCACCGTCCCGTTCCTCGTGCTGTTCGTCGGCCTGCTGGTCATTCCACGCAAGCACCTCGTCGAGGTGGGCAGGCAGGTCAAACCGCGTGCGGCCAAGGCCACCCGGGTGCCGCTGAACTATCGCCGCCTCGGCATGGCGCTCACCTTTGGCGTCGCGCTGACCGTCCCGATGTTCGCGGGCAGCCACCAGATCGCGTGGAACGTCGCGCTGACCCAGGTGGCCCTGTTCATGTCGCTGCACCTGCTGGTGCGCGTGTCCGGGCAGATCTCGCTGGGCCAGATCGGCTTCGCCGCCATCGGTGCCTCCACCTTCGCGCACATGCTCGGCCGCGACGTTCCGTTCTTCCTGGCGTTGGGAATCGCCGGTCTGGTGTGCGTGCCCGCCGCGCTGTTCATCGCGGTACCGGCGATTCGCCTATCCGGCCTGTACCTCGGTCTGGCCACCCTCGGCTTCGGCATCGTGCTGAACCAGTTCTTCTACGCGAAGGACTACATGTTCGGCTTCGGCAGCGTCGACACCGAACGCCCCGGCTTCTGGGGCATGGACAACGACGAGAACTACTTCTACCTCCTGCTCGCGATCGCCGTCGCTTCCATCGCGCTGGTCCTCGTGATCGAACGCTCCCGCCTCGGACGCCTGCTGCGCGGCATGGCCGACGCCCCTGTCGCGCTGGCCACGCTGGGACTGGCGGTCAACGTCTCCCGCACGATCGTGTTCTGCGTCGCGGGTTTCCTCGCCGGCATCAGCGGCGCGCTCTACGCCTCGATGTTCGGCGCCGTCAGCGCGGAGAGCTACTTCTTCGTGCAGTCGCTCATCGTGCTCGCCGTCCTCGCCATCTCCGGCCGGCGCACCGTGGTGTGCGCGATCGTCGCGCCGATCCTGCTCTACGTCGTGCCGAACTACATCACCAACGAGGACTTCTTCCAGGTCCTGCAGATGTTCTTCGGCGCCGCCGCGATCGCCGCCGCCCTCGCCTCCCAAGGCGCCTTCGACCGGTTCTACGCCGCAACCGCAGCCCGATTCGCACACCGTCGTGTGGGGCCGGCCTCGGTCCGCGTCGAGGACTTCCTGGCAAGCCAAGGCCAAGCGCCCGTCGAGGAGCGCGTACCCGTAGGAGCCTCCCGATGACCGCATTCACGAAGGGACCGTCGATGACGACGATCGCGCGCAGACGCACGCGCCGGATTGCACTGGTTGGCCTCGTGGCCATTGGCCTGCCGCTGAGCGCCTGCGGCACCCGCATGTCGCAGGAGGCCATCGACCGAGCCGACGGCTCCGGGCAGGTCCAGGCCGCTGCGGCGACCGCCGGTCTCGGCGCCGACACCGGCCTCGCGCCTGCGGCCCCCACCACCGAGACGGCTGCCCTGCCGGCGGCCGCCACCGACGCGACCGCGGCCGCTCCCGTTGCGGCCGCGGGAACGACGTCCACCACGGTCGCCGCCGGCAAGCCCGCGAAGGGCGCCACGACCGCCCAGGCGGGCACGGCCCCGGGCAAGGCTGCAACCGCTGCGGCCCCGGCTGCCGCCGCACCCAAGGCGGCAGCCGCCGCCACCGGCCCGAAGGCGCCGTGCACCAAGGCCCTGCCGCCGGTGATCCTGGGTCAGACCTCGCCGTCCTCGGGCATCATCGGCGCCTCGACGTTCAACATGCGCGCGGGCATCGCGCTGTGGGTCCGCGCGATCAACGCCGCGGGCGGGATCCAGTGTCACCCGGTGCAGATGCTGCAGATGGACGACGCCGCCGACCCCGCGCGCGTCACCTCGAACCTCAACGCCATGAAGGCCAAGGGTGCGGTCGCGATCGTCGGCGCCGGCGTCCCCACCACCTTCTCCGCGGCCAAGCAGTTCGCCGAGAAGAACAAGATGCCCTTCGTCGGCGGCGATCTCATCGAGGCGCCGTGGTTCTCCAGCGAGTGGATGTTCCCGCAGGGCGGTAGCCCCCTCGCCGCCTACGCCGGTGCGACCAAGCAGGCCGCGGCCAAGGCCAACACCAAGAAGGTCGGGCTGATCTACTGCGTCGAGGCCGCGATCTGCGGAACCATCAACGAGAACTTCGAGGCGATGGCGCAGGCCTCCGGCCTCGAGGTGGTGCTGCGCAAGGTCTCCTCGATCACCTCGCCGGACTACACCGCCGAGTGCCAGGCGCTGAAGGCCGCCGGCGCCGAGGCCGTGTTCGTGGCGTTGGAGGGCTCCGGCGACGCCCGGTTCTCCCGGTCCTGCCTGTCGCTGAACTATGCGCCGCCTGCGGCCACCTCGGCGCTCTCGGTGAGTGCCGAAGCGGCGCTGGACCCGAACTTCCGCAAGCTCGGCGTGTTCCTCGGCACCGGCACCGCGCCGTACCAGGCCACCGACACCCCCGGCGGCCGAGAGTTCCGTGCGGCCTACGACCGCTTCGCGCCGGGCTCCTCGATCGACCAGAACACCATCAGCCAGTGGGCGTCGGGCAAGCTGCTGGAGAAAGCCCTGGAGAACGTGTTCGAGCAGGCGCGCAGCGGCCCGATCACGACGCAACTGATCCTCGAAGGGCTCTGGCAGATCAAGAACGAGAAGCTCAACGGCCTGGCGCCCGGGATCACCTTCAACAAGGGCGCGCCGCCGACCCAGAACGACTGCTACGCCCTGCTGAACCTGACCACCGCGGGGTACACCGCGCCACTGGGCAGCACGTTCGAGTGCTTCAAGTCGCTGCCAAAGGGCTTCTGATCGGATGACCGCCGCACCCGAAGAGGCGCCCGTTCGGGCCGTGCGCCGCCCCTCCACCGTGGTCCGGGGGTTGCTGCTGGACAGCGCCCGGCGGCTGTTCGCGGCCAAGGGCTACGCCGGTGCCAGCACCCGCGAGATCGCGATCGACGCCGGCGTGAACGAGACCCTGATCTTCCGTCACTTCGTGAACAAGGAAGGGCTGTTCACCGCGGCGGTCGTCGACCCGTTCCGAACATTGATCGACTCGTTCGTCGACCACTGGGAAGAGACCTACGTCCACAACAGCATGACGGTCGACGAACTGGTCGAGGCCTGGATCCACGCGCTCTACGAGCTGCTGGTCGACAATCGTGAACTGGTCTCGGCCCTGGTCGGTGCCAGCGCGTTCTCCGACGAGACCGGCGGCGAGGCGCCCCTGCGCTTCGCCTTTCGCCGCCCGATGGAACGCATGGAGGCCTTCACCCGCCGCGAGTTCACCGGCCGCGGGCTCTCGGGGAATCCGACGATCTCGGTGCGCGCCGCCTTCGGCATGGTGCTGTCCATGGCCGTCTTCGACGACTGGTTCTTCAGCGGCGTCGCTCGGCCGCCGTCGGCGGCGAAGATCGCCCGGGAGATGACGAGCCTGATGGTGCACGGCATCTCCGGGCCCCCGTCGTCATGACGTTCGACGCCTGGGACCCACTGCACCACCCGAGCCCGCCAGGGTCGCACTGGACGACGGTCAACCTGGGCGAGACCGCACCGGGTGTGCTCACGCCGCTGGCGTGGACGGTGTGGGGGAGCGCGGGCGAGTCCGCGATCCGCCGTGCCGGCCACAACCTGGGTGTGCTCGACGACCTCGAGGTGCAACTCCCCGTCGACCCCGACGCCCGGCTGGTGAAGGCGTTCTACGGGCGCGCGGCCATGCAGGTCGAGTTCCTCGCCACGCTCGGGGACCGCATGCCGGGCACGTCCGGTCCCGAGGCGGTGCGCAGCATCCTCGGCGAACCGCCCGCCGACATGCAGTTTTCGCCCACTCGTAGGCGATACCCGGCCATTGCCCGCAAGCTCCCCGAGGTGTTCGCCGCAACCCCGCGCCGACTGCGCCGCGAGGCCGCCCGCACAGAACAGTGGTGGACCTCCGCGGTGGGGCGCGTGGACACCCTCGACCGCGCCGCCGCGACGCGCCTGTTCGCCGAGGCCGAGACGAACTTCGCGACCATGCTCGCCCTGCAGACCACCGCGCTCCTCGGCGTCGTGCAGCCGCTGTACCAGGCGCTCGAACGGCTCGCCGCCCGCACGGGCGTCGGGGACGCCACGAGCCTTTCCGCCGGGTACACGGGCTTCGCCGAGGTTGCCGTCGTCGGCGAGCTCTGGCGCGCGGCGCACGGCGAGACCACGGTTGCGGCAATCGTCGCGAAGCACGGCTTCCACGGCCCGCTCGAGGGCGAGCTGTCCAGCCGTGTCTGGCGGGAGGAACCGCGGATCCTCGAATCGCTGCTCGACGAGTACCGCAAGCGCGAGGACCCGCGTCGGAACGAGGAACGGCTGCGCGCCGCTCGCGTCCGGCTCGAACACGACCTCGTCGCCGCCCTGCCCGCGCCGACCCGGCCCGGCGCGCGCGGCATCCTGAAGCTCTGTGCGGCCCGTATTCCCCTGCGCGGTATCGCGAAACGGTCGTTCCTGCAGTCGATCGACGTCGCCCGCGCCTCGGCGCGTCGGCTCGGCGTGTTGCTGGCGTCCGAGGGCGTGCTCGGCGATCCGGACGACGTGTTCTACCTGACCAACGTCGAGCTGCAGCGTCTGCCCGAGGACGCGAAGGACCTGTGCGCGCGCCGCCGGGAACGTCGTGTCGCGTACCAGGCGCTACGCATCCCGCCGAGCTGGACGGGCAACTGCGAGCCGCTTGCCGACGAGCCTCTGTCGGACGTGAAGCGGCTCGAGGGCATCGGGGTGAGCCCGGGGGTCGTCGAGGGCGTCGTGCGCGTGCTGCAGAGCTCGGACACCGAAGACTTCGAGCCCGACGAGATCCTGGTCGCCCCGACGACGGATCCGAGCTGGGCCTCGATCATGTACGTCTCCGCCGGCCTTGTCGTGGACATCGGCGGAGCGCTGAGCCACGCGGCGATCGTCGCGCGCGAGCTCGGCATTCCCGCTGTGGTGAACACCGGCGACGGCAGCCGTCGCCTGCGCACCGGCGATCGCGTCCGCGTGGACGGCGGCGCCGGAACCGTGGAAGTGCTGAACCGAGCCTGAGGAGTCCACGTGCCGTTGGCCGTGCAATCCGGATCCACCGACCTGATCGCCCCCGCGGGCGCGACCGACCCGTACACGGTGCACACGCACTACTTCGGGTTCACGATTCCGGAGGCCGAGCTCGGGTGCTTCGTCTACCTGCGCTGGATGCCGGGCCTGAACCTGTCCCAGGGCGGGGCGAGCATCTTCCGCGGCCTGGACAACCTGACCCTGCTCGACGTCGAGCACCACGACTACCGCGCCACCATGCCGTGGCCCTCGGTCGATGGCGGATCGATCCGCGTCGAGAACGGTCTGGAGATCGATGTCCTCGAGCCCGGCAAGCTGATCGCCGTCCGGTACACCAGCCCGGACAAGGCGGTGTCCTTCGCGTTCGAGCAGCGCGCCGTCACTCCGCTGCTCGTCCGCGGCCATATCGTGCCGGGGGAGGAGGACCACCACACGGGTGCTGCCAGTGGGAGCGAGCAGTTCATGCACTGCACCGGGACCCTCGACCTGCGCGGGGAGACCTTCGAGATCGACTGCATGGCCGTGCGCGACCGGTCCTGGAACCAGATCCGCCGCGAGGACCCGGGCGGTGCGCGGCGCACCCCGCCGCTGGGGTGGACGCCCATGTACTTCGGCCCCGACTTCGCAGTGAACGCAGTGTCGATCGAGCCCGCGGACACCGACCCGACCTGGCTCGGGGTCTACGACGTGCCCGAGGGCGCGCCGACGTCCTTCTATTCGTGGCTGGTGGCCGACGGCGAACCGCGCACGTTGACGACGGTCCGTCGAACGGTCTTCGAGCGTCACCCGATCCTGCACGTGGCGACGCGTCCGGAACTCGAAGTCGTCGACGAGACCGGTGTCGCCTACCGCTTCTCCGGCGAGGCCCTCGCGATCGCTCCGATGCACTCCTGGCCGAACGTCGCCTTCCACGACAGCGTGTACCGCTGGACCGACGAGCGCGGCCGGGTCGCCCACTGCACGTACCAGGAGATCTGGTTCGACGAGTACCAGCGGGCGATGCGGTCGCGGCGCTCGAGTACGTAGCCGAACCGTAAGGGTCGAACGCCCGCCGATCGCCCGGCGGCGATGGCACCGTGGAGTGCGCCGACCAACGGAGGTGGGGACATGGCGCGTGTGCGAGTGCTCGGGGCCGCGGCCGGCGTGCTCGCCTTCCTCGGCGGACTCGGTGCGGCCGAGGGCGTGGCGGCGCTGCTGGGCGGACCGTCGCCGGTGGTCGCCGTCGGCACCTGGGCCATCGACACCGCGCCCGCACCGGTGCGCGATTTCGCCATCGAGTACTTCGGCGTGCGGGACAAGCAGGTCCTGGTCGTCGGAATGCTGCTGACCCTCGTGGCACTCGGCGCGCTGGCGGGCTGGCTCGGCGTGCGTCGGCTCAATCTCGGGGTGGGGCTGGCGATGGCCACCGGAGCGGTGGGTGTGCTCGCCGTGGTCACCGTGCGCGGAGCGACGGACTCCCTGCCCGTTCGTGCCCTTCCGGTGGCAGCCGCGTTTGCGGTGGGCACGTGGGGGCTGGCCAAGCTGCTCGAGGCCCTGCGCGGCACACCGGAACTGCCCGCAGTCATGGTGCCCGGGCGCGTGCCGGGAGGCGTAGACCGGCGGGCGGTGCTGCGTTCGGCCGGTGCGCTCGGCGCGGTCGGTCTCACCGGCGGTGCGCTGTGGCGGATCGAGGGCGCGAACACCGACCTGACCACCGAAGGTCTGGTGACGCTGCCGCCCCCGACGAGCCCGGCCGCAGCGGTGCGCGATGCGGACTTCGGGATTCGGGGACTGTCGCCCTACTTCACCGCGAACCGCGACTTCTACCGCATCGACACCGCGCTGGTGATTCCGCGGCTGAAGGTCGCGGACTGGCGCCTGCGGATCCACGGCCTCGTCGAACGTCCGCTCGAGTTGACCTACGCCGACCTGGTGGCGATGCCGACGATCGAGCGGGACGTCACGCTGATGTGCGTGTCCAACGAGATCGGCGGACACTACAACGGGACGGCCCGCTGGCTCGGCGTGCGCATCGCCGACGTGCTCGCCCGCGCGGGCGTGCGGCTCGGCGCCGACGCCGTCAAGTCGACCTCGGCGGACGGCTGGACCTGCGGCACTCCGGTAGCTGCGCTGACCGACCCGGGCCGCGACGCGATGTTCGCGATCGGCATGAATGGCGTGCCGCTGCCGTTCCAGCACGGGTTCCCGGTGCGGATGGTGGTCCCCGGCCTCTACGGGTTCGTGTCCGCGACCAAGTGGCTGGTCGACTTCGAGGTCACCCGATTCGACGCGTTCGAGGCGTACTGGACCAGACGTGGTTGGGCCGCGCAGGCGCCGGTCAAGACCGCGTCGCGGATCGAGGTGGCGCGTCCGAGCGGGACGGCCGGAACGGTCGCGCTGGCGGGCGTGGCCTGGGCCACGCACCGGGGGATCGACCGGGTCGAGGTTGGCGTCGACGGCCGCTGGGTCGAGGCGGAGTTGGCGCCGTGGTCCAACCCGGACACCTGGCGGCAGTGGCGGGTGTCGAACCTGGAGTTGCCGCCGGGCAGGCACCGGGTGGCGGTGCGGGCGATCGACGGAACCGGAGCGGTGCAGACCGCCGACCGTGCCGAGCCCGTCCCGGACGGGGCGAGCGGATACCACGTCGTCCAGGTCGAGGGCCCCTCCCTCTAGACTCTGCACATACTGTCCGGGCAGACTGTCCAGAGAGAATGCCGCCTCCGGAGGGACTTCGCACCATGACCTACTTCGCCGACGCCAACGAGGTCGACAAGTACATCGGCGGCGTCTTCCGCCTCGCGGGCGACCACCCGGAGATCGGCCCGAAGCTCAAGGCGGCCGACATCATCATGCGCGCGGTCTACACCGACCCCGAGTGCGAGATGCACGTCTACATGCGCGACCCGGTGCAGGTCGTCTTCGGCCCGATCGACGAGCCCGCCGACGTCACGATGATGATGTCCGCCGACATTGCCCACCGCTTCTGGCGCGGCGAGTACAACATGACCGTCGGCATGGCGAAGGGCGAGGTCAAGGCCAAGGGCCCGGTCGCGAAGATCCTCAAGCTCGTGCCGCTGGGCAAGCCGCTGTTCCCCCTCTATCGCAACCTGGTGGCGGAGAAGGACGCCGGCTAGGGCGGAATCCGTCTGACCCGGCGTAATGTGACGGGGCATGAACCCACGGAGTCAAGCAGCGTGTGCGTTGGCCGGGTTGATCGGTGCCGGCCTGGTCCTGACCGGATTGATCGTCGCGGACTTCCTGCCGCCGCCCAAGGCCAGCTGGACTCCCGAGCAGTTCGCGGAGTTCTACCGCGAGGAGGCCGACCGCATCCGCGTCGGCATCCTGATCCTGTTCGCCGGGACCTGGGGCTGGGCCGCGCTCGTCGCCGTCGCCTTCGTCCAACTGTGGCGCAACCGCGCCGGCCGGACGATGGCCGCCCTGCACGCGGTGGGCGGCGCCGCGGTCTACCTGCTGCTGGTGCTGTACTGCACCATCCTCGCCGCCGCGGCGTTCCGGGCAGACCGCGCGCCGGAAGACGTCCAACTGCTGCACGACGTGGGCTGGTTCATGGCCTTCCTGGCCGCCCCGCCGTTTGTGGTCCAGGCGCTGGCCGTGGGCCTCGGCGCGCTGACCGGCGGCTCGCCCTACCCGCGCTGGCTGGGCTACCTCGGCCTGTGGGTCGCGATTCTCCTGACCCCGGGCACCATCCTGCTGTTCTTCCACACCGGCCCGTTCGCCTACCACGGCCTGATCTCCTACTGGATCCCCGTGTTCGCCTTCGGCAGTTGGATGCTCGGCACGAGCTTCTGCGCCCTGATGGTCGCCCGCGCGGACGAGAAGACTCCCGCGCCCTAGGTCACCAGCTGGCGCACCAGCGGTACCAGGGACCGCCGAGGTGCGTGAACTCCGGCCGCTCGAACGATCCCGTCTCGAGCCGTGCCGGGTCGGGCCCCTCGGGGAACCAGCCGATGCCGGCGTCGTCGAGCCAGTTGCAGTCCTCGCCGGTGTCGAAAATGATGCCGCCGGTCACCCGGGTGGCGCTGTGGACCGTGTACCGCCCGACGCTGTTGGGGACGTCCAGGGCCTGACCCCAGGCGGAGTAGCAGTCGTCGTCGGTGCACGGCTCGACCGGCGGGAGGGGCTGCAGGTCCCGCACGACCTTCTCGAACGCGCCTTCGCTGGCGGCCCACTTGACGCGTGTCGGCCCGTCGAAGGCGATCCCGCCGAGAGTGAGCGCGGCGAGGATCGGCCCCACCCAGAACGCGCGCGCGATGCGTCCGGTCCGGGAACGGTGCAGGACCAGCCGCAGGGCCCAATAGGCGGCGAGCACGCACGCGGAAAAGAGGGCCAGCGGCAGCACGAAGTACCAGCCCGGCGTGAACCACGCCGAGAGCAGCAGCAGGCCGACCGTCGCGCTCGCCAGGTGCGTCGGCCACCCCACGGGCTGGGCGACCCACGCCGGGTGGCTACGTGGCGGCTCGACCGCCGCTTCCTCCATTCGACCAGTTTCGCCGTACGTGCACCGTGCGGGCATCGGACGAATGGCCTGGACTTGCGTCCGCTGCCCTACTCCTCGTCGGCGACCTTCCGCCCGCCGGGGCAGGCCGCCACCGCGATCGCAGTTCCCGGCCGTTCGTCCCAGGCGACCGTGTTCCCCTCTGCGTCGAAGGCGACGATCCGGCTGTCCCCGTACCCGCCCGCGGCGTACGCGACGGGGGCGCCGCCCTCGACGGCGCGGGGCCTCGGCTCGACCCCTGCCAGCACCTCGGCGAGGTCGAGGTGGTCCGCGCAGATCTGGTGCCGCCAGGCGCCGCCCTTCCGCTCGAACACCGCCACCGCGACGCCGTCGGTCAAGACCTGCGGATCCCAACCCCCGGCTTCGACGGTGAAGGTCTCCGGCAGTTCCTTCCGTCACCCCTATGACGGCAGGGACCCCCGATTCGTTCGCGAAACCTCGAGGGGTGCGATCTTGCGTCCGTTCGGGTGGTGGGTGGGCGCTCAGGCGCCGAGGCCCATGCCGCCGGAGACGCCCATGATCTCGGCGGTGACGTAGGAGGCCTGCTCGGAGCAGAGGAAGGCCACGGCGGCGGCGACCTCTTCGGAGGTGCCGAGGCGGCGGAGCAGGGTGCCGCCGACCATCGCGGCGATCATCCTGTCCCCGTGGTCGCCCAGGGCTCGGACCTTGTCGAGCAGGGGAGTTTCGATCGGGCCCGGGCAGATCGCGTTGACGGTGATGCCGTAGCGCGCGTTCTCCCGCGCGAGGGACTTGGTGAGGCCGTGCACGCCGGACTTGGCGGCGGCGTAGATCGCGTTGCCCTGCGACCCGATGCGGCCTGCCTCCGAGGTCACGTTGACGATCCGGCCGTACGTGGCGCGCTGCATGCCGGGCAGAACGGCGTGGGCGCAGGCGATCGGGCCGAGGAGGTTCACGGCGAGGAGCTCGTTCCAGTACTCCGGAGTGGTGTCGGTGAACCAGGCGAAGCGGTCGAAGCCGGCGTTGTTCACCAGGATCGCCGCGTCCAGACCGCCGAGGGCGGCGGCGACGGCGGCCGGGTCGGTCACGTCGCAGACGACGGGCGTCCCGCCGATCTCGGCGGCGACCTTCTCGGCCGGCTCTGCGTCGCGGTCCAGGACGTGCACGTGCGCGCCGCCGGCGGCGAGGGCGCGGCAGATCGCGGCGCCGATGCCCCGGCCCCCGCCGGTGACCACGGCGGTGCGCCCCTGCATCAGCGCCCCTCGAACTTCGGGGCGCGCCGTTCGATGACGGCGGCGAGGCCCTCGCGGGCGTCGTAGGTGCCGGACAGTTCGGAGACGGTGCGGGACTCGTCCGGCAGCGCCGTCTCCACGGACCGGTCCACGCCGTCCCACAGCAGTCGCTTGGACGCCGCCAGGGCCAGGGGAGCGCCGGCCGCGAGCTCGTCGGCCAAGGCGAACGCCTCGGCGTGGATGGCGTCGTCGGCCACGACCCGGTTCACGAGGCCGAGCTCGGCGGCCTGACGCGCCGTCAGCGTCGGGTTCAGCAGGACCAGTTCCATGGCCCGGCGCAGCCCGATGTGCTTGCTCAACGTCACCGAAACCCCGGCGTCCGGCGCCATGCCCGCGCGAGTGGCGCCGGGGAGGAACTTCGCGGACTCGCCCGCGACGACGAGGTCCGCCGCGCAGACGAGACCGAACCCGCCGCCACCGGCCGCGTAGCCCTGGACGGCCGCGACGACCGGCGCGCTCAGGCGGATCAGCCCCGCGGACACCATCTGAAGCCACGACGTGGCCTCGCGCAGGTAGTCCGGCAGCGCCTCGCCCTTGGACGCGAAGTCCTTGATGTCCCCGCCGGTGCAGAAGTTCGGTCCGGCGCCAGAGAGCACCACGGCGCGCAGTCGAGGCTCGCGATGACAGGCCATCACGGCCTCGTGCAGTTCGCGCAGGAAGCTGTTGCTCATCGCGTTGGACGCGGTGGGCCGGTTCAGCCGCAGGTGCGCGACGCCGTTCTCGTGCAGGTCCAGCAGGACCTGGCCGTCTGCAATCAACGCCTTCGGTTCCGGTGTCACGCCTTGGCCTTCCCGTCGTCGTAGCGCGAGCCGCCGCTGCCCATGATGTGGCCCAGCACGGCCTCGAGTTCCAGGTCCAACCCCGCTGCGAGCGGCTGCTCCACACCCTCTCGGATGAGGCGTTTGCTGGTGGTGCGCGCAGCGCGGGAGCCGCGGGTCAACCGGCGCACCAGATTCGCGACGCCGGCCTCCACCTCGTCGGGCGCGAAGACCTCGTAGACCAGGCCCCATTCCAGCGCCTGACGCGCCGTCAGCGAATCGCCGGTCAGGACGTGCGCGCTCGCTCGCATCCGCCCGACGAGCCGGGGGAGCAGCTGGGAACCGCCGCCGCCGGGGATCTGCCCGTACCGCGCGTGAATGTCGGCGAACACGGCCGTCTCTGCCGCGACCACGACGTCGCACGCCTGCGCGAGCTCGAACCCGCCGGCGACCGCGTGCCCCTCGACAACGGCGACGACGGGCACCTCGGCCGCGGCGATCGCCGCCGTCGCTCCACGGAACGCGGCGAACAGCTCGGCAAGCGCCTCGCGGCCGGCATCGCGCAGCCGCGCCACCTCCGCGACGTCCCCACCGGCGCAGAACGTCCCGCCCGCGCCGCGAATCACCAAGACGTCGACCGACGGCGCCGTCTTCGCAACGGCCTCGCCCAACTCCCGCGCGAGCCCGAGCGAGATCGCGTTCTTCGCATCCGCGCGGTTGAGCGTCAGCCGCCCAACCGCCCCGTCGACCTCGACGAGTACCTCGCTCATCGCCCATCCCATCGCCTGCGCGTGCCCGAATACTCCCGATAGTGCAGTCGGGGTACGCCGCGGGGCCTTTTCGCGTACCCAGAGTGCGCTATCGGTGCAGAGGGGGGCTGTGCGTACCCGAACACTCCCCATAGTGCAGTCGGGGTACATCGCGGGGCCGTTTCGCGTACCCAGAGTGCGCTATCGGCGCAGAAGGAGTCCGCGCGACCGGCAGGGACGGGGGAGCGGGGTGACGTCATCTAGAGGTTGAGGCGGTAGGGGAGGCGCTTCACGGCGGACATGAAGTTGCCGACCAGGTAGTCCGGCTCGCCTACCTCGAAGTCGGGGCAGCGGGTGAGGACCTCTTTCCAGATGCACCGCAGCTGGGTGCGGGCGAGGAAGGTGCCGAGGCAGTAGTGCATGCCGCCGCCGCCGAAGCCCACGTGCGGGTTCGGGTCGCGTAGCACGTCGAACTGCCAGGGATCTTCGAAGCACGCCTCGTCGCGGTTGCCGGACTGGTAGAACATGCCGACCCACTCGCCCTCGCGGATGATCTGCCCGCCGAGTTCGAAGTCGCGGACCGCGGTGCGCCGGAAGGTCATGACCGGGGTGGCCCAGCGGACCATCTCCTCGGCGGCGGTGCCGATGTGCGCGTCGAAGTCCGCCATCAGGACCTTGCGCTGCTCGGGGAAGTCCGTAAACGCCTTTGCCGTATGGGAAATCGTGTTCCGGGTGGTGTCGTTGCCCGCCACGGCGAGGAGGCAGAAGTACCCGGCGATCTCGTCGTCGGTCAGGCGTGTCCCGTCGATTTCGGCCTGCACCAGGTTGGTCATCAGGTCGTCGCGCGGCTCTTCGCGCCGTGCCGCGGCAATGGTCACCGCGACCCGCAACAGCGACAGCAGCGACTCCATCATGAGCTCCTCGGGGAGCAGCTCGCCGCGGACCTCTTCGTCCGCCCACGAGGTCATGCCGTCGATGCCGCGCGTGGTCTCCTCGTAGAACTCCTCGTCCACGCCCATCATCTCGAAGATCGTCAGCATCGGTAGGCGCCGCGACACCTGGGCGACCCAGTCGCCCTCGGGCACTCCCACTAGGTCGTCCACGATGCGGCGTGCCTGGTCGGCGATCTGTGCGTCGATGGTGCGGATGCGCTTGGGGGTGAAGGCCGACGCGCAGAGCCTGCGCAGCTGGGTCTGGCGAGGGTGGTCCATGGCCAGGAAGGACGACACGGTTTCGAGGAGCTCCGTAGGTACGTCTTCGAGGGTTATGCCGTTGCCGGAGATGAACACCTCGGAGTTCGAGCTAACGGTGCGGATGTCCTCGTTGCGGACAATCGCCCAGAAGGGGTGACTGTCCTCCAGTGCGGTCATCGAGCCCTCGGCCGGCGGGTGCCAGCTCACCGGCCGCTCCCGGCGGAGGATTGCCAGGGACTCGTCGCGCTCGCGCGGCGTCTGTTCCCAGAAGGACAGCGGGGACAACGAGATCGGATCGAACTCGCGCTCGGTCATCGACGCTCCCTTGCGCTGGGCAGGAGGACCGGGCCGGGCAGCCCGATCGTCGCCCGCCATCCTATGTCGGACAGTGTGTCCGAGCAAGATGTCCCAAGAAGGATAATTGATATTCCATTCAGTCTTGAAACACCTATCAGTAAATGCGAGTGTGGCCGCATGGAGACCCCGACCCCCGACGTGATCGTCGTCGGCGCCGGCCACAACGGCCTGACCGCCGGCTGCTACCTGGCCAAGGCCGGCAAGCGCGTGCTGATCCTCGAGGCCGGATCGCAGGTCGGTGGCATGACCGCCACCAACGCGATCATCCCCGAGGCCCCGAACCACCTGTTCAACGAAGGCGCGATCCAACTGACCGGCATCTTCCGGCTCTCCGGCGTTGCCGAGGACCTCGAGCTGCACAGGTACGGCCTGCGCGAGATCCCCGTGGACCCGGCGCACATTCAGCTCGCCCCCGACGGCAGCTCGCTCGCGATCTGGAAGGACGCGAGCAAGACCGCCGACGAGCTGCGCTACTTCTCGCCCAAGGACGCGCGGGCGTGGCTGGACATGTCCAACGCCATGTACCACGCGATGGGCCCGGTCATCGAGTACATGAAGGTCCACCCCACGCGCCCGTTCAGCAGGCCACTGCTCAAGGAGACCG
Source organism: Sporichthyaceae bacterium (assembly GCA_052386455.1). Lineage (GTDB taxonomy): Bacteria > Actinomycetota > Actinomycetes > Sporichthyales > Sporichthyaceae > JBQTKD01. The sequence continues at coordinate 44,807 of JBQTKD010000037.1, forward strand.
TCAAGGCGGTCCCGCACCTGCGAAAGATGTGGGGCCTCAAGCACATCGTCGGTGCCTCGCACTACGAGTTCCTCGACTCGACGTTCGAGACCGAACTGCCCAAGGGCGCGCTCTCCGCGATGGCCGCCTTCTCGCAGCTGAAGCTCGACATGACGGCCTGGGCGATGATCTACCTGGGCATCGTCCAGCGCGTCGCCAACGCGATGCCGGTCGGCGGCACACAGGCATTGCCCAACGCACTGAGGGGTTGCCTCCTGGCCCACGGCGGCCAGGTACGTGTCGACGCTCCCGTCGCCGAACTCATCCTCGAAGGCGACCGGATCGTCGGCGTCACGCTGGAATCCGGCGAGAGGATCCGCGCCCGCGACGGGGTTATGGCCACCTGCAACCCGGTCGTCACGCTGAACAAACTGCTGCCCGCCGGCACGCTCGAAAGCAAGCTTGCCTCGCGTGCCAAGGACATTCCGATCCGCAAGACGCACGCCACGTCGCTGAAGATCAACGTCGCGACCAGCGGCCCGATCACGATGGAAAAGCATCGCCAGTGGCGCAAGGACAAGCTCGACCCGACGGGGATCCTCGTCGCCTGGGCGACGCTGGAGGAGCAGAGCGCCGCGTGGGACGCCACGGTGCGCGGCGAGTGGTACAACCCGATGCCCGTGCACTGCTCGATCGTGCCGAGCCGGGTCGACCCGACCCAGGCGCCCGCGGGTGGCGACACGTTCTGGCTGTGGTCCGGCATCCCGCCGGTCAACCCGGTGACGCCGTGGGACGAGGTCCGCGACGAGGTCGGCGGCGCCGTGCTCAAGGACGCCGCGCAGTACTACGTCGGCCTCGACACCCACGAGATCGGCCGGGCCGTGCTCTGCGGCCCGGACCTCGAGAAGCGGTTCAACGCACCGGCCGGGAACGTCTACCACGTCGACCCGCTGATCACCCGCTTCGGACCGATGCGCCCGGCACCCGGGTTCGGTTCCTACCGCA
>JBQTKD010000038.1:0-19017 GCA_052386455.1 Sporichthyaceae bacterium
CTACGCCGACGTCGCCGCAGCCGTGCTCGAACGCTCCGGCACGATCAGCGTGATCCGCCGCAACCCCGGCAGTACCGAGGCGTTGGGCGGCTTACGCGGCCAGGGCTGATGCAGCACTGCGACTAAGACGACCTCGGTCAGCGAGCCGTATTCCAGGCGCCTGCACGGCGCGAGTTCTGGCCGGCTTGCCGGCGGCGTCTGCTTGAGACGCCGGTGCCGGCGACCGGCCGGGTTCGGCAAGCACTCATGCGTTCGGTCGATCCCTAACTCGCCGTTCGGGTCGATCTGCTCGCCGAAGGTGCCGCCTTCGCTTGGATCGCGGATCCGGGGCCGGCCTTTGGCCGCCTAATGGTCGAGCCGCTCGTCCGTGCGGCATTGGTTGCTGGGCTGGTTGGCGGAGTCGTCGTGCGAGTTGGGCTTGGCGTAGGTGGGCGCGTTCGCAGTGGGGCGGGCCGGCGGGCCCCGGTGTGGGTTGCCGCGGTGACCGGTGCCGCGCTGCTGGCGCAGCCGCTGCTGGTCCTGGGGCCGGCTGTGGCGTCGACGCCTTCGCAGTCGACGCCGGCCGAGATCGTGACCGAGCGACCGGATTTCGTGTCGGCGATGACGACGGCCCGAGCACAGGGTGCGCGGGTGGAGATCGTGTCCGAGCGGACGGAGTTCTCAACCTCGTATGCGAATCCGGACGGCAGCATCACCACGGACGCGCACTCCGGGCCGATCCGTTTCCGCGACGAGGACGGCGCACTGCTGGCCATCGACACCGCCCTCGCGGCTCCGGCCGCCGACGGGTCGGTGAAGCCGCGCCGGCACCCTCGCGGGCTGCGCCTCTCGGGCAAGACGTCCGGGGCGACCGAGGAGTTCGTGACGGTCGAGGAGGGCGCGGGCCGGCAGGTCGCGTTCGGCTGGGGGAAGAAGCTGCCCAAGCCGACCGTGGACGGGGACACGGCGACGTGGGCGGAGATCTCGCCGGGCGTGGACATGCAGGTCCATTCGCTGCCGACCGGCTTCGAGCAAACCTTCGTACTGCGGGAGCGCCCTACCGGCGCGGTGTCGTGGCAGTTCCCGATCCGGACCAAGGGCCTGACCCCGCGCGCGGAGGCGGACGGGTCGATCTCGTTCCTGAACGCCGAGGGGAAGGTGGTCTCGACGATCCCCGCGGCGATCGCGTGGGACGCCGCGATCGACCCGAACACCGGCGATCGCGCGAGCGTGTCCCCGGTCGAGCTGACCATCGTTCAGAAGAGCAAGAACCGCTCGATTCTGACCGTCACCCCGGACGCGGCGTGGATCACCGACCCCGCTCGCGTAACGCCCATCACCGTGGACCCGACCTACAAGGCCGAGACCCTATCGGCGAACATGGACACCTGGGTCCAGCAGGGCTACAGCTCCGGACAGCCCTCCGACCCGGAACTCAAGCTGGGCAACAACGGAGCCGGACAGGTCGCGCGCTCGTTCCTGCGCTTTCCGATCACCGCGGTGATGGGCAAGAAGATCATGTCGGCGTCGCTGAACCTCTACGCGACCCACTCCTGGTCCTGCTCGGCCAGGTCCTGGGAGGTCTGGAACACCGCCCGCCCGGACACCGACGCAAGCTGGTCGGACCAGCCCGCGTGGAACTCCAAGATCGTCGCCAGCTCCACCACGAAGGGCTACAGCTCCTCCTGCGCCAACGGGTGGACCTCGGTGGACATCAAGTCCGCCGTCGAAACGTGGGCCGCGTCCTCCTCGGACGCCAACCGCGGCCTCGGTCTGCGCGCGACCAGCGAAAGCGACGAGTACGCCTGGAAGAAGTTCTCCTCGAACAACGGGTCCAACCCGCCCTACATCTCCTACACGTGGGACCGCCCGCCGGGCACGCCGCAGAAGCCGACGATTGACGGCGCCGTCTCCTTCGCCCCGCCGTCGGGCGGCTCGTCGATTCCGTACACCACCGACCGCACCCCGATGTTCACGACCAGCGCGACGGACGCGGACAAGAACACCGTCCGCTACGGCTTCGAAGTGCGCGCCAGCAGCAGCGACACCGCGCCGGTGGTGGACTGGTGCCGGACCGCCGAGAGCCCGCCGACCGGCTACGTCGCCTCCGGCACGCCCGACGGCTGCGCGATCGACACCCAGCTGAGCGACAACACCCGCTACTGGGTGCGCACCCGGGCCTTCGACGGCTTCGTCTACGGACCCTGGTCGAGCATGTACGAGTTCCGCGTCGGCGCCGCGCAACCGGCGCAGCCCACGGTCGCCTGCGTCTCCCCGTACGACCACCAGTCCTGGTTCGCCCTGGCGCCTGCGGGCAACATCGGCTGCACGGTCACCCTCACGGGAACCGGATACTCCTCGCCCGGCTGGGTCCGAATCGCCGTGGACGGCGGAACGGAGCTGCGCACCAAGATCAACCCGCCCAGCGGTACCACGACCTTCGCCGTGCAGGTGCCCGCAACGCTCGGGCGGCACAGCGTGATCGCCAGGGCGGAGTCCCCGGCCGGTCGGCTTTCGGTGGCCTCGGCGAAGTACGAGTTCGGGTTCGGCACCGCCGCGACCGAACCGGCGCAGCGGCCCCGGTTCGACACCGTCGGTCCGGTCCCGGTCGAGTTCTCCGGCCCGCCTCGCGGCACCGGATCGGCCCCCACGGCCATCGTGCAGTGGCGCGTGGCCGGGTCCACGTCCGGCTGGAACACCTCCACCCACGCGACCGTGCCCGCAGTCTCCGACAGCAACACCGCGATCGTCACCGTCGACGGCGTGTGGCGGTCCGACCTCGAGACCCGCGACGTTCTCGCACAGGTCGACACCCCGGCGGACGAACCCGTCCTGCTCGAGATGCAGGGCTGCCTGGTCTACACCGCCGCTACCCACTGCACGTGGGACACCACCCCGATCGTCGTGCAGCGCGTCCCGGCCGGCTTCGCCGGCGGCGGCCCGACCGCGCCCGCCGGGCCCGGCGAGGTCAACCTGCGCACCGGCGAGTTCTCCATCGGCGCCACCGACGTCTCGATCCCCGGCCTGACCGGCACCCTCGACGTCGGCCGCTGGCACACCACCGACGTCGACGCCGAAAGCACCGCGGCGGGCGTGTTCGGCCCCGGCTGGGTCAGCGCCCTGGACGCGGACTCCGACCTCGGCGGCACCGCGCTCGTGGACTCCACGCTGGAGGACGGATCCCTGGTCTTCACCGACCCGACCGGCGCCGTCGTCTCGTTCCGATCCGAGAACGGCCGTCGCACCGGCGCGTCCCTGGCGGACGATTATCAGCCAGTCCTCGCCGACGGCGAGGAGACGATCGGCACTCTGAACGTGGCCGTGGTCGGCGCGAAGACGACCGCGAGGTTCACCGGCGTCGACGGTGCGACCACGACGTTCGTCGCCACCCAAGAACCGGCTGCCGGCGTCCCGGCGAGGTTCGCCGTCGACGCCAGCGACGCCGACCCGACACTGCCCGGCGCCATCGAGTACCTGCGCGACGACTCGGGCAGAGTCACCCACATCGTCGCCGCCTCGCCGGCCCTGTCGAGCGGATGCACCCTTCCGACCAACCCCGGCGACCCGTGGGCCGTGGGCTGCCGCATCCTGCGCCTCGTCTACGAGACTGCGAACGGAACCGGTTCGCCCGACCGGCTGAAGCGCGTGTACGCGGTCCTCGGCAATGGGCCCGAGCGGCTCGCGGCCAGCTACGGCTACAGCAACGACGCGGCCGCACGGCTTATCTCGGCCACGGACGAACTGACCGGACTGTCCACGCAGTACGAGTACGTCGTCGACTCCGCTGTCGCCCCGGCGCTAACTCGCCTGTCCAAGATCACGCCCCCTGGCCTGGAAGCGATCAGCTTCGTCTATTCCGGCACTGGCACGAACGCCAAGCTGACCAAGGTGACCCGACCCCGGCCGGCCGGCGACCCCACCGGGGGCACCGTGGTTCTCGCCTCGTTCGTCTACGGCATCCCGACCGGGGGAACGGCCGCGACGAGCGTCGGCCTGCCCGACCTGTCGGCCGCGAAGGTCGCCGACTGGAATCAGACCCGCGCGCCCGGCTACGGCGCCGCCGTGTTCGGCCCCGACCACCCCGCCCCCACCGGCAACCCCGCCGCGGCGGACTGGCCCCACGCCAGCCTCGTCTACACCGACGACGTCTGGGGACGGACCCTGAACACCGCCGTGCACGGAGCTGGCGCGTGGCAGCTGACCGCGACCGACTACGACCAGGACGGCAACGTCGTGCGCGAGCTCGACACCCGCGCGATGGCGCTGCTCGCGAACGACCCCGACGACGTCGTCACCGACGGCGCCGGAGCCGACCAGCTGTCCACCCAGACCTACTACCACCCCGAGCTCACCGAGGGCGACGACCTGGTCGTGCCCGGCGGCATGCTCGTGACCGACGTCTACGGCCCCGGCCGCTACGCCTACCTGGCAAACGGCACCCGCGAATGGGTACGCCCGCACGTCCACACCGACTACGGCCAGGGCGCACCGGCCGGGGCCGACCCGTTCGCGCGATGGCTGCCGACCACGACCCGCACCACCGCGTTCGTCGACCTGGAAACCCCGGAGGAGCAGATCTCCCTCGTCCGGATCGGCTATGGCGCGATCCAGACCGGCGACCCGACCGGGTGGGACCTCGGTGCGCCGACGAGCACCACGATCGACATGCCCACCGGCACCCCGGACATCGTCCGGATCACCCGCTACGACGCCGACGGCCGGGTCGTCGAAACCCGTCAGCCGATGTCCAATGGCGCCGACGCCGGAGCCCGCAAGACGACCTACTACAGCGCGGGGGCATCGAAGTCCGCGTGCCAGTGGTCGGAGTGGATCGGCCTGCCGTGCCGCACCGCGCCCGGCGATGATGCCGCGTCCGTCCTGCCGACCACGACGATCACCTACACCGACCTGCTCGCACCCGCCACGGTCGTCGAGACTGCGGCGGGCGCGATCCGGACCACCACCACCTCCTACTACGACGACGGACGCACGAAGGACGTGGCGGTCGGCGCGACCGGCCTGACCGGGTCGACCCCCGTGGCCGCGACTCGCACCAAGTACGACCAGTTCACCGGCCTGCCCGTCGAACTCGTCCAGCTCTCCGGGACCGTCGAAACGGCGACCAGGGAGACCGCCGGCTACGACGGATGGGGACGCGTCGTGTCCTACGTCCCCTCCGGCGGCGGGCTCACTAGCACGGCCTACGACGCGGCCGGGCGGGTCGCGTCCAAGACCGACCCGAAGGGCACCACCACCTGGACCTACGACGGCACCGACGCCAACGGGCTCGCGGAGAACCGCGGACTCCCGACGGGCATGGCCGTCACCAATCCCGGCGGCGCCGCCGTGATCTTCACCGCCGCCTACGACGCGTCCGGGGCGCGGGTGAAGCAGACCCTGCCCGGCGGGCTCGTCCAGCGCGTCGGCTACGACGCCGCCGGCGGGCTGCAGACCCTGACCTACAGCGGCCAGGTCGTCGACGGCGAGGGGGCCACCGTCCAGGACGTCGTCTGGCTCGGCTGGAACAACGACCGCGACGTCGCCGGACGCGTCGTGCGCGAGTGGACCCCCGGCGGCGCCGCGTTCGACAGTGCCGTCGGCGACGCCATCGCCTACGACCGCCAGTACGGCTACGACGGCGCCGGCCGACTCGTCCAGGTCAAGGACCGCACCGCCGCCGGAACCGACGTCGTCGCCAGCGACCCCGAGAACCCGGCCACGCTCCTCGCGGCCTGCCAGACCCGGATCTACGCCTTCGACTCCAATGGCAACCGCACGTCCCTTCGGAAGATCGACGCCGCCGGGGCCTGCGCCTCGACCGGCGGGACCACCAAGGCCTGGACCTACAACGGCGCCGACAGGCTCGTCGGCGGCGCCAACGGAAGCGGAACCTACTTCTACGACAAGCTCGGCCGAACCACGTCCATCCCGTCCGTCGACACCCCCAAGGGCACCGGCGACCTGACCATCGGCTACTACGACACCGACGCCGCTCGTTCGATCAGCCAGACCGGGACGGGCGCACAGACAACGACCTACGACCTGGACGTCGCCGGGCGGCGCCTCACGGCGAGCAGCGGCCCGACCGGAGGCAACCCGACCGCGACCCTGACCCGGCACTACACCGACGGAAGCGACAACCCCGGCTGGGTCGCCAACACCACCGGCACCGGGACCGTGATCACCCGATACGCCGGATCCCTCGGGTCCGTCAACGCCACCATCACCGGCACCGCCGTCTCCCTCGCCTTGGCCGACCCGCACGGCGACAACGTCACCACCGTCACCGTTCCCGCCTCGGGCAACGCCACAGGCATCGACGCCTGGTCCGACTCCGACGAGTACGGCAACCCGCGAAACGCCGCAGCGGCGAAGACCGTCGGCGGAGCGACCGGCTACGGCTGGCTCGGCGCCCACGAGCGCGGAAACGACGACAGCGGGCTCGCTCTCATGGGCGCACGTCTCTACAACCCCTCGACCGGCCAGTTCACCTCAACTGACCCCGAATATCGTGGGAACGAGACTGCCTACTCGTATCCGGGCGACCCTGTCAACAGCCACGATGTCACGGGGCGTCGCATGTACACCCTGAACTACGACCTGGGCTACTTCGGCGCGTCGGCGAATTCGTTCTTCGCAGAACTGAAGTTTCGCTTTGGAGACTACTTCTTGAGAGGCGCACCGGCTCGCTTGACTATGGGTGCCTCCTTCGACGTCTCCGAAAAGCTCTGGGGTAAGGTCCCGGCGCCTAAGTGGCAAAAAGTGACAGTGACCGACATCACTCTTAGCGGTTTCCGTCTGGACGCACAGTTCCCGCATGTGGACGGTGGAGGCAATATCCGATTCACCTTCACCAGAAAAACGAACGGCCACCTCAACTTGAGGATCCACGCGAGCGTTCCATGGGCGAGCTTTTGTTGGCTTAGCCCGATCAACTGTCAGTTGGGGTGGACGGTATACGTACGCGGGGTTAAGAGCGGGGTCTGGAACGGCCTTGCGTCTCGGCTCAGAGGATTGGTCGAAATCATGAACTCTGTTCCTGCCACCAAGACCTGACAACGCGGAATCGGAGGGAGCGCCAATGACAGGGCGAGCGCACCGTACAGCCGTGGGCTCCTTATGCGCAGCCTATCTAGCTGCGGTTGTCGCCGTCACGATCACCACTCTCGACCAAGGGGACAACAGCCTGGCTTGGGGGTTCGCAGCGACCTTCCCGGCGTCGCTAATCTCGCCCATCACGTTCTACTTCGGACTGCTTCCCCTCTCGTACATTCCCGGAGCTTCGGGGATTTCCGACTCGGGGATAGCCGCAGCTTTTTGGACGTTTCACGGGTGCCTGAACGTGCTTCTGCTTGCGCGGACGCTGAGATTCGTCCGGCGGTGCCGGAGGACGCACCTTCGCGACGCCAGCGAAGAACCCCCAACGCGTGGTGATGGCCTCCCTCGCTGATCTCCGAAGCACCGCTGTCCCGTCGAACGGTTCGGTCGGTCAGGCCTTGACACGGTTCAGCGAGCGCTGCCCGAGGAAGTTGCTGGCCTCGACCAGGACGGCGCCGATCGCGGCGGCGACCAGGGCGATGCTCAGAGACTCGGTGTGGTCTGGGTCCAGCGCCCAGAACTCCTGCGCGAAGGGCACGTAGAGGGCGAACAGGAAGCCGGCCAGCATCAGGGCGACCAGCACGACCTTCCACCACAGGTAGGGCCGAGCGATGATCACCAGCACCCACAGCGCCACGCCGAACAGGGCGACGACGGCCGCGGTGGAGTGCTGCATCTTGGTGGCGTCGTCCATTTCGCGGACGATCAGGTAGGTCGCCAGGGTCACGACTCCGGAGATCAACCCCGCGGGTAGGGCGAGGCGGAGCACGCGCTTGACGAAGCCCCGGCGGGCGCGCTCGGTATTGGGCGCCAGCGCGAGGAAGAAGGCGGGGATGCCGATCGTCAGCGAGCCGACGAGCGTCAGGTGCCGCGGGAAGAACGGGAACGGGATCCCCATCAAGCCGATGGCGATGGCAAGAAAGACCGAGTAGACGGTCTTGGTCAGGAACAGGTTCGCGACCCGTTCGATGTTGCCGATGACGCGCCGGCCCTCGGCCACGACGTGGGGGAGCGTGGCGAAGGAGTTGTCGAGCAGCACGATCTGCGCGACCGCCCGCGAGGCGGGGCTGCCCGAGCCCATCGCGACGCCGATGTCGGCGTCCTTGAGAGCCAGGACGTCGTTGACGCCGTCGCCGGTCATCGCGACCGTGTGGCCCTTCGACTGCAGCGCGCCGACCATGTCGCGCTTCTGAGCCGGCGTCACTCGGCCGAAGACCGCGGAGGTCTCCAACACCTCGGCGAGTGCCGCCTTGTCGGCGGGCAGGTCGCGGGCGTCGACCGGGCTTTCCGAGCCGATCAGCGAGAGCGAGGACGCCACCGCGCCGACGGACACCGCGTTGTCGCCGGAGATCACCTTGAGCGTGACGTCCTGGGCCTCGAAGTACCGCAGCGTCGGCCCGGCCTCCGGGCGGATCCGCTGCTCGAGCACCACCAATCCGGCGGGGGTAACCAGGCCGGGGGCGTCGGCTGCGTCGATGGCCCGGTCGCTGCGGCCCAGCAGCAGCACGCGCAGGCCGCCGGCACCCACCTGCTCGGCCTGGGCGCGGACGGGGTCGTGGGCGGGCAGCAGCACGTCGGGCGCGCCGAGTACCCACTCCCCGTGTGGCTCGTAGCCGGCGCCGCTCCACTTGCGGGCCGAGGAGAACGGCGCGACGGCCCGCGCGGTCCAGCCCGCCGCCGGCGTCGGGTGCGCCTCGGCGACGGCCGCGAGGCTCGCGTTCGGCCGCGGATCCGCTGCCGCGAGGGCGGCCAGCGGAGCGGCGAGCGCCGCTTCGTCGTAGCCACCGACCGGAATCACCTGGGCCAGGCGCATGCCGTTCTCGGTGAGCGTCCCGGTCTTGTCCGCGCAGACGACGTCGACCCGGGCGAGGCCCTCGATGGCCGGCAGTTCCTGGACCAGGCAGTTGCGCCGGCCCAGCCGTACCACGCCGACCGCGAACGCGATCGAGGTCAACAGCACCAGGCCCTCGGGAACCATCGGAACCAGGGCGGCGACCATGCCGCGCAGCGCCTCGCGAGTCTCGAGGTCCTCGACGTTCATCTGGCTGTACGTGATCAGCGCGCCGGCCGGGATCATCAGGTAGGTGACGATGCGCAGGATCGTGTTGACGCCGTTGCGGAGCTCGGAGGCCACGAGGGTGAACCGAGACGCCTCCTCGGCGAGCTGCGCGGCGTAGGCCTCGCGGCCGACCTTGGTGGCCTGGTACGCCCCGCCGCCGGCGACGACGAAGCTGCCGGACAGCACCCTGTCGCCGGGAGCCTTGAGCACCGGGTCGGACTCGCCGGTGAGCAGGGACTCGTCGACCTCGAGGTTCTCCACGACGAGGACCTCGCCGTCGACGACGATCGTGTCGCCGGGTCCGAGCTCCACCACGTCGTCCAGGACGATCTGCTGCGGCATGACGTCGACGTAGGCGCCGTCGCGGCGTACCCGCGGCTTCGCCTCGCCGACGATCGCGAGCTCGTCCAGCGTCTTCTTGGCGCGGAGCTCCTGCACGATGCCGATCAGCGTGTTCACGATGATCACGAAGCCGAACAGGCCGTCCTGGATCGGCCCGATCACGAGGATCATCGCGAACAGCACGCCGATGACCGCGTTGAAGCGGGTGAAGATGTTGGCCCGCAGGATGTCGCCGAGCGAGCGGCTGGCGCGGATCGGCACGTCGTTGGTTTGACCTGCGGCAACCCGCTGCGCCACCTCGGCGGCGCTCAGGCCCGGCAGGTGTGCGGCCGGGCCCCGCACCGAATCCGAGATCGAGGTCACCCGGAGGAAACTATCGAACGGGCCCCGGGGTTCCGGCCGGCGTCGAGCACCCGGGAACGTGTTGGAAAATAGATGCCATGGACAAGGACCGTCCGCCGCAGCCCGCCGGCGCCGAGGAGCCGCGCAGCCGCCTCCGCTTCTGGACGATCATGGCCTCGGCCGCAGCCGTCCCCGCGGTCCTGCTGGGCCTGTGGGGCGCCGCCTACGCCTCGGCCGGGGACGGGATTCCCAAGGGCACCACGGTCGCGGGCATCGAGATAGGCGGGCTGTCGCAGGACGTCGCCGGCCAGAAACTGGCCGCGGAACTGCCCGCCGCCCTGGCCCGGACGATCACCGTGACCGCGGCGGGCAAGACCTTCACGGTGGAGGCCGCCAACGCCGGGCTGCAGGTCGACCCTGCGGCCACGCTGGCCAAGGCCGGGCACCGCAGCATGAACCCCGCCGTGCTCATCCCGACGCTGTTCGGCGCCGACGACAAGCTCGCGCCGGTGACCACGGTGGACGAAAAGAAGCTCAAGGCCGCGGTCGCGACGATCGCCAAGGGCGTAAACCGGCCGGCGATCGAGGGACGGATCACCTTCTCCGACGGCGCCGCGAAGGTGCGCAAGGCCCAGGTCGGCCGGACGCTGGACGCCAAGACCGCCGTGGAGCGGCTGCGGATCGCGTTGATCTCCACGGCGACCACCATCGAGGTCCCGGTCGCGGAGAAGAAGCCGGTCGTCGGGCAGGAGGCCGTGGACGAGGCCATGCGGACCTTCGGCCGGCCCGCCACCGCGGGCCCCGTCACCGTGAACCTCGACGGCGCCGCGGTGACGCTGCGGCCCGCGGCCTACACCCGGCACCTCAAGCTGACGCCCGGACCCGACGGCGCCTTCGTCCCGTCCGTGGACACCGACGCGATCGGCAGGAAACTCGCCGAGGATCACCCCGCTCAGGTCACCCCGCCGGTCGACGCCGGGTACACGTTCGTCGACGGCAAACCGGAGCTGGTCCCCGGCAAGGACGGCGAGGCGATCGACCTCGCGACCTTCGGCGAGCGGTTCAACGCCGCGCTGCGCAGCTCGTCAGGCCGCACGATGACGGCCGACGTGATCGTCGCGGCACCCCGCATCACCACCGAGGTCGCCGCGAATCTGGGCATCGTCGAGAAGATCTCGACGTTCAAGACCACGTACCCGATCGCCAAGTACCGCGTCGTCAACATCGGGCGGGCCGCCGAGCTCATCAACGGCTCGCTGCTGCTGCCCGGCGACGTCTGGAGCCTGAACAAGCGAGTCGGCGAGCGCACCAAGGCCAACGGCTTCGTGAAGGGCTTCGTCATCAACAAGGGAGTGTTCGCCGAGGACCTCGGCGGCGGCGTCTCCCAGTCCGCGACGACCACGTTCAACGCGATGTTCTTCGCGGGGCTCAAGGACGTCGAGCACCACGCGCACTCGCTCTACATCTCCCGGTATCCCGCCGGCCGCGAGGCGACCGTCGCGTTCGGCAGCAAGGACCTGCGCTTCCAGAACGACACGGCCACCGGGGTGCTGATCCAAGCCGAGGCCAAGCCCGGCTCGATCCGCGTCACCATGTGGGGCACCAAGTACTGGGACAAGATCGAATCGGTTTCGTCCGGCCGGTACAACTTCCGCAAGCCCGGCACGATCCGCAGCAGCGGCACGGGGTGCGTGCCCACCTCGCCGTCCTCGGGCTTCGACATCGACGTCACCCGGGTGTTCTACAAGGACGGCAAGGTCGTCCGGCGCGAGAAGTTCCACACCCGCTACGAGGCCACCGACCGGGTGATCTGCAGCCGGTAGCGCCGCGAGATGTCAAGAAGTCCGGGCTGTCACGTCAGGTCCAAGGTGACCCGGAGCGCCGCCGAGATTCGGTCCATGGTGCCCCGGTCGACGGTGCCGAGAAGTTCGCCGGCGCTCAATCGCTTGTCCGTCAGGGCGGTCAGGTCCACTGCGACAGCGGCGCCGCGCAGGGGGTGGGTCATGGGAATGGTGACAACGGTGTCCGGAGCGCCTTCGGTCTCGTCGATCATCATGCACACCGCGGTGCCCGGCAGGGCCGCAAGGGCGGCGTCGGACTCGACGATGACGACGGCGCGGGTTGTGGTGGCCAACCGAACCCGCCATACCTGTCCGCGGGCCAGTCCCGACGTCACGCGATGTCCTCGCCAAAGATGTCCGTGAGCTCCTCGGTGTCCGCGTCGCCCAGGGCCTGCGTGCGCCAGGCCCGCACGGCGGCGGCCGCATCGCGCAACTGCTGGGCCCGCAGTGCGTGTTCCACGTAGGCCGACAGATTGCCGCCCGGGGCGACGGCCCGAGCATGGGCGAGCAGGTCGTCCGGCAGAGTAACGGTGGTGCGCGTACGAGTGCTCATACGATTGAGCATATCTTTGTATGCGCACACACGGCACGCCCCCACTACGAGGCGCGCGGTGCCTGCATCCAGTCGTGCGTGGCGGCGGGAGCCGGGACGGGCGCACCGCCGAGCTGGCCGCCGGTGGCGATCAGCAGGCGGCCGAGTTCGGCCATGGCCGCTTCGTTCTCGCCCTTGCGGCGGCGAACCTCTTCGCCTGCTGCGGCGAACAACTCGTCCGCGGCGACCCGAGCCGCCGCGAGCATCTCCTCGCGCATGGCGCGTGCCCGAGCCTCGATGTCCTGCGCGTCGCGCTCGGCCTGCGCAAGCTCGGCCTGGGCGGCGGCGAGGTCGCGCTCGGCGTCGTTGAAGCGAGCGGCGACGCGCTCGGCCTGCTGCTCCTCGACCTCGCGCAGCTTGTCGGCGAACTGGACGGCGACGTCCTTGGCCCGCTCCTCGGCGGCGCGAGCCAACTGGGCGGCCGCCTCGGCGGCCCGGTCGTGTTCGGACGCGGCGTGCTCGAGCATGCGAGCCGCTGCGTCTGCGGCAGCGGCGACCATGCGCACGGCGGCCTCGTCGGCGGCGCGCTCCTGCGCGGTGCACTGCTCCTCGAGCGCGGCCATCGCGGCCGACACCCGGTGCTGGGCGTGCGAACGGTCCTGCGCGGCGGCGTGCTCGGCGGCACCGGTGATGCGGATGGCCTCGTCCCAGCCGGCGCCGATCGTGTCGAGGGCCTGCTGCACCTTGGCCCGCGGGTCCGGCATGGAACGGGAACCGCGCAGGGCCGCAATCTCGCGCTCGAGGATGGCGGCGCGCGCCTCGAGTTCGCGCAGGAGCGCGGTCTCGCGGGCGATCACCTCGTCGACGGCCGCGCGGTCGTAACCGCGGACCGCGGTCGCCAGCGCGGGGTTCTCGGCGGCGTTGAGGATGGCCATCGCTTCCCTCCCAGGGGACAACCCACCCGGGTCGTCGCAAGGTCATCTTTGCCACCGAAACCGGCGCCGGGAGGGCGATTCGCGAGATTCGATCGATCTTCTTTGGGGGGCTCGTGCGGGTCACCCGCGTGGCGACGTGAAGAATGCCCGAACCTGAGGGGGACTCACTCAGACCGTCCTAGTTCGCCTTGATTACCAGGACTGCGACGTCGTCGCGAACGGCTGCGCCGGCGCCGAAACGGGCGGCCGCGGACTCCACGGAGGCGGCGATTCCCTGGGCGTCGGCGCCCTGGACGGCGGTCGCCGCGGCGATCAGATTGGCCTCGCCGAAGAACGTGCCGCGGTTGCGCCGCTCGGTGATCCCGTCGGTGTAGAGCACCAGGGACTCGCCGGGGGCCAACATGATCGAATCGTCGGCCACCTCCAGTTCCGGTGTCACCCCGAGCAGCGTGCCGCCGTTGCCGACCAGGCGGGCCGTTCCGTCGGCCGCGACCAACAGCGGCGGCGGGTGCCCGGCCGTCGCATACCTGATCGCCAGGCCTTCCTCGGTTCGGGCGACCGTCCCGAGCACGGCGGTACAGAACCGGCCGCGGTCCTCCAGCGCCAACAGGGTCTCGTTGAGCCGAGCCAGGACCTCCGGCGGCGGAAAGCCCTGCCGGGTCAGCAGGCGGAGCACCTCGCGGGCGATCCCGGTGACCGCGGCGGCGGCCGGCCCCTTGCCGCACACGTCGCCGATGCAGATCCCCCAGGTGTCCGCGTCCACCTCGAAGACGTCGTAGAAGTCCCCGCCGACCTCGTTCGCCTCCCCGGCCGCGGAGTACCGGGCGCCGAGGTCGACGCCGGCGATGCGGGGGAGTTCGCGCGGCCGCAGCCAGTCCTCCAGCGCGGCGGCGATGCCGGCCCGATCGCCGTAGAGCCGGGCGTTGTCGATGGCCAACGCAGCGATCCGGGCGAGGTCGCGCAGCAGGGACGGGTCCTCGCCGGCCCGGCCTGCCTCGCCGGCGCCCGCCGCCACGAGGATGCCCAGCCGTCGCCCGCGCGCCACCAAGGGCACGACCCAGCCGTCGCCCAGCCCCCCGAGATCGGCCTCGGCCAGCGTGGTCAGGGCGCTGCCGGGCACGCCGCCGTCGATCAGCCGGGCGACGGCCCTGCCGACGTCGTCGCGGGAGAGCCGATCGCGCAGGCCGGCGGCGCGCGCCTCGTCCGGGTGGCTGACCGCGCGCAGCAGCGCGCCCCGTTCGTCGAGATCGGTCCACACGGCCGACCACGACGCCAGCCGCGGAACCGCGATCCCCGCGGCGAGAACGCACGCCAGGTCGGCGTCGAGGATGCCCGCGAACATCTCGCCCGCCTCCGCGAGCAGGGCCAACGACCCGCGTGCGCGCAGCTGGCTGCGCCGCCCCTGCTCCTCGGTGACCATGACGCCGATGCGCGCCGCGACCAGGGAGGCGAGCGCCTCGGCGTCGGAGTCGCGGGCGGGACGGTCCAGCACGAGAGCGCCCATGGGCTCGGCCGCCGAGCCGTGCAGGGGGAGTGAGACCAGTTTCGGTCCCACGTTCCCGCGCCGGACGGCGTCCGAGTCCGGTCCGGTCTCGTGGTCGTAGGACGCCCACGGCACCCACTGCCCGTCCGGTCCGTCGAGGACCGCCGCGTGGACCCAGCCGCGGCGGGCGTCGAGCCCTTCGACTACCCGGCGCAGAGATTCCTCGATCAGCTGCTGGGCGTCGAGCCGCTGACCGATCCCGCCCGAGGCCAGGGTGCCGCCGGGGCTCGGACCGAGCAGGAACGCGATGTCGCGCGGCGGGGCGTGCGTCTCGTCGGCGGGCTGCGGCTCCGGGTCCGGCAGCGCTGGGTCGGGTGGATGGCCCACGCGAAACCACACGGACTTTCCGGTCGCGTCGTGTTGGGTGCCCCAGGCGGTGGCCAGCGCGTCGACGAGCAGCAGCCCACGCCCGGTCTCCCGGTTCGCGGCCGGGGCCGCCGGTGCCGCCGGCCCGGGCCCGCCACGGCTGCCGTCGGAGACGGCGACCGTCGCGGTGTAGGCGTCGGTACGGACGTCGAGGGTGACCGCCGTGCCGGCGTGCAGGAACGAGTTCGTGACGAGCTCGGTGACCAGCAGCAGAGCGTCGTCGCGCAGGTGAAGAAGGCCCGCCTCCTCAAGCGCGTGCGCGACGAATTTCCTCGCCTGCGCAGCGGAACTGGCTGTCGCAGGCAACATCGCCCGGACCGCTGCAGATTTCACGCAGGCCACCGCTCCGACCTTGCTCCCGCCACCGTCATCGTGGTGGCCGGGAGGGAGTCGATCAGATCGGCCACCGCGTCGAGGGCGCGTTCGACCGCCTGGGCCGTTTCGGGCTGGCCGTTCGCGCGGGCCGCTGCCGCAGCCCGACGAGTGGCGTCCAGCGCCACGGCACCGAGGCCGGCGAGCCGGTCGCTGTCGAACCGGGCACGCAGCGCCGCCAACTCCTGGCGCCGCTGGTGCAGCTCGATGAACACCCCGACCTTCGCTCGCAGCACCCACGGGTCGAACGGCTTGCAGAGGTAGTCGACGGCGCCCGCGGAGTATCCGCGGAACGCCTGGTGCGCGCCGTCGTCGATCGCCGTGAGAAAGACGATCGGGATGTCCTGCGTGCGCTCGCGCGACTTGATCTGCGCCGCGGTCTCGAAACCGTCCATGCCCGGCATCTGCACGTCGAGCAGAATCAGCGCGATGTCGTGCAGGAGCAGCATCTTGAGCGCGTCCGCGCCGCACTCGGCACGGATGAGCGTGTGGCCGAGCCCGGAGAGAATCGCCTCCAGGGCAAGGAGATTCTCCGGACGGTCGTCGACCATCAGGATCTTCACCGGCGGATCGGCAGGCGCCATAGTCACACGACCTCCGAGGAGGCGAGCCACGAGCGCATGACGCCGAGCAGTTGGTCGAGGTCCACCGGCTTGGTGACGTAGTCGCTGGCGCCGGCCATCAGGCTCTTCTCCCGGTCTCCCGGCATCGCCTTCGCCGTGAGGAAGACGATCGGCAGATCCGCATGCGCGGGCGAACGGCGGATCTCCGCCGTCGTCTCGTTGCCGTCGAGTTCGGGCATCATCACGTCCATCAGCACCAGGTCGACTCCTCCTGGATTCTCGCGCAGGACCTCGATGCCGGCGAGACCGTTGTCCGCGTAGAGCACGGTCATGCCCTGCCGCTCGAGCGCGCTGGTCAAGGCGAATACGTTGCGGACGTCGTCGTCGATCACCAGGACGCGGGAACCGTGCAGCGGGTCCGGGCCGCTGAGCTTGGTGGGCGCCGAGGTGCTGGTCATCAGCAGGGGCACTCGCGGTAGGACCGGGACGCGTGCGAGCGGCTCCCGCTCGGGGGTCTCGAACGGGTAGAGCGTCGGCACGTAGAGGGTGAACGTGCTGCCGAGTCCCGCCTCGCTGCTGACGTCGATCGCACCGCCGAGCAGCCGAGCGATGTCGCGGGAGATCGTGAGGCCGAGGCCAGTGCCGCCGTACCGGCGACTGGTGGTGCCGTCGGCCTGCTGGAACGCCTCGAAGATCAGCTTCAACTTCTCCGGCGGGACGCCGATGCCGGTGTCCACGACGCGCAGCGCGATCACCGATCCGGCGTCGTTGAGAGTGGCCGTCGGGTAGACGACGCCCTCTGGCGCCAACTCGACCGACAGGCGCACGGACCCGGAGTCGGTGAACTTGATCGCGTTGGAGAGCAGGTTCTTGAGCACCTGCTGCAGGCGCAGCCCGTCGGTGACGATGGCCTCGGGCACGCCCTCGCTCATCTCGACCACGAGGTCGAGGCCCTTCTGCGCGGCGATCGTGCCGAAGGTGCTCTGCGCGAAGCCGCAGATCTCGGCGAGGTGCACCGTGACCGGATGCACGTCCATCTTTCCGGCCTCCACCTTGGACAGGTCGAGGATGTCGTTGATGAGGGCGAGCAGGTCGGTGCCGGCGCTGTGGATGGTCTGCGCGAACTCGATTTCCTTGCTGGTCAAGGTGGAATCGGGGTTGTCGACGAGCAGCTTCGCGAGGATCAGCAGCGAGTTGAGCGGCGTGCGGAGCTCGTGGGACATGTTGGCGAGGAACTCGGACTTGTACCGGCTCGCCAACGCCAACTGTTCCGCGTTGGCCTCCAGCTCGGCGTTGGTGCGCTGCAGCTGACCGGACCGGTCCTGAAGCTGCTGGGCGAGGCGCTGGGACTGCTCGAGCAGTTCCTCGGTTCGCACGTTCGCGATGATCGTGTTGAGGACGACGCCGATGGTCTCGACGAGCTGAACGAGGAAGTCGGTGTGGACCTCGTCGAACCGGCCGAAGCTGGCCAGTTCGATGACGCCGAGGACCTGCTCCTCGAAGACGATCGGCAGCACGAACACGTCCGCGGGGCGCGCGGCGCCGAGGCCGCCGCCGACGGGCAGGTAGTCGGCGGGGACGTCGACGACGCGGCGCGGCCGGCGGTCCGCGGCCGCCTGCCCGGCAAGGCCCTCGCCGAACTGGATGCGCACGTCGCGGTCCGGAACGCCGTACCCGGCGACGAGGCGCAGCACGGGCTGCCCGCCGCCGTCGAGGTCCGGCTCGGCGAGGTAGAACGCGCCGTGCACGGCCTCCACGACCGGGGTCACCTCGCTCATGATCATCTGGGTCAGCTCGCGGAGGTCGCGCTGGCCCTGCATCCGCGAACCGATGCGGGCGAGGTTCGACTTCAGCCAGTCCTGCTGGGCGTTGATGTCGGTGGTGGATCGCAGGTTCGCGATCATCTGGTTGATGTTGTCCTTGAGCTCGGCCACCTCGCCGGACGCCTCGACCGTGATCTGCCGCGTGAGGTCGCCTCGGGTAACGGCCGTGGACACCTCGGCGATGGCGCGCACCTGGGTGGTCAGGTTTCCCGCGAGCTGGTTCACGTTCTCCGTCAGGTGGCGCCAGGTGCCGGACACCCCGGCCACCTCGGCCTGACCGCCGAGGCGGCCGTCGGTGCCGACCTCGCGTGCCACGCGCGTGACCTCCGCGGCGAAGGAGGAGAGCTGGTCGACCATCGTGTTGACCGTCGACTTCAGCTGCAGAATCTCGCCCTTCGCATCGACGGTGATCTTCTGCGACAGGTCGCCCTGCGCCACGGCCGTGGTCACGAGGGCGATGTTGCGGACCTGGCCGGTGAGGTTGGCGGCCATGTAGTTGACGTTGTCGGTCAGGTCGCGCCAGGTGCCCGAGACGCCCTTCACCTGCGCCTGCCCGCCGAGCGCCCCTTCCGTACCCACCTCGCGGGCCACGCGGGTGACCTCGTCGGCGAAGGACGACAGCTGGTCGACCATCGTGTTGATCGTCGACTTGAGCTCGAGGATCTCGCCCTGCGCGTCGACGGTGATCTTCTGCGAGAGGTCGCCCTGGGCCACCGCGGTGGCGACCTGGGCGATGTTGCGGACCTGGCCGGTGAGGTTGGCGGCCATGTAGTTGACGTTGTCGGTGAGGTCGCGCCATGTGCCGGAGACGCCCTTCACCTGGGCCTGCCCACCGAGGCGGCCTTCGGTGCCGACCTCGCGGGCGACGCGGGTGACCTCGTCGGCGAAGGAGGAGAGTTGGTCGACCATCGTGTTGATGGTCGCGGCCAGCGCCGCGACCTCGCCCTTCGCGTCGACGGTGATCTTCTGGGATAGGTCGCCTCGCGCCACGGCCGTGGTCACCTGGGCGATGTTGCGGACCTGGCCGGTGAGGTTGGCGGCCATGTAGTTGACGTTGTCGGTCAGGTCGCGCCAGGTGCCGGAGACGCCCTTCACCTGGGCCTGCCCACCCAAGCGGCCTTCGGTGCCGACCTCGCGGGCCACGCGGGTGACCTCGTCGGCGAAGGAGGAGAGCTGGTCGACCATCGTGTTGATCGTGTCCGCGAGGGCCGCGATCTCGCCC
>JBQTKD010000039.1:0-17403 GCA_052386455.1 Sporichthyaceae bacterium
TCCTGCAGCGCTCGCGCCTCGGCCGCCTGCTCCGCGCCCTGGCGGACAGCCCGACCGCGCTGACCACCTACGGCACGGGCACAACTACCACGCTCATGCTGCTGTTCTCCATCTCCGCGTTCATCGCGGGCGTCGCCGGTGGCGTGATCTCGGCGGGCAACGGAGCGGCCGGTCCCGGTGGTCTCGGGTCCCTGCAGTCGCTGCTGTGGGTCGCGGTCATCGCGATCACCGGTAACCACCTGGTGCGGTCCTCGATCCTCGCGGCCCTCGCCCTGGCGGTGCTGCCGTCCTACATCAGCGACCTCAACCCGAACTACCAGGCGATCGGCTTCGGCGTGCTGGCGATCGTCGCCTCGCTCATCGCCGCCGCGCAGTTCGACCCGGTGGCCTGGTTCCGCGACTCGCTGGGGAACTCGGCGCGGATCGGAACCCGCGGGCCGATGCCCTCGCGTGCCGCCGACCCCGGCTGGCGTCGTGCAAGCGCCGCCCGGCACGAACCCAAGGAACTCGTGACGACGGGAGACCAGACCATGGGAGCAGGGCGATGACCGCGCCCGCCGCCGTCCTGGACCGCGCCGAACGCAGCAGCGCTCCGGGGCTGCTCATCGAGGACCTGGTGATCCGCTTCGGCGGGCACACGGCGGTGAACCACCTGAACCTCGCCGCACCCATCGGTTCGGTGACCGGTTTGATCGGCCCCAACGGCGCCGGCAAGACCACCACCTTCAACGCCTGCTCCGGCGCGGTCACCCCCGCATCCGGCACGGTGTCCTTCGACGGGCACGACCTGACGAAGGCGCCCGAATCCCGCCGCGCACACCTCGGCATCGGCCGCACCTTCCAGCGCATCGAACTGTTCGACTCCCTCACCGTCGCGGAGAACGTGGCGCTCGGTCGGGAAGCCCGCCTCGCCGGAACCTCCCCGCTCACACAGCTGATTCCGCGGCGCGGCGAACGAACGTTGGTAGCCCGCGCGGCCGAGAAGGCCATGGCGCAGTGCGGCATCTCCGACGTCGCCAACGAACGGGCCGGGCGAATGTCCACCGGTCAGCGTCGGCTCGTCGAACTGGCTCGTGCACTCGCCGGAGACTTCCGCCTGCTGCTGCTCGACGAACCCTCGTCCGGTCTGGACGCCACCGAGAGCGAGGCGTTCACGACGCTGCTGCGCGACGTGGTGGCCGAGAACGGCATTGGCATCCTCATCGTCGAGCACGACATGACCGTCATCTCCGGGCTGTGCGACTACGCCTACGTCCTGGACTTCGGCAACCTCCTCTTCGAGGGCGTACCGGTCGACGTGCTCTCCAGCGAGATCGTCCGCAAGGCCTACCTCGGCGACGAGGAGCTCGGACTGGAGGCCTCCGAATGACCGCCCCGATCCTCGAGCTGCGCGGAGTCACCTCCGGCTACGGCGAGAAGACCGTCGTCCGCAACCTCAGCCTCACGCTGCCGGCCGCCGGATCGCTCGCGGTGCTGGGCCCGAACGGCGCCGGCAAGACCACGTTCCTCAAGACGGCGTCGGGCCTCATCAAGCCCACCGCGGGGCAGATCCTGCTCGACGGGAAGGACGTCACCAAGGCCTCGACCAGCAGCAGGGTGAAGGCCGGGCTGTGCCACATCCCCGACCCGCGCGGCATCTTCCCCAGCCTTACGGTGAAGGAAAACCTGATCCTGCAGGCGCCCCGCGGCGGTGCCTCGGATGCCATCGCCAAAGCGGCTGCCGCCTTCCCACGGCTCGGGCAACGCCTCTCGCAGATCTCCGGAACCATGAGCGGCGGCGAGCAGCAGATGCTCGCGGTCGCGCGGTCCTACATCCAGAACCCCAAGGTCGTCCTGCTCGACGAGGTCTCGATGGGCCTGGCGCCCAACCTCGTCGACGAGATCTTCGTCTTCCTCGCGGGCCTGAAGGCCGAGGGCGTCGCGCTCGTCGTCGTCGAGCAGTTCGTGCACCGCGCACTGAAGATCGCCGACGACGTCGTGGTCGTCGCGCGCGGCTCCATCCGGCTGTCGGGCCGGTCAGATTCCTTCGGCGAAGAGGAGATCTTCGCCGCCTATGCAGGTACCGCTGCCGGCGAAGGCCGCGGCCGGTCAGATGCAGTCAAGGGAGGCTCCGTCCATGTCTAGAAGCGGAAAGCGCACGTCCGCCATCGCAGCGGTTGCAGCGCTCGGCGTACTTCTGGCCGGCTGCGCCGGGACGCGGGTGAGCGACGAGGAGATCGAACGCGCCGCAGGCGTCAACCAGGTCGTCCAGGCCGCAGCGGCCACCGACGCGACGTCGGCCGACACCTCGTCCGCCGCCGACGCCACCGCGTCGACGGACACCGCGTCGACGGACACCGCGTCGACGGACACGGCGTCCGCCGATACCACCGCGGCAGCACCGTCCGCCGAGGGCACGACCGCCGCCGCCCCGGCGCCGGGCAAGAAGGGCGCGGCGGGGACGGCAGCAGTCGGTGCCGCCAAGGGCACCGCAGGCTCGGCCACGACCGCGAAGGCACCGGCCGCCGGCACTCCCGCCAAGCCGGCCGCGGGCAAGCCCCTGATCGCGAACAAGTCCGTCGTCAAGGTCGGCGTGGTCGGCACGTTCTCCGGCCCTGTCGGCGGTCTGGTCAAGGACACCGTCACCGGCATCCGCGTCTGGGCGCAGGACGTCAACCTGCGCGGCGGGGTGAACGGGCACCCGGTCGAGGTGCTCGTCGGCGACGACGGCGGCGACCCGGCCCGGTACATCTCCCTGCAGCGGCAGTTCGTCGAGCAGAAGGGCGTCATCGCCTTCGTCTACGGCACGCTCGGGTTCTCCCCGAACGGCAACAACAAGTACCTGAACTCGAAGAAGATCTTCACCTTCGGCACCGAGGGCGGCCTGGACCAGGCCTACAAGGAGCCGTACGTGCTCAGCCCGCAACCCACCGGGCACGTCAACGCCGACTCGATCCTCTACGCGCTGTCCAAGGTTGCGCTGCCGAAGGGCAAGACCAAGCTCGCCGCGTTCTCCTGCAGCGACTTCGGCCTCTGCGACAACTTCGACGACCAGTGGACCGATCCCGAGACGCTCAAGCAGATCGGGTTCGTGCCGACCGTCAGCGGCCGGCCCTCGCTGACCCAGCCGGACTACACCTCGCAGTGCCTGGCCGCGAAGAACGCCGGCGCCGAAGTCGTCATGATGGCGCTGGACACCGCAAGCCTGCGCCGCTTCGCCAGCGACTGCATCCGGCAGAACTACAACCCGATCTTCGGCACGGCGGACACCCTCGCGCTGGGCAACCTGCCCGAGGACCCGAAGGTCGAGGGCCTGATCGTCGCTGCGAAGAACACCTCCTGGATCGCGACCGAGGTCCCGGGCGTCAAGGCCCTGCACACCGCCGTGGCGAAGTTCCTCCCCGGCACGATCGTGTCCGGCGGTTTTGCGAACGGCTGGACCATCGCCAAGTTCTTCGAGGCGGCGGCGCAGAACCTTCCGGACAACCCGACGCCCGAGGACGTCGCCAACGGCGTCTACAGCATCAAGAACAACAACCTGGACGGGATGACCTACCCGATCACGATGACCCGCGGCAAGCCGATGGCCACGCAGATGGGCTACGGCGTCGTCACGATCAAGGACAAGGCGTACGTGAGCGTGCCCGGCCCGGCGCTGTACGTCCACAAGGACTACAAGCCGTTCGGCAAGGGCGCGGCGCTCACCGCCCCGGCGGCTGCTCCGGCGAACTCCGAGCCGATGGCGGTGCAGCCCTCGCCCGTGCGGGCCGCCCTCCGTACCGCGCAGCCCGTCGTCGCCACCTCGGCGAGCGCGCCGCGAGCCGGGTGCGGGCCGGCACGCGTGGCCGGCATCTCCTACCTGCTCGACGGATTCCAAACCGGATCCGGGGCCGGGCCGGGCGTGTTCTACGGGGTCGCGCTGGCCGTCATCGGCACTCCGCTGCCCGAGCCCTTCGCGCAAGCCCAAGGCATGTTCCTCGCCGAGGGCCAGAAGTTCGCCGACCAGGCGCGCAAAGACTTTCCGGCGGCGATCCAGACCAGCCGGAGTTTCTTCGAACCGTTCGCTGCCTACAACTCCTTCGGCAACGGCTTCATCGATGCGGGCGCGAACTCTCTGGACGCCGGCGCCGACAGCCTCGGCCCGGTGATCCAGCCCGGGGACCGCAGCATGAAGCAGACGGCCGACGCGTTCCGCGACGCCAAGGTCGACGAGAAGCCCTGCGGCGCCTGACGTGGGGACGGTGGAGAAGGCAACGTTCTGCCGCATCTGCGAGCCGCTGTGCGGAATGATCGCCACCGTCGAAGACGGGAAGCTGATCGGGCTGCGCGCGGACAAGGATGACCCGCACAGCAAGGGTTTTTCGTGCACCAAGGGCGCGGCGATGGCGGAGGTCGTCAACGACCCGGACCGCATCACCGTGCCGATGCGACGGGTGGGCGGGCCCGGGGAGTTCGAGCCCTGTACGTGGGACGAGGCCCTGGCCGACATCGCCGCTCGGTTCGCGAAGCTGCGGCGCACGCAAGGGCCCAAGTCCCTCGCCGTACACGAGGGCAACCCGCCGTACTTCTCCTACAGTGCTGCGTTCTGGGGCAAGCAGTTCGCCTGCGCGTTGGGCACGCCCTGGTTCTACGGCATCAACTCCGAGGACGGCGCCTCGCGCGTCGGCGCCTTCAAGATTCTCTACGGGCACTGCGCGCACATGCCCATCCCGGACATCCCGCGCACCGACGTCCTCGTCGTGATGGGCGCCAACCCGTGGGTCTCCAAGGGCAGCTTCGTCCACGACCCGCGCATCCGCGAACACATGACCGGCGTGACCGAACGCGGCGGTCGCGTCTTCGTCGTCGACCCCCGTAGAACCCAGACTGCGAAGACCTTCGACCACGTCCCGATCAAGGCCGCGACCGACGCGTGGTTCCTGCTCTCGGTGCTGCACGTGCTACTCGGCGAGGGCCACTACGACCGCGAGTTCGTGGCGCGGTGGACCACCGGTTTCGAGTTCTGGGCCGACGCGGTGAAGCGCTACTCCCCGGAGGACGCACAAGCGCACACCGGCGTTCCCGCGGAGACGGTCCGCGAGATCGCGCGGGCGATCGGCGGCGCCAAGGCCGCCGTGGTCTACGGGCGCACCGGCACGTGCACGCAGGAGTTCGGGACGCTGAACAACGTGCTGCAGGACTTCGTCAACATCGTCACCGGGAACCTGCAGCGGGCCGGCGGTTGGGTGTGGGCGTGGTCGCCCGTGCACACCACGGTGCTCGCGGAGAAGCTGAACTTCGCGACCTTCGGCAAGGTCCGCACCCGCGTCCGCGGCCTGCCGGACGCGTACGGCTTCCTGCCGTCCTCCGCGTTGGCCGAGGAGATCACGACGCCGGGCGAGGGACAGATCCGCGGCGTGATGATGCTCGGCTCGAACCCGGTGGTCACCGGCCCGAGCGGCCAGAAGCTGGCCGAAGCGCTGGACACTCTCGAGATCTTCGCCGCGATGGATCTCTACATGAACGAGACCAACAAGTACGCGCACTACCTTCTGCCCGCGACCACCATGTACGAGCGGGAGGACATCCCGATCCAGTTCTCCAGCCGGTACATGCGCCCGAGCATTCGCATCACCGAGAAGGTGATCGAGCCGATCGGGCAGTGCCGGCAGGAGTGGGAGGTCCTCAACGAGATCTGCAAGCGAATGGGTCTCGGTGGCGCGCACATCTTCGCCGTGGAGCGGCTGATGGCCAAGGTGGGCCTGGGCATGACGCCCCGTCGGATGGCCGACCTGCTGGTGCGCACGGGGCGCGCGGGGGACTGGTACGGCCTGCGCCGGTCGGGCTGGTCGTGGAAGAAGCTCGCGGAGAAGGCTCCGCGCGGCGTCGTGTTCCACGAACAGCAGCCCATCGCACCGCTGAAGAAGTTCGTGAAGACCAAGGACAGGCGGATCCCGATGACGGACCCGCGCATCCTCGCGGAGTTCGCGCGGCTGGAAGCGGCCACCGATCGCGATGGCGACTACCCGCTGCGGATGATCGGGCTGCGCGAGATGAACTCGCACAACTCGTGGATGCACAACTCGCCGCGCCTCATGCCCGAGAAGCGGCGGCACACCCTGCGGATCAACCCGCGCGACGCGGCGCCGTTGGGCGTTCTCGACGGCGGAGTCGCCGACCTGGTCTCCGAGGGCGGGAGCATCCGCGTCGAGGTCGTGTACACCGACGAGATGACTCCCGGCACCGTCGCACTGCCCCACGGCTGGGGTCACGCGGGCGGCTGGCAGCGCGCCAACGCCGCCGGCGGCTCCACGTCGAACTTCCTGTCCTCGCGCGTCGAGGAACTGTCCGGAACCTCGGTCCTCAACGGCATTCCGGTGCGGCTCGAGCCGGTCGCGCAACAGCCGTTCGTGCCGGCGGCGGACGCCGCCACCGTCTAGAAGTAGGCCGCGGGCGCCGGTCGCGGCGACACCACGTGCGCGATCGCCTGGCCGGGGCGAAGGATGTCCGCGTGCGGTTCCTGGTCGGCCGCAACCACCACGAAGGTGTGCTCCACCGGCACGACCTGCGGGATTTCGAATCCACCGGCCGCGTCGGTCACGACGCTGTGCGCGACGTTGCCCTGTTCGTCGAGCAGGATCACCGTCGCTCCGGCGAACCCGGTGCCGTCGGCGTCGCGCACCGTGCCGCGCACGACGCCCAGCGGCGGGACCGAGACAGCCGGTACTTCCGGAACGACGATCGCCGCCGCAGCCGTCTTGGGCCGCGGATTCGGGATGTACAGCGAGGCGATCGTCGCCAGTACCAGGCTGATGCCGAACATCGCGAAGGCCAGGGTGAAGCCGATCTCTTCAGGTAGGCCGTTCGCGGCCAGGTGTCCGACGATGAGGCTGGCGGCGATCTGCCCGCCGAGGGTGCCGCCGATCGTGCGCATGATCGTGTTGATGCTCGACGCGGCGCCGGTCTGGCGCTGCGGCACCGCCTCGATGATGAGGTTCGCCATCGCCGCATACGCCAGCCCGAGCCCCGTGCCGAGAAGCCCGGAGCCGACGAACACGGCCCAGCGCTCGTCGTGCACGAATGCCAGGAACAGGTAGGCCAGGGCCATCGAGACGGTGCCCATGAGCAACGGGATCTTGGAGCCGACGCGGGTGCCGAGCGTTCCGGCCAAGGGCCCGGCGACGAGCATGCCGATCGTCGTCGGGAGCAGGAACATGCCGGACTGGGTGACGGAGGCACCGAAGCCGAAGCCGGCTTCCTCGGGCGTCTGCACGAACTGCGGGATCAGGATGAACGAGCCGAACATGCCGAAGCCGACGAGGAAGCCCGCGATGTTGGGGGTGAGCACCGCCCTCCTGCCGAGCAGGCGCATGTCCACCAGCGGTTCGGGGTGGCGCAGCTCGTAGGCGGCGAGGGCGACCAGCAGCATCAGGCCGAGCGCGAACAGCCACACGATGCCCGGCGACAGCCAACCCCAGCGGTTGCCCTCGCTGACCGCGACCAGCGCGGCGATCAGGCCGAGCGAGAGCAGCGTCGCGCCGGTCCAGTCGATCTTCGCCGGGGTCTTCACCGGAGACTCGGGCACCCAGAGGTACGTGGCGACGATGGCCAGCAGGACCACGGCCAGACCCGCCCAGAACACCCAGTGCCAGGACAGGTTGTCCACGATCAGGCCGGACGCGACGACCCCGACGCCGCCGCCGATGCCGAAGGTCGCGCTGACCAGGCCGATGCTCGAGGCGACTTTCTCCCGCGGGAACTCGTCGCGGATGATGCCGAAGGCCAGCGGGAAGATCGCGCCGCCCGCGCCCTGGATGACTCGGGCCAGGACCAGCACCTGGATGTTCGGGGCGACCGCCGCGACCACGGATCCGGCGGCGAACACGACCAAGGTCAGCATCAGCATGCGTTCCTTGCCGAACATGTCGCCGAGGCGGCCGACGATCGGCGTGGCCACCGAGGCGCTCAGCAGGAACGCGGTCAAGACGAAGGTGACGGCGGTGGTGCTAGTACCGAGTTCGCGTTGGATCTCCGGGAGGGCGGGGGAGACGAGGGTTTGCGACAGGGCGTACGCCATCGCGGCGGCGACCAGCGCGAACAGGGTCAGCATCGGAGCCTGGCGCTGCGCCGGCGGAGTGGTCGCCGCGCTCACAACAACCCAGGCTACCCCCGAGAGTACGAAGTCGTACTCTCGCTCTGGGTACGATCGAGGAAAGACCCGCCTAGAGCCGCGCGGCCAATCCGTCGTGGAAATGGGTGAGCGCGCTCTCGTAGCGGGCGAACACGACGTCGCCGCTACGGGCGGCCAGGCCGCGCTGGACCTCCAGGGCCATCGCCCGGTCCTCGGCGAGCCCGAGTTCGACGAACTCGATGTCGCGTTGCGCGGACGTGGGCACCGAGCCGTCGGCGGCCGGGGTGGTGAACTGGGCGATCTGCATCTGGGAGAGCCCGACGTCCACCGGCTCGATCACGATGACGGCCCGGTGCGAGCTCAGGTGCGGGATGACGGCGTTGGGGAACAGGTGCTCCACGACGGTGGTGACGCCCTCGCTGTGCCAGAACTCCGGCGGCTGATCGCGCAGTTCCTCGATCCGCTGGAACGGGAACGTGATCCGCGAGTGCGGCCCGTACTGCTCGAGCGCGGTCACGTTGTCGTAGCCGAACGGCAGGAACGTCGTGGGGTGCGTCGAGCGGATGTGGTACCCCTCGAGGAAGCCCTCGACGAGTACCTTCCAGTTCGTCGCGACGGGAAAACTCCGTTGCCCGACGAGGATCTGATCCGACGTCAGCCCGGTCAGGCTCTCGATGCCCTCGAAGGTTCCGGGTCCGTCCTGGTCCACCCACACCAGGCCGGAGGACTCCCGGCAGGCGACCTCGGGCAGGCGCCGCTCGGCCAGGTCGACGTCGGCGAAGCCGTCGGCGTGCGGCACCTTGGCCAGGGACCCGTCCAGGGCGTATGTCCAGCCGTGGAACGGGCAGACGAACGCACTCGCGCAGCCGGTGCCGTCGGCCAGTGCGGTGCCGCGGTGCCCGCACGAGTTGCGGAACGCTCGGACCGTGCCGTCCCGGCCGCGGACCACCAGCAGCGGAACGCCCGCCGCCGTGCGGGCCTGGTAGGAACCCGTTCGCGGCAGCGCCGCCGACGCGCAGAAGGCCGCGGGCACCCGGCGCAGCAGCGCCAGCTCGGCCGCGAAGCGGGCGGGATCCCGGTAGTGCTCCACGGGGACCCGGCCAACCTTCGGTCCCAGATCGGTCGTGCCCGCGTCGATGTGCCCGAGCAGGCGCGCAACCAGGTCGCGCTCGCTCAGCCAGCAGGACGTCCTCGTCCCGAGGGTGGTCACTACCGCACAGTAACAAGCCGGCGCTGGGCTCCGCTAGGCGGAATTCGAGGCGGTGAGGCCCGTCTTCTTCGTCGCCGCGTTCCCGGCCTTGTCCGAGGCCACGACCACCAGTTCGTAGCTCCCGACCGGGGCGTCGCCCGGTACGACGATCTGCCGCGTGTAGGTCCCGTCCCTGTCGTCGCCCGCGGAGCGGGTGGCGGGGCCGCCGTAGCTCGCACCGTCCGGGCCGACCATGCGCAGCGTCACCACGCCGACGCCGGAGAGGTTGTCGGTGACCTTGGCGCTGGCGTCGATGGTGAGGACGCCCCCGTCCTTCGGCTTGGTGCCGTTGAGGTCCCACTCCTCGACGAACGGCGCGTCCTCGTCGCCCTGGCCGGTCTGCTGCACCGTCATGTTCGTGGCGTGGTTGCGGACCTTGCCGGCCTTGTCGGTCGCGAGGATCCGCAGCGTGTAGCTGCCCTGGGGTGCACCCTGGGGGACCTGGATGGCGAGGCGCCAGTAGCCGTCGAGTGCACTGCCGCTGGACTGCTTCGACCCCCCGCCGTACTGGCGGTCGTCGGGCCCGAGCAGGTGCAACTCGACCTTGCGGACGCCGGAATAGGCGTCCTTGACCCGAGCCTCCGCGGTGACGCTGCGCGCCTCCGCGGCCGTGTTGACCGAGGTGGTGCTCACCGACCACTCCACGACCGACGGGGCCGTCGAGTCCTTGGAGCACTTGCTGGCGGTCTCGGTGCCGACCGGGTCGCAGGTGTTGGTGCCGGCCTCGCCGAAGAACGTGTCCTTCCCGCTGCCGCCGTAGAGCAGGTCGTTGCCGTCCCCGCCGTAGAGGGCGTCGTTGCCGCCGCCGCCGTCGATGACGTCGTTGCCGCCGAGCCCGGAGATCTTGTCGTTGCCGCCGAGGCCGCAGATCACGTCGTTGCCCGCGGTGCCCTTCAGCGTGTCCGCCTTGGCCGTCCCGACGATCGTGCACGTCAGCCCGGACGACGTGGTGGGGGCCGGCACCGCGACTGCGGCGGTCGGCAGCCACGCCAGCGTCACCGTGCCCGCGAGCAGGCCCACCCGTCCCAGCGCGATCGACATCGTGCTCCCCCGTGTTCGTGCGTCCGCAGTCGGAACAACCGTACGAAACATCAGTCGAAGTGCAGCGTGCCGACCCTCGTGTCGGCCGAGTTGCCGAGCGTGTCCCGCGTGTCTATCCACACCTCGTACAGGCCGGTCGAGTCTGCGGCGGGCATCGGGAACTCCGCGCGCCAGGACGTGCCGTTGGTGTGGACCGCCTCTCCACCGTGCACGAGGGTGCCCCGGACGAAGCGAACCTTCACCCCCGCGACCGCGGTGGCGTCCCGGACGCCGGCGATCACCTCGGCCTTCGACGGCAGGAGCTTCAGGCGGTCTCGGACGACCTCCGCCTCCCAACCGACGACCAGGGGCGCGACGACGTCCGTCCGAACCGGGCCGGCCTCCGCCGCCCCGGCCGGCGGCAGTTGAAGCAGTGCGGCGGCACCCAGCGCAGCGGCGAGCGCCCGCACGGCAGTGATCGACATTCGGTTCCCCCCGGTTCCGTCGGGACAATTGTCGATCGCGATCGTCTGCTGCCGCCGGCGCCGCGCGGCACGGTGGAGACTGACCGCATGCCAAGGCTGCCGAAAACCTCGCCACATCGGGGATGGGCCGCCTCGCATGCGGGTACTTCCTGCCCATGACCTTCGTCCCCTGCACCGGCTGACCTGCCATGCGCTGCTCTACGCCGCCGCGCCGCGAGATGCTCCGCGCCGACGCCCGGGCCCCCGGCCACGCCCGTCGGTTCCTCGCCGAGGCCCTGTGCCCGGTCCACGCCACCCGGGTGCTGGACGAGGCCCAACTGCTCGTCTCCGAACTCGTCGGCAACGCCGTGCGCCACGGACTGCCGCCCGTCGAAGTCGACGTGCGCTGCGACGGCGGCGATGTCCTGGAAGTTCGCGTGCGCGACAGCCTGGTCGCGCAACCGAAGCTCAAGCACGTCGAGCTGGACTCGGAGAACGGGCGGGGCATCGCGCTGGTCGACCTACTCAGCGACCAGTGGGGCACCGAACCCGAGGAGAACGGCAAGGTTGTCTGGTTCCGGCTGAGGCTGGACGTGGTTCCGCCGCTGGCCCGGTAGCCGGAAGGCTGCTGTTCGCGATGGGCTGACCCTGCGTCAGCAGTCTTGGTACCGTCCAGGACATGCGAGTCCGCAACGTCATCCCGGTGCTCGACTGCGCCGATCTACCCGCCGCCGTTGCGGAGTTCCGAGACGCCTTCGGGTTCACCGTCGATTTCGTCTGGGAAGGCCCGCCTGCCTACGCCGGCCTGGAGCGCGACGACGTCGAGATCCACCTGCGCGCCGTCGAGCACTCGCCGTCCATCGGGCGGATCTCGCTGATCGTCGAGGACATCGACGGAATCAACGCCGACCTCCTCGCGCGCGGCGCGACGATCACCGTGCCGCTGGACGAACGCGAGTACGGCATGCGGGACCTTGCGGTGGTCACCCGCGACGGCCACACTCTCGCGTTCGGCGCCTAGGGACACGCCCTAGGGCTGCAGTTCGCCGTCGAGGTACAGGTCGACCTTCTCGTCGTAGAAGCAGATCAGGCCCGCGATGTCGGCGCGCTCCGGAATCGGAGAGCGGTAGGTCCACGCGACATCGGGGTGGACGTTCCCACCGACGGCCACCGACCAGTACTCGGCCGCGCCCTTGTACGGGCAGCGGCTCGACGTGTCCGACGGGGTCAGCAGGTCCATCCGCACGTCGGCCTCGGGCAGGTAGTACCGGGGCCGCAGCCGCCCTTCGGACAGAATTCGCGCGTCCTTCGACTCGGCGAGCACCACCCCGTCCAATTCGATCCGTACCTGCCGGGTCGATTCGACTACTTCGATGCCCATGCCCACTCCCTGCTGACGGGTGCTCAGATCAGGTCGACAAGCACCTTGCCGGTGATTGCCCCCTGCACGGCGTCGTGCGCCGCTGCGGTCTGCTCCAAAGTGAACCGGTGCAGGGGCAGGCCGTATTCCGCTCCTACGGGCAGGGCCCCGTCGGCTACGGCGGCCGACACCGCTGCGACGGCGGCGTCCTTGGTGGCCGGGCTCATCGTGTAGAGCAGCACGCCCTGGAAGCGGGTGCCCGCGGTCATGTGCGGGCGCAGCGGGACGCGGAGCTTGTCGGGCCCGATCTGGGCATAGCAGGCGATCGTCGCGAAGGGTGCGACGACCTTGGCGCCGACCTCGGCGTTCGCGTTCGGCGCCACCTCCACGATCACGTTCACCCCACCGGGGACCGCGCCCCGGACGGCGGCGATCACGTCCTCGCGGTTGTAGTCGATCACCAGGTCCGCTCCGGCGCTCTTGGCGAGCTGCGCCTTCTCCGGCCCGCTGACGGTGGTGAGCACGGTCGCGCCCGCCCACTTCGCGAGCTGGATCGCCGCGTGGCCCACCGCACCGGCGCCGCCGGTGACCAGCACCGCGAGCCCGCTCATCGCGCCGGGCGCCAACCGGGAGGGAACGTCGTCGTGCGCGGTGAGGCACCGGTGCGCGGTCAGCGCCGGGACGCCGAGGCTTGCGCCGACGTCGAACGACGCGCTCTCGGGCAACGCGACGGCCTGCCGGGCCGGAATGCACGTGTAGTCCTGCGCGGTGCCGGTCGGCCGCTGCCACGCGGCCTCCCACAACCACACCCGCTCCCCGACGCGGGCAGGGTCGACCCCGTCGCCGACGGCGTCGATCACGCCCGCGCCGTCCTGGTTGGGCACCTGCCCGCCCGCGGCAGCGGGCGCCATCCCGCCACCGGCGCGGGTCTTCCAGTCGGTCGGGTTCACGCCGGACACGTGGACCCGCACCCGGACCTCGCCGGGCGCAGGCTCGGGAATCGGCCGCTCCTCGAGCTGCAGCACCTCCGAGCCGCCCGTTTCCCGATAGACGATCGCGCGCATGCGGCCCCTCTCTCTTAGGCCCGAGGCCCGTCGGCGGCGGCGAGGATGTTGCGCGTCATGCCCTTGAAGACGACGCCGTGGAAGGGCAGCACCGCGTGCCAGTACGCCTGGCCCGCCAAACCCTTCGGCACGAAGATCGCCTTCTGTCGGTACACGCTGCCGCCATCGGGGCCGGGCTCCACGCGCAGCTCCAGCCACGCGCGGCCGGGGACCTTCATCTCGGCCCGCAGGCGCAGCAGCTTCGACGGCCCACGCTCGTCCAGCGCCTCCACCCGCCACCAGTCCAGCGCCTCGCCGACGCGCAGCGAAGAGGGGTCGCGGCGGCCGCGGCGCAGGCCCACGCCACCGACCAGTCGGTCGAGCCAGCCGCGTGCGGCCCACGCCAGCGGGAAGGAGTACCAGCCGTTGTCGCCGCCGATGCCCTTGACCACGCGCCACAGTTCGTCGGGAGAGACCGCGGAGCGGCCCTCGCGCTCGTCGAAGTAGACGCTGCCACCGGACCAGTCCGGGTCCGAGGGCAGGGGGTCCGCAGCGCTGCCCGGGGTCGATGCGTCCGACCACCGGGTGTCCACTCGCCCGGCGCGAATCTTGTCCAGAGCCAACTCGACCGCTCGTTCGTAGCCGGTCAGTCCACCGGCCGGCGGCGGGACGAACGCGTCGATGTCGCGCTCGCTCGCGATCACCTCGTGCACCAGCGACTCGACCAGCGGAGCGGCAATGGACTTCGGAACCGGCGTCACGATGTTGATCCAGTGCGAGCTGAGCCGCGGGGTGAGCACCGGCACGGGAACGATTCGGCGCGGGGGAAGCCCCACCACGCGGGCGTACCGCGACATCATCTGACGATAGGTCAGCACGTCGGGCCCGCCGATGTCGAACGTCCGGTTGAGGGGTTCGGCGACGTCGACGACGCCGACCAGGTAGTGGAGCACGTCCCGCACCGCGATGGGCTGGACGCGCGTGTCCACCCACTTCGGAGTGACCATCACCGGCAGCCGTTCGGTGAGGTAGCGCAGCATCTCGAAGCTTGCGGAGCCCGATCCCAGGATCACGGCGGCCTGGAGCACGACGGTGGGAACTCCGCTGTGCAGGAAGATCTCCCCGACCTCGCGCCGGGACTCCAGGTGCTCGGAGAGCACCTCCTTGCCGTCCGGGTGCAGCCCGCCGAGGTACACGATGCGCGACACCCCCGCCTCGCGGGCCGCCGCGGCGGTGGTCATGGCGGCCCGCCGGTCCAAAGTCGCGAAGTCCTTCGCGTTCAGCGAGTGCACCAGGTAGTGCAGGACGTCCACGCCGCTGCACGCCTTGACCATGGAGTCGAGATCCGAGACGTCGCCGCGGACGATCTCCACCTGCGACGCCCACG
This sequence comes from Sporichthyaceae bacterium, assembly GCA_052386455.1. Lineage (GTDB taxonomy): Bacteria > Actinomycetota > Actinomycetes > Sporichthyales > Sporichthyaceae > JBQTKD01. The sequence continues at coordinate 14,613 of JBQTKD010000039.1, forward strand.
GCACGTCGCGGAGCTTCTCCGGGGTGCGGGCCAGCACGCGTACCTCGTGGCCGGCCTCGAGCAGGGCGGGCACCAGGCGCCCGCCGATGTAGCCGGACGCGCCGGTGACCAGGATCTTCACTGGGCGGAACCTTCCCCGCCCAGCACGTCCAAACCGCCGGCTTCGTGCCGTGCGCGGAGCACCTTCTTGTCGAACTTGCCGACGCTGGTGCGCGGGACCGCGTCGATGTAGGCCCAGTGCTCGGGAAGCCACCACTTCGGGAACTTCTCGGCCAGGAACGCTCGCAGTTCCTCGGGCGTCGGCCGTGTGCCGTCGCGCGGCACGATGCACGCCAGGGGCCGCTCGTCCCATCGTGGATCCGGTACCGCGATCACGGCGGCCTCGACGACGTCCGGGTGCCCGGCGAGGTAGAGCTCCAGGTCCACCGAGGAGATCCACTCGCCGCCGGACTTGATGACGTCCTTGGACCGGTCGGTGATGCGCACGAAGCCATTGGGCTCGATGGTGCCGACGTCGCCGGTGCGCAGCCACCCGTCGTGGAAGCGGCCGGAGTTCTCGACTCGGTAGTAGTCGCCGGTGATCCACGGCCCGCGGCACTCGATCTCGCCGATCGCCTGGCCGTCCCACGGAAGGACGGTGTTCGAGTCGTCGACGATCCGCATCTCCACACCGGGGATGGGTCGGCCGGTGCGCGAGAGCCAGTCGAGTTCCGTCTCGCCCAGCAGATCGCGCGGCGGATTGGCGATGGCGGCGATGGGACTGGTCTCGGTCATGCCCCACGCCTGCACGATCCTGACGCCGTGCTTCTCGAGATAACGGGCCATCAGATGCCGCGGCACGGCGGCACCACCGCAGCCGATGAACCGAATGCTGGACAGGTCCGCCGGGTGGTCCTCGAGGTAGCGGGTCAGGTCCGCCCACACCGTCGGCACGCCGCCGGACACCGTCGGACGTTCGGCGACGATCAACCGGCTGAGTGGATCGGGCTGCGTGTGGGGGCCGGGGAAGATCAGGTCCGAGCCGGCGAACCACGACCCGTACGGCAGACCCCAGGCGTTCGCGTGGAACATCGGGACGACCGGCAGGACGCGGTCGTGCTCGGTGAGGCCGAAGCTCGAGGCCAGGCAGCAGCCCATCGAGTGCAGGTAGGTCGAGCGGTGGCTGTAGACCACGCCCTTCGGGTCGCCCGTGGTGCCGCTCGTGTAGCACATGCCCGCGGCGGACTTCTCGTCCACGAACGGCCACTCGAACTCGGCGGCCTGCTCGGCGAGCAACGCGTCGTAGTCCAACGCGTCGGGCAACGCCTCGTCCGGACCGCCGACGACGATCACGTGCTCCACGCTCGTCAGCCCGGGCCGGATCGCGGCGAGCAGCGCGGTCAGCGAGCCGTCGACGATCACCACCTTGTCCTCGGCGTGGTTGATCACCCAGGTCAACTGCTCGGGGGAGATGCGCAGGTTCAGGGTGTGCAGTACCGCGCCCATGGACGGGATCGCCAGGTACGCCTCGAGGTGCTCCTGGTTGTTCCAGCTCAACGTGCCCACCCGGTCGCCCGGCTCGACGCCCAAGGCCTGCAACGCCCCGGCGAGGCGCGTCGCTCGGTCCGCGACCTCGGCGAAGGTGGCGCGGCGGCACGCGGTTCCGTCGTAGCTGGCCACCTCGCTGTTCGCGTAGAGGGCTCGCCCGTGGGCGAAGATGGCCGGCACGGTCAGCTGATAGTCGTCCTGCATGGTGCTCCGCATGGACCGAGGCTAGTCGGCCGATGAGTTCGGGGCCCGAGGTCGGTCGGAGCAGGCAGGACCTCGGGAGAAGGACGGCCGCCATGACCACCACGCTCGGCGAACAGGCCATGCTGCGAGTGGCCGGCGAGGCCGCCCACCTGCTCCGCAGCGCGCGGCGGTCCACCCACACCGCGCGCGGGGAGTGGAACGTCGCCGAGATGGGCGTGCACATGCTGCACGTCCTGGACTTCGAGCTCGGTACCGTGCGCCGCGATCCGGTGCCTCCGGTGTACGGCTTCGACGACCTGTCCAGATTCACGGTGGAGTACGTCGTGAACTCCCCCGTGCGCGATCTGCCGGCGCTCGCGGACCGGATCGAGGCCGCCGCCGCCGAGCTCGCGGCGATCACCGCCGGGCTCGGGCCGGACCACGAGTTCGACTGGTTCGCCGGGTCGCGCCTGCCGCTGCGCGCGATCCACGCCCACATCGTCAGCGAACTGCTCGTCCACGGCCTCGACGTCGCGCGCGCCGAAAAGCTGCCCTGGACGATTCGCCCGCAGGACGCGTTGATCGCAGTGGACGACTTCGTGGTCCCGCTCAACGACGCGTTCGCGCGGGCCGGAAGCTTCGGCGGCGGCACCGCGTTCGTGAACCAGAAAATCTCGCCGGACTTCTCGGCGGTCTATCGAATCCAGCTGACCGGCGGCCCGCCCCGCGACTTCTCCTTCGCGGCGCGCACGCTGGCGATCCTGGAGCCGTCGCCGAGCCGTCGGGTCGACTGTCACGTGCACGCCGACCCTGCCGCGCTCCTGCTCGTCGTCTGGCGTCGGCGCAGCCACTGGCCCGCGGTGGCGACCTTCAAGCTGCGCGCCCGGGGCCGCAAGCCGTGGCTGGCGGCGAAGCTCCCCACCCTCTTCCACGTGCCCTGATACTCCCGATAGTGCAGTCGGGGGTCGCCCAAAGCGGCAAGGCGGACCCCCCCTGCCCGAACGGGGGAAGGGGGGGGGCGCGGGTACGTTAAGCGGGCGGCGCCCGCGGCCCCCCGCCCCGCGCACCCCCTGCCCGGGGC
>JBQTKD010000040.1:0-42624 GCA_052386455.1 Sporichthyaceae bacterium
AGCGGGCCGTGCTGGGCGGCCTCCACGCGCTGCGGCGTGCCGTTCTCCCCGGGGTCAACGAGGCGGGCGGCTTGCAGTCCGGGAGGAGCTGGTTCGGCTGTACATTGTTGCCGGCATCCGGCGTACACCGGTCCCGGACCCAACAGTTCGGCAAGGCGGAGCTGCTCGAGCACGTCGCCGTGCAGCACTCCCCCCGCCATCGATCCCCCCAGATCTGCGTTGGTCCCCCGGCCGAACCACCGGGGGCACTACCGACCTTCCACCCCCGCAGCTAAAGGCTCTAAGACCCCAACGGCCACAAATCCCCCAAAACTCACTTTGCTCTCATTGGTCACTCCAGTCCCATTGGGCCGCGGCCTGTGCGAGCCCCGGGTGTGACCGGTTACCGGAATCCCGGGACGCTCGTCACGGTTACACTCCTCGGAGCCAGAAATCGTCCGGTACCCCAAGAGGACTGGAACGCAGGCAATGAACGCAGTGAACAGCGGCGCCTCCGCGCGCCCGGCTCGCCTCGCCGTGGGTGTCCTCGGCGCCGGCCGAGTGGGCGCGGTGCTCGGTGCCGCGCTCGCCCGGGTCGGCCACACGGTCGTCGCGGCCAGCGGCGTGAGCAAAGCCAGCCGCGAGCGCGCCTTCGAGTTGCTCGGGCTGGAAACCGTCGACCCGTTCGCGGTCGCGGCCGTCGCGGACCTGCTGCTGCTCGCCGTCCCCGACGACGTCCTGCCGGGCGTCGTCACCGGCTTGGCCGAGTCCGGCGCCGTCCGCACCGGGACGCTCGTTGCGCACACCAGCGGCCGGTACGGCACCGAGGTGCTCGAGCCCTTGACCCGGCACGGCGCCCTACCCCTGGCGCTGCACCCCGCCATGACCTTCACCGGCACGGCGATGGACCTCGCCCGCCTCGACGGCGCCTGCTTCGGCATCACCGCCCCCGAGTCGCTGCGCCCCGTCGCCGAGGCCCTGGTGCTGGAGATGGGCTCCGAGCCGCAGTGGGTCGAAGAGGAGCACCGCGTGCTGTACCACGCGGCCCTCGCGAACGGTGCGAACCACCTGGTCACCCTGGTCGCGCAGTCCGCGGACCTGCTCCGGACCGCCGGCGTCGAGAACCCCTCCCGCCTGCTCGCGCCGCTCCTGTCCGCCGCGCTGGACAACTCCCTGCGCGCCGGGGACGCCGCGCTCACCGGCCCGGTCGCCCGCGGCGACGCCGGCACCGTCGCCCAGCACGTCGCCGCGATCGCCGGGCAGTCGCCGCAGGCCGCGGCCGCCTACGTCGCCATGGCTCGGCTGACCGCCGACCGAGCCCTGGCGGCCGCCCGTCTCCAGCCCGCCGACGCCGAACGCCTGCTCGAGGCGCTGGGCGCCGCCCACCCCTTCGAGGCCCGATGACCGTCGTCGCCCGCACGCGCGAAGAACTCGCCAAGGCGCTGGCGGACCTGCCGGCGCCCCGCGGCGTCGTGATGACCATGGGCGCCCTGCACGACGGGCACGCCGAACTCATGCGCAACGCCCGCGCCGAGTGCGCGAGCGTCGTCGCGACCCTGTTCGTGAACCCGCTCCAGTTCGGCGCGAACGAGGACCTGGCGAGGTACCCGCGCACCTTCGAGTCCGACCTGCAGATCTGCCAGCAGACCGGCGTCGACGTGCTGTTCGCCCCCGGCGAGCCCGAGCTCTACCCGAACGGGCGCCCGGCCACGATCGTCACCGCCGGCCCCCTGGCCGCCATCCTCGAGGGCGCGTCGCGGCCCGGCCACTTCGACGGCGTCCTGACCGTCGTCCTCAAGCTTCTCCACCTGACCGGCCCTCAGGTGGCCTACTTCGGGGAGAAGGACTACCAGCAGCTAGCCTTGATCTCGCAGATGGTCGACGACCTCGACCTCGACGTGACGATCCGTCCCGTGCCGACCGTGCGCGAGGACGACGGATTGGCTCGGTCCAGCCGCAACCGGTACCTGGACGCAGGCCAGCGCGCCAACGCGGTCGCGCTCTCGAGGGCGCTGCGAGCAGGCGCCGCCGCAGGCAGGGACGGCGCCGAAGCCGTACTGGTCGCGGCGCACGCCGAACTCGCCGCAGTCCCGGCCCTCGAACTGGACTACCTGGCGCTGCGCGCGCCCGACCTCGGTCCCCCGCCGAGTTCGGGCCCGGCTCGGCTCTTGGTGGCCGCTCGCACCGGCACCACCCGCCTCATCGACAATCTTGCACTGGAACTCTCTACGCCCACCACGGCCCTTACACCCGAAGGGACCATCTGATGTTCCGCACCATGCTCAAGTCGAAGATCCACCGCGCAACGGTGACGCAGGCGGACCTGCACTACGTCGGCTCGGTCACCATCGACGAAGACCTCATGGAGGCCGCCGATCTGCTCCCCGGCGAGCAGGTCGCGATCGTCGACATCGACAACGGCGCGCGCCTCGAGACCTACGTGATCCCGGGCGTCCGCGGCAGCGGAGTCATCGGCATCAACGGGGCGGCAGCCCGTCTCGTCGCCCCCGGCGACCTGGTGATCATCATCAGCTACATGGGCGTGAGCGACCGCGAGGCCCGCGAGCTCAAGCCCACCGTCGTGCACGTCGACGGACGCAACCGCATCGTGGTCATCGACGGCGATCCGGCCGCTCCGGTCCCCGGCGTCGGCACCGCCCGCGGCGACCTGCGCGGCGACGGGCTCTACGACCCGGTCGACCAGCCACTGATGCAGCGGGTGAACCCGATGGCCGCAACGCCCGCCCCGTAGCCTGCCCCGATGTTCCCCGCACGGCTCGCCGCCCCAGCGCCGGGGTGGACCACCGAGGCCTCGGTCGTGGTCGTCGGCTCCGGCATCGCCGGGGTGACCATCGCGCTGCGCGCCGCGGCGGCCCTGCCGTCGGAGGTCGGGCCGGTCATGCTCATCACCAAGGACGTCCTGTCCGCGGGCTCCACCCAGTGGGCGCAGGGCGGCATCGCGGCCGCGCTCGGCCCGGGCGACAGCCCGGAGGAGCACCTCCGCGACACCATCGCCGCCGGCGACGGGCTCTGCGACGTCGAGGCCGTGCGCGTCCTGGTCACCGAAGGCCCCGCCGCGGTGCGTCGCCTGATCGCCGGCGGAGCGGTCTTCGACCTCGCCGACGACGGCGAACTCGCCCTGACGCTCGAGGGCGGCCACCACCGCCGGCGCATCGCCCACGCCGGCGGGGACGCCACCGGCGCGGAGATCCAGCGTTCCCTGGTGGACGCGCTGCACGCCGAACCGCGCATCGAGGTGATCGAGCACGCCCTCGCTCTCGATCTGCAGTTGGCCGACGACGGTTCGGTTGCGGGCATCACCCTGCACGTCATGGGGGAGGGCCAGCGCGACGGCGTCGGCGCCATCGCCTGCCGCGCGGTCGTGCTCGCCACCGGCGGCCTCGGGCAGATCTACGCCGCCACCACCAACCCCGCCGTCGCCACCGCGGACGGCACCGCGATGGCCCTGCGCGCCGGCGCCATGGTCCGCGATCTGGAGTTCGTCCAGTTCCACCCGACGGTCCTGTGGCTGGGAGAAGACGAGGCCGGCCAACAGCCCCTGATCTCCGAGGCCGTGCGCGGCGAGGGCGCGATCCTCCTCGACGCCGCCGGCCGCCCGTTCATGGTCGGGGTCCACGAACTCGCCGACCTCGCCCCGCGCGACGTCGTCGCCAAGCAGATCCTGCGCACCATGCAGGACACCGGCGCCCCGCACGTGTGGCTCGACGCCCGCGGCTTCGGCGAGGCCAAGTGGGCCACCCGCTTCCCGACGATCCTGGCCACCTGCCGCCGCCACGGCATCGACCCGGTGACCGATCTGATCCCCGTCGTCCCCGCCTGTCACTACGCCTCGGGCGGCGTCCGTACCGACCTGCACGGCCGCTCCAGCGTCCCCGGCCTCTACGCCTGCGGGGAGGCCGCCTGTTCCGGCGTGCACGGCGCGAACCGGCTCGCGTCCAACTCGCTGCTCGAAGGCCTGGTGTTCGCCGAGCGCATCGCCGCGGACCTCGTCCGCTCGCTGCCGCCGCGCCGGACCCCGGCGCCCGATCGGCGCGTGCCCGGCCTCGTCGACGGCTCGGCCCGTACGGACCTGCAGCGCCTGATGAGCAAGGGCGCCGGCGTCCTGCGCCACCGCGAGGGCCTGACCGCCACCGCCGCGGCGCTCGAGGCGCTGGCCGACCGGCGCCCCGGCATCCCCGGCGTCCCCGCCTGGGAGACCACCAACCTGCACGTCGTCGCGACCGCGCTGGTCGCCGCCGCCAAGGCGCGGCACGAGACCCGCGGTTCGCACTGGCGCGAAGACTTTCCCCGCCGCGACGACGAGTCCTGGCGCGGCCACCTCGACCTGTTCGTCGTCGACGGCGTGCTCGGCATCGCGTCGGCCGGCATCGCCGAACCGCTGGCGGCCGTACCGTCGGCAACGCTGCGCATGGAGTTGTCCGAGGCCGCTCTGCCCGTCGCCGAGGTGCTGTCCATCGTCGACCGAGCCCTCGCCGAAGACCTTCCGACGGGGCGTCGGGACGTCACCAGCGTCTCGACCGTTCCCGCCGAGCAGACGGGCGCAGCGGATCTGGTGGCCCGTCAGGACGGCGTCGTCGCCGGACTTGCAGTCGCCCGCGCCGTGTTCGAGCGGGTCGCCGACGGCGAGGTCGTCGTCGAGCGCCTCGCCAAGGACGGCGAACGCGTCCGCCGCGGCGACGTGCTGCTCACCGTGCGCGGGCGCACCCGCGACCTGCTCGTCGCCGAACGCACCGCGCTGAACCTGATGGGGCGCATGTGCGGCGTCGCCACCGCCACCCGCGCCTGGGCGGACGCGCTCGAGGGAACCGGAGCCAAGGTCCGCGACACCCGCAAGACCACGCCCGGCCTACGCGTGCTGGAGAAGTACGCCGTGCGCTGCGGCGGCGGGGTCAACCACCGTATGGCGCTATGGGACGAGGCGCTGATCAAGGACAACCACGTCGTCGCCGCCGGCGGCGTGACCGCGGCGCTGCAACGCGTCCGCGAGCATTTCCCCGAGGTGCCGATCGAGGTCGAGGTCGACACCCTCGAACAGTTCGAGGAAGTCCTCGAAGCCGGCGCGGACCTGATCTTGCTGGACAACTTCACGCCCGACGCCATGCGAGAGGCCGTGTCCCGCAATCGTGGCCGGGCACGCCTGGAGGCCAGCGGCGGACTGACCTTCGCCGACGCACGGAACGTCGGCGCCACCGGCGTCGACTTCATCTCCGTGGGCGCGCTCACCCACTCCTCGCCGGTACTCGACGTCGCGCTCGACCTCAGGGAGATCTGATGCTGCTCACCATCGACGTCGGGAACACCCACACCGTCCTCGGCCTGTTCGACGGCGCCGAGATCGTCGACACCTGGCGCATCTCCACCGACGCCCGGCGCACCGCGGACGAGCTCATGGTGACGATGTCCGCGCTGCTGTCCAAGAAGGGCAACTGTTCCTCGCTGGTCACCGGCATCGCGATCTGCTCCACCGTCCCCTCGGTGCTGCACGAGTTGCGCCAGATGTGCAAGCGCTACCTCACCGACCTGCCCACCGTCGTCGTCGAGCCCGGAATCCGCACCGGCGTCCCAATCCTCATGGACAACCCGAAGGAGGTCGGCTCGGACCGCATCGTCAACGCGCTCGCGGCCGCGCACCTCTACGGCGGGCCGTGCATCGTCGTCGACTTCGGCACTGCCACCACCTTCGACGCCGTGTCCGCGAAGGGCGAGTACGTCGGCGGCGCGATCGCGCCCGGCATCGAGATCTCCACCGAGGCCCTCGGCGCCAAGGGCGCGCAGTTGCGCAAGGTCGAGCTCGCCCGGCCCCGCTCGGTCATCGGCAAGAGCACCGTGGAGGCCATGCAGGCCGGCATCCTCTACGGGTTCGCCGGCCAGGTCGACGGCATCGTCGAGCGCATGGCCGAGGAACTCTCCGACGACCCGGACTCCGTCACCGTCGTCGCCACCGGCGGCCTGGCGCCCGTGGTGTTCGGCGAGGCGGCCACCGTCGACAAGCACGAGCCGTGGCTGACCCTGATCGGTCTTCGCCTGATTTTCGAGCGCAACAGCTGACTGTTCCCTCGGCACATCGCGCCGATGCGATGTTGTGCCGAACCGACGTCTTGCGAGCCGGTTGCCCTGACATAGCCTGACGCCGTGAGCGGCACCTTTGGTCTCGACGACCCCTGGGCTCTGCACCCGCGGGTCGCGATCCGGCCGGAGCGTTTCGGCGCTCTGCTCTACCACTACGACACGCGGCGGCTCTCCTTCCTCAAGGAACCGCTGCTGCTCGCCGTGGTCGAGGGGCTCGCCGTCGCTTCGAGCGCTCGCGAAGCCTGCCGCACCGCGGGGGTATCCGAGTTGGACCTTCCGTCCTACGCTGCGGCTCTGGCCACCCTGGCCGACACCGCGATGATCCAACCCTCAACGAGGAGGAGCACCACGTGAAGACCCGAGCCGGAGTCATCGTCGAGTACGGCAAGCCGATCGAGATCCACGAGCTGGAACTGGACGGGCCGCGCGAGAGCGAAGTCCTGATCCAGTTCACCCACGCCGGGCTGTGCCACTCGGACATCCATGCCGCGCACGGCGACTTCCCGGCCAGACTGCCGATGATCCTCGGCCACGAAGGTGCGGGCATCATCCAGGAAGTCGGCCCCGGCGTCACCCGCGTGAAGCCCGGCGACCACGTCGTGTGCTCGTTCATCCCGAACTGCGGCACGTGTCACTGGTGCGCCACCGGCCGCCAGTCCATCTGCGACATGGGCGCCACGATCCTCGACGGAAACATCAACGGCCGGTACACCGGCAAGGGCCCGCTGGGCGACTACGGCTCCCTGTGCATGGTCGGGTCGTTCAGCCAGTACAACGTCATCCACCAGAACTCCGTGGTGAAGGTCGACGACGACCTGCCGCTGGACAAGGCCGTCCTCGTCGGCTGCGGCGTCCCCACCGGCTGGGGCTCCGCGGTCAACACCGCGGACGTGCAGCCCGGCGAGACGGTCTTGATCGTCGGCGTCGGCGGCATCGGCATCAACGCGGTGCAGGGCGCGCGGTACGCGGGCGCGAAGAACGTCATCGCGGTGGACCCGCTGGAGAACAAGCGCGAGAAGGCCATGGAACTCGGCGCCACCCACGCGGTGGCGTCCTCCGAGGAGGCCATGGAGCTCGCGATGTCGCTGACCCGCGGCGTCGGTGCGGACAAGGCGATCATCACCACCGACCTGGTGACGGAGCCTCAGGTCACGACGTCCTTCCACACGATCAGCAAGGGCGGCACGCTCGTCATCACCGGCCTGAACAAGCTGGACCTCAACAACATCCAGCTGCCGGCCGCGCTCCTCACCCTGTTCCGCAAGACCGTGAAGGGCTCGCTGTTCGGCGACTGCAACCCGACGACGGACATTCCGCGGATCCTCGGGCTCTACCAGTCCGGCGACATCAAGCTGGACGAGATCATCACCCGCACGTACACGCTCGACGAGATCAACCTCGGCTACGACGACCTCCTCGCCGGCAAGAACGTCCGCGGCGTCCTGGTCCACAGCCACTAGCCGACGGCGTTCCGCCAACGGACGACGTCCCTTGGCTGCCCTTGTCGTACCTCTGGCGGTACGACAAGGGCAGTTCGCGTACGACAAGGAAGGCGCACCGCTTGACTGCCCAGCCGATCGATCCGTCCTCCGGCCCCGCCGAGGTCGTCGGCCGAGCCCGCGAAATCGAGCTGCTCGTCGCGGCCCTCGACGCCGGCGCCCACGTGCTGCTCGAAGGCCCGCCGGGCACCGGAAAGACGACGCTGCTGCGCGCCGTCGCAGCCGAGGCGAAGTCTTCCTTCGTCTTCGTCGAGGGGAACGCGGAACTGACGCCGGCTCGGCTCGTCGGGCACTTCGACCCGGCGCTCGTTTTGGAGCGTGGGTACAACCCCGAGACCTTCGTCGACGGACCCCTCGCCGAGGCGCTGCGTGCCGGTGCGCTGCTGTACGTCGAAGAGACCAACCGCATCCCCGAAGAAACGCTCAACGTTCTCATCACGGTGATGAGCGAGGGCGAACTGCACGTGCCGCGCCTCGGGCGCATTGCCGCCGCCGAGGGCTTCCGGCTGGTTGCGGCGATGAACCCGTTCGACTCCGTCGGCACCGCCCGCATCTCCTCGGCCATCTACGACCGGGTCTGCCGCATCACGATGGGCTATCAGGACGCCGGCGACGAGTTCGACATCGTGCTGTTGCGCGCCCCGGCCGTCTCCGCGGTGTGGCGTTCGCGCGTCGTCGACCTCGTGCGGCGCACCCGCGAGCACTCCGACATCCGCATCGGCTCCTCGGTGCGCGGGGCCATCGACATGACCCGGCTGACCGTCGCGCTCGCCGCCCGGCGCGGAGTCGCCTCCGACGACTGGCACACCGGACTGGACGCCGCCCTGGTGGCGCTGTCCGGACGCATTCGGCTGCAGGAGACCACCAGCCGGTCTGCGGAGCAGGTGGTCCGCGAGCTGTACGAGGCGGTGTTCGGCAAGGAACCCAAGCCCGCCGAGGACTCCTCCTCCGGAGGCGATGCGCCGGGGGGAGCGTAGGCCCGCAGCCCGCGGGCCTCCCCGAGCCAGGCTCGCAGCGGCGCAGCCGGCCCAAACCGGCCGACCGCACCACCCCACGCTCGGAACTCGCCGCCCGGCCGAAGTTCGCCGAGCTCTCGCCCGAGGTCGGCGTTCTCGACGAGGACGCCTTCGACCGTTCCATGGCCGAGGACCCGGACAGCACGCTCGCGCTGCTCGTCGACATGAGCAGCGCGACCGACGAGTCGCTGCGCAAGGCCGCACGCCTGCTCGCCGGGCGCGTGGTGCTGGATCGGGTGCGCGTCGGGAACCCGCGCGGGCGCGGCATCGGGCGGCTGCGCTCCGTGCCGGCCGATCGCGGCGGCGACCTCGACCTCGACGCCTCCCTGACGGCCATCGCCGACGCGCGTGCGCTGCGCCGCCCGCCGTCGCTGGACGAGCTGACGTCCCGCACCTGGGCCCGCCCCACGTTGGCGCTCTGCCTGGTGATCGACGCCTCGGGATCGATGGCCGGGACGCGCCTCGCCGCCGCGGCTCTGACGGCCGCCGCCTGCGCCTGGCGAGCGCCGGGGGACTACGCGGTCCTGTCCTTCGCCCGCGAGGCGCAGGTGCTGCGCGGCATGAACTCCTCCCTCGCCGCGGACACCGTCGTCGACCGGGTGCTTGGCCTGCGCGGGCACGGGATGACCTCGGTCTCCGCCGCCCTGCGCGCCGCCGCCGAGCAGCTCGAGCAGACGACCGCCGCGCGCCGGGTAGTTGTCCTGCTCTCCGACTGCCGGGTCACGGACGAGCAGGACCCCGTCCCCATCGCGAGCCGCATCCCGGAACTCCTGATCCTGGCCCCGGCGTCGGACTCCGACGCGGCGGCCGATCTGGCCGCCCGCTCCGGGGCCCGCTGGGCCGGCGTCGCGGGAGCCTTCGACGCCCCCGCCGCCCTCGTCGACCTCCTCTCCCGCTAGTTGTCAAGAGCCGGCGCGCCCGACAGCCGAAATGGTTGCTTTGGCGGGTGGTTTGTCCCAGTTTGTGGAGCCGTTTCGGCTGACACGGACGCCTAGCGTGGACCGTCGGCCGTTGAGCGGGGGGCGAAACCGGCGGCGAGAGCGGCCAGGGCGGCGTCGAGGTAGACGGTGAGGTCGGCGTCCGCGCGCGCCGCCCAGCGCTCGAAGGCGGCACGGGCCGTCGCGAGCGTCGCGCGCGCGATCGCCATCGGGTACAGCGAATCGGGCGCCTGGCCCAGCCGGGCCGCGGCGAAGTCGCCCACCGCCCGTTCCCAGGCGTCGTAGTGCCGCGCGGCCTCTGCTTGCAGGGACGCGTTCGCGCCGATGAGGTTCATGCGCGCGCGCAGTTCGGGCACGTCCTCGGCCCGGTAGTGGTTCACGCCGACGACCACGCGGCGGATCGCCGTCATCAGCGCGACGCTCTCCGGCACGGCCGCGAACGCCGCGCGGAGTTCGACGACCTCCTCGTCGAACTCGCTGAACAGCACTGCGGCCTTGCTGTCGAAGTAGCGGAAGAACGTTCGGCGGCTGACGCCGGCGGCGGCGGCGATCTGCTCGACGGTCGTCTCCTCGAAGCCCTGTTCGGCGAACAGCCGCAAAGCGACGAGCTCCAGTTCGCGTGCGCTGGTGGCGGCCGGGCGCCCGCGCCGGATCGCGTCGGTCTCGGGCACCTCGGCCTCCAGCCTTGAATTGCGTCACACCGTGCCGTTATTGTCGGCACACGATATTCGGCATCGCGTGCCATTATGTCGACGCAGTCGGCATCGTGACGCTGCACCACGCGAAGCCTCCCAGAGACGTGAGGAGCCCACATGAACCCCGAGCCCACCGCCCCCGAGAGCACCGAAGACGTCGTGGTGGAGGACCTCCTCGTCGAGGACGTGTCCATCGACGGCATGTGCGGCGTGTACTAAGCCCGATGCGCCTTATCGACGAGTTCGCGCTGGGCCTCGACGCCCCGATCTGCCTGACGTGGGAGCTCACGTACGCCTGCAACCTGGCGTGCTCCCACTGCCTGTCCAGTTCCGGCCGCCGAGACCCGCGCGAGCTGTCCACCGCCCAGTGCAAGGCGGTGATCGACGAGCTCGAGAAGCTCCAGGTCTTCTACGTCAACATCGGCGGCGGCGAGCCGACGGTGCGCGACGACTTCATGGAACTCGTCGACTACGCGACGTCGCACGGCGTCGGCGTCAAGTTCTCGACCAACGGCGTTCGCCTGAACTCGACGATGGCCCAGCGCATCGCGGCCGACGGGTACATCGACGTTCAGATCTCGCTGGACGGCGCCACGGCCGAGGTGAACGACGCCGTCCGCGGCAAGGGCTCGTACGACACCGCCCTGCGGGCCATGCGGAACCTATCCGAGGCCGGGATGTCCGGCTTCAAGATCTCGGTGGTGATGACCCGTCACAACCTGCCGCAGCTCGACGCCTTCAAGGCGCTCGCAGACTCCTACGGCGCGCAACTCCGCCTTACTCGGTTGCGGCCGTCCGGCCGCGGGGCGGACACCTGGGACGATCTGCACCTGCGTCCCGGCCAGCAGCGCGAGCTCTACGACTGGCTCGTCGCGCACGGCGAAGGCGTGCTCACCGGTGATTCGTTCTTTCATCTCGCCGCCTACGGCTCCGCGCTGCCGGGCCTTAACCTCTGCGGCGCCGGGCGCGTGGTCTGCCTCATCGACCCGGTCGGCGACGTCTACGCCTGCCCGTTCGCGATCCACCCGGAGTTCATGGCCGGCAACGTCACCGGCCCCGGCGGATTCGCCGAGGTCTGGCGCACCTCCGACCTGTTCGCGGACCTGCGCCGCCCGCCGCCCCCGAGCGTCAGCGAGGGACGCCTCTCTTCGACCGGCGGATCTTGCTCCGGCTGCGGCGCGTACGACTCCTGCCGGGGCGGGTGCATGGCCGCCAAGTTCTTCACCGGCCTCCCGCTCGACGGCCCGGACCCCGAATGCGTCCGCGGCTTCGGCGAGGCCGCACTCGCGGGCGTCGCCGCCGGGTCCGCGCCCCGATCGCCCGTGGATCACTCCCGCAAGAGCCGCAAGGTTCCGGTCACCATCGGGCGCACCCGTCCCGACCCCGACGCGGTCCCCGACCGCGCCTGCGACGTCAACCCGCTGGCCGGCTTGGCCCTGACGAAGGTCTAGCCCATGCTGGCTGATCTGACGTGGCCCCAGGTCGGCGAGCAGGTCGGACCCGAGTCGATCCTCGCCGTACCCCTGGGTGCCACCGAACAGCACGGGCCGCACCTGCCGCTGTCCGTCGACACCGACGTCGCCGTCGCCCTGTGCCAGGGGCTTGCGGCGGCACGGTCCGACGTGTTCGTCGCGCCCGCGCTGCCCTACGGCTCCAGCGGCGAGCACGCAGCCTTTCCCGGCACGCTCTCGATCGGCCGGGAGGCCTTGGAGTTCCTGCTCGTCGAGCTCGCCCGTTCGGCAACGGACACGTTCCCCCACGTGCTGTTCGTATCCGGCCACGGCGGCAACGCCGAACCGCTCGTCCGCGCCGTCGCAACACTGCGTACCGAGGGCCGCGACGTCCGCGCCCACCACCCCCGCTGGCACGGCGACCCCCACGCGGGCCGTCCCGAAACCGCGCTCGCACTCGCGCTGGACCCCACCCGAGTTCACATGAACCTCGCCGTCCCCGGAGATCTTCGCCCGCTGGCCGAAACCCTCCCGCTCATGCACGCCGGCGGCGTCCGCGCCGTCAGCCCCACCGGCGTCCTCGGCGACCCCACCGGCGCCGACGCGGCCGAGGGCACCGTCCTCCTCGCCCGCCTGGTCGCCGATCTGGCGGCCGACGTCGCCACCTGGCGTGCCTCGTGATGCCCTTCTTCCCTTCGCTGTCGGCGACTCGGCTGCCGATTTCCGCGGCGTGTTTCGCGCGCAGCGCTGTACAGCGCGGCCGGCGACGCCCAGCCAAGGTCCTTCCCTGCGCTGCCGGCGAGTTTCTCGCCGATGGCCCCGGCGTGTTTCGCACGCAGCGCTGTACAGCGCGGCTGGTCACGGCGGCTCGCCGATGAACGGGCCGCGGGTGGCGATCGTGACCGGGGCGGCGCGGGGGATCGGGGCCGCGACGATGCTGGCCCTCGTCCGGGACGGGTGGGCCGTGCTGGCCGTCGACTGCTGCTCCGACGACCCGGCGCTCGGCTACCGCCTCGCCTCCCAGGCGCAGCTCGCCGAGTCCCTCGCCGCGGCGCGGTCGGCCGCGATCGTTCCGGACCGCGTCGCCTGTCGCATCGCCGACGTGCGCGACGTCGAGGCGATGGCGAACGCCGTCGCCGACGCGGAGAAGCGCTGGGGCGGGCTCGACGCCGCCATCGCGTGTGCCGGCGTCATCGCCGGCGGCGCCCCGCATTGGGAAACCTCGCCCGAGGCCGAGCGCGCCGTGCTCGACGTCGACCTCGGGGGCGTTCTGAATCTCGCCCGTGTCGCCATCCCGGCGCTGCTGCGGCGGCCCGAACCTCGCGGCGGCCGGTTCCTCGCGGTCGCCTCGAGCGCGGCGACGATGGGCCTGCCCAACCTCGCCGCGTACTGCGCCGCCAAGGCCGGGGTGACCGGCTTGATCCGCTCGCTGGCCGTGGAGCTCGGCGGCACCGGCGTCACCGCCAACGCCGTCAGCCCCGGCGCATGCGACACCGCGATGCTCGCCGAATCCGCCCGCCTCTACGAACTCCCCAGCGCCGTCGAGTTCGCGACCCAACAACCGTTGGGCCGTCTCATTCGCGCCGAGGAAGTCGCCACCGCCCTGGCCTTCCTCGCCGGCCCCGGCTCCTCGGCCATGACCGGCGCCGTCGTCCCCGTAGACGGGGGCCTGGCCCTGTGAGCGCCGAGAAGCTTGCGCACGACATCCGCACGCGCAGGCCTGTGACCAGCACGTTCGCAGTCCCACCAGCAACATCGGGGATGTCGGCCGCGACGCCATTGCCCGTCCCGTTGGGGTTTGGCATCGCGTTCGATTCCAGCTGCAACGAAGTCCGTCCGGGCACCCTTGTCGGCGGTACGCCGTCGCGACTGCTGCGCCTCAGCCCACGGGGCGGCGAGGCTCTGCTCGAACTCCGCGGCGGCACCGTCCGCACGGCGGCAGGCGCCACCCTCGCCCGCAAGCTGTTCGACGCCGGCCTAGCTCACCCCGTCCCGCCGGGCGTCCGCTCCACCGTGCGCCATGGCGCACCCCTGAGCGAACGCCCGGATCTCACCGTCGTCGTGCCGGCACACGGCCGCACCGACCTCCTCGCCGCGTGCCTGCGCTCTCTCGGCAACCGCTTCCCCGTCCTCGTAGTCGACGACGCGTCCGCCGACGGGAACGCCGTCGCCAAGGTGGCCGCCGAACACGGCGCCCAACTGATCCGACGTCAGATCAATGGTGGTCCCGCCGCCGCCCGCAACACCGGCCTCGCGCACGTCGACACCGACCTCGTCGCCTTCGTCGACTCCGACGCCGTCCCCACCGTCGACGACCTGGAGCGCATCGCCGCCCACCTCGCCGACCCCGCCGTGGCGGCCGCCGCCCCCCGCATCCTCCCCACCACCGCCCTTACGTCCGCTCATCCGCATTGCGTCCGCTCATCCGTGGGCTATAGCTCACTCTTGAGCGGACGTAAGGGGTGTGCGCTCGACTTGGGGGGGCGGCCCGCCCAGGTCGCACCCTTCACCAAGGTCGCCTATGTGCCCTCGACGGTCCTCGTCGTGCGGCGCGAACTGGCGGGATTCGACGAGGCCCTCCGCTACGGCGAGGACGTCGACCTGATCTGGCGCCTGCACGAAGCCGGACACCGCGTCCGCTACGACCCCAGCGTGAGCGTCGGCCACCACGAGCCCGCCACCCAGCGGAAGCTCCTCGTGCGCCGCTTCCGCTACGGAACCTCCGCAGCGCCGCTGAGCCGCAGGCATCCGGGCACCTTCGTCCCGCTGGCTCTGGAACCCTTCACCGCCGCCGCAGTCGCCGCCACCCTCGCGGGCAAGCCGAGGATTGCCGCGGTCGTCCTCGCCGTAGGCCTCTTCGACGAAATCCTGATGCGCCGTCAGGTCGGGCTCCCCGCAAGCGGCGCACCCAAGGCCGTCGCCGCCCGCACCGTACGGACCTGGCGCTCCACCGGTACCTACGCCGCCCAACTCGCAGGTCCGGCGTTGGTCGTCGCCGCCACAAACCCCCGCCTCGTCGGGTCGCCGAGCCCCGCCGCCGTCCTTCGGTTCGCCACCTGGGTGCTCGCCGAGCCTCTCGCCCGCCGCCGCAACCCCGTCGCACACCTCGCGGACGACCTGGCCTACGGAGCCGGTGTCCTCGCCGGCTGTTGGCGCGAACGCACCGCAGCCCCCCTCAAGCCGCTCGTTCGCAGAACTCGCAGGAGGACCCCATGAGCGCAACCTGGTTCGAGACCGTCGCCGAGGCTCAACGCCGCGCCAAGAAACGCCTGCCGCGCAGCGTCTACAAGGCACTACTCGCCGGGTCCGAGCGCGGGATCACCTACCGCGACAACCTCGCCGCCTTCGGCGAACTCGGCTTCGCCCCGCACGTCGCCGGCGCCCCGGCAAGCAGAGACCTGAGCACCACCGTCATGGGCCAGACCCTCGCCCTGCCGGTCCTCATCTCCCCGACCGGTGTCCAGGCAGTCCACCCCGACGCCGAGCTCGGCGTGGCCCGCGCGGCCGCCGCGCGTGGCACCGCCGTAGGCCTGTCCAGCTTCGCCAGCAAACCCATCGAAGAGGTCGTCGCCCAAGGTGCTCCGACGTTCTTCCAGATCTACTGGTGCGGCGACCGGGACGCGATGACCGCGCGTCTGGAAAGGGCGCGCGCGGCCGGCGCCGTCGGCCTGATCGTCACCCTCGACTGGTCTTTCTCCCACGCGCGGGATTGGGGCAGCCCGTCCATCCCGCAGTCCGTCGACTTCAAGACCGCGCTGAAGTTCGCCCCCGAGGTCCTCGTCCGCCCCCAGTGGCTCTACGACTTCGCGAAATCCGGCAAGCTCCCAGACCTCGGCGTCCCGAACATGACCACCACCAAGGACGCCCCCGCGCCCGGCTTCTTCGCCGCATACGGCGAGTGGATGATGACGCCCCCGCCGTCCTGGGAGGACGTCGCGTGGCTCCGCTCCCAGTGGGACGGCCCGTGCATGCTCAAGGGCATCATCCGCGTCGACGACGCCAAGCGCGCCGTGGACGCCGGCATGACCGCCATCTCCGTCTCCAACCACGGCGGCAACAACCTCGACGGCACCCCGGCCGCGATCCGCTCGCTCCCGAGCATCGCGCAGGCCGTCGGCAACGACCTCGAGATCGTCCTCGACGGCGGCATCAGACGAGGCGGCGACGTCGTCAAGGCGATGGCCTTCGGTGCAAAGGCCGTGATGATCGGCCGCGCCTACCTGTGGGGCCTTGCGGCAGGCGGCCAGGGCGGCGTCGAGAACGTCCTCGACATCTTCCGCAACGGCATCGACTCGACGCTGCTGGCCTTGGGCAAGGCGTCCGTCGCGGATCTCGACAGCACCGACCTCGTCGTACCGCCCGACTTCCACCGCCACCTCGGCGTCTGACACCCAACTTCTGCACCGTTTCGCACCCTTCCTCGCCCTCGGAAGGGTGCGAAACGGTGCAGATGACGCGGTGTCCTAGCCTTCTCCGGTGAGCGACGAGACCAACACCTCAACGGACGAGTTGCCCGAGCAGGTTCGGGTGCGCCGCGAAAAGCTCGACCGACTGCGGGCGAACGGAGTCGACCCGTACCCGGTCGGCTACCACCGCACCGCCACGGTGGGAGAGGTGCTCGCGGCCCACCAGGGCCTCGAGCCGGACACCGCGACTGGCGCGATCGTCGGCATCGCCGGCCGCGTGATGCTGTCGCGCACCGGCGGAAAGCTCTGCTTCGCGACGCTGCGCGACGGCACCGGCGACCTGCAGGTGATGCTGTCGCTGGACAAGGTCGGCGAAGACGCCCTGGCCGCGTGGAAAGCGGACGTGGACCTCGGCGACCACGTCGGCATCACCGGCGAGGTCATCACGTCCAAGCGCGGCGAACTCTCGGTCCTGGCCAACGAGTGGACGCTCACCGCCAAGTGCCTGCGGCCACTGCCGGACAAGCACAAGGGCCTGTCCGACCCCGAGGCCCTGGTCAGGCAGCGGTACGTGGACCTCATCGTGAATCCCGACGCGCGCCGCATGCTGACCGTCCGCAGCGACGCCGTCCGTTCGCTGCGCAACACCCTTGCCGAATCGGGCTTTCTCGAAGTCGAAACTCCGATGCTGCAGGCCGTCCACGGCGGCGCGAACGCGCGCCCGTTCGTCACGCACATCAACGCCTACGACGCGCAGTTGTACCTGCGTATCGCGCCGGAACTTTTCCTCAAGCGCCTCGCGGTCGGCGGCGTGGAGAAGGTCTTCGAGATCAACCGAAACTTCCGCAACGAAGGCGTGGACGCGACGCACAATCCCGAGTTCACGATGCTGGAGGCGTACGAGGCCTACGGCGACTACGACACCATGGCCGCACTCACCCAACGCCTCGTCCAGAACGCCGCCCGCGACGCTCTCGGCACCACCGTCGTCAAGCACGGCGACGACGAGTACGACATCGGCGGCACTTGGCGCACCGTCACGGTCAACGAGGGATTGTCCGAAGCTCTCGGCACCCCGATCACCGCGGACACCGAACTGCCCGAGTTGCTGGCGTTGTGCGAGAAGGCGGGCGTTCCCTTCGACCCGGCGTGGAACCGCGGCCAGGTCGTTCTCGAGATGTACGAGCACCTGCTCGAGGAACACACCGTCCTGCCGACCTTCTACCGGGATTTCCCGACGGAGGTTTCGCCGCTCACGCGCGCGAATCGCGTGGACCCGCGGTTGGCCGAACGGTGGGACCTCGTCGCATTCGGCACCGAGATCGGCACCGCCTATTCCGAACTGGTCGATCCGGTCGAGCAACGCGCCCGCTTCACGGCACAGTCCCTGCTCGCCGCAGGCGGCGACCCCGAGGCCATGCAACTCGACGAGGATTTCCTCCTCGCGCTCGAATACGCGATGCCGCCCACCGGCGGCATGGGAATGGGCGTCGACCGCCTGCTGATGATGCTCACCGACGCCTCCATTCGGCAGACGGTGTTGTTCCCGTTCGTGCGTCCGCAGGCCTAGATGTCGGTGGAAGCGACGATCCGTCGCGCACGCACCTCGGACGTGCGACCGATCGGCGCGTTCATCGACGTCTACTCGGGCGACCGAATCCTGCTGCGCAAGCCCACGGTCAAGCTCTACGAGGACGTTCAGGAGTTCTGGGTCGCCGAACTCGACGGCCGTGTCGCCGGGTGCGGTGCCCTGCACGTGATGTGGGAAGACCTCGCCGAGGTGCGCTCGCTCGCCGTGGCGCCCGAACTGCGCGGCACCGGCATCGGACATCAGATTCTCGGACAGTTGATCAATGTCGCTCGCGAGCTCGGCGTCCGCAGAGTGTTCTGTCTAACGTTCGAAGTGGACTTCTTCGCGCGCCACGGATTCCGCGTCATCGACGACGTTCCGGTCGGCCCCGAGGTGTTCAAGGCCATTCTCGAGTCGTACGACGAAGGCGTTGCCGAGTTCCTGGACCTCGAGCGGGTGAAGCCCAACACGTTGGGCAACTCTCGGATGTTGTTGGAACTCTAAGAGCGTGCCGCAATTGCGTTGGACTGGAATTCCTGCTTTAGTTTCTCCGCCCCAGGGCCCGCCTGAGAAAAGCTGACCCGTCCTTCCAGAAATTTGAGAGGCTCGCAATGGCGTCCAAGACCTTGGTCGTTCTCGAGGACGACCTCGACGGCGGTGAGGCGGACGAAACCGTCTCGTTCTCCCTCGACGGCGTCTCGTACGAGATCGACCTGTCGGCAAAGAACGCCGGGAAGCTGCGCGACGCCCTTGCCGGTTATGTCGGCGCCGCACGCCGGGTCGGCGGCCGCGCCGCCCGTGGCCGCGCCGCCGGGCGGACCTCCCGTACCGGTTCTGCGAACACCGCGGACATTCGGGAATGGGCTCGCAAGAAGGGCTACGAGGTCAGCGAGCGTGGCCGTATCCCGGCGAACATCGTCGAGGCGTACAACGCCGCGCACTAGAGCCCGAAAAACAGGAAGCCGGCAACACCCTGGCGGTGTTGCCGGCTTTCTGTCTGTCTAGGCGACGCCGTACGCCTGGGTCACCGTGTACTTCACGTAGGCGCCGCTGGCGGCGGTGGCGGTTACCCGCAGCGAAACCGCGCCGGAATCCGGGTTGGCGACCTTTCCCGACCACTTCGCGCCCTTGCCGGTGGCCTTGGCCTTTTTCCACGTCTTTCCGCCGTCGGTGGAGTACTCGACCTCCACGCTGCGGACGCCCTTGAGGCCGACGACGGTCACGCCTACCGACGTGGACGCGGCCTTCGTCAGGTGCTTCGGGTCGAGGCCCGCGGGAAGGATCTCCAGGTTGCCTGCGCCGAGCGGTCCGTCCGGGCCCTGTGCGCCGGCACGGAAGTACCACGTGGCGTCGACCGTCTGCATCAGGTCGCCGTTCTCCCGCTTCGCGTTCAGGACTGCGGTGTACCAGGCGGGCGTGGCCGGCGCGGCGGTGCTGATGGCCTGGCCCTTGCCGACGGCCGAGCCGCCCCGCTCCAGGCGGTAGGAGAAGGTGCCGGGCTGGAACTGGCAGTCGTCCAGGGTGACTCCGACGCCCGCGTAGGGGCAGATCGGCTGGCCGCCGCGGACCTGGACCTTGCCGCCCTGCTTGAAGATCGCCGGGCTGTTCGCCCGCGGCCCCCAGACGCCCTGGCCCCAGGACTCTCGGTAGGTCTTGCCCGCGGCGTACAGGAACGGCTTCGTGCCCTTGCGCTTGTAGTTCTCCTTGAGCTGCGCGAAGCCGGTGGTGGACGTCCCGGTGAGGTTCAGGGTGGTGGCCCACTGCAGGCCCGGCGTGCGGTAGGAGATCTGCTTGCCGAGGACCGGCACGCCCAGGTCGAGACCGGTGATGGGCTTGCGCTTGGCCGTGGCCGGAACCAGTTGCAGGAAGCCGCTCGCGAGCGCGTCGACGACGGACACGTTCAGGTCCACCCGCGCGAGGGACTTCTTCTTGGCGACCAGCGAGACGTCCGCGGGAATGCCCTGGTAGGTCTTCGCGAGGTCGTAGCGGACGGGGCCGGGCTCGTCGCCCTCCTTGCCGAGGATTCCGTGCACGCCGAGGCTGAGGCCCGCGTCGTTGCTCGGGAGCACGTACGTGCCGGTTGCCGGCCACTTGATGCCGGCCTCGTTGACGATCTTCTTCGGCTTGCCCTTGACGGTCGCGAACGGCACCACGGCCAGGTCGAGCGGCCGGACGCTGCGGTCGTCGACGCCGAGGAAGACCCGCTTGGCCTTGTTGACGTCGAAGGCGACCTTGGTGGCGCCCTTCACGTTGACGATGCGGGCGGCGACGGTCAGATCGAGCAGGCCGCTCTTCGCCGTCCCGGTCTCCTGGATGTAGGCGCCGATCGCGTACTTTCCGGCCGGCAGGCTCTTGGACTGGCTGGCGTCGATCGAGTACCGCTTTCCAGAGCTCATGTTGAGCGCGTACGCCAGGGGCTGAACCTTCTCCCCGGTCCGGGTGGTCGCGATCACGGTCACGCTCGCGCCGGCGGCGATCGCCGGGAGGCCGACGAGGCCCGCCGCGGCCGTCGTCAGGCCCGTCACTGCGATCACCAGGGTCCGTGCGTACATCCGCGCTCCCTTGCTCCGAACTGGTGCTTTTGTCCAAGGGTAGGCAGTTTGCGTCGGGAACCAGACCCTCTTGCACGTATCCACGGCGGCCGCGGCCATCGGCCGAACGGCCCGTCGCGCGGCGTGAGCCGCACACGCGCAACACGGCGGGGCTAGAGTGGCGATCAGCGGGGTGTGAGGGGTCGTCTCCGAAGCTCCCGCAGTTCTGCGGACGGGAGCCAGCGAATGTTCGAGAGATTTACCGACCGTGCTCGCCGAGTGGTTGTTCTGGCCCAAGAAGAGGCCCGGATGCTCAACCACAACTACATCGGCACCGAGCACATCCTGCTCGGCCTGATCCACGAGGGCGAGGGAGTGGCCGCCAAGGCCCTCGAGAGCCTCGGGATCTCCCTGGAGGCCGTCCGCCAACAGGTGGAGGAGATCATCGGCCAGGGGCAGCAGGCCCCGTCCGGGCACATTCCCTTCACGCCGCGCGCCAAGAAGGTCCTCGAGCTGTCCCTGCGCGAGGCGCTGCAGCTCGGCCACAACTACATCGGCACCGAGCACATCCTGCTCGGCCTCATCCGCGAGGGCGAGGGCGTCGCGGCCCAGGTGCTCGTGAAGCTGGGCGCGGACCTCAACCGGGTGCGTCAGCAGGTCATCCAGCTGCTGAGCGGGTACCAGGGCAAGGAGCCGGCGCAGGCCGGCGGCCCGGCCGAGGGCACCCCGTCGACCTCGCTGGTCCTGGACCAGTTCGGCCGCAACCTCACCCAGGCCGCGCGCGAGGGCAAGCTCGACCCGGTCATCGGGCGCGAGAAGGAGATCGAGCGCGTCATGCAGGTGCTCTCGCGGCGCACCAAGAACAACCCGGTGCTGATCGGCGAGCCCGGCGTCGGCAAGACCGCCGTCGTCGAGGGCCTGTCCCAGAAGATCGTCCGCGGCGAGGTCCCGGAGACGCTCAAGGACAAGCAGCTCTACACCCTCGACCTCGGCGCCCTCGTCGCCGGCTCCCGGTACCGCGGCGACTTCGAGGAGCGCCTCAAGAAGGTGCTCAAGGAGATCCGCACCCGCGGGGACATCGTCCTGTTCATCGACGAGCTCCACACCCTCGTGGGTGCCGGTGCCGCCGAGGGCGCGATCGACGCCGCGTCGATCCTCAAGCCGATGCTGGCCCGCGGCGAGCTGCAGACCATCGGCGCGACGACGCTGGACGAGTACCGCAAGCACCTGGAGAAGGACGCCGCGCTCGAGCGCCGCTTCCAGCCCATCCAGGTCGCGGAGCCGTCGCTGCCGCACACGATCGAGATCCTCAAGGGCCTGCGGGACCGGTACGAGGCGCACCACCGCGTCTCCATCACCGACGGCGCGCTGGTCGCGGCCGCGACGCTGGCGGACCGCTACATCTCGGACCGGTTCCTGCCGGACAAGGCCATCGACCTCATCGACGAGGCCGGTTCGCGCATGCGCATCCGCCGCATGACCGCGCCGCCGGACCTGCGCGAGTTCGACGAGAAGATCGCGAACGTCCGTCGGGACAAGGAGTCCGCGATCGACGCGCAGGACTTCGAGAAGGCCGCGTCCCTGCGCGACACCGAGAAGCAGTTGCTGGCCGAGAAGTCCACTCGCGAGAAGGAGTGGAAAGCCGGCGACATGGACGTCGTCGCCGAGGTCGACGAGGAGCTGATCGCCGAGGTCCTCGCGACCGCGACGGGCATCCCGGTCTTCAAGCTGACCGAGGAGGAGTCCCAGCGGCTGCTGCGCATGGAGGACGAGCTCCACAAGCGTGTGATCGGCCAGAAGGAGGCCATCAAGGCCCTCTCGCAGGCCATCCGCCGTACGCGCGCGGGCCTCAAGGACCCGAAGCGTCCGGGCGGTTCGTTCATCTTCGCCGGCCCGTCCGGCGTGGGCAAGACAGAGCTTTCGAAGACGCTCGCGGAGTTCCTGTTCGGCGACGAGGACGCTCTCATCGCCCTGGACATGTCCGAGTTCTCCGAGAAGCACACGGTCTCGCGCCTGTTCGGTTCGCCCCCCGGCTACGTGGGCTACGAAGAGGGCGGCCAGCTGACCGAGAAGGTGCGGCGCAAGCCGTTCTCCGTGGTCCTGTTCGACGAGGTGGAGAAGGCCCACCCGGACATCTTCAACTCCCTCCTCCAGATCCTCGAGGACGGGCGTCTGACCGATGCCCAGGGTCGCGTGGTCGACTTCAAGAACACCGTGATCATCATGACCACGAACCTCGGCACGCGGGACATCTCCAAGGGCCAGAACCTCGGCTTCGCCGCCGACGGCAACGTCCAGACCGGGTACGAGCGGATGAAGCTCAAGGTGCAGGACGAGCTCAAGCAGCACTTCCGGCCGGAGTTCCTCAACCGCGTCGACGACATCGTCGTGTTCCACCAGCTCGGCCAGGACGAGATCATCCAGATCGTCGACCTGATGGTCGCAAAGCTGGACGACCGCCTCAAGGACAAGGACATGGCCGTCGAGGTCACGCCCGTGGCCAAGGCGCTGCTGGCCAAGCGTGGGTACGACCCGGTGCTCGGCGCCCGTCCGCTGCGTCGCGCGATCCAGCGCGATCTCGAGGACACGCTCTCGGAGAAGATCCTCTACTCCGAGCTGCGCCCGGGCCAGATCGTCGTGGTCGACGTGGAGGGCGAGGGCGAGTCCGCGAAGTTCACCTTCCGCGGCGAGGACAAGCCGATCGCCATGGAGGTCCCCGACACCCCGCCGGTGGAGCTCGACAAGCAGTAACACGGCGACGCTCCGCATCGCTTCGCGCTCACGGCGCCTGGCCGCTCCGCTGCGGTCTCCGGCTCCTACGGTCGCTGTGCGGCCCGGCCCTGCGGGGCCGGGTCTGCGCCGCCCGCTCCCTTCGTCGCCTCCGCCCTTCGCTCCGACGGCCAGCGCCGTTCGCAAAGGACGGAGGCGTCGGCGTGTCAAGGGACACTTGCGCACGACAGCCGAAAGGGTTGCTTCGGCGCCCGATTTGTCCGGGTTTGTGGAGCCTTTTGGGCTGACAGGCCGGGCTAGACGGCGGTCTGGACGAGCGCCGACGTCTCTGCCGCGGGGATCTCGCCGACCCGCACGGCCTCGCCGATCTCGGCGGAGGAGTACCGCTCGCCGTTGTAGACCACGACGACGGAGCGATCGCCCGGCGCCAGGAACGTCGTTTCGCCGAACTCGGTGTACCGGGTCGCGCCGATGCCGATCACCGCGAGCGGCGGGCAACCGGCCTTCTCGAGGTAGTCCCCGATCGGCTCGAGCGGGGTGTCGTCGCTGCCCTGCTGGTTCGCGAGACGATCGGCCGTCCAGTCGAGGAGGCGCGTCGAGTAGTACGAGTAGCCCAGCAGCGGGGAGTCGATGCCGTACGCGGTGACCGCTCCGTCGCGGACCAAGAACGAAGCGAGCCGGTACGCGTTGGCGTTCGAGTTCGGCCCAAAGTCCGTCAGCTCGATCATCGTCGGAGCAAGGCCCTTCGAGTGCGGGCCCCAGTTCTTCTTCTCGCTGATCTTGCGGGCGCCCTCGCGGCGAATGGAGCAGTCGTTGTAGGCGCCGAATGCGCGCGGCCGCACCTCCACGACGCGGCCCCCGACGTACCGGAGCTCGCACAGCAGCCCGACCTCGGGCTCGATCTGCAGATTGGCCTCGCCCGCCGGTGCGGCGATGCGGTCGAAGGACACCGGGAACGTCCCCAGGTAGCCGTTCCGGCCGGGAACGTAGAACGGGAACATCCCCTTCGGGGCGCCCGCCGCAGCGACGACATTGGTGAAGTCCCCAGCTTCGCCCGCCTGTTCCAGGTGGCCCGCGAAGTTGCCCGCGACGCCGAAGCCCGCGGCGCTCTCCAGATCGATCTCGCGCAAGTCGACGTAGCTCGTCATCGCTCATCCCCCGTCGCGGACAACCACGGGGACCCTATCGATCGTCCTCTGCCTGCGAGTGGGCCTATTGCGCCGACGCGAAGGCCCCACTCGCGGGCAGAAGACGGTTCAACGGGGCAGCGCGTAGTGCCCGCCGGACATCGGCTCGAGGAGACCGTCGGCGAGCAGGCCGGCCAGCGCGCGGGCACGCTGGATCGGCTCGTCCCAGCAGGCGTCGAGGACCGCCGACGGAACCGGATCGGGTGCCGCGTCGCGTACGGCGGCCATGAGCCGGCCGCGCACCTGGCGGTCGGTGCCGGCCCACGCCTGGGTCCGTGGCGGTCTCGAGCTTTCGGGGCGCCCGGCGGCGAGCCATGCGCAGCGGTGCGCGACGGGGCAGCGCTCGCAGCCGGGCCGGGCGGCCGTGCAGACCAGCGCGCCGAGCTCCATCGCGGCGACGTTCCACCGCGCGGAGACGGCGGCCTCGGCGGGGAGCACCTCGGCGGCCAGACGCCGTTCGGCCGCCGTGGTGGCCGCCGGGACGGCGCCCTGCCCGGTCAGGATCCGCGTGAGCACCCGGCGCACGTTGGTGTCCAGGACGACGTGCCGCCGCCCGAACGCGAACGCCGCGACGGCGGCCGCCGTGTACTCCCCGACGCCGGGCAGGTCGAGCAGCGCCGCGTGGTCGTCCGGGACCTCGCCGCCGTGGCGCTCCACGATCGCCGTCGCGGCCGCGTGCAGTCGCAGTGCCCGCCGCGGGTAGCCCAGGCGCCCCCACGCGAGAACCGCATCGCCGGGCGTCGCGACCGCCAGCGCCGCGGGCACCGGCCACCGAGCCAGCCACGCCTCCCATACGGGTAGGACGCGGGCTACCTGCGTCTGCTGCAGCATGAACTCGCTGACGAGCACCGGCCACGCACCCACGCCGGGGGCGCGCCACGGCAGGTCCCGAGCATGGCCGTCGTACCAGCCGAGGACGTCCTCGGCCACCGCCCGTACCGCGTTCACCGGGGTTGTCTAACACATGCACGCTCGTAGCTGTGTGTCACCAATCGATCACCCTGTGGCCGGCCGATGTGAAGTGAGAAACATTCGGTAGTCGATCAAACACGTTGTGCACAGCGGGTTTGTTGGGATTGATGGGGATATCAACTATCAGCGAGACACAACGGCGCGTCGTATAACTACTGTTGTTTGTGTGACGTAGCGTGACTCACGTGAGCAGCGTGATGGGAACGGGACCCCGACCCGTATCGGTGTATTGGCGTCGTCGCGGCATGGTCCTCGCCGGTGGAGCGATGGGCATGCTGATTCTGTTCCGGGCCTGCGGTGGCGGGGCTCCCGAGGACATCCAGCGAGCGGCCGCAGAGGTCGTCGAGCAGGTCTCTACCTACAGTCCGACCCCGACGCCGACGGACATCGCGGGCGTCACCGAGGGCGCAGCCGTCCGGGACCCGCTCTTCGCGGACCCGAGCGTGACCGACGAGCCAACGGTCCCGACGTCGCAGGAACTGGCCAAGCAGGCCGCACAGGCCCGGGCCGCGACCGAGGCCCCGACGGCCACGCCGACGGAGACGGCCACCGCGGCTGCGATCGCGGCGGAGAAGCCGAAGCTCACGGCGAAGCAGGCCGCCGGGCTGGCCGCGAAGCTGGAGAAGGCGCGCATCGCCAAGGCGAGCAAGAGCATCTGCGCCATCGACGCCCTGCAGGTCACCCTGCGCACCGACCACCGCGTCTACAAGAAGGGCGAGAAGCCGCAGCTCTTCCTCGCGGTCAAGAACGTCAGCGACCTGCCCTGCCGCGTGGATCTCGGCAGCGGCGCCCTCTCGTTCACGATCAAGTCCGGCAACGACCGCATCTGGTCCTCGGACGACTGCCAGCCCAAGGGCACCAAGGACATCCGGCTGCTGAAGCCAGGACAGGCGCTCGAGGCCCGCTCGGTCTGGAACGGCACGCGCTCGGCCCCCGGCTGTCCGAAGGGCACCCCGAAGGCCGCGCCCGGCACGTACGTGGTCGAGGGCAAGGCCGGCAACGCGACCCCGCAGCGCCGGGCGGTCTTCACCGTCCAGTAGGACATCTCGTGCCGCGCCGCGCCTCTCTCGCTGGAGGGCGCGGCGCAGTGCGTTTCGGCGGCGGAAGCCGCCCGCTACACGTAGCGTTCGAGAATCGACGACTCGGCGAGGCGGGACAGTCCTTCGCGGACGGAGCGGGCACGGGATTCGCCGACGCCCTCGACCGTCTGGAGGTCGTCGATGCTCGCCGCCAGCAGCTTCTGCAGGCCGCCGAAGTGTTCGACGAGGCGCTCGATGACGGCGTTGGGCAGGCGCGGAACCTTGGCGAGGAGCCGGTACCCGCGCGGGCTGACGGCAGCGTCCAAGGCGTCGACCGCCGAACCGTGCCCGATGGCCTTGGCGACGGTGGTGAGGTCCAGGAGGTCCCCGGCGTTCAGCTCGTTCAGCGCAGCGAGGGCGTGGGCGACGGTCCACGGGTTCTTTCCGGACGCCGGAGGAAGGTAGTCCCGGGCGACGAGCTCCCGATCCGGCTCGACCCCGGCGATCAGCTCGTCGAGCTGCAGGGCCAGTAGGCGGCCGTCGGTGCCGAGTTCGAGCACGTAGCCGCTGATCTCTCCGGCGATGCGGCGCACCATCTCCAGGCGCTGCGCCACGGCGGAGACGTCGCGGATGGTGACCAGGTCCTCGATCTCCAGCGCGGACAGGGTGCCGGAGACCTCGTCCAGACGGAGCTTGTACCGCTCGAGTGTGGCCAGGGCCTGGTTCGCGCGGGCCAGTATTCCGCCGGACTCCTCCAGGACGTGGCGAATGCCGCCGACGTAGAGCGCGATCAGGTTCATGGACTGGCTGACCGAGATCACCGGGATGGCGACCTGCCGGGAGGCGCGGTCCGCGGTGCGATGGCGGGTGCCGGACTCGTTGGTCGGAATCGACGAGTCGGGCATGAGGTGCACGGCGGCGCGCAGAATCTTGGTGGCTCCGGAGTCCACTACGATCGCGCCGTCCATCTTCGCCAGCTCGCGCAGGCGGGTTGCGGAGAACTCGACGTCCAGCACGAAGCCGCCGGTGCACATGGACTCGACGGTCTTGTCGTGGCCGAGCACGATCAGCGCGCCGGTGTGTCCGCGCAGGATGCGCTCGAGCCCTTCGCGCAGCGCGGTTCCCGGTGCGACTGCGGCCAGCGTGGACCGCAGCAGGGCCTCGGGATCTGCTGCGGTGCGATCAGCGCGGTCGGCCGACACGGTCCCCTACGTTGCTCGAACGACGACCTGTCGCGTGGACAGTTGCCCTAATTGTACGGCCCCGACCTGCGAAGTCGCCGAAATCGTGACCGACGTCAGCCCACTGGGCTCAGCCGACGCCCGGCCGATGCGGGACGCGAGTCCAGCGCCGCCTCCCACGCCATGGCCAAAGTGGCGGCTTCGCGTACCTGCATGCCGGTCGGGGCGTCCACCGCGGAACCGGCTGGGACGATAGCGCGACGAAAGCCCAGCCTGGCTGCCTCGGCCAGGCGCAGCGCGATGCCGCGCACCGGGCGGATCTCCCCGGTCAGCCCGATCTCGCCCAGGGCGACCAGATCTCCGGGCAGCGGCCGCTCCGCGGCGGCGCTCGCGACGGCGAGTGCGAGTGCGAGATCTGCGGTGGGGTCGGTGAGCCGGACCCCGCCGACGGTGGACGCGTAGACGTCCTGGTTGAACAGGCTGACCTTCGCGCGGCGCTCGAGCACGGCCAGGGTCAACGCCACTCGGTTGCTCTCCAGCCCGGACACCGTCCGCCGCGGGTTCTGCCCGACGCTCGTGCCGACGAGGGCCTGGACTTCCACTACCAGCGCGCGCTTGCCCTCCATCGTGACCGTCACGCACTGGCCCGGCACGGGCGCCGGCACGCGGGAGACGAACAGCCCGCTCGGATCGGCCAGTCCGACGATCCCGTCCTCGAGCAACTCGAAGCACGCGACCTCGTCCGCCGGGCCGTACCGGTTCTTCACCCCGCGCACCATCCGCAGCCGACCGCCGCGCTCGCCCTCGAAGTGCAGCACCACGTCCACCAGGTGCTCGAGCAGGCGTGGACCGGCGATGGCTCCGTCCTTGGTGACGTGCCCGACCAGCACCGTGGTCATCGCCCGGTCCTTGGCCAGCCGCGTCACCCCTGCCGCCACCTCGCGGACCTGCGAGACGCCGCCGGCGGAGCCCTCGGCGTTCTCGCTCGTGATGGTCTGCACCGAGTCCACGATCAGCAGGCTCGGCGCCACCGTGTCGACGTGTTCGGCGAGCGCGGCAAGATCCTGCTCCGCCGCCAGGAACAGCGTGTCCACCAGCGCGTCCACGCGCTCCGCCCGCAGGCGGACCTGCGCCGCGGACTCCTCCCCGCTGACGTACAGCACGCTCGCCCCGGTACGCGCGACCTGCGCGGCGACCTCCAGCAGCAGCGTCGACTTCCCGACGCCCGGCTCCCCGGCCAGCAGCACGACCGCGCCCGCGACCAGGCCACCGCCGAGCACCCGGTCCAGCTCCGGAACGCCGCTGGGAACCGACCGCGCCAGCTCCGCGCTGACCTGGCTGATCGGCTGCACCACCGAGCGCGGCACGACCCGCCCGCCGGTCCGGCGGACCACCGAAGGCGCCACGGCCGCCACCGTGCTCCACCCCTGGCAGCCGCCGCAGCGCCCGACCCACTTGCTCGCCTGCCACCCGCACTCGCCGCACCGGTACTGCTCGGTTGTCTTCGCCATGTCGAACAAGCTATCGAACGCCACCGACAGTTTTCCTTTCCCGCGCCGATTCCCGTCCTCCCTTCCCCGTTGGCGACCCTTGAGGGCATTCGCCCGGCGTGTCGTCTCCAAAGCGGCTGTACAGCGCCGCTGGAGACGTCGAGCGGCGCCAACACGGCGTGTCGTTGCACGCAGCGCTGTACAGCGCGATCGGCGAGACGAGACCGGAGCCCTTCAGAACCGGCGCCACCACAGGTTGACCGCCGCGTCGACGTCCCAGCCGCCGCCGCGCTCCTCGACCTCGCGCAGGGCCTGCGCGACCACAGGCGCCGGGAACTCGATCCGCAGCACCGCGGCCAGGTCGTCGCGGGACGTGAACGCCCACCGCACGTCCAAGCGCCGGCGCGCGAAGCCGTGCCGCCCCCAGAACCGCTCCACGGTCGTGGCGTTCAACGAGATCCCGTCGGCCGCCAGCCCGGCGGCGAACCAGCGCCCCACGGACGACCGAGTCGAGTCGTGGTCCAGCACCACCATCAGCCCACCTCGGCGCAGCACCCGCTCCGCCTCGCGCAGCCCCGGCTCGCAGCCCGGCCCAAAGAAGTACGCCCACCGCGCATGCACCAGGTCCACCGACGCGTCCGGCACCGGCAGCGACTGCGCCGCCCCCTGACGCACCGTCACGTGCGCCAGCTCGGAGACCCGCCGCGTCGCCGCGGCCACCAGGCCGCCGTGCGGCTCGATCCCGACGACGCTGCGCGCCCGCGCCGCCAACCGCGGCAGGTGAAAGCCCGTCCCGCACCCGACATCGAGCACGTCGCCCCACCCGGCGCCGATCTGCCCGGGCGCGACGGCGAGTTCGTCGATCGCCGTCTCGATCACGCCGTCTGGATCGACCGCCTCGTTCTCGGTCTCGTAGACCCAGGCGTTGTCCCAGATGTTCGGGCTCGGGATCGCACCGGCGGCGATGCTCCAGCCGCCGATCACGCCCAGTCGCGCCCGGTCAGCCGCCGGTAGATGTCCAGGTACCGGTCTCGAGTGGCCTCGACGATCTGGGGCGGAACCTCCGGCGCCGGCGGCTTGCGGTCCCAGCCGGTGCCTGCGGCCCAGTCCCGCACGAACTGCTTGTCCAGCCCGTGCTGCGGTCGACCCGGCGCCCAGTCCGCCGCCGGCCAGAAGCGCGAGGAGTCCGGGGTCAGGAGTTCGTCGCCGAGGGTCAGGACGCCGGCGGCGTCCAGGCCGAGCTCGACCTTCGTGTCCGCGACGATGATCCCGCGCTCGGCGGCGATCGCGGCTCCGCGCGAGTACAGCTCGAGGGTCACCTCGCGCAGCTTCTCGGCCAGCTCGGGACCGACCGCGAGAGCGACCTCCGCCGCGGTCATCGGCTCGTCGTGATCGCCCACCGGCGCCTTCGTCGTAGGGGTGAAGATCGGCGTCGGCAGCCGCGAGCCCTCCTCCAGACCAGGCGGCAGCGGCACCCCGCTCACGGTCCCGTCCGCCCGGTACTGCGCTGTCCCGGACCCCGCGAGGTACCCGCGGGCCACGCACTCCACGGGGACCATCTGCAGGCGGCGGCAGCGGATCGCCCGTCCGGCGAACTCGGCCGGTACGTCGGTGGCGGAGACGACGTGGTCGGGCACGATCCCGGCCAGCTCGTCGAACCACCACAGCGACAGCGCGGTGAGGATCGCGCCCTTGTCCGGGATGGGCGTCGGGAGGATGACGTCGTAGACCGAGACCCGGTCCGAGGCCACCAGGATCAGGTCGTCGCCGTCGGAGTAGACGTCGCGGACCTTTCCGGAATGCAGCAGTTCCATGGCACTAGCCAACAGGGTCGGCCGGGTGCCGAGCGACGGGGACCCCTCGTTCCCGTTCGGCGCACATCGCGGCGAGCACCTCGTACCCCGCGTCGCCCATGAGCTCGCGCAGTTCGGTTTCGCTGCTCTTCCACACCGGGTCCTTGCCGACGTGCGCCTCGGCGGCCGACGTGCACCACCAGTTCAGGTCGTGCCCGCCCGGTCCCCATCCGCGCCGGTCGAACTCGCCGATGCTCACCTCGGTGTACTTGGTGTCGTCCGGCCGCTTCACCTTCCGGTAGGCCCGGCGCACCGGAACCTGCCAGCACACGTCCGGCTTGAGGGACAGGAAGTGCACGCCCTCCTTCGCCGCGAGGTGGTGCAGGGCGCAGCCCTCGCCACCGGCGAAGCCCTTGCGGTTGTTGAAGATGCAGGCGCCGTCCACGACACGAGTCTTGCGGGCCCCGTCTTCGTCGAGTTCGACGAAGTTCTTGCGGCCCTTCTTGTAGTACTGCCAGTCCGCGGGACCGAGCTTCGCGGCGGCCGCGCGGACGCGCTCTTCGTCGTCGTCGTCGGTGAAGTGCGCGCCGAGGCTGCAGCAGCCGTCGTCGGCGCGACCTTCGACGATTCCCTGGCACCCGGACCCGAAGATGCAGGTCCAGCGAGACGTGAGCCAGGTCAGGTCCACCCGGAAGGTCTGGTTCGGATTGGCGGGGTCGGGAAACTCGACCCACGTGCGCGGAAAGTCGAGCATCACCTCAGCCACCTGCGCACCCTATTCCGCGAAGGTTACGAGCGACGTCTATGCGGGCGCCCGCCCAACTACAGATACGGTCGGCAGATGCGGTTGGGGGTTCTGGACGTCGGGTCCAACACCGTGCACCTGCTGGTGATGGACGCCCACCACGGTGCACGTCCCTGGGCTGCGCACTCCGACAAGACCGAACTGCGCCTGGTGGACCACCTCACCAAGTCCGGCCGGCTGTCCTCGACCGGCCGCATCGCGCTCACCGCCGCCGTCGCCCACGCCCAGGCCGTGGCCGAGCAGACCAAGGCCGAGGAACTGCTGGCCTTCGCCACCTCTGCGCTGCGGGACGCCGCCAACGCCGAGGAAGTGCTCGCCGCCATCCGCTCCGAGACCGGCGTCGACCTGCAGGTCCTCGCCGGGGACGACGAGGCGCGGCTGACGTTCCTGGCCGCACGCCGCTGGTGCGGCTGGTCCGCAGGCCGCCTACTGCTCCTGGACATCGGCGGCGGCTCTCTCGAACTCGCCACCGGCGTCGACGAGGAGCCCGACGCGGTCGTCTCGCTGCCGCTCGGCGCGGCACGGCTGACCAGGGAGATGCTCTCGGACGACCCGCCCTCGCCCGAGGCCGTCGAGGAACTGCGCAGCCGCGCCACCGAGGCCATCCGGACCGCCTGCCAGCCCCTGCACGACGCGGGTCCGCCGGACCGCGCGATGGGCACGTCGAAGACGTTCAAGCAGCTGGCCCGCATCGCCGGTGCCGCCCCGAGCTCCGAGGGGCACTACGTGCGCCGGGTGCTCACTCGCGTCGACGTCGGGTACTGGGCCGGGCGCCTGGCCCGCATGAAGGTCGCCGAGCGGGCCGTGCTGCCCGGGGTGTCGCCCGGCCGCGCGCAACAGCTCCTGGCCGGCGCGATCGTCGCCGAGGCGGCGATGGACGCCTTCGGCGTCGAGCAGCTCGAGATCTGTCCCTGGGCACTGCGCGAAGGAGTGATCCTCCGTCGGCTCGACTGGATCCGGGAGTCCGGAGTCTGATGGCCGCGCCCGATCGCGCGCCGGATCAACGCGTCGTGAAGGTGCCCGACGCCAAGGTCTGCCTGTCCACGTCCTCGGTCTACCCGGAGTCCACCGGCGCCGGCTTCGAACTCGCCGCGGCCTTGGGCTTCGACGGCGTCGAGGTCATGGTCGGCGTGGACCCGGTCAGCCAGGACCCCAAGGCCCTGCGCCACCTCTCGGACTACCACGGCATCCCCATCACTGCGATCCACGCGCCGTGTCTGCTGATCACGCAACGGGTCTGGGGCACGGACCCGTGGGGCAAGCTGCAGCGCGCGCAGGCCGTCTCGGAGGAACTCGGCGCCTCGACGGTCGTGGTCCACCCGCCGTTCCGCTGGCAGCGCGAGTACGCCAAGGCCTTCGAGACGGGGCTCGCGCGCATGAAGGACGAGACGGACGTCGCCTTCGCCGTCGAGAACATGTACCCGTGGAAGGCCGGGCAGCGGCAGGTGCAGGCCTACGCACCGGACTGGGACGTCCTCGATCGCGACTACCCCGAGGTCACGCTGGACCTGTCGCACACGTCGGTGTCCGGGTCCGACCCGCTGCTGATGGTTCAGCTGCTCGGGGATCGGCTGCGCCACCTGCACCTGGCCGACGGATCGGGCACCAACAAGGACGAGCATCTGATCCCCGGCCGGGGCAACCAGCCCTGCGAGGCGGTCCTCGAGCAGTTGTCCCAGCAGGGCTTCGCCGGGAACGTCGTCCTCGAGGTCAACACGCGCCGCTGCGCCAACCGCGCGGAGCGCGAGGCGGACCTGATGGAGGCGCTGGCCTTCACCCGCCTGCACCTGGTCGCCCCCTCGACGTAGGGCTCCTCCGGCGGCGGATGACATCCCGTATCGGCGCCTGTCGTCCGCCTGGCGGTACGACAAGCGCCAGCGGCGGATGACATCCGTTGGCGGAAATCGGCCGCCGACGCCGGGCGGACGCGGCACCATGATCCGTATGGTGCTGCGCAGGGCAGTTCTGACGGCCGCTCGATCCGAGCGGCTGCGCGACGCCCTGGCCGCCGCCCCCGGAACCCGGACGATCGTCCGCCGGTTCGTCGCGGGCGAGACGGTCGCGGAGGCCGTCGCCGCGGCGATGGAACTGACCGGTTCGGGTCTGCGCGTCTCCCTGGACCACCTCGGCGAGGACACGTTGGACCGGGTCGGCGCCGAGGCCATGCGCGAGTCCTGCATCGATCTGCTCGGTGCCCTGCACGCGGCGGGTCTCACCAACGCGGCCGAGATCTCGGTGAAGCTGTCCTCGCTCGGCCAGGCGCTCGGTGCCGACGGGGACCGCATCGCGCTGGAGAACGCGTGGAAGATCTGCACGGTCGCGGGCCAGTACGGCACGACGGTCACCGTCGACATGGAGGACCACACCACCACCGACGCGACGCTGTCGACGATTCGGGACCTGCGCGCGGACTTCCCGTGGGTCGGTGCGGTCGTCCAGGCCTACCTGCGCCGCACCGAGGGCGACCTGCACGAGCTGTCCGGGCCCGGTTCGCGGGTGCGGCTGTGCAAGGGCGCGTACGCGGAGCCGGAGTCCGTCGCCTTCGCCGAGCAGGGCGAGATCGACCGCAGCTACGTGCGCTGCCTCAAGATTCTGATGGCGGGTCAGGGCTACCCGATGGTCGCCACCCACGACCCGCGCCTGATCGAGATCGCCGGGCACCTCGCCGCCGAGTTCGGTCGCTCGGCGGAACAGTTCGAGTACCAGATGCTGCACGGCGTCCGTCCCGCCGAGCAGATTCGCCTGGCCGCCGACGGATTTGCCGTCCGCGTCTACGTCCCGTTCGGCGCGCAGTGGTACGGCTACCTGATGCGCCGCCTCGCCGAACGCCCCGCCAACCTCGCCTTCTTTGCGCGGTCGCTGCTCACCACCCGCTGAGCTGCGCTGGCTCTACGCTGGCGCCATGACGAAGCGTGTGGCGGTACTCGGCGGCGGGAAGATGGGCGAGGCGCTGCTCGCCGGAATGCTGCGCGCCGGGCGCGCGACGGCGGACACCGTCGTCACCGAACGGCACGAGGAACGCGCGGCGATGCTGCGCGAGCGGTACGGCGTCGCGACCCCGTCCAACGCCGAGGCCGTCAAGGACGCCGACATCCTCCTGCTCGCGGTCAAACCGCAGGACATGGCCGCGCTGCTCTCCGAGATCGGGCCGGACGTCCGCGCCGATCAGCTCGTGGTGTCGGTGGCCGCGGGGATTCCGACTGCCTTCATCGAAAGGCACGTCGGGGAGAACGTGCCCGTCGTGCGCGTCATGTCCAATACCGCGGTGTTCGTCGACGAGGCGATGAGCGCGATTTCGGCCGGCTCCCACGCGGGCTCCGAGCACCTGCGCATCGCGGAGGAAATGCTCGCTCCCGTCGGGGAGGTCATTCGCGTTCCCGAGGCCCAGCAGGACGCCGTCACCGCCCTGTCCGGGTCCGGCCCGGCGTACTTCTTCTACATGGTCGAGGCGATGACCGAGGCGGGCATCAGCCTCGGCCTCCCGCGCGAGACGGCGCACAACCTGATCGTGCAGACGGCGATCGGCGCGGCGAAGATGCTCAAGGAGAGCGGCGAGCACCCGGTGAAGCTCCGCGAGGCGGTCATGTCCCCGGCCGGCACCACCATCGCCGCCATCAAGGAGATGGAGAACCACGGCGTTCGCGCCGCCATGCACGCGGCGCTGGAGGCGGCTCGCAACCGTTCCCGCGAACTCGCGTCCGGAATTTCCTGACCAGTCCTCCTACCCGCATTGTCGACGGGTATTCCAATGTATTTGAGTGAAACGTTTTCGGGCGGAGCAACGATTTATTGAATAGCGCGGCCATCGCCGCAAATTCGATTGATTGGAGCTCCATCGTGCGTAGCTCGACTTCCACTCGTGTCCGCTCGGCCGCCGTTGGCGGTGCGGTGAGCGCGCTGGCGCTCGGCGTCATGGCGGTCCCAGCCCAGGCGGCCCCCGAACAGCCGGGCTTCAGCTTCGTCGACTCCAGCTACATCCTCACGCTGCGTTCCGGCGGCATCGAGGCCTACTCCAAGATTCCCCGTGACCTGCCCACCGACTACGGGCACAGCTACGTCGATCTGGTCCACGACATCGGCCAGGAGACGGGCCGGTGCGAGGCCGTCGGTGCCGGGTACTGGCTCGGCGGCGAGGTCGAGGAGGGCGTGCTCGGACCGGGTGCCGCCCCGCCGGACGCCGGGGACGTCTCCGGTGGATACAGGAACCCGACGGTTGCCCGCGACGTGAAGCCGAACCTGTCGCCGGGCGAGAACGAGTCCGCGAAGGATCCCGGCGTGCGCAACTACTTCCCGCCCGGCCAGGAGGTCGCCGACATTCCCGCGGAGGGCAACGGCGTGCGCTGGGCTGCCGGCTGCAAGGACGACGCCGAGGGCAAGGCCGAGGGAGACAACTCGAACGTCGGCCCGTTCCAGGGCGTTGGCAGCATCTCGCAGGCGCGGGTGGACAAGACCACCGGCGTGTACACCGGCACCAGCCGGGCCTACATGGTGGGGCTGCAGGGCGCCCAGGGCTTCGACAGCGCCTCGACGTTCATGCAGATCACCAACAAGCCCAACGAAAAGCCGACCATCACCTACCGGATGAGCTACTTCAACGCCGGCAAGAATCCGGACCAGAACGGCATCACCTTCGGCGGCCAGGACATCCCCGTCGAGGAGTTCACCGACAAGTTCAACGAGCAGGCCAAGGCGGGCGGTGCCGCGGCGAAGCCGGTCGGCCCGGCCGGTGCCGGAACGCTCACTCCCGAGGTCGGCGTCTCGACCGACGGCGGCCGATACTCGATCACCATTTCCGCCGGCCACGGAAACGTCGGCGTCGCCGCCCGTGAGGGCACCATCGGCGAGAACCAGGGCATGCGCGTCGCCTCGATCACCTTCCAGGGCATCTACGGCAACGCCGCCTAACCGCACACCCGGGCGCCCGTTCCACCGTGGCCCACGGTGGAGCGGGCGCTTCGTGTGCGCGATAGGAATGGGGCGTGGCAGGCGACGATCTGGCGGCGATCGCGGTGAAGCTCTACGGGCTGGCGCCGGGCGAGTTCACCGCGGCGCGCAACGAGGCGGCCAAGCGGGCCAGGGCCGAGGGCGACGCCGGTCTCGCCGCAGCGGTCAAGGCGCTGCCCAAGCCCTCGACCTCCGCCTGGCTCGTCAACCAACTGACCCGCCGTCACCCCGAGCAGATCGACGACCTCGTCGCCGTTGGCGATGCCCTCCGCGAGGTCCCGGACGCCGCGGCGCTCAAGGAGCTCAACGCCCGGCGACGGGCGCTCCTCGCGGCGATGGGCCGGCAGGCCCTGGCGCTCGCGAAGGAGCTAGGACACCCGGTGGGCGACGCGATCGCCCGCGAGGTCGAAGAGACGCTCCACGCCGGACTCGTCGACGCCGCCGCCGGAGAGGCGCTGCGGACCGGGCGTCTGGTCAAGGCGCTGACCCCGGCCGGATTCGGCGACGTCGACCTCACGGACGCTGTCGCGGTCCCGGACGGCGCCACCCCGATCCGCGCGCCCGCCAAGCCGTCGAAGACGGCCAGGGACGAGACGGCCGAACGGGCCCGTGCCGAAGCCCTGGAACAGGCCTGGGCCGCCGCGGCTGCGGCCCGCGAAGCGCTCGAGACGGCGGCGTCCGACGCCACCGAGGCCGACACGGGCCTCGGCCTCGCATCCGCCCACCGCGAGCAGACCGAGGTGTGCGTCGAAGACGCCATCGAAACGCTGCGCCTCGCCCGCGCGGCCCTCGCCGACGCCGAACGCGCCGAACGCGAGGCCATCAAGCGCCAGCGTGCCGCCGAGAAGGCCCTCGACACCGCCCACCGGAAGTCCGACAGCGCCGCCGCCGCCCTGCGCGACCTGCAAAACCCGTAGCGTCCGACCACGCGGGGTCTATAGGTCACCCTCGGTCGGACGTTAGAGCTTGTCCACCAGCACGGCGACGGTGTGAATGGCGACGCCGGCGAGCGCGCCGACGACGGTGCCGTTGATGCGGATGAACTGCAGGTCGCGGCCGACCGCGTTCTCGATGCGGCTGGCGGCGTCGCGGGCGTCCCACGCCTCGACCTGCGTGCGGATCAGGCCCACCAACTGACCGCCGTACTCCGCGACGCTCCAGCGGATCGTGGCGTCCAGCAGTTGCCCGGCGCGTGCGGCGAACTCGGCGTCGTCCAGCAGACGCCGCCCGAAGCGGGCGACGGTCTCCGCCAGACGTCGCTCGAGCAGGCCGTCGCCGGTGCGCAGCGACGCGCGTGCGGAGTCGAGGACGTCGACGACGACCTTCTGCAGCTGCTGCTCCATCCGTGGGTCGTAGGCCCACAGCCGCAGCTGCGCGTCGATCGCCGCGTGGTGGCGCGGGTTGTGCCGCAGCTCCCCGGCCAGCTTCACCAGCGCCTCGTCCAGCGAGCGCCGCAGCGGGTGCGCCCGGCCCTCGCGGTGGACGTCGTCGAGGGTGTCGAGGATGTGGTCGAGGATCTTCTCGACGCGCCGCTCGGTGGCGATCAACCGTCCGATGACGCCGTACTCGTCGAGGAAGTTCGCGACCACCTCGTGCCATTGATTCCGGTTGGCCCGCAGGTGGCCGGCGGCAGTTTCGAGCACCAGGTCCACCAGCGGCTGCTGCGCCCGGCCCTCGACGGCGGCCTCGAGGAACTCGCCCATCAGCGGCGCCCAGGACCGGCCCTCGGCCTGACGCCGGCTCAGGTCCCGGCGCAGCACGTCGAGTGTCACCTCGGTGACCGCGGCCGGGTCCACCGACTCCAACGCCGCGGACAGGGGCGCGAGCGACCAGCGGGCGATCCTGGCGGCCTGTGTCGGATTCGCGGCGAATGCCGCGGTGCGCTCCAGCAGGCGGGTTTCCCGCACCTGCTCGGCGACGGCGTCGGGCGTGACGAAGTTGCCCGTCACGAACTCGCCGAGCTTGGCGGCGAGGGCGTCCTTCTGCTTAGGCACCAGCGCGGTGTGCGGGATCGGCAGACCGAGCGGGTGGCGGAACAGGGCGGTGACCGCGAACCAGTCCGCGAGCCCGCCGACCATGCCCGCCTCGGCGGCCGCGCGCACGAAGCCGACCCAGCCGTCGTCGGGCATCGCGAACGTCGCGAGGAACAGGGCCGCGGTGGCCAGCAGCAGCCCGGTCGCCCGGCGCTTCATCCGGCGTACCGCCGCCCGGCCGGCGGGATCGTCGAACCCGGCGATGCGACGGGGCGGCGGCGCGGTGATCGTCATGCCGTCGAATCTAGGCGGGGACGGCGACGCGGGTAGCGTCCTACCCATGAACCTCGGGCCGAACTGTGGCGCGCCGGCGACGGTGCTGTGGGACCCGGCGCTGATCGGGTACAACTTCGGCCGCAGTCATCCGCTGAACCCGGTTCGGGTGGACCTGACGATGCGTATGGCGGGCGAGTTCGGCCTGCTGAACAGGGGCAACGTCACGGTCCGGGCGGCTCGCCCCGCGGCGGAGAAGGTCCTGACGATGCTGCACCAGCCCGAGTACCTCGCGGCGGTGCGGCGGGCGAGCGACGACCCGAACGACGTCGACCCGTACCGAGGCCTCGGCACGGGCGACAACCCCACCTTCGCCGGGATGTACGACGTTTCCGCGCTCATTGCCGGGCAGAGCGTCGCCGCCGCGGAGGCCGTCTGGCACGGCGACGCCGCGCACGCCGTGAACATCGCCGGCGGCCTGCACCACGCCATGGCGCACACCGCCAGCGGCTTCTGCGTCTTCAACGACGTCGCCCTGGCCATCGCGCGGCTGCTGGAACTCGGTGCCGAGCGCATCGCCTACGTCGACGTGGACGTGCACCACGGCGACGGCACCCAGGCCCTGTTCTGGAACGACCCGCGAGTGCTCACGATCTCGCTGCACGAGTCCGGCCAGACCCTGTTCCCCGGTACCGGCTGGCCGGACGAGATCGGGGGGCCGACCGCGCTCGGCAGCGCGGTGAACGTCGCTCTGCCCGCCGGCACCGGAGACGCCGGGTGGCTGCGCGCCTTTCACGCCGTCGTACCGCCGCTGGTGCGCGCCTTCCGGCCGGACGTGCTCGTCACCCAGCACGGCTGCGACTCCCACGCCGAGGATCCGCTGGCGAACCTCGCGCTGTCCGTCGACGGCCAGCGCAGCGCCTATTCCGCGCTGCACGCCCTCGCGCACGAGACGACCGGCGGGCGCTGGGTCGTCACCGGGGGCGGCGGGTACGCGCTGGTCGACGTCGTTCCGCGAGCGTGGACGCACCTGCTCTCCGAGGTCACCGGAGATCCGCTCGATCCGACGCTGGACACCCCGGCGGGCTGGCAGGCCCACGTGCGCGATCGCGGCGCCTCGCCGCCGCGGCGAATGAGCGACGGCGCGGACGCCGCCTACGCCGAATGGGCGGGCTCGGACGGCTCCGGCGTGGACCTCGCCATCGCCGCGACCCGGGCGGCGATCTTCCCGCGGTACGGGCTGGACGTCGCGTGACGCCGCTCCCACAGGGGCTGCGCGAACACCTGATCGCCACCCGCATCGCCGGGCCGATCGGCAC
Organism: Sporichthyaceae bacterium; assembly: GCA_052386455.1. Lineage (GTDB taxonomy): Bacteria > Actinomycetota > Actinomycetes > Sporichthyales > Sporichthyaceae > JBQTKD01. Next base: position 39,862 of record JBQTKD010000040.1, read on the forward strand.
CCCGCGCGAGGTGAACCTGCGTTCCTACGGCCGGCTGCACGACGGCATCGCCTACCACCGCTTCGGCCTGGAGTTCGACCGGGAGTGGACCGGCGAGGCCGTCCTCGAGGTCATGGCGCGTCGCTGCGGGGTGTCGGCCGATTCGACGCTGCTCGAGGGCCAGGACTGGATCGAGCCGGACCGCACCATCGACGAGCTCGTCGCGGCCGGGGACGTGCTGCGCACGGCGGCCGTCGAGAAGTCGCGGGTGCTGGTGGCGACGGGGCACCCCGGCGCGATGCTCGCGATCCACCTCGAGGTGGCCGCCGCGTTGCGCCGGGCCGGGTGCACGTTGCTCCAGGCGGGCCGAGGGTGGCGCTACGACGAACGCAAGCGCGACGAGATCCGCCCGCGGCAGATCCGCTACATCGGCGACGTCGCGATGGTGTCCGGCAAGGGGGAGCTGAACCACACCCACTCCGCCCGCCCGATGCAGGCCGCGTTGGCCGAACTGGCCGAGGCGGGCGAACCGCTGCCCGACCTGGTCTTCGCCGACCACGGGTGGGCCGGCGCCGCCGCGCAGGCCGGCGCACGTGTCGTCGGCTTCGCAGACAGCAACGATCCAGCCCTCTTCGTGGGTCAGGAAGAGGGCAAGCTTGCGGTCGTGGTCCCGTTGGACGACAACGTGTCGCCACAGCACTATTCCCCGCTCACGAGCTACTTGATCGCGTGCATCGAGGACGGCCAGAAATTCTCTTTAGCCGCCCGGTAAAGGGAATCCCACGCAGGGTGGGCCCAAGCCACCACAGATCACCACACAACGGTCAACGCGTGTCGCAGCAAGCGTTCTGTAACCGGGCGGGCACAATGCAGCCCCTTCCCCATCCGTATCTCCTGCCACTAATGTTGGGGCATCGACGCGGCGCCCAGCGCGCTGCAACGGCCCTCGCGCAACGCCTGCGCAGGTCCGCAGGCTTGAAAGGTCCGGTGTGCCCATGGCTTCGAACGAGCAGCCGCTCGCCGACGTCTCGTTCCTCACCGTGGCCGAAGTCGCCACGAAGATGAGGGTCTCGAAGATGACCGTGTACCGCCTGGTGCACAACGGCGATCTGCCGGCCGTGCGCGTGGGCCGGTCCTTCCGCGTCCCCGAGACCGCGGTGCAGGAGTACCTGCGCTCCTCGTTCTACGAGGCCGACAACGTCGGGTGAAACGGGCGTAGTTGGGCGATCTGTGTTCGCGGAGTGCGCGAACCAGGTCGCCCGTTTCAGTTTTGTCGCGCGACTTCGTCGCGCCGGCGGGGCCACTCGATCGGCACTGCGCCACCCGCACCCCCCTTCTCCGGGGGCTGAGGCGGCCGGAGAGGCCGCATCGGAGTGCGGGTAGGCTGACGCTTCTTCTCCTGCGCGCCCGCGTCGTGGGCGCCAACTTGGTCAGCGAGGTTCAGCCGTGGGTTCTGTCATCAAGAAGCGTCGCAAGCGCATGGCCAAGAAGAAGCACCGCAAGCTGCTGAAGCGGACGCGCGTCCAGCGTCGCAACAAGAAGTAGCGACGGTTATCCGGCGGGGGAGGTCCTGATGGGGCGCACGGTGCTGGTCACCGGCGTTTCCCGGTACCTCGGCTCTCGGCTGGTCCGCAGTCTGAACGACGAGCCGGGCGTGGATCGGGTCATCGGGATCGACGTCGTTCCGCCGCGCACGGACCTCGGTCGTGCCGAGTTCGTTCGCGCCGACATCCGCAACCCGATCATCGCGAAGGTGATCGGGGCCGCCGAGGTCGACACCGTCGTACACATGAGCATCAGCAACGCCTCCGGTCCCGGATCGGCGTCGCTGAAGGAGCTCAACGTCATCGGCACGATGCAGCTGCTCGCCGCCTGTCAGAAGGCCCCGAGTCTGCGCCGGCTGATCGTGAAGTCCACGACCACGGTGTACGGCTCCACGCCGCGGGACCCGGCGCTGTTCGTCGAGTCCAGCGAGCCGCTGCTCGCCCCGCGGGGCGGGTTCGCCAAGGACGCCGTCGAGGTCGAGACGTACGTGCGCGGATTCGGCCGGCGCCGGTCCGACGTCGGGGTCACCGTGCTGCGGTTCGCGAACTTCATCGGCCCGGAGATCGATTCGCCGTTCACTCGGCTGTTCACGCTCCCGGTGGTGCCGACGGTCCTGGGCCACGACGCGCGGCTGCAGTTCGTGCACGCGCACGACGGGCTCGAGGTGCTGCGTCGCGCGGTCGTCGGGGACCACCACGGCGTGTTCAATGTCGCGGGGCCGGGCGTGCTGCTGCTGTCGCAGGCGGCGCGGAAGGCGGGGCGGCCGACGGTCGCGCTGCCCGCCTCGGCGATCGGCAAGGCCGGGAGTCTGATGCGCCGCACCGGGCTGCTCAACCTCTCCGACGAGTTGGTGCAGTACCTGACCAACGGCCGTGCCGTGGACACCTCCCGGCTGGCCGAGGTGTTCGGCTTCCGCCCGGCCTGGTCCACCGTCGAGGCGTTCGAAGACTTCGTCGCCGCTCGCGGTCGCGGACCCCTGTCGGCCGATCGGCTGTCCGCGGTGGAGAACGTTGCCGGTAGCGCGATCTCGATGGCCTCGCGGCTCGTGCCCATGCCGCGGATTCCGTCGCGGATTCCGGTTCCATTCGGTGGCGCGCGCGAGGAGGGCCCCGAATGAGACACCCTCTGTCAACCACCCCCTTAGGCGGCTCGCCCGAGGGCGCGGTTTCGGTTGGCGACGTGGGTCGCTTCGTCGTAGTGCATGCCTTTGACCAGGCAGTGCCACAGGATTTCGAGCCA
>JBQTKD010000041.1:0-18730 GCA_052386455.1 Sporichthyaceae bacterium
GCGCGGAGTAGACCAGGTTGACCGGAGCCTCGAAGCCCGGGACCAGGCGGTGGTAGGAGTTCATCGTCGGGTTGGTGAACGCCAGCAGCGACGGGGCGTGGTGCAGCAGGCCGCCGATGTACCAGCGCGCGGTGTCCGACAGGCCGCCGTAGCCGAGCTCGTCGTAGAAGAGCGGGTCGCCGTTCTTCCACAGCGACTGGTGGCAGTGCATGCCCGAGCCGTTGTCGCCGAAGAGCGGCTTCGGCATGAAGGTGACGGTCTTCCCGGCGGCGGCGACGACGTTCTTCACGATGTACTTGAAGAGCATCACCTTGTCCGCGGACTTGGTGATGGTGTCGAAGCGGTAGTTGATCTCCTGCTGGCCGGCGGTGCCGACCTCGTGGTGCGCGCGCTCGACCTGCAGGCCCAGGGCGTCCAGCGCGGCGGAGATGTCGTCGCGCATGTCGGCGAAGTGGTCCACCGGGGGAACGGGGAAGTACCCGCCCTTGTACGGGGTCTTGTGACCCTGATTGCCACCCTCCTCGACGCGGCCGGTGTTCCAGGCGCCCTCGATGGAGTCGATGTAGTAGTACCCGGCGTTCTGCTTCGTCTCGAAGCGGATGTCGTCGAAGATGTAGAACTCGGCCTCGGGCGCGAAGTACGCGGTGTCCGCGATGCCCGTCGACTTCATGTACGCCTCGGCCTTGCGCACGATCTGGCGCGGGTCGCGGCTGTAGGGCTCGTTCGTGTACGGGTCGACGATGCTCATGTTCATCACGAGCGTCTTGTGCTTGCGGAACGGGTCGATGAAGGCGGTGTCCAGGTCGGGGATCAGCTTCATGTCCGACTCGTGGATGGCCTGGAAGCCGCGGATCGAGGATCCGTCGAACATCTGGCCGTCGGTGAAGAAGTCCGCGCCGACCGACTGCGCCGGGACGTTGAAGTGCTGCATGACCCCGGGAAGGTCGCAGAACCGCACATCGACGAACGCGACCTTCTCGTCCTTGATGTACTTCGTGACCTCATCGGCGTTGTTGAACATCCATCCTCCTTGCCCGGGCACCCCAGGCCTGTTCGATCTCGACGGCGACGCTGCGCCCTATCCAACCGGAGCGGGTCCCGGGACGCCACACCGGTAGCCACAGCTCACACCGCGTGCCGGCCGTTTCCATTTCTGATTTGTTACAACTAACGCACCGCGAGCGGACAGGTACCTTTGGCCCGTGGATCGTCGGATGGTGGGCTCCTGGCTGAGCGGGCCCCAGAGCTACGCCGAGGCCGCGGGGCTGCCCGTCGGCTATCCCGGCCAGCGCCTCGGCCTGCCGGAGAACGGCACGAACGCGGTGTCGTCGCAGCTGCGGCGACTCGCGGCGACGGTGATCGACTGGACCATCGCCCAACTCATCGTGCTCTCGTTCACCACCAACCCCGGCGCCCGCGCCGCGGCGACGCTCGGCGTCTTCGCACTGATGAACCTGCTGCTGGTCACCACGATCGGTTCGGGCATCGGCGGGCGGCTGCTGGGGATCCGGGTCGCGCGGATCGACGGCTCCAACCCACCGGTCATCTCCGTGCTGCTGCGGACGTTCCTGATCGCCATCGTCGTCCCGGCCCTGGTCTGGGACCGGGACAACCGCGGCCTGCACGACCGCTGGGCCTACACCGTCGTCGTCCGCCGCTAACGCGGAAGTGGCCGCCGCCCGGGCAGGGCGACGGCCACTCGGAACGCGACGGCTACAGGATGTAGAGCATCTCCTGGTAGGTCGGCAGCGGCCACAGGTCGTCGGCCACGTGCGCCTCGAGGGCGTCGACGGCCGTGCGCACCGCCAGCATCGCCGGCAGCAGCTTCGTCCCGGCGTGAGTCGCCTCGGCCAGGGCGTCGTGCCCCGCATCGGCGGCCAGCGCCTCGCCGAGGCCGGCCAGGCCGGCTCGGAGCTCGGTGAGCCGGGCGCTCACGACGTGCAGGTCGGTGTAGTCGGGGTCGACGCCGGCCTTCTTGAGCATGGACACGTTCCGCGCCAGCTCGGTCTGGTACCGAATCGCAGCCGGCAGCACCGAGGTGGTGGCCATCTCCAAGGTGAGCTTGGCCTCAACCGAAATCGTGAGCGCGTACTGCTCCAGGCCGATCTCGTAGCGGCTGTGCATCTCCCGCTCGTTGAACACCTTGTAGGTGCTGAACAGCTCGAGGGCCTCCGGCGTGACGAGTTCGGGCAGCGCGTCGAGCGTGGTGCGCAGGTTCTTCAGCCCGCGCGCGGCGGCCTCGACCTGCCACTCCTCGGAGTACCCGTTGCCGTTGAACACACACGCGCCGTGGTTGACGATGATCTCGGTGAGGATGGACTGGACCGCCGTGTTGAACTCGGTTCCCTCCGCGACGGCCTTCTCCAGATAGGTCGCGATGTAGTCCAGCGCCTCGGCCAGGATCGTGTTGATCGTGATCATCGGGCCGGCCACCGACTGCATCGAGCCCGGCGCGCGGAACTCGAACCGGTTGCCCGTGAAGGCGAACGGCGAGGTGCGGTTGCGGTCGCCCGGGTCCGTCGGCAGCGTCGGGAGGGTGTCGACGCCCGGCATCAGCGTGCCGCGCTCCTTCGACGAGGTCGCGGCGCCCTTCGCGATCTGGTCGAACACGTCGGCCAACTGGTCGCCGAGGAAGATCGAGATGATCGCCGGGGGAGCCTCGTTCGCGCCGAGACGGTGGTCGTTGGACGCCGAGGCGACCGAGGCGCGCAGCAGACCGCCGAACTTGTGCACCGCGCGGATCACGGCGGCGCAGAAGACGAGGAACTGGGCGTTGTCGTGCGGGTTGTCGCCGGGCAGCAGGAGGTTGCCGACGGTGGAGGAGCCCATCGAGAAGTTGCAGTGCTTGCCGGAGCCGTTGACGCCCGCAAAGGGCTTCTCGTGGAACAGGCACTCCATGCCGTGCTTCTTGGCCAGGGTCTTGAAGGTGGTCATCAGCAACTGCTGGTGGTCCGCGGCCACGTTGGCCCGTTCGAACATCGGCGCGATCTCGAACTGGCCCGGGGCGACCTCGTTGTGCCGGGTCTTGGCGGGGATCCCGAGCTTGAACAGCTCCCGGTCCACGTCGGCCATGAACCCGATCACGCGCTCGGGGATGGCGCCGAAGTAGTGGTCGTCGAACTCCTGGCCCTTGGGCGGCTTGTGGCCCATCAGGGTGCGGCCTGCGTTGAGCAGGTCCGGCCGGGCCAGGAAGAAGTGACGGTCGATCAGGAAGTACTCCTGCTCGGGGCCGCAGTAGGACACGACGGTGCCGGGGTCGGAGCCGAACATCGTGATGACCCGCGCGGCCTGGGTCGCCATGGCCTGCTGCGAGCGCAGCAGTGGAGTCTTGTAGTCCAGCGCCTCGCCGGTCATCGAGACGAAGAACGTCGGGATGCACAGCGTCTTTCCGTTCGGGCTCTCCAGCACGTACGCGGGGGAGGTCACGTCCCACCCGGTGTAGCCGCGCGCCTCGAACGTCGCGCGCAGGCCGCCGCTCGGGAACGAGGACGCGTCCGGCTCGCCCTGAGTCAGGGTCTTGCCCGCGAACTCGGCGAGCGCGGTGCCGTCGCCGACCGGCTCGAAGAAGCTGTCGTGCTTCTCCGCGGTCAGGTGGGTCAGCGGGTAGAAGACGTGCGCGTAGTGCGTCGCGCCCTTCTCCAGCGCCCAGTCCTTCATCGCCGACGCCACGGCGTCCGCGACGGCCGGGTCCAGCGGAGCGGACTTCTCGATCGTGGCGAGTACCGACTTGAAGACCGCCTTCGGCAGCCGCTTCTGCATCACCGAGGTGCTGAAGACGTTCAGCCCGAAGATCTCGCCGGGCGCCTCGTCGGCGGAATAGCTGATCGCCGGCGGCACGTACGCCTCGACGTCGCGGATGGCTTGCAGACGGATCGGGTTGCCACTCATTGGTCACCTTCGGCAGGTCGCGAGCAGGGAATCCCGAGACGCTAGCTCCGGCGAGGACGCGTGAAGTGTCGCGCAGATTTCAGGCAGGCTTCCTACCCGGCTTGGGCGGTGTTAGGCGGCCTTGAGCGCGGCGGCGCCGAAGGAGACGTTGAAGCGGTCGCACCAGATGGCGACGCTGGTCAGCTTCGCCAGGTCCAGCCCGGCCGGGATCGCGTAGTTCTGCGAGCCCCTGTTGCCCTTGAGGTTGGCGATCTTGTGGTGCTCGTTGTCGTCGAAGACGTGCCAGCCGGGCTTGCCCGGGATCACCGGGGCGTCCGACAGGACGACCTTGAGGTCCGGGCCGTTGGAGGTGTCCAAATTCTCCAGGCGCAGCACGCGGGAGCCGTCGGCCAGGCGCAGCACCCGGACCTGGCCGGTGGTGCCGTGCTCGTGCGAGATGAACTCGCCGCGGTACTCCTCCACCGGCTCCGCCTCCTCGGCGGGCATGGCGACGGGCTGCACGACCGCCGGAGCAGCCACGACCGGGGCGACCGGCAGGGCCTCGACGACCGTCTTGTCGACCCACAGCTTCCACGGCTCGAACGCCGCGAGGCCGACGACCACGACGACGGTCCCGCCGGCGAGTCCGGCCTGTACCCAGTGCTTGTGCAGAAGTCGACGAATCATCGGTGCCCTCCAAGGCCAACAGCGGCTACTGGAGATTGAACGGCCTGGTGGCGCGCAACGGTGCCGGAACTCGCCTTACGCGCCGCTTACGGCGGTCACCGGGGAGGGCGGGGGCCCTTCGGCATGCGGGCGCCCTTGGGCATGGGCCCCTTCGGGATGGGGGCGTTCTTCATGACGTCGCCGACGGCGCGCAGGCGGTCGTTGACCTCGGTGACCTGGCCGCCCTTCATGGTGCGCTTCTGCCTCATGAGCTTCTTGGAGAGCTTCCCCAGCGGGACCTCGCCCTCCCCATTGCCCACCCGGATCTCGACGACCGGGATGCCCTCGACGAAGCGGTTCATCCGCCTGCGCTCCGCATCGAGCAGCTCGTTCACCCCGCGCTGGGAGCCCTCGGCGATGAGCACGATCCCGGCCTTGCCGACCGCGCGGTGCACGCAGTCCTGGTTCTTGTTCAGCGCCACCATGGGCGTGATCGTCCACCCGCCGCGCTTGATCGTGTTGAGCACGGCCGCGGCCGCGCCGGGCTGCCCCTCGAGCTCGGAGTACGCGGACTTCTGAACGCGGGAGCCGAACACGAACACGGCGGCCAAAATGCCTGTGAGCACCGCGAAGATCGCGCCGAAGACGATGTGGTCGATCAGGACGCCGAGACCGAAGACGATGACGAAGTCGGCCGCGAACGCACCCAACATGACCCAGGGCAGGGCCTTGTCCTTCTTGCGGGTGATCGTGAACGCCATCCGCATCTGCTTGAACTTGCCGATGTCGTTCGGCCCCTTGGGCTTCTTCGGTTTCCTCGCCATGGGCAAAGAATATTGGTCAGCCGGTCGCCCTGGCCGCCACGGCCTGCTGGTAGAGGCGCCCGGCGCGGTAGGAGGAGCGCACCAGCGGGCCGGACATCACACCGGCGAACCCGATCGCTTGCGCCAGCGCCCCGAGTTCCTCGAATTCCTCGGGCAGCACCCAGCGAGAGATCGGGTGGTGGCGCAGGCTCGGGCGCAGGTACTGGGTGATCGTCAGCAGGTCCGTGCCGGCCGCGTGCAGGGCGTGCATCGTCTCGACGACCTCGTCGATCTCCTCGCCCATGCCCAGGATCAGGTTGGACTTGGTGACCAGGCCCGCGTCCCGCGCCGCGGTGATCACCGCGAGGGAGCGCTCGTACCGGAACCCGGGCCGGATGCGCTTGAACAGCCGCGGCACGGTCTCGATGTTGTGCGCGAACACCTCCGGGCGCGCGGAGAACACCTCGGCCAGCAGTTCGGGGACGCTGTTGAAGTCCGGAGCCAGCAGTTCGACGCCGCAGCCCGGGACGGCCGCGTGGATCGCGCGCACGGTCTCGGCATAGAGCCAGGCGCCGCCGTCGGCCAGATCGTCGCGCGCGACGCCGGTGATCGTGGCGTACCGCAGGCCCATCGTCGCGACGGACTCCGCGACCCGGCGCGGCTCGTCGCGGTCGAGCTCGGCGGGCTTGCCGGTGTCGATCTGGCAGAAGTCGCAGCGCCGCGTGCACTGGTCCCCGCCGATGAGGAACGTGGCCTCGCGGTCCTCCCAGCACTCGTAGATGTTGGGGCAGCCGGCTTCCTGGCAGACCGTGTGCAGGCCCTCTTCCTTCACCAGCTTGGACACTGCGGTGAACTCGGGCCCGGTCCGCAGCTTGGTGCGGATCCACGGCGGCTTGCGCTCGATCGGGACCTCGGCGTTGCGGACCTCGAGCCGCAGCATCTTGCGTCCCTCGGGGGCAATGCTCATGGGGTGCTCCCAACCAGGAACGGCTCGCTGCCGTACTCGGCGGCGCCGAAGGACTCGGCCAGCCGGCGCGCCACCAGCGGCACGATCTCCGCGACGGTCACCGGGCGGCCCAGCTCCAGCGACAGCGTGGTGACGGCGGCGTCGGTGATCCCGCACGGCACGATCCGCGAGAACCAGGACAGGTCGCAGTTCGCGTTGATCGCGAAGCCGTGCATCGTCGTCCCGCGAGCGACCCGAACCCCGATCGCCGCGACCTTGCGGTCCGGCTTGCCGGGGATCCACACGCCGCTGCGCCCCGAGACCTGCCCGGCGTCCAGCCCGAGGTCCCCGCAGACCGCGATGATGGCGGCCTCGAGCCGGCGGACGTAGTCCACGACGTAGACGCCGTCGGGCAGCTTCACGATCGGGTAGCCCGTCAGCTGGCCGGGGCCGTGCCAGGTGATCTTGCCGCCGCGGTCCACCTCGACGACGGGCGTCCCGTCCCACGGCCGGTCCTGCGGCTCGGTGCGCTTGCCCGCCGTGAAGACCGGCTCGTGCTCCAACAGCAGCACGGTGTCGACGATCTCGTCGGCCGCGCGGGCGGCGTGCAGCTCCCGCTGCAGGTCCCACGTCGGAACGTAGGCCAGCGGCGAGCCGACGGCGTCGAGAAAGCGGAGCACGTTGTCCATGTTAGGAAACCAGGCACGCCTTTGCGGCGGCCTCGAAGGTCGGGTGGGTGAATCGGAATCCGGCGTCGGTCAGCGCCTTCGGAATCACCCGCTGGCTGCGCAGGGGCTCGGTGGCGAACTCGCCCAACACCAGGCGGAGCCCGAACCGCGGCGCGGGCAGGAACGTGGGCCGGTGCAGGAGCGAGCCGAGCTCGGCGGTGAGGGCGGCGTTCGTCAGCGGGTGAGGGCACGTCAGGTTGATCGGGCCGGACACACTCGGTGTGGTGAGCGCAAACTCCAGCGCTCGGACCTCGTCGGTCAGCGAGATCGGGCTCCACCACTGCTTGCCCGAGCCGAGCTTGCCGCCCGCGCCGAGCTTGAAGATCTTCGTCATCCGTTCGAACGCGCCGCCTTCGCGGGCGACGACCAGGCCCGTGCGGGCGTGCACGACCCGAATCCCCGCGCGCTCGGCGGGCTCGGTGGCAGCCTCCCACCGCACGCAGAGCCGGGCGAGGAAGTCGTCGCCGGCGGGTGCCCGCTCGTCGAGGATCGTGTCCCCGGTTTCGCCGTAGTAGCCGATCGCGGAGCCGTTGACGAGCACCGTCGGCTTGCGGTCCATCGCCGCCAGCGCCGTCGCGAGGGTGTGCGTCGTGTTCACCCGCGAATCGACGAGCGTCTTCTTGTACGCGTCGGTCCAGCGCTTGTCGCCGACGCCGGCGCCGGCCAGGTTCACCGCGGCGTCGACGCCGTCGAGCTTGCTCGGGTCCAGCGGGCGGTCCGGGTCCCACTGGATCTCGTCGCGAGAGTTCGGGGCACGGCGGACCAGGCGGACGACGTCGTGGTCGTCGGCGCGCAGGGCCTCCACCAGCGCGCGACCGATGAGTCCCGAGGATCCCGCCATCACGATGCGCACACGGGCAGTCTGCCCGATAGCGTGCGCGCACCACGGGGTGGGAGGAGAGGGCGTTGGGCGTCGCACCACCGGTCGGGACCGTCGAGCGCTTCGATCGGCGTTACTTCGAGGGGTTCCTACGCGTCGAGGCCGACGCCGCGCCCGTGAAGGTGCTGCTCCGGGTCAACGGCTCCGACGTCGTTGCCACGTGGGCCGTCCCCGGCAAGGGGCGGCTGGGCCCGGGCACGATCTACCGCTTCCGGCGGTTCGCGGGCGACCTGTGGCCGCACCTGCGCCTCGGCGACCGCGTGGAAGTCGTCGTCGACGGGTATCCGCTGCCGATCGTCGGCCACGGCATGTGGTTCGCACCCGCCGAGGAGGGCCCACACACCCTCTACGACCTCCTGGAGAAGTTCGCCGCGGGCTACGTGTTCAACAAGTACGGCGCGCTGCAGCTAGAGCTCAACAAGGACCTCGACTGGCAGAAGGACTCGTTCGCCGCCTACGAGGCAGTCCAGGCGATCGTCCGCGACGAGTACGGGCTCGAAGCGTTCGCGACCTACGGCGCCGTGCTCGGGGCGATCCGCGAGGGCACGTTCATCGGCCACGACAACGACATCGACATCGGCTACATCTCGGCACACTCCGACCCCGCCGGGGTGGCCGAGGAACTGCGAACGATCTGCCACGGCCTGATCGACCGCGGCTATCGGGTGCAGTGCAAGCGCAACCACGCGGTGATCCGCGCGCCGGGCAACTGGTGGCACCGCGCCGACATTTTCCCGCACTTCTGGGACCCCGAGGGCGTGCTGCGCTTCCCCTTCGGCTACGCCGGGACCACCGACATCCGACGCGAAGACTGGCAGGGCACGCGCGAGGTGCCGCTGGGCATCGGTCGCCTGAGCATCCCGGCGAACGCCGAGCAGATGCTCGAAACCCTGTACGGAGCGCTGTGGCGCCAGCCGAATCCGGGCTTCAACTGGAACCTCGACCGCCGCGGTCGCGTGGCCGAGGCGGCGCTGTCGGCCGACGACTGCGAGCGGATCTGGTGGGAGAGCCACTGGGCGCACGAGCCCGACCGCGAGCAGTCGTTGTTCGCCGGTTGGCTGCTGCGCCGCGACGACGTGCCGCACACCGTCGTCGACCTCGGCTGCGGAGGCGGCCGCGACGCGTTCGCGTTCGCCGAATCCGGGCGGGCCGTCGTCGCGGTCGACCGCTCGCCGCGGGCGCTGGCGCGGGTTCGCGCCGGGGCCGACGAACGCGGCCTGGCGATCGACACGCGTGCCTGCGACCTCGCAGACGCCGACCGCGTGGGGGAGCTGGTGCGGGCGGCGCCGGGGCCGGTCCTCTGCTACGTCAGGTTCGTGCTGCACGCCCTGGCGGAGCCGGTGGCCGACGCCCTGCTCGCCGCGATCGCGTGTGAGCTGGAACCCGGCGACGTGCTCGCCCTGGAGTTTCGAGCGGCGCTGGCGCAGGACGAGACGAAGCCGGAGGTGCGGCACTTTCGGCGCTACGTCGACGGCGGCGCGCTCGCCACGGCGCTGAGCGAGGTTCACGGCTTGGAGCTCGTGCACCACGAGGAGGGCAGGAGCTTGGCGCCCTACGCGACCCTGCTGCCGCTGCACGTCGAAGAGGACCCGCGCATCGTGCGGATCCTGGCCCGCCGCGGGCCCGTGACATGACCGAGCCGTTCGCCCGCCGGGCGGTGGATCGCCTGAAGCGGCGGCTCGTCCCCACGCCGGTCGTCGAGCGGGCACCGGCGCCCAAGCCGCCCACGGCCACACCGGCGATCGTCGGGACCGTCGAACGGTTCGACTGGGCCGTGGTCGAAGGCTGGATCGCGGCGGAGGCCGGCCAGAAGCCGCTTCGGGTGCACCTGCGGGTCAACCGCAGGGAGACGATCTCCTCGACGTGGGCCGTCCCGGTCGACCACCGGCACTCCAACGGCCAGATCCTGCGGTTCCGGTTCTTCGTCAAAGACCTGTGGCCATACCTCAGGCGTTCCGATCGGCTCGGGGTCGCGTGCGAGAAACAGCTGCTGCCGATCGCCGGGCACGGCATGGCCTTCCGGCCGAAGGCCGACGGGGAAGCGACTCTCGAGGACCTGCTGGCCAAGCTCGCCGACGGCTGGCTGTTCAACAAGTACGGCCGGCTGCAGCTGAACAAGAACCTCGACCCGGACTGGCAGCGGAGCATCTTCGCGGCCTATGACGAGGTGATGGCGATCCTGCGCACCGACTATCGCCTGGACCCGTTCGCCACGGGCGGGGCGATGCTGGGAGCGGTGCGAGACCAGAAGTTCATCGGCCACGACAACGACCTCGACGTCGCGTTCGTGTCCACACAGACCGACCCGCGGGCCGTCGCGGCCGAGCTGCGGCAGCTGGGGCTGGACTTCGTCGAGCGAGGCTGGCGGGTCCGCTGTCTACCGACGCACGTCATCCTCTGGGCGCCGGCGGACCCCGACCACGGCATCGACGTCTTTCCGCACTACTGGGGTCCCGACGGCGTGCTGCTGTTCCCGTTCGGGGTCGCCGGCACGGTGGACATCGATCGCGCGATGTGGACGGGAACCACCGAGATTTCGCTGGGCATCGGGCGGATCGCCGTGCCGGACCCGCCGGAGACGATGCTCGACACTCTCTTCGGCGAGTGGCGCACGCCGAACCCGGGCTTCAACTGGAACGCGGACCGACGCACCCGTGCAGAGGAGGCCTGGATCTCCGAGGACGACTGCGAGTTCGTCTACTGGGAGAGCCAGCACCGCCACCTGCCCGATCTCGGGCCCTCGCCCTTCGCCGCCTGGTTGTGCGGGCGCACCGATCTGCCGCGGACCGTCGTCGATCTCGGGTGCGGTGCCGGCCGGGACGTCGTGGCGTTCGCCGAGGCCGGCTGCGCGGTGATCGCCCTGGACCGTTCGCCCCACGGTGTGCGCCGCACGCGCGAACGGGCACCGCAGACGCGAGTCGAGGAGTGCGACGTCGCGGACACCGGCCGCCTCGCAGGGATCCTCACGTCGGTGACGGAGGCCGCCGACGGCCCGATCCTGTTCCATGCGCGCTTTCTGCTCGACAACCTCCATGAGGACGTCCGCGCCGGACTGCTCGCGACCGTCGGTGCCGCCGCTCGCCCCGGCGACCTGCTGGCGGTCGAGTTCCGGGCGCTCGGCGACGCGAAGCTGCCGAAGGCCGAGCCGCCCCATCTGCGGCGCTTCCTCGACGGTCCCGCGCTCGCCGCGACGCTGCGCGGGTTCGAGCTCGTGCACACCGAGGAGAACGCCGGCCTCGCGCCGTATACCGCCACGCTGCCGCCACGGGCGAGCGAGGACCCGGTCGTGTACCGCCTCCTCGCGAGGAAAACCCTCTAACGTCCGAAGGAGTGGGCGCTATAGCGCCCACTCCTTCGGACGGTGCAAGGGTTACAGGCCGAGGTCGGCCTCGAAGGCCGCTTCCTCGAGCCGGGACTTGACCGCCACGAGGAACCGCGCGGCGTCGGCACCGTCGACCAGACGGTGGTCGTAGGTCAGGGCCAGGTAGACCATCGAGCGGATCGCGATGGTCTCGCCGAGGTCTGCGTCGCTGATGACGACGGCCCGCTTGACCACCGCGCCGGTGCCGAGGATGGCGACCTGCGGGAGGTTCAGGATCGGGGTGTCGAACAGCGCGCCCCGGCTGCCGGTGTTGGTCAGCGTGAACGTGCCGCCGCCGAGCTCGTCCGGGCCGATCTTGTTGTCCCTGGTGCGCTCGGCAAGGTCTGCGATCTTGCGGGTGAGGCCGGCGATGTTCAGGTCGTCCGCGTTCTTCACGACCGGCACGAGTAGGCCGCGCTCGGTGTCCACCGCGATGCCGAGGTGCGCGTCGCCGTGGTAGGTGACCTCGCCCTTCTCGCTGTCGATCGACGCGTTGAGCTTCGGGTGGGCCTTGAGCGCCTCGACCGCGGCCTTCGCGAAGAACGGCATGAAGGAGAGCTTCTGACCCTCGCGGGCCTCGAAGCCCTTCTTCGCGGCTTCGCGAAGGCGGGCGATCTTTGTGACGTCGACCTCGACCACGGTGGTGAGCTGAGCGGTGGTCTGCAGCGACTCGACCATGCGTGCGGCGATGACCTTGCGCAGGCGGGACATCGGCGCAGTGCCGGTCAGGTTCGCGGCGGGCGCGGCGGCCTTCGGGGCGGTCGACACCGGCGCGGCCGCAGCGGGAGCCGCCGGGGCCGGCGAGGTGCGGCCGGCGTCCTGAGCGGCGCGGGCCGCGTCGAGGACGTCCTGCTTGCGGATGCGGCCGCCGACGCCGGTACCGCTGACCGAGGCCAGGTCGATGTTGTTGTCCGCCGCGAGCTTGCGGACGAGCGGGGTGACGTAGCTGGCGACGTCGTCCGCCGAGCCGTTGCCGGCGGCGACGGCGGGAGCGGGCGCAGCGACCGGCGCGGGAGCCGGAGCCGGAGAGGCGGGGGGCGGCGGAGCCGGAGCAGCCACGGGCGCGGGCGGCGGAGCGGGAGCGGGGGCCGGAGGGGCGGCGACTGGGGCGGGCGCCGCCGCGGGGGCGGAGCCGGGCGCACCGATCACGCCGAGCCGGCCGCCGACCTGGACGACACCGTCCTCGGCGACGTCGATCGACAGGAGCACGCCCGCGGCCGGAGCGGGAATCTCGGTATCGACCTTGTCGGTGGAGATCTCCAGCAGCGGCTCGTCGACGGCCACGGTGTCGCCGACCTGCTTGAGCCAGCGCGTCACGGTGCCTTCGGTGACGCTCTCGCCCAGCGCGGGCAGTGTGATCGGGGTGCCGGAGACGGGACCGCCCGAGGGAGCGGGCGCGGCAGGAGCGGGCGCGGGCGCAGGTGCGGGGGCGGCGGCCTGCGGAGCGGGCGCGGCCACGGGTGCGGGGGCTGCGGGCGCGGCGGCCTCGCTCTGGTCGCCGATCACCGCGAGCTCGGCGCCCACGGCGACCGTCTCGTCCTCGCGGACCGCGATGCGCAGCAGGACGCCGGCGGCCGGAGCGGGGATCTCGGTGTCGACCTTGTCGGTCGAGATCTCCAGCAACGGCTCGTCGACGGCGACGATGTCGCCTTCCTTCTTCAGCCACCGGGTGACGGTGCCCTCGGTGACGCTCTCGCCGAGCGCGGGGAGGGTGACGGAGACCGACATCGCTGAACTCCTTACAGAGAAAGAAACTGAGGCCGGGTCAGCCGTGGGCGTGGAGGGGCTTGCCGGCCAGCGCGAGGTGGGCCTCGCCGAGCGCCTCGCCCTGAGTGGGGTGGGCGTGGATGAGGTTGGCGACCTCGCCCGCCTCCGCCTCCCAGTTGTAGATCAGCTGTGCCTCGGAGATCAGCTCGCCGACGCGGGAGCCGACCATGTGGATGCCGAGCACGGGGCCGTCCTTGCGCTTGATCAGCTTGATGGCGCCGGTGGTGCGCAGGATCTGGCTCTTGCCGTTGCCACCCAGGTCGTAGACCAGGGACTCGACCTCGTCGGCGCCGTAACGCTCCTTGGCCGCAGCCTCGGTCAGGCCGACGGAGGCCACCTCGGGCTCGGAGTAGGTGACGCGCGGGACGCCGTCGTAGTCGATCGGCACGACGGGGAGCCCGGCGACGCGCTCGGCGACGAGGATGCCCTCCCCGAAGCCGACGTGCGCGAGCTGCAGGGTGGGGATCAGGTCGCCGACGGCGGAGATCGTCGGGACGTTCGTCTGGCACAGGCCGTCGACCTTCACGAACCCGCGGTCCATCTCGACGCCGACCTCCTCGTATCCGAGGTTCTGGCTGACCGGACCGCGGCCGATGGCGACGAGCAGCAGGTCCGCGTCGAACTGCTTGCCGTTCTCGGTGTGGACGCGGATGCCGTCGGAGAGGTACTCGGCGCCGGAGAACCGGGCGCCGACCTCGAAGGCGATGCCGCGCTTGCGGTACGCGCGCTCGAGGAGCTTGGAGCAGTGCTCGTCCTCGGCGGGAACGAGGCGAGGCAGGCCCTCGACGATCGTCACCTCGGCGCCGAAGGACTTCCAGACGCTGGCGAACTCGCAGCCGATGACGCCGCCGCCGAGGATGATCACCGAGCGGGGCACGTACTGCAACTGCAGCGCGTGGTCGGAGCTGATGATCCGGTTGCCGTCGATGTCCAGCCCGGGAATCGAGCGGGGAACCGAGCCGGTGGCCAGCACGATGTGCCTGCCGGTGTACCGGACCCCGTTGCAGTCCACGGTGGTCGCCGAGGAGAGGCGGCCCTCGCCCTCGATGTAGGTCACGTGCCGGTGCTTCACGAGGCCCGTGAGGCCCTTGTACAGCTTGCCGATCACGCCGTCGCGGTAGGAGTTCACGGCCGGCATGTCGATGCCGTTCAGCGTCACGTTCACGCCGAAGTGCGAGCCCTCGCGCGCGAGGTCGGCGACCTCGGCGGCGTGCAGGAGCGCCTTGGTGGGGATGCAGCCCTTGTGCAGGCAGGTCCCGCCGAGCTTGTCCTTCTCGATCAGGGCCACGGACAGCCCGAGCTGGGAAGCGCGCAGGGCGCACGCGTACCCGCCGCTGCCGCCGCCGAGGATGACGAGGTCGAACTCGGTGCCTGCTTCGCCGGACACGGGGGCTCCTCCGGATCGAGAATCGGGATCTGTACTGGGTAAAGCTCCGGGTGGTCCACATCCTTCCACCTGCCCGTTCGCCGCTTCGCGGCGCGGGGCGTGATCGTGCGCAAGGTCTCGCGTAGCTCCCGTCACATCCGGCCATACTGGAAGCCATGAAGTTCTTCGGTCGAGGCAAGCAGCGCCCCGGGACGATGCGGACCGCCGGGGCCCAGGACAAGGACCACCTGCAGGCCTGGGCGGCCTCGCGGGTCGGCGTCGAGGCCTATCTCGAGCCGCGTACCGCGGTCACCGAGTTCACCGTGATGCTGATCGCCGCCGACGGCGAGTGGACGCGGCGCCGGGTCCCCAGCCCGGAACACGCCCGCGCCCTGTGCAAGGGCCTGAACATCCCGGTCTACGACGCCGCGCTCGTCGGCTACCCGCAGCGCAAGCGCGACTACGACGCTCGCCGCTCCGCCGAGGGTCGCTGACGGCGCCGGTCACGGACGCCGGGCCACCACGCGGGTGCCGGGAATCGCCTCCGCCAGGGCCGTGATGTCCTCGGGTTCGGCGGTGATCACGAGCGCTGTCTCGAAGCCCGCGCAGACCGCGACCACGTGTGCGTCCGCGATGTGCTCGCTGCCACGGCCAGTCTCGTGCAGGATCGCCCCGACGAGCTTGGCCAGCCGCTCCTCGGTGGGCACCGCCAGGATCCGCCGGCCACCGCGCCGACGGGCCAGGGCCGCCTCGACCTGGCGGGTGCGGGTGAGCCCGCGGCAGACCTCGGCCAAGGTCACCGCGGCGCACCGGGTCTCCTCGCCCCGCTGCGCGCTCTGGAGGAGCATCTGTCGGACGACTGCGCCGCCGGGGGTATCGAGAGCGTCGAAGGCTGCCGCGTCGAGCACGATTCCTTGAGTCACGCGGCGCCTGTGCGTTGATCGACGTCGGGCTCGACTGGCCCGAAAACGTCGTCGAGGAAGGCGGCAACCTCGGCCTGCTCCTCTGGCGTGGCCCTGCCGTGCTTCTCGTCGAGTTCGTTTATCCACTCGATCAAGGCCGCTCGGTGGGCGGCCGACTCCACCGCTTCGCGCAGGGCTTTGTTCGCGACGGCGGACATGCTGCGGCCCTCCATCGCCTCCAAGGCCTCGACGATGTCCTCGTCCAGGTTCAACGTGACGCGACGCTTCTTCATACGTTCAGCATAACGGCGGATGCGTCGTGCCACAGCAGCCCGTCGGCCGCGGCGGTTGCCCCCGGGTGGGATTGGCGCGCGCCCGCAAGCCGTGGCCCGCCGCGCCCCGAACCCTCCGCGTGCGGCGCTCCGCGCCGCCGTGCACCGGGCGGAGACTGGCGATGACACGTGGCACGTGGCGGGTGGCGGTGATCGCCGCGGCGATCGTGGGGACCGCGCTGCCGGGACCCGTTTCCGCGCACGCGATCGCCGAACCGGCCCGCGGCCTGAGCCGGGTCCTGGCGCTCGCGGGGGAGGGCACCGCTCCGGTCCGCGCGGTGGCGACCTTCGCCGAGCCTCCCGACGCCGCCGCCCTGGCCGCCCTCGGCCGGCTGGGCCTGGCGGTGCAGGGTCTGCGCAACCTGCCACTGGCGCTGATCGCCGGTCCGGTTCCCCTGCTGCAGGCTGCAGTCGCGTCCGGGCTGGTCGCGGACGTGTACCCGGACGAGCGCCTCGCCAGCGACGCGAAACCCGCGCCACCGGAGGAGGTGGCGACGAGCCTGCGCGACTCCGGCGCGTCCCTGGGCGTGGAACGCCTGCACGGGCGGGGACTGACCGGCAAGGGCGTCGGGGTGGCGATCGTGGACTCCGGGGTGGACGCCACGCATCCGGACCTGGCCGCCAACGTCGTGCGCAACGTCAAGGTCGTGGGCCCGGGCTACCCGGGCTACCCCAGCGCGGGGCCGGCATTCGTGCTGCCCGTCGAGCCCGGCCCGCTCTACAACAGCGACGTCGTCAACGGCCACGGCACGCACGTGGCCGGCATCGTCGCGGCGGACGGCACGACCGCCGAACACCAGGTGGGCGTTGCGCCGCAGGCGCAGCTGCACGCGTACTCGGTCGGGGAGGTGTTCATCCACTCGGTGCTGGGCGCGTTCGACGACATCCTGACCCACCACGAGGCGCGCAACATCCGGGTCGTCAACAACTCGTGGGGCACCTCCTTCCGCCTCTTCGATCCCGAAGAGCCGATCAACGTCGCGACGAAGGTGCTGGCCGAGGCCGGACTGGTCGTGGTCTTCGCCGCGGGCAACTCCGGCCGCGCGCTCGCGCTCAACCCGTACGCGGCGGCCCCGTGGGTGATCGCGGCCGGATCGAGCACCGCCAACGGCGGCCGTTCGGACTTCAGCTCCGGCGGGCTGCAGTACGACAACTCGAAGGCATTCTCCGAGCGCGGCGACGGGCATCGCCGCTTCACCGGGTCCCGGATCGGGATCTACCGGCCAACGGTCAGCGCCCCCGGCACGATGATCAGCTCGTCCGCGGCGGGGTCCGGGTTCCTGACCCTCGGCAGTCCGGTGCCGTGCCGCGGATCGGCCGGCACGCCGTGCACCGCGACCCTGTCCGGGACCAGCATGGCCGCTCCGCACGTCGCGGGCCTGGCCGCGATCCTGCTGCAGGCCAAGCCGAGTCTGACGCCTAGTCAGGTGCGCTCGCTGCTGCAGGCCACCGCCCGCCCGATGGTCGACGGCTCGCCGCTGCACCGCTCCGGGTACGGCATCGCCGACGCCGCCGCGATCGAGGAGGCGCAGCGCAGCGACTTCTCCGCTGCTCGCCTCGCCCGCCTGCAGCGCGCGGCGGATCGGCGGGCGAGCGCCGATGACGCCTTTCGGGTCGCGGCCTCCGACCACTGGACCTTCAACGCTGCCGCGGTGGGCGTGGCCGGCTCGGACCTGCGCGAGTTCGCGGTTCCCGTCGCGCGCGGCATCCGGGCGATCTCGGTCGTGGCGGTCTTCCCCGCGCTTCCGCCGCAGCCGGTGCCCGCCCGCAACCGCGGGGGGTACACGGTCACGCTCGTCGACCCGTCCGGGCGAGCCGTCGCGTTCGCGCAGCCGGGTCGCGTTCCCACCGTCGAGCTGTTCCACGACCTGACGCGCGAGCCCCGCATCGAGGGAACGTGGCGGCTGATCGTCGGCGCCCTGGCCTCGGTCGCGATCGACTCGGCCGGTCCCGAGCTCCCCGGCGAACGGCCCTCGTTCGACGAGGTTTCGGTGACGGCGGCTCAGTTGGTCGCGCGTACGGGGCGCAGTCGCTAGATGATTAATTCCAAGGGGTCCGGTCCAGTGTCAGTGGTCGTAGGCCAGTAGCGAGCGCTTGACGGGCTGGCCGGTGTGGTCGTTGCGCCAGATCGCGGCGGTCAGCGCGAGGACTCGCTGGAAGACGCGGACCCAGACCCAGACCCCTGCCTGGGTGTGTCCGCCGTGGCGTTCGAGGTCGAGTTGGCCCTTGAAGGTCTGGGTGATCGACTCGATCGGCTGACGCAACGGCTTGAGCAGCCGCGCTCCGGGGCGGGGCGTCTCGCCCTTGCGGGCGGGGGGCAGCAGTTCGATGTCGGCGTTGTCCAGCTCGGCCTCGAAGGCCTTGCCGAAGTAGTTTCGGTCGGCGGCCGTCGTCTGCCCGGCGCGGTCCGCGAGGTGGGGATCGGCGGCGAGCATGCCGAGCAGGACCTCGCGTTCGTCGGCCTTCGCCCCTGTCAGCGCGAACGCGATCGGTAGGCCGTGCAGAGTGCACGGCAGGTGCAGGCGTAGGCCCCAGAAGTAGCGCGAATGGCTTGCGCAGTAGCCGTATTCGGCCCATCGGGCCAGGTCCGAGCGCGCCACGGTCTCCGGCGAACGGGCGCACCCGACCGGGGTCGAGTCCACCACCCACACGTCGTCTCTCCACAGGCTGGTGTCGCGGGCCAGGACCCCGATCAGCGCGGCGATGGTCGGGCCGAGACGGCGCAGGCGCTTGTTGTAGCCGGACTGCTTGGGCAGGTAGGGGACAGGTTGCGCAGGTGCACGCGTGCGTGGCGCAGCCAACGGGTCTCGCTGGTGAATCCGAGCAGTGCCTGCAGCACCGCCAGCACGATCATCTCGGCGTCGGAGATCCTCGGCGCGATCCCGACCGCCGGACGCGTCGGCGCGAGCTGCGGCGAGGCCTTCGGCAGATCGTCGCAGCGCACGTAGAGTGCCGCGGCGAGGGTGTCCAGTCGGCGTCCATCGAACCTGACTTAGGCCACTTCGAGCCGCCCGCTCGATCGACTGGGCGCTGACCTGCGGTTTCGTGGTCGGGGCGGCCCGGATCTGCACACTAAGCGGGCGGATTCTAGGGTCGGGTCGTGGCCTACGTG
>JBQTKD010000042.1:0-67122 GCA_052386455.1 Sporichthyaceae bacterium
GTTCCACTACGAGAAGTCCGGCGACGGCTGGTGGTGCGGCCACACGGGCAGCCCTGACACGGACGGGCAGATGATCCAGGGGTACGTCCGATGACCTGCCAGGATGCCCTCGTGGTGGATGAGCTTAACGACGAGCCGCGTACTGACCCGTGGTATCGCGCCCGCCGCGCCATCGTCGGTATGGCCAGTGCAGTCGTGCTGGTTGTGGTCGGGGCCGGAGTCCTTGGAACGCGCGTATTTGGTGGCCCGGGACCTGTACCGGTAGAGAAGCCGCGGTTCTCCAACGTCCTGCCTACCGCCAAGCCGGGTCAGGACGTGTTCTCGGCCGGATTCATGGCGATCCGAGACAAGGGCAAGGACATCGAGATCCTCAAGGTCGAGGCGAATACCACTCCGAACGTCGAGTACGTCGACACCGGGGCGCAATGGCCGCGCGACGTCGAAGCGAACCGCACCAACCCGGGCAACAACTTCGGGTTCCCGCTGAGCTTCAGAGGACAGGTTCAGCGCCAGCATCCCGCGATTGGCGTCACCATCCCGGCCGAGGAGCTGGACTACGTCCCAACGTGGTGGGACAGCGACCAGAAGCCGGCGCTCTGGGTGATCGTCGGGTTCCGGTTGACCTCCGGCGACGTGGGGGCCGTCAACGGGATCCGCGTGACCTACAAGTTCGGCGGCAAGACGAAGCGTCAGTTCTTCGAGCACGCTGTGATCGTGTGCAAGGCCGGCAACGACCTCTGCCGCAAGGGCAACCCCGGCCGCTACGGCGAGCACGTGCTCACCGAGTTCGGCCTCGTCCCCAAGGGCACCTACTAACGCCACCGCGCAGGGCCCGCCACGTGTGCTGCGTGGCGGGCCTTTCGGAGTATGCGGGCTACTGGGCGTTCTCGAGGATGCGGCGGGCGGCGCGCTCGCCGTCGCCGTCGGGGCTGTTCAGGCGCTCCGTGGAGATGCCGTACTGGTCGACGGTGCCGTCGTCGCCGGCCGCGCTCACGACGAGTGCGCCGCCGGTGGCGATCGCCGCGCCCAGGAGCGCGGCGACGACCGCGGTGGCCACGGGGTGGCGGGAAATCCAACGAGCCTTCGCGGGCGTCGCAGGGGCGGCGGCGGTGGTGTCCTGGAGCAGAGCCATCTCAAGTCCTCGAATCGAACGGATCGGTTGTCGAGAACACTCTGCGGCCGCGCGCGTTCCGGGGCGCCCGTCGTTCGGGCACTCTGTGCGGGGCGAAACGGCTCAAGATCCATCGGCCGTTCGGCCCTCGACGATGAAAGCCCGGCGCTCGCCGTGCGGGGACCGGGCCGGCGGATCGCCGAGGCGGGCTACCAGTTGGAGCGGCTCGTGGTCAGTGTTTGCTGAGTGCGCGTCAGATTGCGCAGGCCGGGGAGGTGCTTGAACAGCACGGTCTCGGTGGACTTGCTGATCGTCAGGGTGACCGAGCCGTCCGAGTGGATGCGGAAGGTCTTCGGGTCGATGGTCTCGCCGTGCGTGTCGGCGACGGACTTGGCCGCGTCGAACGCCAGCTGGGCGTTGTCCGGAGTTGCGTCCCGCTCGAACGCGATGGCCGAGACCGCTGCCCGCCCCGCCTCGCCGGCGTTGTCCTCGGCCGCAATCTGCATGAGCGCGATCGAGCCGGAGTCGAACGCCACCACGATCGGCAGCACGATCAGCGGCGTGACGGTGAGGATGCGGGTGAGCGAACCGGAGCCGAGGAGGAGCACGGCACCTCCTGCGGAGGATCGGAGCGGACGGGGAAGTGGGACATCTGCGTCGTTGAATGCATCGGTGCAGGTGAGGGGACCCTTTAGCCGACGAGGTTGGCCGAGGTGAACTCGACGCCGCAGTCTTGAGTGCCGACCGGCTGCAGGCCGCCCGCAAGGGAGTTCCAGATCGCCGTGCGGTCGGCGTTGGCGTTGCCGACCACGACGCAGTAGCTGGCGCCCGCGGCGGACAGGTAGACGGCCGCGGTGTTGTTCGGGGAGAGCACAACGACCTCCTCGACGTCGTCCGGGTCCGGCGTCGCGAAGGCGATCCGATCGCCCGTCAGCGGAAGGGACGCGGGGTAGGCCTGGGCGTCGGCGTAGTAGCTCTCCAGCTGCGTCGCGATCGCGCGGGCGTCCGACTTCTCGCCGGCCTCGAACGCCTTCTTGCGTTGGGAGAGGAACACCGGGATCGCGACGGCTGCGAGGACGCCGATGATCACGATGACCACCAGGATCTCGATGAGCGTGAAGCCGCGGTCCTCGGTGCTGTGCGGCATGGGCTTCATCCGTCCTGCTCTCTGCTCGCAATCGGCGATCAGCAGGAGTCTCGACACCCGAGAGCGCGGATCTTCACCCAGCCATTGCAAAGACTCTGGATGCTCAGAACCCCTTGCCGGTAGGCAAAAACGCGAACGCCGCCCCCGGGTGAACCCGGAGGCGGCGACGAGCGTGCTGGGTGACGCTAGAGGACGGAGGTCGCGAAGGTAGCGGCCGGGCAGAGCTGGACGGCGCTGTCCGCGACCAGCGGCTGCAGACCTCCGGCCTCGGAGTTGTAGACCGCGGTCTTGTCGGTAGAGGTGCTGGTGACCTCGATGCAGAAGCCACCGGTGCCGGCCGACTTGTAGACCTTGGCGGTGTTGTTCGGCGAGAGCACCACGTAGTCGTCGCCCGCCTGGACCGCGCCGCCGACGCCGGTACCGAAGGTGACCCGCGGGGCCACGTAGGTCAGCGTCGCCGGGTAGACCTGGGAGTCGGTGTAGAAGGTCTCCATCTGGGTCGCCAGGGAGCGGGCGTCCGACTTCTGGCTGGCCTCGAAGCCCTTCTTCCGCTGCGAGAGGAAGATCGGGATGGCGATGGCGGCCAGGATGCCGATGATGATGATGACGACGAGGAGCTCGATGAGGGTGAAGCCCTTGTCGTTGCGGCCGAGCTTCTTCTCGAGGAAGGTGCGCATGGGAGGTAACTCCTGTTGGGGGTTGGGGTGTAGTCCGCTACCTCTGTGGGGGAGAGGTGGGCGGCGACTGGGTGCCGCCCGGAACTGACGAGAACGTCGGCGACCGATGGGGCCGGCTTGAGGGTCGCGACGAAAGTCCTTTGCCAATCGCAGTCACAGTTGGGCAACTGTCCAGATCCGACCTGATGCAGCGTCAGGTTCCCTCCCTGCGTGGGGAAACCGCCGATGTCCGGTTTGTCCGGCTCAAGTGGCCTGCGCGGCATACCGAAGCTCTCGGTGCATATCGTCGAGAGCTGAGGAGTTGCCGGTGCGTACGTCGCGAATCGGTGAGGTTGTTGCGGCCGTCGCCGTCGTTTCCGGTGTGGTGGCCGCCGGTGCCGTGTACGCGAACAACCTCGGGGAGGGACCGGAGCGCGTGCAGGTGGCCGACCTCGCTTCGGCGACGAGCGACCAGGCGAGCACCGTGGCCGAGAGGGCGACCGAGAAGGTCGTCGCGCCGGTCCCGTCCACGCCGGTCCCGGCCAAGGTGCCCGCCGTCGATACGGTGCAGAAGTTCGTCGCGACTCCGAAGCCGGCGAAGGCGGTCTGCAGCGCGCGCAAGGGCGCCGTGGCACTCACGGTGGACGCGTTGGTCCACGCCCTCGGAGCGCCGGGCGGCACGGTGCGCAGCGAGGCGGCCGAATCGACGATCGTGGCGCGACCGGCCAAGGGCAACGGGTGCACGAAGAACGTCAAGCTGTTCATGGGCGAGAACTACGCCTTCGAAGGCCGGTTGCCCTACGGCAGCTGGGTGTTGGACGCTTCGCTGAGCGGCGCACGGAAGTCCGTCGCTCTCCTGGTGGACGGTGCCAGCGTGGCCGTGGCTCCGCAGCTGCTCGACGGAAACTGCGGTGGAGTGGCCGAGGTCGAGGTGCGGACGCGGACCGAGGACTCCGAGCTCGGACTCAGCGGCCCGCTTCCCGGTACGAAGGTGACCGCCAAGCGAGTCCCGGACGGCGAGTGCGCGATCCCCGCCCAGTCCACCTTCACGACCGGCGCCGACGGCACCTTCGTCGGAAGCCTCGGGTACGGCGACTGGATGTTCTCGATGGGCACCGGCGATCAGCGCATCAGCGAGTTCGTCGTCGTCGGCAGGGACACCGACGAGATCGAGCTGACCCGCACCGTCGACGTCCTCGGCTAACCACCACCGCCCTTACGTCCGCTCGAACGTGTTGCGTCCGCTCATCCGAGGCCTATAGCCCACATCTGAGCGGACCCAACGGAGATTGAGCGGACGCAACGGATCGGTGGCTCGGCTCAACTCGGTGATCATCGGCGCCGATGCACAGGGAACGCCAACGAAGCAGGGGAGCCGAACGGTGCACGGGTCGAGTCAGGCCGAGGGACGGTCCCGGCGAAAGCCTCCGGAGAAGCGTGCGAGCTTCGCCTCGGCCGTGGCCACCGGTGCGGTACTCGCGGCCGTCGTCGCCGGCGGCGGCATTCTGCTCAACGCCGCAGGCGACGGTGGCGGTTCGGTGACCCAGTTGGACACCGGCGGTGGTTCGGGCTCCGCGGACGAGCTGGTGGAACAGATTCCGCTGGCCGAAGGCGCCGCCCCGGGCGCTCCCGAGTCCGGGGGGTTCCTGATCCCGGACTCGCTGAACATCCCCGACATCGAGATCCCGGACCTCACCGGCTCGTTCGTGGGCAGCGGCACCCCGCTCGCTCCGAGCGGCTCGGCGGGAGGGGCGAGGCCGAAGACGAACCCCGCGCCACCGAGCGGCGGCGGGTCGACCCCGAACGCGGCAACCTGCCCGACCTTCGAGGCTCCCGCCACGGTCGCGGTCAACACCGTCTATCCGGGCGGCAGCGCCGGCGACACCGTCGCCACGAGCAGCGGAACGCTGCGCGCCACGCGGGCCGCGTTCGGGCCCTGTGCGGCGAAGACCGTCGAGTTCGCCGTGGTCGACGGCCGCGCGACGGGGCCGCTCGGCTACGGCGCCTGGCTGCTGGCCCTCGACGACGCCAGCGCGGTCACGCAATGGCCGGTCGTCGTCGTGACGTCCACCAACGCGATCGCGGCCACGGCCAACGCGGAGGGCATCTGCTCCACGAAGGCGACCACGGTGACGGTCACCGCCACGAACAAGCCGCTGGTCCTCGGCCTGCTCGGCACCCCACTGATCTCCGGCAAGGTCGTCGCGACCCCGGCGGCGAAGAACGGGCCGTGCCTGCCGAGCGCGGCCGTGCCCATCCAGCTCGACCTGCTGGGCAGGGGAACCGTCGAGCTCGCGCCCGGGACCTGGACGTTCACCGTGGCCGGTCGCTCGCTCGTCGAACCGGTCACCGTCGTCGCCGCCGAGTCCGGCGGGGAGCAGAGCGCCGTCCTCGTTGTGAAGTGACACGGCGTCACTGCAAAGGACGGGTCTCGATTCCGCACAACCCGGTTCGCGGCACTCAAGCACGGTTTGGCGGAAGCCGAAGTTCCCGGCGAGTGTCTTCCCGCCCGAGGAGTTCCGTGCCCAGTCGTATCCGTCGCGATCGCCACGGCGACGCCGGCTTCAGCCTGATGGAAGTCGTGGTTGCGCTGGGCGTCTTCTCGCTCATCGCGACGGCGGGAGCCGGGACCATGATCAAGTCCTTGAACACGTCGGCGGACAACCGCGAGCGGGTGCGCGCGGCGAGCCTTGCGGACCAGGAAATCGAGCGGACGCGGGCCGCCTTCCGGGTCTCGCCGGCGTCGGTCCTCGACGACCTCGACGCGGCCTACGACGTCGGAGTCGAGGGCGACCTCTACTCGGTCGTCCGCGACGTCACCTGGCTGAACAAGGACGGCACCACCGTCGGCGGCCCGTTCGACGCGACGACCGGCGAGCTGCTGCGCGTGGAGGTCCGGGTGCGGTGGCAGAGCCTGGACGCCGCCCGCCCCGCCGTCATCAACACGACGGTGCTGTCGTGAAGCCGCGCCGGGACACCGGGGCCGGCCTCGTCGAGGTCATGGTCGGGGTCGTGATCTTCTCCGTGGTGACGGGGCTGCTCGCCACCTTCTCCGTCGACATGATCCGCAAGGGCTCCGGGACCACGAGCCGGCTCGGCAACACCGACCAGCTGCGCGTGGCGATGGACGAGATCAGCAAGGGGCTGCGGATCGCCGTACGGCCCGAGCAGCTCAACCCCGCCTGCACCGTTGCGTGCGACGTCACCTTCTACGCACCCACCGCGACGTCGCTCGCGTTCTACGCCAACCACGGCGACGCCGCGGGGCCGCGGCTGACGACCTACCGAGTCGAGGCGGACCCGCAGCACCCCGGCACCGGACGCTTGGTCGCGACCCTGCGGCCCGCCGCCACCCCGGTGGCGCTGAGCAGCACCTCGAGCACGTGCGCCACCGGCTGCGCGGAGCGCACCCTCGTCCGCGGCCTGACCTGGCCGGTGCCGGCGGCGCCCTTCGTCTACGCCGGAGCCTCCTGCGCCACCGCCCTCGCGCAGCCCTCCGCGCCCGGGGCCGTCTCGCCGTCCGTCGCCTGCGTCGCGGTCGACCTGCGCACCGCCGGCGGGCGCGACTACGCCGGCACCAGCGTCACCTCCACCGTCTTCCTGCCGAACTCCGCGATTGGGCGTTGAGCATGGGTTCCCTCTTCCGCGAGCGCCCGTCGGGCGACGACGGCTACGCGCTCGTCTCGGTCATCGGGCTCGGCACCGCGATCCTGCTCTCGGTCGGCGCGGTGAGCGCCTACTCGCTGCAGGCGATGGACAGCGCGGGCTCCACCCAGGGCTTCCACGCCTCTATCCAGGCCGCGCAGGCCGGCGTCGACCAGTTCGTGGCGAAGCTCAACACCGCCACCTCGGCCGCGGACGTCACCGCGGCCATCGCCGCCGGGACCACGTGGCAGCCCATTCCCGGCTCGCAGGACGGCGTGGGCACCGCATGCACCGCCGTGGCGGGCGGGAGCCTCCCGCTGAACTGCCCGAAGTTCAAGTACGCCGCAGTCCCCACCGCGACCGGCTACGACATCGTGTCCACCGGCTACTCCCGCGGGGACACCCGCTCGGTGAAGGTGACGCTGCAGCAGCGGTCGGTGACCGACTACCTGTACTACTCGGCGATCGAGGCCGCCGACCCGCTGGACGGCTTCGTGTACCCGAACATTCTCGGCACCGGTGGCGCGCCCGCCGGTTGCGAGTACCCCTCCTGGGGCGCCAACCCCACCCAGGTGCGCCCACCGAGCGGATGCCGGGTTCCCGTGTGGCGCGGCCTGGACGCCACGGACGGCAGCCGTGTACACACCTCCGACGTATTCGGGGCCTCGGGCAGCCCCGCCTTCGACAGCCGGGTCAGCGTCGCATCGCCGGCCTGCGCGGCCAACGTCGCGAACTGCGTCGTCGGTGGCAACCCGACCTACGGCCAGGGCAACCCGAGCTACGCCGACGACCTGACGATGCCCACCGCGCCGCTGGACCAGATCGCGCTCGCGGCACTGGCCGCCACCGGATGCACCTACACCGGCCCGACGCGCATCGAATTCCTGAAGGGCGCCGACTCCGGCAAGATGCGGGTCTGGAGCCCGCAGACCTCCTACGCGAACCCGGCCGACACCACCCGCTGCCTGGGCACTCCGCCGCCGGCGAACCTGCTCAACGCGACGGCCTCGGTGAACGTCACGGTCACCGACGCCAACCGCCCGCTCCTGGCCAACATCCTCGGGATCAACCTGACGGGCCTCACCTGTTCGCTGCTCGGCCTGCTCTGCACCGGCAGCACCACCTCGGTGTCGCTGAGCGCGATCCTCGGCGCCAGTGCGAACCTGCCGCTGCTCAACGACCTGACGGCGATGTTGCCGTACAACCCGACCCCCGTCGCGATTCCCGCCGCCATCCACGTGAAGGACGCGACCGCGTCCGGTGCGACGACACTGCTGCAGAACACGCAGTGCCTGCTGGCCTCGGCCGCCGGCCTCGGCCTGCACTCCGGCGACCTGCAGTTGGCGCTCAACGGACTGCTGAGCTCGGCGGGCGCGCAGCGGTGCCGGGCGGGCGACCTGTACCTCAGCGGCGAGCTGAGCGGGAAGACGACGATCGGCACCACGGGCAGCGTGACGATCGTCGACGACCTGACCTACAAGAGCCGTACCACCGACATGCTCGGGATCGTGGCCCTGGGCCCGGTCGAGGTCTACAACTCGCTGCAGTGCGTGGTCGGGCTCGGCACCTGCATGTCGCTGAGCAGCCTGTCCTCGCTCCTGCCGAGCGTCCGCAACCTGCTGCTCAACCCCACGCCGACCAAGGCGGACCTGACCAACGTCCTGAACTCCCTCGGCGCCAACGAATCGGTGGCGGTCGAGGCGTCGATCCTGACCTACCGTCGCTTCGGGGTTCAGCTGCCGGTCCTCAGCCCCAGCCTGAACGTGGGCCTGATCAACCAGCTCGTGAACCTCAACGTCTCCCCGCCGAATCTCAACGTGTTCGGCTCGGTGGCGCAGCGCTACCGCGGCCTGACGTCCGCGGACCTGCTCACCGTCACCACCACGGCCAGCGGCACGGCCAGTGGGGCGATCTCCGGCGGACCGCTCACCGTCACGGGCCAGGCGGTGGCCACGGTCGACCTGCTCTCGGCGAACGCGGACATCGGGTTCGCCCTCAAGATGCAGTACGACAAGCGCCTCCTGACGCAGAAGCCGAGCCACCTGCCGGTGTCTACGGCGGCGCACTGGGTCCAGGCGAGCTTCGCCGAGGTAAAGGCGGTCCCGTAGCGGCCGGCGCTGGGCCCGGACCTTCGCGGTCCGGGCCTTCGGCGTTGTGACGAAACGCCACCGTGGAGGGGGTTCGGCCGCCTATCGTCCAGCCATGCGGTGGGGGCGAACATGCGTGGGCGTGGCGGCGGTGCTCGCGGCGGGCGTGCTGGCCGCCGCGTGCTCCGGCAGCGCTTCACTCGGGGCGGCCGATGCATCGTGCGGCCGGTCGCCCGACGCCGAACAGCGCGACGTGGACTACGAGGACAGCCCCGAGACCCCATTCGGGCAGAGCGGTCCGGGGGAGCCCGTGGCCGTCCGCTTCGAGAACGCGAACCTCGAGCCCGATCTGTGGGCACAGGTCGGACAGGCCGTGGAGCTCTGGTCGCCGAGCCGGTGCCTGCAGCTCGACACCGGCACCTGCACGGGCGACGTCGGGTGCGTGCGCGTCCGCGCCCACTCCGCCGAGGAACTGAACGGCTTGGTGCCGACGGAGGACTGGACCGATACCGACGGTCTGTTCGACGGCGAAAACCGCGGCGCCGCACGGATCGGCGGCACCATCACGCTCAACCTCACGCTGTTCGACGAGATGAACGCCAACGGCCGGCTGGTCACCATCGCCCACGAGATGGGCCACGCCTTTGGGCTGCGGCATCGCCGCGACGACGACGCGATGATGAACGCCGACACCTCCGACGAGACCGATCCGCGCCCGGACCGAACGGACTTCGCGAACCTGCGGGCGATCTACGGTGCCGTGGGGTAGCGACTCGGCATGACGACCGATCCCTCCGTGTGCGTGTTCGCTCCCGATCCGCTGTTGACCGTCACGGTGGAGGCCGACCCGGACGGTGGCGACGAGATTCTCTGTGCACCCTGACCTGCGGTTCGCGGCCGTCTCGACGGCCTGGCCGCCGGACAGGAACAGATCGTTGGGATGCTCGGCACGCTGATCGACCGCGAGCGGGGCGAGCCCGAGGACGGCTGAGCCCGTGCCACGATGAGCAGGTGGAGTTGCTCGTCGCTCGCAACCCGGATCCGGACAGTTCGCTGCCCTACTTGCTGCGCCTGCCCATTGGTCTGGTGTTCCGCGTCAAGGACACCTGGCCCCGCACGGCCGCGGTGTTCTGCTACCCGGTGCCCGCCTCGGACTGGCCCGCCGAGCCCGACGTCGTCGAACGCGTCCCGTTGGTGTCCTGTCAGCGGCGCGGAGCGGCCATCGACGTCGTCGCCGACCGCGCCCGTGAGCAGCGCTCGCAGATCGTGTTTACCAAGGCGCGCGGGCGAGACATGGTCTTCTGACAGGGTCCCCGCACTCGCAAACAGGCCCGCCCGCAGGTGAGTCTCCCGACGGCGCGCGCCGCCGGGGCCAAGGCCACGACGGTCGACGGGCAGCTCGAGATCGTCGTCGACACCCGCGAACGCTACGCCTTCTCCTTCGCCGACCAGCAGGTGCGCATTGCCCGTCGTGCCCTGCGGGTCGGCGACTACGCGGTGGTGCAGGCCGATCGGGTGGTGGCGGCCGTCGAGCGGAAGTCCCTGTCCGACCTGGTGTCCGGGCTCCTCGACGGAAAGCTGCGCTTCGCTCTCACCGAACTGGCCGCCCTTCCACGGGCGGCCGTGGTCGTCGAGGAGCGGTACTCGGCGATCTTCGCGCTCGCCCACCAGCGCCCCGCACAGGTCGCCGACGCGTTGGCCGAGCTGCAGGTGCGCTGGCCGGGCGTCCCCATCGCGTTCTGCGACAACCGGAAGATGGCGCAGGAGTGGACCTACCGGTTCCTCGCCGCCGCGGCCGGGTGGGCGCACGACGAAGAGATCGCCGTTGCCCGGATCGGCGGGCCGGTGGCGATCGAGATCGACGGCGCGCCGCCGGCACCGGACCCGAGCGTCGCGGAGCTTCGGGCCTGGGCTCGTTCGGCCGGGATCGAGGTGCCCGATCGCGGCCGGCTCCGCCCCGAGGTTCTGCAGGCCTGGCGAGCCGCGCACACCTAGCGCACCGCACGACACCGCGGGCGGCCCCACACGTGGCGAGGAGGAGCCGCCCGCGGTGGTCCTGGGCTTACTGCGAGACCAGGTCGAAGATCTTGAAGATCGGCAGGTACAGCGCCACGATCATCGATCCGACGACGCTGCCGAGAACGGCGATCATGATCGGCTCGATCAGCGCGGTCAGGGACTCGGTGGTCGCCTCGACCTCGTTGTCGTAGAACTCGCCGATCTTGGTGAGCATCTCGTCGAGCGAACCGGTTTCCTCGCCCGAGGCCATCATGTAGACGACCATCGGCGGGAACACCGCGTGGTTGCGCAGCGGTCCGGAGATCGTCTCGCCGGTCTTCACCGACTCGGCCACGTCGCGCAGC
The DNA here is from genome assembly GCA_052386455.1 of Sporichthyaceae bacterium. Taxonomy (GTDB): domain Bacteria; phylum Actinomycetota; class Actinomycetes; order Sporichthyales; family Sporichthyaceae; genus JBQTKD01. The sequence continues at coordinate 11,010 of JBQTKD010000042.1, forward strand.
GCGCGACTGATGACGACGTTGCCGGTGGTGTCGGCGGTGATGTCCAGCGCGGCGAGGATCGGAACGCCGGATCGCAGCAGGGTGCCGAGCGTGCGGGCGAAGCGAGCCAGCGCGACCTTCTGGAAGAGCTTGCCGAAGACCGGGAGCTTGAGCGTGAGCGGGTCGACGAACTCGCGGTACTTCTCGTGCCGGTGGTACTTGCGCCAGGCGAAGAACGCGCCGACCGTCGAGATTGCGCCCAGCGGTGCGAGCCACACCATGGCGTTCGAGGCGAACACCAGGACGCGGGTGGGCAGCGGCAGCGTGCCGCCCAGGGTCTTGAACATGTCGTCGAAGATCGGGACGACGAACAGCAGCATCGCCGTGACGATCAGGACGGCCATGGCCAGCACGACGACGGGGTAGGTCATCGCGGACTTCACCTTGCTGCGCAGCTTCACCTCGGCCTCGAGGTTGTCTGCAATCTGACGCATGCTCAGGTCGAGGAAGCCGCCGGTCTCGCCGGCCTTCACCATGCTGACCATGAGCGGCGGGAACACCGCCGGGTGCTTCGCGAACGACGCGGAGATCGAGTTGCCGGACTCCACGTCGGTCTTCACCAGGCGGAGCACTCGGGACAGCTCGGGGTTGGCCGTCTGCTCGGACAGGATCGTCAGGGTGCGGAGCATGGACAGGCCCGCGCCGATCATCGTCGCGAACTGGCGCGAGAAGATCGCGAGGTCCTTCAGCTTCACGTGCTTCGGGCCGCGCCGCAGCTTGAGCTCGCGGTCCAGGCCGGAGTTGGCCGGACGAACCTCGAGCGGGCGCATGCCCATCTGCCGCAGCTGTTCGGCAACCGCGGCCTCGCTGTCGGCCGAGACCTTGCCCTCGACCAAGCGACCCTTCGGGTCCTTGACCTTGTACGCGAACTGAGTAGCGGTCGCCACCGGTGGTCTCCTGCGTCGGGTCTAGATGGAGAGGGGGAGGTCCGCGGGGCGCATCTGCGCGGGCGGCTTGCGGAGAGTGGAGCCGCACAGCGTCAGCAGGTCGTCTCGGTTGGTGCACTGTTCGATGGCCTCGGAAAGCGTGATGCGGTTGGAGCGCACCAGGTCGGCGAGGTGTCCGTTGAGGGTCTGCATGCCGTCCTTGGCGCCGGCCTGCAGCGCGCCGGGGATCTGCGGCAGCTTGTCGTCGCGGATCATCGCCCGGATGCCCGGGGTACAGACCATGTACTCGACGGCGGCGACACGGCCCTGCCCGTCGGCGGTCCGACACAGCGTCTGACAGGCGACGGCCTGCAGGGTCGCGGCAAGCTGGGTGCGGACCTGCTGCTGCTGCTCGGCGGGGAAGACGTCCACGACGCGGGTGATCGTGTCCTGCGCGGACTGGGTGTGCAGCGTCGCGAGCACCAGGTGGCCGGTCTCGGCCGCGGTGAGCGCGACGGAGATGGTCTCGAGATCGCGGAGCTCGCCGACGAGGATGATGTCCGGGTCCTGGCGCAGCACGTGCTTGAGGGCCTTGGCGAACGAGTGGGTGTCCGAGCCCACCTCGCGCTGGTTCACGATCGAGTTCTTGTGGTGGTGCAGGAACTCGATCGGGTCTTCGATGGTCATGATGTGCTCGTGTCGGTTGCGGTTGATCAGGTCGATGATCGCCGCGAGCGTCGTCGACTTCCCCGAACCGGTGGGGCCGGTGACCAGCACCAGGCCGCGCTTGAGTTCGGCGATGGTGGCGAGGATGGGCGGGAGTTCGAGGTCCTGGAGGGTCTTGATCTCCCACGGGATGACGCGCAGGACGGCACCGAGGGACTCGCGCTGCTGGAAGATGTTCATGCGGAAACGAGCGCGGCCGGGCAGTGTGTAGGCCAGGTCCAGCTCGAGGTTCTCCTCGAACGTCTTTCGCTGACGCTCTGTCAGGACTCCGTAGAGCAGGTTGCGCAGCTTCGTTCCGTCCAGCGTCGGCTGGTCTTCGACGATCTGCATCTTGCCGTTGCGGCGCACGGCGGGCTTGGTGCCCGCGGTGAGGTGCAGGTCCGAGCCGCCGACGGCGAGCAGGTGCTCGAGCATCTCGTCGAGGTCGACGCGCTTGCGCTCGATCTCCGCGGCGCGTGCCACGGCCGCGGCCTCCGCAGCCGCCAGCGCCTGTGCAATCTGCTCGGCGCGGTGCTCGGCGGTCAGCGCGTGAATTGCGTGCTCGTGGGTGTTCTCGAGCTCTTCGTAGTCGAAGTCGCCGTACGAATCCAGGACGTGCTCCACCGGTTCCTCCGCGTAGGACGACGTAGTTCTGCACAGAGAACTTCGTCAGTCCGGGAAGCGAAGTTGAGGGCTAACCCTTCTTGTTCGTCTCCTTCGCGTACCAACCGCCCGGGTGCCACGACGGCGGGGGACCGACCGGCTTGGGCTTCTTCACGGCCTTCGGGCACGGGGCGGTGTTCGCCTCGGTGTACTTCGGGATCGGGTGGCCGATGTAGACCCGACACGGCCCGAACTCGACGGGCGCGACCTTGCCGGTCCACCACGAGGTGCGGCCCATCGCTCCGGCCCAGCCGAAGGAGAAGTGGATGTGCGAGGTGTGCGGGTCGCCGTAGTGGTAGTCGCGCCAGTCGTCGACGCGCTTGTAGGAGGACCAGATCCGCTCGTGCCAGATGATGTACATGATCCCCATCCGCCGAGCGATCCGCGCGTCGTCGGCGAGCAGCCAGTCGATCACCTGCTGGCCCGCGACGGTGTCCTCGTAGTTGTTGCCGTCGATCATCCAGTCCCAGGCGCGGCCCTCCTTGTGCTCGGAGAGTCCGCCGCGGTTGCAGTTGCGGATGACACCACCGCTGTAGCCGCGCTTCCACGTGCCGAGCACGAGCTGCTCGAACGCCTTCACACCGGGCTTGGCCGCCGGGTCGCAGATCTTCTGCGGCAGGTACGGGGACAGCTTCTCGACGCCGACCGGCATCGCCTTGGCCGCGGTGGGCACCGGCGCCGCCGCCGGAGCGGCCGCGAGACCAGGCAGTGCCGGACCGATCAGCGGCGAACCCGCCACCGCGACCGCGAGTGCCGCGGCCACGACGACGCCCCGACCCTTGACCCACGTGCCCGCCATCGGTGTCCCCCCACGTTCGGCGCTTGCCTTACGAGAGGGAGCTTTGTCCGGTTTGAGCGGTTGCCGGCGGGAGTTGCTCCAGAGGGGTGAATTACACGCGTGTAAGACAAACGCGCAGGTCAGACGCTGACGCGGAGAATCTCCTCGACGGAGGTGAGGCCCTTGCCGACCTTGCGCCAGCCGTCCTCGCGCAGCGTGGCCATGCCCTCGGCGACGGCCACCCGGGCGATCGCGTCCGAACTGGCCCGGGCCACCGCGAGGCGCTCGATCTCCTCGGTCACGTTCATGACCTCGTGCAGCGCCATCCGGCCGCGGTACCCGGTCTTGGCGCACTGGGCACACCCGACGGGCCGGTACAGGACCGGCGGCCCCACCTCCGGGTCGATCGGGAAGCGCAGCTCGGCCAGCTCGGTCATCGTGGGGGAGTAGGCCTCGCGGCAGTTGACACAGAGCATCCGGCACAGGCGCTGGGCGAGGATCGTGTCCAGCGCCGAGCCGACGAGGAACGGCTCGATGCCCATCTCGATCAGGCGGCCGATCGCCGACGGGGCGTCGTTGGTGTGCAGGGTCGTCAGCACCAGGTGACCGGTGAGCGCGGACTCGATGGAGATCTGCGCGGTCTCGTGGTCGCGGATCTCGCCGAGCAGGATCACGTCCGGGTCGGCACGCAGGATGGACCGCAGCGCCTTGGCGAACGTGAGGCCGGCCTTCGGGTTCGTCTGCACCTGGTTCACACCGGCCAGCCGGTACTCGACCGGGTCCTCGACGGTGATGATGTTGACGCCCGGCGAGTTGATGATGTTCAACGTCGCGTACAGGGTCGTCGACTTGCCCGAGCCCGTCGGCCCGGTCACCAGGATCATTCCGTAGGGCTTCTTGTACGCCTCTTCGAAGCGCGTGAAGTTGTTCGGCGAGAACCCGAGCTCGTTCAGGCTCAGCTGCGCCGTGCTGTTGTCCAGCACACGGGCGACGATCTTCTCGCCCCACACCGTCGGCAGCGTCGCGATGCGCAGGTCCACCTTCTTGCCCTGGTGGTTGACCGACATGCGGCCGTCCTGCGGGATGCGCCGCTCGGCGATGTTGATGTCCGCCATGATCTTGATCCGGGAGATCACGCCGGACTGGATCGACTTCGGCGAGCGGTGCGCCTCGTGTAGCACGCCGTCGATGCGGTACCGGACTCGCAGGTCGGACTCCGTCGGCTCGATGTGGATGTCGGAGGCGCGGTCGGTGATGGCCTGGCTGATCAGCAGGTTCACGAACCGGACGATCGGCGCCTCGCTGGCGACTGCGGTGAAGCCGGAGAGGTCGACCTCCACCGGCTCGTCCGCTGCTGCGGCCGTCGCGCCGATGTCGGTGAGCTCGTCCTCGGCGCGGAACAGCTGCGCGATGCGCGCCTTGATCGCCTCGTCGGTGGAGACCGCGAACCGGATCGGGCACTTGGCCATCCGGGACAGGTCGTCCTTGAGCTCGATGTTGCCGGCGCGGTCCAGGCCGACGACCACGGTCAGCTCGCCGCCGTTCACGCCGAGCGGGACGATCTGCAGCCGTTTCGCGACCTCGCCGGGGATTCGCGCGGCGGCGCCGGGGTCGACGGTCGCGTGCTCGAGGTCGACGTAGGTGTAGCCCATGCGCGCGGCGCTGGCCTGCACGACCTCGGTGGCCGTCAGGCCGCCGGACTGCAGGAGCACGTCCAGCGCGCCGCGGCCGTCGGTCGCGCCGATGGCCATGGCGTGCGCGAGGGCATCCGGTTTGACGATCTCGGCGTCGAGGAGGGCTCGCAGCGCGTCTTCGTCGGAGAAGGTCGCCACGCCGCGGCTAGTCGGCGAGCGGCAGGATGGACAAAGCCGCCTGCGGGTTGTCCCGGTACCGGACGATGAGCTCGGCCGTGGCCGCGTCCAGGCGCTCGAACAGCGCCTTGCGGTAGTTGGTGAGCTTTTCCTCGGCCGCGCGCAACCGCCCGATGGCCTCCGCGACGGCGCCGGCGTCGTGGTAGTCGATCTCGGAGACCCACATCCACTCCGACTCCGGCAGGTCCGGAAGCGGCTCGGAGGCGTGGATGGAGGACAGCGCGGTCCGCGAGGCACCGGTGCCCGTGTCCCCCAGCACGCGGATCAACTGAGGCAGCGTCAGGGAGCCGTCGGTGCTGGAGCCGGCCTCGATGAGGTCGATCCGGGCGTGGATCAGGCGGCGCCAGTACGAGACCTTGTCCTCCTCGGACTGGAGGTCCTTGCGGTAGGCCCGCAGGGCGTCCAAGTCCATCTCGGCGAGGGGGTTCTCTTCCAGGGTCATGGGACTCATCGTGTCACGGCCTCCACCTGCGAAGCGGTCATTCCGGCTCGGCGCAACATGACCGAGAGGTCGTGCGGACGGCTGGCAACGAGGCTGGCGTCTTCGAGGCTCACGGTCCCCTCGAGGACCAGGCGGCACAGGTCCTGGTCGAAGCTGTGCATTCCGGACCACGAGCCCGCGGCCACCAGGTCGGTGATGGTCTCGGTCTTCTCCGGGTCGGCGATCGCCTCGGCGATGCGGGGGTCGGAGACGAGCACCTCCATGACCGCGGTGCGCCCGGAGCCGTCGGCGCGGGGGACGAGGCGCTGACAGACGATGCCCTTGAGCGCGGCGGCCAGGGACAGGCGGACCTGGCGCTGCTCGTTCTCGCTGAAGAAGTCGACGACGCGGTTGATCGTCTCGCGGGCGTCGGTGGTGTGCAGGGTCGCGAGCACGAGGTGGCCGGTTTCGGCCGCGGCCAGCGCCGCGCGCACGGTCTCGCCGTCGCGCATCTCCCCGATCAGCACCACGTCCGGGTCCTGGCGCATCGCGGCGCGCAGCGCGGTCGCGAAGTTGCGGGTGTCGAACCCGATCTCGCGCTGGCTGATCGCGGCGAGCTTGTCGGTGTGGATGACCTCGATGGGGTCTTCGAGGGTCAGCACGTGCACGGCGCGGTTGGTGTTGATCGCATCGACCATGCCGGCCAGCGTCGTGGTCTTGCCCGAGCCGGTCGGGCCGGTGACCAGCACCAGGCCGCGCGGCTCCAACGCCAGCTTCGTCAACGTCTCGGGCATCGCGAGCTCGTCGAGGGTCAGCGGCCGGTCGGTGATGTGCCGCATGACGGCGGCGACCTCGCCGCGGGTGCGGAAGATGTTCACGCGAAACCGGCCGATTCCCGGCACGTTGAGCGCGAAGTCCACCTCGTTGTTGGTGGCGAACACGTCGACGAGGTCGAGCGGGATCGTCGCCAGGACGAGGTCCGAGACCTCGGTCGCGTCGAGCAGTTCTTCGCGCAGGGGGGTCAGCGATCCGGACATGCGCACGCGCGGCGGGCTTCCCGGCTTCAGGTGCAGATCGGACGCGTGGTGGTCCACGACCGCACGCAGGTACGGCTCGAGCGCGAGTCTCATGCAGTTGTTGTCGGCCGGCGGTGCGGGTGGCTTGAGGGCGCTATGCGACTTTCCGGCCGAGCGCGGCGCCGACCTCGCCAAAGCCTTGCATGGCGAGGCAAGACATCAAACTTTAGGCGCTAAGCTTTGATGATACGCCGGAACGTGAAAGGAAAGTCCGCATGGCGAGCTGGGAGCAGGCGACGTGGCGGCCCGACTGCGACCGACCGCTGCCCCGCTCGGAGCGTCGCGGCGGGCCATATCTGAGCTACGTTCCGGACCCTGTCGACGGACTCGCGTTGGCCGTCGCCGGCAATCTGTCGCGCCGGGTCACCGCGGTGGAACGGGGCATCCGCTCGCTCAACGGGCGAGGAGCGGACAACCTCGCCGGGGTCGCCAGATTCCTCCTTCGTTCCGAGGCGATCGCCAGCTCGCGCATCGAGGGGATCACGCCGTCGGCGCAGCAGGTCGCGCTCGCCGAGTTGGGCCAATCGGAGACGGTGCGGGGCGTGAGCGAGCAGGCTCGCATGGTCGCCAACAACATGACCGTCGTGCGTCGGGCCACGACGGAGTTGGTCGAGTCCGAAGTGCTGACTGTTGGTCAGATCGTCGAGCTGCACCGGTCGTTGCTGCCGGACCAGCCTCGGCACCATGGCCTGCGCGAGGTCCAGAACTGGATCGGCGGGTCGGACTGGAGCCCGATCGGCGCGGATTTCGTGCCCCCGAACGCCGATCGAGTGCCGGCGTTGATGTCCGACCTCGTCGACTACATCAACGGGGCGGCGCACTCGCCGCTGATTCAAGCCGCCGTGGTGCACGCCCAGTTCGAGACCGTGCACCCGTTCACCGACGGCAACGGGCGCGTGGGAAGAGCTCTCATCCACACCGTCCTGGCCCGACGGGGACTGACCGAACGGGCCGTGCTGCCCATCAGCCTGGTCCTTGCGACGCTGCGGGATCGCTACGTTGCGGGGCTGACCGCCTTCCGGCACTCCTCGCCGCCGGCCAGCGTCGAGGCCCACGAGGCCGTGAACGCCTGGCTCGACCTGTTCGTCCAGGCGGCGGCCGTCGCCGTCGAGCAGTCGGAGGACCTGATCGAGAGAATCGACGAACTTCGCGAGGACTGGTCCCAGCGGCTGGCCGCCCACCGAACGTCCGTCGGCCTGCGCCCAACCCCGCGTGCAGACTCGGCGGTGGCGCGACTGCTCCACCAACTGCCAGAGGCGCCAGTGGTCACGGCCACCACGCTTGCGAGGATCCTCGGTGTGTCCTTCCCCGCGGCGAGCTCCGCATTGGACGAGCTGAGGGGCGCGGGGATCGTTCGAACGAAATCGGTGGAACGCGGCGCGACGGCCTATCTCGCGCGCGAGGTGCTCGACCTCATCACCCTGACCGAACGGCAACTTGCGAGCACGAAGTTCGACACCCGCGCCGCAGCGCCGAATCGGCCCACTCCTGCTCTGCCCGCCGAATAGGGGGACGAGCGGGAACTGCATCCGGGCCGGATTCAGCGGGTCGGCACGAGATTCACCGCCGGCGGCTGCAACATCCTGGCAGCGGCGTCCCGGGCGGCGCGTTCGCCGGAGGTGACGGCGCCGTCCATGTAGCCGAACCACTCGGTCGCCGTCTCGGTACCGGCCCAGTGCAGGCGGCCGAGTGGTGCGCGCACGGCGGGTCCGACGCGCCCTCGGTTGGCTCCTCGAGCGACTCAGAATCTCTCGTCCGCAGACGTTCCCGCGGGAACGCCGTTGGCTGCTCGGCGCAGCGGAAACTGTCGGCCCCAAGCGCTAGACTTGGATCGAACAAATGTTCGATCCAAGGAGAATCATGACAGCCACACTCGAACCTGTTGACGCCGAAACGAACTGGCAGACCAACCTTCGCGAGCGGGCCGAGTTGGAAGGTCTCGGGGAGCGGATCGTGGAGGGTGCGGGGCATCTCGCCGCTGCCACGGGCACCTGGTTGGGGATGGTCGCCGAGTTCGACCGGCGTGGCGGGTGGGCGGGCACGGGCATCGTGTCGTGCGCGCACTGGCTGACGTGGCGCTGCGGGATCGGGGCGGGGACTGCGCGCGAGCACGTTCGCGTTGCCCGGGCGCTGGAGGGACTGCCGCTGCTGGCGGCGGAACTGGCCGCGGGACGGCTGTCGTACTCGAAGGTGCGGGCGGTCACGCGGGTGGCGAACTCCGCGAACGAGGTGGACCTGGTGAATCTGGCGCTGTGCTCGACCGGCGCTCAACTGGAGAGCGTCGTCCGAGGCCTGCGCAAGGCCAAGGACCTGGCCGACGTCCAGGACCGCCACGTCAGGCGCAGCGTGTCCTGGCACTGGGCCGAGGACGGAATGCTCGTGCTCAAGGCCCGGCTCTCGCCCGAGGACGGCGCTCTACTGCTCGCCGCGCTCGAGGCGGCGCATCCGGACGTTCCCGCGGAAACGTCGGACCTCCTCGCCGACGAGTCCGCGGCCTGCGAGGTCGTGTGCACGCCGGCGAACCGCAACGCCGACAGTCTGGTGACCCTGGCGCGCACCTGTCTCGGCGAGCTGCGCACCGCAGAGCCGCACAACGCGCCCAACTACACCGTGAACCTCCACGTGGACCTTGAAAAGCTGCTGACGGACGACCCGCACTCGCGCATCGAGAACGGACCCGCGATACACCCCGAGACGTTGCGGCGGATCCTGTGCGACTCGGCCGCAGTGGTCGTCGCGCACCACGGGAGTGGCGGTGGCGGCACCTCCATGGACATCGGCCACCGCTCGCGCACGGTCCCCCGCAGGCTGCGGCGCGCTTTGATGCTGCGCGACAAGGGCTGCGGCGCCCCCGGCTGCTCGGCCACGCGACACCTGCACGCGCATCACGTCGTCCACTGGTCGAAGGGCGGCCCGACGGCGCTCTGGAACCTGATTCTGCTCTGCTCGGCCCACCACCATCTTGTTCACGAGGGCAACGTCTCCGTCACCGCCGACGGCCACGGTGGGTTCGAGTTCTACGCCCCCGACGACACCCGCCTCGAGCGCGTGCCCACCGTCCACGGCGGCAACGCCTCGACCTTGCGTGCGCTCCACGGCGCGACGATCGACTCCCGGACCGCGACGCCGGCCTGGTCCGGCGAGAAACTCGATCTGCACTACGCGGTGAACGTGCTCCTGCTCGCAGAGGAAGCAGTGTCGCGCGGTCTACAGAACGTTCCCGCGGGAACGCCCGAACTCCCCGAAGGCTGGTCGCTGAACTAACGGACTTCAGGGGCGCCGGAGTTCGTCCCACCGCGGTTGGTGCGTGCCGTCGTCGGGGCGCGCGGCGCGCAGTCGCGCGACCCGTTCGTCGTCGGGGCCGAGGATCTCGACGAGCCAGGCGATCGCCTCCGCCACGTTCGGCCCGCCGTGGGCGAGCATCGAGGCGATGTCGATCCAGTCCTTCGGGCGATCGAACAGGGCCTTGAAGACGGTGAGGTCCGTCGCGGAGAGGACCGGGATCGAGGTGTCGCGCAACGGCATCCGCACGGTTCGTCCGGCGACGACTTGATGCAGCAGATGTTGCGGGAAGAACAGGTCCACCGGGGTCCGGCCCCACCACAGGCGGACCTGACCGTCGCGTTGGACGCGCGCCACGTCCGCGGCGGTGTGCGCGACGCCGGGCGGCAGGGCCGCCAGCACGCCCTCTGCTGCGTCGGTGGGCGCACTGACGTTGACGTCGATGTCCGCCGTCGCGCGCGGATGCGCGACGTGGAAGGCGAGCGCGAGCGCGCCGCCGAACGCGTGGACGATTCCGGCGGTGGCCAACGCCTCGTCGATCGCCAGCACCTTGGCGACGATTCCGGGCTCTGTCATCGGGCGATCAGTTCCGCCCAGGTGGGCGGCCCCTCGGAACCGGGAGCGAACGGCAGTTCGTCCCCGAGTTCGAGCACGTCCTCGAACTCCAGCTTGCGACGCGAGCGCCAGTCGGGGGCCACGTCGACCTCGATGACGAGCCCGGCGGCCTCGGCGACCCGCTCCAACTGACGCAGGCTCGGATGGCGGTGGCCGTGCGCGTACTCGCTGATCGACGCCCGAGACATCGACGCCCGCGCCGCCAGTTCGGTCATGGTGAGACCGCTGCGCGCGAGGATGCGCCAGACCAGCTCGGGAGTCACCGGCACAGTGTATGAGAACTCATACGCTACCGGCCACCACCGGGGGCTCAGCCGTCGAGCAGCGACCCGTTCGCCAGGTCGCGTGCGGGACGTGCGTCGATCCGATCCGCGAGGGGGAACGACATGCCGCCGGCGTGGACGACGACGAGGCGGTCGAGTTCTAGATCCGTCAGCGCGCTGCGCATCGATCGCGTGACCGTGGGGCGGTCGGTTCGCTTGATCTCGATGCCGATGCGGCGGCCGCCGGTTTCGAGGAACAGGTCGAGTTCCGCGCCCGCGGCGGTGCCCCAGAACCACGGATGCCCGAGCTCGAGGCGCAGGATCTGGTCGAGAACGAAGCCCTCCCAACTCGCGCCGACCTTCGGATGGCCGAGCAGTTGGTGGTGGTCGTCGATGCCGAGCAACCGGTGCAGCAGTCCGCTGTCGCGCAGGTAGATCTTGGGGGAGCGGATCTGGCGCTTGGCGATGTTCGCGTACCAGGGCTGTAACTGACGGATCATCAGGGCGTCGGTGAGGGCGTCCAGGTAGCGGCGCACGGTGGGCTCCGAGACGCCGAGGGCACGGGCGAGTTCGGCGCCGTTCCAGGTTTGGGCGTGGAAGTGCGCCAGCATCGTCCAGAACCGGCGCATGGTGGTGGAGGGCGTGCGCACTCCGAGGTTGGCGAGATCCCGCTCGAGGAACGTTGCGATGTAGTCGTCGCGCCAGGCCGCCGACGTGGCGGTGGACTCCGCGAGAAACGAGCGGGGAAGGGAGCCGCGCGACCACAGCTCGTCCAGCGCGTCGGGCCCCACGTCGGCGACACGAAAACCGCCCATCTCGACCAGGGCGACCCGGCCCGCCAGCGACTCCGCGGCAAGTCCGACCAGGTCGGGCGACGCACTGCCGAGGACCAGGAATCGGCCCGGGCGGTCGTCGGCGTCGGCCAGAACCCGAAGGATCGGGAACAGGTCTTGGCGTCGCTGCGCCTCGTCGATCACGACGGTGCCGTCGAGGCCGGGCAGGCTCAGGGTTGGCTCGCCGAGGCGGGCCAGATCCCGCGGATCCTCGAGGTCGAAGTGATGCGACGGCGCCGGCCCGACGACCGTCCGAGCCAAGGTCGACTTGCCGGCCTGGCGAGGGCCGGTGAGCACGACGACGGGCGAACGGCGCAGCGCTGCGCGCAGGGCTGCTTCCTCGGCGGACCGCTCGATCACAGGGGCAGTCTACCTTGTATTTCTAATATGAAACGTTAGAAATACAAGGCAAGCGCGAAGGGTTCCGTCCGGGGCTAAAGCTCCGTTCGGGGCATTCCGATACAGCCCTCGTCTGAACTTCGTCCAGTCGTGGAGCGTGTCGGTGAACCGTCCCTTCGATCGCGGCGTCGTGGCCCTCGACGTCGGCAGTTCGGGGCTGCGCGCTGCGCAGTTCTCGTCGTCGCGCAAGCCTCGGCTCGAGCGCTACGCCGAGGCTCCGCTGCCGTCCGGCACGGTCAACGCCGGTGTCGTCATGGACCCGGCCGCCCTGTCCAAGGCGCTCAAGCAGCTCTGGTCGGACGGGAAGTTCACCACCAAGCAGGTCGTCTTCTCCGTCGCCAACGACCGGGTGCTGGTGCGTCAGCTCGACCTGGACTGGATGGAGCCCGCGGACTTCCGCAAGGCGCTTCCGTACAGCGTCGCCGACGCGCTTCCGATGTCGCTGGACGACGCGAACCTGGACTACCACGTCCTCGAGGAGCTGCCCGCAGTTCCGGAGCTCGGCCTGGACCGCACGCTGCGCGTCCTCGTCGTGTCGGCCACCCGGGACATGATCGAGACGTTCGTGACCGCCCTGGACGCCGCGGGGCTCAGCCCGCGCCGCGCCGAGCTCGCGCCGTTCGCGTTGATCCGCGCCGCCGCCGCCGGGGCGCCCTCGCCCGAGCCGGGCACGGCCGAGGCCATCGTCGACATCGGCGCCGACACCCTCACCGTCGTCACCCACACCGGTGGCCGGCCACGCTTCGTCCGCACCGTCGGTCACCTCGGCGGCCGGTTCATCACCGGCGAGCTCCAGCAGAAGTTCGGCTGGTCCTACCAGGAGGCCGAAGACGCGAAGACCACCTACGGTCTGCCGGGCCAGCGCAAGGGCGAGGCCGAGCCCGGGGGCATCGCCGACCACCCGGCGCAGCGCGCCATCGCCGAGCGTGTCGACTCGGTGGTCGCCGAGGTGCGCACCACCCTCAACTTCTTCCTGTCGGCAGGCACCGGCGTCACCGCGCTGTCCCGGATCGTGCTCACCGGCGGGGGTTCGCTGCTCGGTGGTCTCGACGAGCGGATCGCCGCCGCGCTCGGGGTTCCCGTCGTCGGGCTGACCCCGCCGGACTCGGTGAAGCTCGCGGGCGTCGCGCCCGAGGCGCTCACCGGCGCGGGCTCCGTAGCCCTGCTCGCAGGCCTTGCCCTCGGAGTGGAGTAGCAGATGACCAACACAGGATCGTCAGAGACGGGCACCGCGACCCTCGCGCCGCGCACCGGAATCCCGGGTCCGCGCCTGCCACAGGTCAACCTGCTCTCCCCGGACACCCTGCAGAATCTGGCGGTCCGTCAGGTCAAGCGGCGGCTCGTCGCCGCAGGCCTCGTCGGCGTCGTCCTCGTCGCCGGCGGCTGGGGGGTGCAGAGCTGGCGCCTGTCCTCGGCCAAGAGCGACCTGGCCGCCGAGCAGGCGCTGACTCCGCCGCTGCAGGCCCAGTTGACCGAGCTCGAGCCCGTAGCTCGGTTCGTGTCCGGTCTCGACTCGCGCAAGCAGGCCGCGTCCAAGGCCATGGCCGCCGAGGTCCTGTTCTCCGAGGCGCTCGTCGACATGAACAAGCGGCTGCCCAAGGGCGTCGAACTCTCCACCATGTCCGTCACGATCACGCCGGCGATCGTGCCCACCCTGGTGCCGCCGGTCTCCCCGCTGGCCAAGGCCGGCATCGACGCGAACGGCAAGGACACCACCAAGGCGCAGCAGCCGGCGGCGGCAGCCGACGGCAGTGCGACCCCCGCGGCGAGCACGCCGTCCACGGCCGCCTCGGCGGTCCAGTGCGCCCGGCCCGACCCGTTCAAGCCCGCGCTGATCATCGGCTGCGTGACGCTCTCCGGTACCGCTTCGAGCCGCGAGGCCGTCGGCAAGTTCGTCGAAAGCCTGAAGAGCGCGAAGATCTACGCCGACCCGTTCATCGCGACCACCACGGTCAACGGCGCGACGGGCGAGCGCAGCGTCGCCTTCAACGGCAGCGTCGGCATCACCGGCGAGATCGTCAGCGGCCGCTACGCGGATCTGAGCTGGCTCACCGACCCCGCGGTCCTGGCGGCCGCGGAGAAGATGGTCGCCGCCGGGAACACCGCCGGCGTCCGGCTCGACGAGAAGGCCGACGCCCTCGCCGAGTACCAGAAGGCCCAGGCCGCCGCTGCGGCCAAGGCCGAGGCGGCCGCGGCCAAGAAGGCCGAGAAGGAAGCCGCCGAGGAAGCCGCCAAGCAGCAGCAGGCGCTGATCGACGCGCTGAACAAGGCCAACGCGAACAAGGAAAACAACACCGGGGAAGGCCAGTAGATGAAGACGCTCGAACTTCCCTCGCTCGTGGGCTCGCGCAACCCCTCGCGTCCGCAGCGCAAGCGGGCCGCCACGGAACTCACGCCCACCAAGAAGACAGCGGTGGTGGGTGCTCTGCTCCTGGCGCTGGGGCTCACCGCCTCCTGGTTCGTGGTCCTCAAGCCCCGCGCCGCGGACGTGGCCGCGGTCCAGGAGCAGACCGCGGCGGCGCTGTCCGCCAACGATTCGCTGCGGGCGCAGATCGCGGCCCGTCGGGTCCAGGCCGCGCAACTGCCGACGCTGGCCAAGCTCTCCGACGCACTCTCGGCGCGCTTCCCGGCCACCGCGGAACAGGCGAAGCTGTTCTCGATGATCGGCGCGGCCGCGGCGGGAGCCGGCATCGCGCCGCAGTTCGTCACCAACCTGACCGTCGCGGCCCCGGTGGACGCCTCGGGTGCGACGACCTCCGCGGGCCTGCCCGGAGTCGCCACACCCATCGGCCGGCTCGCGTCGCAGCAGCTGACCATGGACGTGCGCGCCAAGCCGGACCAGATTCGCAAGTTCGTCGCGAACCTCGAGAAGCTGCCCCGCGCGTTCCAGGTGACCTCGCTGAACCTGAACCTGCAGACGGCCGCGGCCGCCGGTACCGCCGGGACCGTGGCCGCCGCAACGGCCGCTGCGGGAGCCGCCACGTCTGCGCAGATCACCGGCACGATGTTCCTGATGCCGGAGTTCGCTGTGCCCCCGCAGCCGGCCGCGCCGCCCGCGCCCGCGCAGCCCAATGGGTGAGGTCTGGTTCCCGGTCCTCGCGGCCGGACTGCTGGGCCTGCTCATCGGTTCGTTCCTGAACGTCGTCGTCCATCGGGTGCCCGAAGGGCGCTCGGTGGCCGGCGGCCGTTCGGCCTGTCCCGCCTGCGGATCGGAGATTCGTGCGCGGGACAACGTGCCGGTGCTGTCCTGGGTGCTGCTGCACGGCAAGTGCCGGGACTGCCGGGCGCCGATCTCGGCTCGCTACCCGCTCGTCGAGCTCGCCTGCGCCGTCCTGTTCGGTGCGCTCGCTCTGAAGCTGGGTGCCGACCCGGTGCTTCCGGCGCTGCTGGTCCTCGGCGCCGCGGGGATCGCTCTGGCGCTCATCGACCTGGACGTGCAGCGGCTTCCGTTCGTCATCACCGTGCCGATGTTCGGCGTCCTCGCGGCGCTGCTGGTCGTGGACGGCCTCGCCGACGGCTGGTCTCCCGCGAAGACCGGCCTGCTCTCCATGGCCGTCTGGTTCGGGCTCTACGGCGGACTCTGGCTCGGCACCGCCGGCCGCGGCATGGGCCTCGGCGACGTCGTTCTCGCACCCAGCCTTGGCCTCGCTCTCGGCTGGCTCGGCTGGGGACCCAGCCTGGTTGGACTCATGGCCGGGTTCGGCACCGGCGCCGCGGTGGGCGTGGCGATGATGGTGGCCGGAAAAGCCAAGCGCCGCTCCGCACTGCCGTTCGGCCCGTTCATGCTGACCGGCGCTGCCGTCGGCATCTTCGTGGGCTCTGCGGTGTGGAGCGGCTACTTGAGTGCGGTCGGCTAGGTCTGACTAGCCGTCAGTTATCCCAGGGGCGGGATCGGCAGGGCGATCGGCAGCGGCAGGGCGCTCGGGATGAACGGCTCGGTGCCCTTGACCACGCGGAGCTTCTCGAAGCCCGGCGCGTTCGTGCGGGCGTAGGCCAACGCGTGCGCCAGGTCGCTGACCTGGTTGCTCAACGGCGTCGGCGCCAGTGCCAGCGTCGAGAGGTCGCCGAGCGCGCGGCCCTGGGAGTCCAGGAACGCAGAGCCCGAGTCGCCGGGGATGCCCGGAGTCAGCGTGTAGACCGAGTGCGACCACCCTTCGCCGACGGTGCCGAGGCTGGTGCCGGTCTTCGGCGACAGGAAGGCCAGGCCGCCGCGCAACTGCGAGTTGCCATAGGACACGACGCTCTCGCCCGGCTGGGTGCCGCCGACGTTTACGCCGGTCGGGCCGCCGAACACCGGAATGGACGGATTCACCTTGCTCAAGGCAGACGACGGGATCTCGATGAGCGCCAGGTCGTTGAAGTTGCAGGCGTTGTCGTTCTTCTCGCCGAGCTTCTGCATCAGCAGCCACGAGTTGTAGACCATCGTGCCGGTCACGCCCGCGGAGGGAATGTCCACCTTGGTGCCCAGCGGCAGGGTCTTGGCGGTGCACCCGTTGGTCTCGGTGCTCTCGCCGGTGCCCGAGCAGTGCGCGGCCTGGCCGAGGTAGACCTTGCCGGGCGTGGTGTAGACGAAGTTCGCCGTGCACTGGCCCGAACCGCGCGTCTGCGTTTGCACGCCGGGCCGAACCGTCGCGAGAGCCGCCTGGGCCCACGACTGCGTGTCGTCGAAGAACGACGCTGCGATCTTGGCGTCCGGGCTCTCGGACGCCGACGCCGCCGGGGCGGAGAAGGTGGCGGCGCTGAGGAGGAGCGAAACACCCACCAGCGCCTGGCCGGCGCGGCGAGCGGTGGTGCGGTTCTGGTTCCCCCGAGAGGTGGGCATGGAAGCCTCCGACAATCGAAACTGCTGTCGCGCTGGCTGCGCGTTGCAGTCGATAGAACTCCTGCCAGATTGGACGAATGCCCTGTATTGGCTATGAGTTCCCTATGTCCGGCTTCCGCCACAGCTGGCCGTGTTAGGCCGCCGAGTCCACCGCGTGCGCCGTGGTCTTGATCAGCGTGCGGAGGTCCAGCACGGCGCGGGTGTGCAGCTGGCTCACCCGAGACTCGGTCACGCCGAGCACCTTGCCGATCTCGGCGAGGGTGAAGCCCTCGTAGTAGTACAGCGCGACGATGATCTGGTCGCGCTCGCGCAGCTGGCGCACGTGACGCAGCAGAACGGTCCGCACCGCCTCGTCCTCGAGCGCGTCGCCGGGGGCGGCGGACTGGTCGACGACGACCAAGTCGTCGGTGGCGGCCACGGAGGTGAAGGAGACCTTCGCGTACAGGTCGCGCAGCTCGGACACCTTGATGCCGAGCTCGGCTGCCACCTCGTCTTCGGTGGGCATGCGGTCCAGGCGCACCTGCAGCACCTGGTGGGCCTTTTCGATTGCGCGGATCTTGTCCCGAACCGAACGCGGAACCCAGTCCTGGGCGCGCAGCGCGTCGATCATGGCGCCGCGAATGCGCGGCACCGCGTAGGTCTGGAACTCCAGGCCGCGTTCGAGGTCGAACTTCTCGATGGCGTCCATGAGACCGAAGACGCCCTCGGAGACCAGGTCGGCGACGTCGACGGTCTGCGGCAGTCCGGAGCGCACGCGGCCGGCGACGTACTTCACCAGCGGCGCGTACTGCATGACCAGACGGTTGCGCAGCGCCGGAGAACCGGTGGCGCGGTACTGCTGCCAAAGCTCTCGGGTTTCGACCGACATGACTGCCTCCGGGCGAGCGGAAACGGGGGTGGGATGAACTTGACTGTAGGCATCCGATTGCGAACTAAAAGTGATCCGGAGAAGGTCGAGACGTTCGGTTGAGGCCGGGGTCGGCCGTTCGGGCGACCACCAGAACTCGCACTTGATCGGGCGAAACCGAGGACGACTCCCGTGCGTCTGACCCATCGATGGGGGTAGAAGCACATTGCCTGCGCGTGAGCTTTGCGCCCCGCCCGGCAGGTATCGGTCATAACCCGAACTGCCCAATCCGAACCCGGCAGCGCATCGAGAGGCATACCGTGACCGTCATGGCGATTGAAGACAGCCCCATCTACGACCTGCTGATCTCCGAGCTGGGCAGCCCCATCGCGGACCCCGCGATCGACTGCTCCTACGCGTTCGTGCTGAACGCAGCGGGCCAGGGCGCGGGTGCCCCGGCCAAGGCGCCGTCGGTGCTCACCCCGCGTTCGGCTCCCAAGCCGCTCGCGCCGATGGCCGCCAAGAACGCCAGCTGACGCAGTTCTTTCCGCTCGACGCCGCACAGTCCTGAGGGGGCGCTGTGCGGCGTCGACGTGTTTTCTGGACAAGAACGCAGTCGTACGCCCCGAAGTTGTCGCGCTCGGTCGCATAGGAAAGACTGCGGGTATGACCGATGCGCAATCCGCTGGCCAGAGCCTCTCCGTCACCGACAACCGCACGGGCCGGAGCTACGAAATCCCGATCACCGACGGGTCGATCCGGGCGAGCGATATTCGCCAGATCAAACTCGACGCCGACGATCAGGGCCTGCTCTCCTACGACCCGGCCTTCACCGCGACCGCGAGCTGCCGCTCGGCGATCACCTTCATCGACGGCGACGCGGGCATCCTGCGCTACCGCGGGTACCCGATCGATCAGCTGGCGGAACGCAGCAGCTTCCTCGAGGTTGCGTACCTGCTGATGAACGGCGAGCTGCCGAGCAGCGACCAGCTCGCCGAGTTCACGCAGATGATCACGATGCACACCTACGTGCACCAGAACATAAAGAAGCTCATGGAGGGCTTCCACCACGACGCCCACCCCATGGGCATTCTCGTGGGCACCATGGGCGCGCTGTCGACCTTCTACCCGGAGGCGAAGAACTTCGTCGACCCGGTGAACCGGCGCCTGCAGATGGCCCGCCTCATCGCGAAGATGCCGACGCTGGCGGCCTACGCTTCCCGGCACATGCGCGGCCTGCCGTACGTGTACCCGGACAACGACCTGTCCTACGCGGGCAACTTCCTGAACCTCATGTGGAAGATGTCCGAGCCCAAGTACGACCCGGACCCGATCCTCGAGCGCGCCCTCGACGTGCTGCTCATCCTGCACGCCGACCACGAGCAGAACTGCTCGACGAACGCCATGCGCGCCGTCGGCTCCTCGCACGTGGACCCGTACTCGGCTGCGGCCGCCGCGGTGGCCGCGCTCTACGGCCCGCTGCACGGCGGCGCCAACGAGCAGGTCCTGACGATGTTGCGCGAGATCGGCAACGTGAAGAACGTGCCGGCGTACGTGGAGCGCGCCCGCAAGGGCGAGTTCCGCCTGATGGGCTTCGGTCACCGGGTCTACAAGAACTACGACCCGCGGGCCAAGGTCGTCCGTCAGATCGCGGACGAGGTCTTCAAGGTAACCGGACTCAACCCGCTGCTCGAGGTGGCGGTGGAACTCGAGCGGATCGCGCTCGAGGACGACTACTTCATCGCGAAGAAGCTGTACCCGAACGTCGACTTCTACACCGGCATCATCTACGAAGCCATGGGCTTCCCGGCGGAGATGTTCACGGCGCTGTTCGCGATCGGCCGCATGCCCGGCTGGCTCTCGCAGTGGGAAGAGTCGCTGCTGGACCCGGAGCAGAGGATCGCCCGTCCGCGCCAGATCTACATCGGCCCGGAAGAACGCGAGTGCCAGCCGATCAGCAGCCGGCAGCGCGGCACCCACGATCTCTTCGAGCCGCCGCACAAGCCGATCGTCGGCGACTGAGACACAGAGAAAGGGCCGGTTCCCCCGAGGGGGCACCGGCCCTTTCGAGTCTCTAGCCGGGACGAAGGGACGAGGGGTTGATCAGCCGCCGGTGACGGAGACCGCGGCGGTCTTCTTCGCCGGGTTCACCTTGGTGACGGTGACGGTGTACTTGCCGACCTTCGCGGCCTTGCCGGTCGTGAAGGAGTACGACTTCGAACCCGACTTGAGGGTGGCGCCCTTGGCGGTGACCGCGGTCGGCGTGAGGGACAGGCCACCGACCTTCTTGGCCTTGCCGGTGGCGAGGGTGGCCTTGGCAACGACGTCCTCGACGACGTCGGTGGCAGGCTCGGTGGCGGCTGCGGGCTCCGGGACGGAAGCATCCGCAGACACAGAGGCGTCGGCCGAGGTGTTCTCGACGTTGGGCTTTTCGGCGTTCTGCATGGACCCCAGGACGATGGCGAGCGCGCCGACACCGGCGACGAGCGGCAACACGGGGTTGTTGGCGAGAGAGCTCTTCATGCGTTCGATAGTAGGACAAGAGGGTGTTCTCTAGAAGAAGTTCGAAAAAGCTCACACACCGGCTACGGCGCGGTATGTGCTATCTCACGCACCGTCAGCGACATCGATCATGATTGCGGTGACGTTGTCCGGGCCGCCGGCCGAAAGCGCCGCCTCCACCAGGACGTCCACGGCCGTCGCGGGGTCGGTTTCCCGCCGCAGGATCTCGCTCAGCAGCGGGTGCCGCACCGGGCCGTGCAGCCCGTCGGTGCACACCAGATACCGGTCGCCTGGCAGGGGGCGGGTCATCCAGATGTCCGGGGTGGTGTCCGGGACCGCGTGCAGTACGCGGGTGACTACGTTGCGGCGCGGATAGTCGGCGGCCTCCGCCGGGTCCAACAGCCCGCGGTCGACCATCTCCTGTACTTCGGAGTGATCGACGGTCAGCTGTTCGAGGTCGCCGGCGCGCATCCGGTACACCCGGGAGTCGCCGATGTTGACCGTCATCAGCATTCCCTCGGTGCGGTCGGTGCCGACGACGAGCGCGCTGAGCGTCGTGGCCATCCCGGTCCGGCCCGACGTGTGCCGCTGCGCCGCCGCAATCGATGCGCGCGCCTCCCGGACCGCCGCCAGCACCTCGCGCGGACCACGCGCCTCGGACGCGGCGAGACGTTCCATCGCGGCGATCGCCAATGCGCTCGCGACGTCGCCCGCGCGGTGCCCGCCCAGGCCGTCGGCCACTGCGAACACGGTCGGCCCGGCCAGGTGGGAGTCCTCGTTGGCGGCCCGCACCAACCCGACGTGGGTACGCGCCGCCCAGGAAAGGGCAAGTCTCAAGCGGGCCCTACCCGCGCAGCCGTGGCAACGGCAAGAAGTTCGGCCACGGTGCACAGTTTGACCCGGGGGCGGCCGGACGCAGCGCCTGCCCCGACCTCATGTCGATCGATCGCCCGCCAGTCCTGTTCCTCGACGAGCTCCGGCGCGGTCGCGCGCAACCACGAGCGGATGTCCTCGACGCTGGAGTCGGTGGCGTCCGGACGGGCCGATGCGGCGAGGTCGGCCAGCGCGGACTCGGCGGACTCCTGACCGTCCTTGCGGTTGGTGCCGATGACGCCGGAGGGTCCGCGGCGGATCCAGCCCGTCGCGTACTCGCGCTCGCCACCCACCACTCGGCCCGCCTCGGTTGGAATCACGGCGCGGTCGGAGTCGAACGGGACGTCGGGCAGGGGAACCGCGCGATAGCCGACGGCCCGCACGACGAGGCCCGCCTCCACGATCTCGCGGCCGCCGTTGTCGACGGCGCGCACGGTGCCGTCGGCGCCTGCGATCAGGTCGTTGTGGCCGAGTTGGACCTCGCGGATGCGCCCGTCCGGACCGGGCAGCAGGTCCAGCGGGGAGCGGGCGAAGCGCAGCACGATGCGGCGCGGCTTGCCGGTCGGCGGGTGCTCGTCCTGCAGCCGGCGCAGGGCCTCGATGTTGGTGCGCACCGTGTGGCTCGAGGCCGCGACGACGTCCTTGTCGAGAGTGTCGAGATCCCACTCCACGACGGCGTCCACGTTCTCGATCTCGCCGAGTTCGCGCAGCTCCGGGGTGGTGAACGCGGCCTCGAGCGGTCCGCGGCGAGCCAGCACGATCACCTCGCGCACCGAGGAGGTCCGCAGCGCCTCGATGGCGTGGTCCGCGGTGTCCGTCGTGGCGAGCACGTCCGGCTCGGTGACGAACATCCGTGCCACGTCGATCGCGACGTTCCCGGCACCGACGACGATCACCCGCTCGGTGTCCAGGGGCACCGCGACGTCCCGGAAGTCCGGGTGGCCGTTGTACCAGCCGACCACGTCGGTGGCCGCGATGCTGCCGGGAAGGTCCTCGCCCGGCACGCGCAGCGGGTTGTCCCGCTGGGCGCCGACGGCGTACACGACGGCGTCGTAGTGGGCGAGCAGGTCGGCACGCGAGACGTCCCGGCCGAGTTCGACGTTGCCGAAGAAGCGGTACCGCGGGTGGTCGGCCGTGCGGGCGAACGCCACGCTGACGCTCTTGATCTTCGGGTGGTCCGGGGCGACGCCGGAGCGGACGAGCCCCCAGGGGGTGGGCAGCTTGTCGATCATGTCGACGTGGACCGCGGGCTCGTCGGAGCGCAGCAGCACCGCCGCCGCGTAGAACCCCGCCGGCCCAGAGCCGACCACTGCGACGCACGCACGCTGCATGAGATGCCTCCAGGGCGGCCGGGGCGAACGGCGCCAGGGCGAACGGCGCCAGGGCCAACCTAGCGTCCGTGTACGCGGTGAGCCCCCAGGGACCGCATGACATCCTTTCGGTGATGAGCGAGGGGGCTGAGCCGGAGGCTGCGCGAGAGCCGGAGAGCGCGCCGCGCCCGCCCGCGAACCCGAACGAGTTCCAGCTTCCCTGGGTCGGCGAGGGCCACCGCATCGACAAGGTCCTGCTGTTCCTGATCGCCTTCAGCGGGATCTACGCCCTGGCCACCATTCCGCTGGTGCCGGTCATGATCGCGGACCACACGGTGCTCCTCGCCCTGATCCGCGGCTCCTCCACGGCGATCGTCACGCTCGGTGCCCAGGTGCGCATCGGCGAGGAGTTCCTCGTCGTCGCGCTGCTGGCCGGACTGCCCGGCCTGATGATGTTCGACTGGGTGTTCTGGCTGGCCGGGAAGCGCTGGGGCGAGAACGCGACGTCCCTGTTGCTCGGGCGGATGAAGGACCCGGAGAAGCAGTTGCGGCGGCTGCACCGCATCACCGCCCGGTACGGCTGGCTCGCGGTCCTGACCGCCTACATCGGGCCGATCCCCAAGCAGCTGATCGCCGTCGCCGTCGGCTGGCACGGGATGCGCCTACGAACCTTCCTGATCCTCGACACCATCGCGTGCATGCTCTGGCTTGGCCTGCTGGTCGCGCTCGGCTACGCATTGGGTCAAGAGGCGATCGACGTCGTCAAGGCCGTCTCCCGCTACGGGCTGTGGATCACCCTGGGCCTGGTGGGGCTGATCGTCGGGCGTCAGGTGTGGCTGGCCACCCGCACGCCCGCTAGCCCGAAACGGTAGTCCGGACCTTCTGGTCCTCGTCGTAGCGGCGCGACGCGGCGTAGTCCTGGAGCAGGCGGCGGTCCGCGTCGGTCGGCTCGCCCTCGACCAGACCGCGAGGGTGGTACTCGCGCTTGAGGACCACGTTGAGCTGCATGCCCAGCAGGGTCAGCTGCGCCTGCAGGTAGAACCACCACAGCATGGTGATGACGGTGGCGAACGAACCGTAGGTACTCTGCGCGCCGGACAGGTGCTGGGTGATGACGAACGAGGAGACGGTCTGCAGCACCCAGAAGCACACGCCGCTGAACACGGCCCCGGGGAGCACGTCCCGGAAGCCGATCTGACGGTCGGTCAGCATTCGGAACAACAGCAGGAACAGGCCGACGTCCACCGCCACGGCCGCCAGGATGCCGAGGGTCCGGCCGATTGGCCCGAGCTCGGCTCCGGTCAGGACGGCGATCAGCACGATGCTGCCGAGCAGGCCCAGACCGATCGTGCCCAGCGCGAGCCCGCCACGCTTGGCCTGCTCCACGATCTTGGGCCGGGCGAAGGCCGGGACCTCCCAGACGGAGTTGAAGGCCTGCTGGGTCACGCGCACCACGGCCATGCCGCTCCACAGGGCGGTGGTCAGCCCGGCGATCAGGGCGATCCAACTGCCGGTCAGCGACTGCACGTCGTCCGGGCTCAGCAGGGGGAGGTAGCCGGTGATCTCCTCCAACACGCGCGCCTTGTCCTGCTCGGGCAGGACGAAGCCGAGGAGGGTCACGGAGGCGAGCAGCAGGGGGAACAGGGAGAAGAACGCCCAGAACGCCATCGAGGCGGCGAGGGCGGGCGAGGAGTCCTCGCCGTACTTCTTGACGGTGGCGATGCCTACACCCAGCCAGCGTCGGTCGCGCTGCTGTTCGTCGAGGCGGGCTTTGAGGGGCGCAAGGTCCATGGTCGTTGGCTTCCCTGCGCCCCTCGCCCTACACGCGCGTCAGTCGTCGGCCATCGCGGTGCGCAGCGTCGCCAGGGTGCGGCTCAGCAGGCGGGACACGTGCATCTGCGAGATGCCGAGCTTCTCGCCGATCTGAGCCTGTGTCATGTCCTCGTAGAAGCGGAGCTGGAGAATGGTTCGCTCGCGCGGGGGCAGGGCCTCGATGAGCGGACGCAGCGACATGCAATCCACCGTGAGGTCCATGCGGTCGTCGCTCTCGCCGAGCGTTTCGGCGAGCGTCCAGGAGTCCTGCTCGTCGGCGCCGACGGGGGCGTCGAGCGAACGGGGGCTGAACGCGTCGTCCGCGGTGATGGCCTCCAGGACCAGTTCCTCGTCCACCGCCAGGTGCGCCGCCAACTCTGGGACGGTCGGCGTGCGGCCCAGTTGGTGGGTGAGCTTTTCGGTGGCCTCGCGCAGCACCGCCTTGGTCTCCTGCAGGCGGCGCGGCAGGCGAATCCAGCGGCGCTTGTCGCGGAAGTAGCGGCGGATCTCGCCCTGCACGGTCGGCTTGGCGAAGGCGGCAAAGTCGGTGCCGCGCTCGGGATCGAAGCGCTGAATGGCGAGCACCAGGCCGACGAAGCCGACCTGCGCGAGTTCTTCGAGGTCTACCGCGGGGTTTGCGTACCGGCTGGCCAGCCAGCGAACGAGTCCGGTGTAGCGCTCGACCAGTTCGGCTTGGATGGCCGCCCGCTCCGCGTCGTCGGCGGTCTGCAGGGCGACGAAAAGATCGTGGTCCGCGGTGACGGTCTGCTGATCTTCCAGTGCGGCAGTGCTGGACATGAGAAGGAACTCCAAGCGGTGAGTACGCGCCGTTCGCTCGACGCCGTGCCCACCTCCTTTCATGAAAATCTGTGGACTAAACCCGAGACGACTTCTTCGTCACACTCCTCAGTTGATGCCGCGTTCGCGGCCCTCCCAGAACGGGGCGCGGAGTTCGCGCTTGAGCACCTTCATCGCCGCGGAGAGCGGAAGCGGCTCGGCGCGGAAGTCCACCGTGCGCGGCACCTTGTACCCGGCGATGGACCCTCGTGCGTGGGCGATGATCTCTTCGGCCGTGGCCTCGTGGCCCGGCTTCAGCACGCAGATCGCGTGCACCGCCTCGCCCCACGTCTCGTGCGGGACGCCGATGACGGCCACCTGCAGGATGGCGGCGTGCGAGGCGATCGCGTTCTCGACCTCGGTGCCGTACACGTTCTCGCCGCCCGAGATGATCATGTCCTTGGCGCGGTCCACCAGGAACAGAAAGCCCTCGGAGTCGAGGTAGCCGACGTCGCCGGTGTGGTACCAGCCGTCCTTGAGCGCCTCGGCCGTCGCCTCCGGCTTCTTGAAGTACTCGGTGAGGAAGTTGCCCGCCCGCGCGCAGACCTCGCCGGGCTCGCCGCTGGGCACGACGTTGCCGTCCTCGTCCTGGATGCTCAGCTCGACGCCCGGCAGCGGCAGGCCACAGGACCCGAGCCGCCGTCCGGCCCGTGGTTCGGACGCGGGCAGGATCGTCAACACGGTGCAGCCCTCGGTCATGCCGTAGCCGTGGACGACGTCGAGGTCCGGGAACAGCTCGAGCAGCTTCTTCAGCAACGGCTCGGGCATCGGCGAGGCGCCGTACACGAGGCGCCGCAGGCTCGCCAGGCGGTCCGGACGGAAGTCCGGCAGGTTGACGACCATGCCGATCATCGTCGGCACGAGCAGCGTCATCGTCGGCCGGTAGGTCTCGGTGGCCGCCAGCGACGCATCCGGAGTGAACATCGGCAGGACGATGCAGGTGTTGCCGAACATGGTCGCGCCGACGATGCCCGGCATCGTCGCCGCGTGGAACATCGGCGTCTGCAGCAGGAAGGTGCCGTCGTGGTGCCAGGGCAGCGCCATCGCCAGGTGGTACTGGTTCAGGATCTGCGCCCGCTGGGTGGTGACGACGCCCTTGGGGTGGCCGGTGGTGCCGCCGGTGTACATCAGCACGCAGGGTGACTCCTCGTCAGGTTCGGCGGGGAGCCGTTCCGCGGAGTTCTTCAGCAGGTCGGAGTACCGGATGTCGCAGGCGCCCTCGCCGGATCCGATGAGCACGACCTTCTTCAGCGGTGTGCGGGCGCGGATCGCCTCGACCATCGGCGCGAAGGTCGAATCGACGAAGCAGACCTCGCTCTCGCTGTCGGTGAGGACGTAGACGAGTTCCTCGGCCGAGAAGCGCAGGTTCAGCGGGTTGATGACGCCGGCGCCGAACATCGCCGCGTGCCACAGCTCGAGGTAGGAGACGCTGTTGAGCGCGAGCACCGCGAAGCGCTTCTCGGGGGTGATGCCGAGTTCGTCCGCGAGCGCGGCACACAGCCGGGAGACTCGGGAGAGGTGCTCTCCGTTGGTCGTGGTGGCACCGGTTCCGGCGTCGACGAAGCCGACCCGGTCCGGTCTCCGGGCCAGGGCCGGGAGCAGGGAACGGTGGAAGACGAGTTCCTTCAAAGCGGCTCCTCAGCCGACGGGGGCGGGGACTGGGCTGGTGACGAGCACGTGGACCGCCATCGCGGCGAGCAGCGGAGCGGCGGTTGCCCGGGGCAGCCTGCTGGTGAACTCGGTTGCGGACTGGATGAGCGCGATGGCGCCGTGGCACATGGCGCGCACCGATTCCAGTTCCACGTCCGGACGAAGCGCGGCGACGGCGCGTACCCATTCCTCGGTGTAGAGGCGCATCAGGTAGCGCAGCCGGTGACGGTCGGCCTCCGGGAGGCTGCGTACCTCGGTACGCCAGGTCATGATGTCCGAGGTGTGGTCGAAGACGAACGCTACGTGGTTGTCGACGATCGCCGTCAAGGCCGCCAGCGGATCCCCGATCGTCCGCCCCAGCTCGGCGACGTCCTCGAGGTGCGAGATCACCGCGTCCTCGAGGATCGCGACCAGCACGGCTTCCTTGCTCGGGTAGTGCCGGTAGAACGCGGGCCCGGTCAGCCCCAGCGCCCCGCTGATGTCGTTGATGCCGACCGCGTGGTACCCGTGGCGTGCGAACAGATCGGCCGCGGCCGAGAGCAGCTCGCGCTGCCGTTGGGTCCGGGTTATCTGCTGTGGAGCCGACGTCAAGACATTCTCCTCGCCAACCCGACTTCCTTTATCGGGCGGGATGAGCCTAGTGTTTATAGTCGTTAACGTCGAGTACCCGACGGAAGGGCTTCCATGACTGCCGAGTCGATCGTCATCGCCAACTGCGGCGGGTTCTGGGGCGACGACCCCAGCGCCGCCCGCCGCCAGGTCGAGGGCGGGCCCATCGACTACCTCGTCATGGACTACCTCGCCGAGGTCACCATGGCGATCCTGCAGAAGCAGCGCGCCAAGAAGCCGGAACTCGGCTACGCCGGAGACTTCATCACGCAGATGCGCGACGTGCTCGTGCCGTGCATGGAGAAGGGCGTCACGATCATCGCCAACGCCGGCGGCGTCAACCCGCACGCCTGCGCCGCGGCACTCGAGGGGTTGGCCGAATCCCTCGGCGTGGCCGACAAAGTGCGGGTCGCCGTCGTTGCCGGCGACGACCTGTACGGAGACGTCGACTCGCTGCTCGCCGCCGGCCACGAGCTGACCAACATGGAGGACGGCCGCGCGCTGTCCGAGGTCCGGGACAACGTGCTCTCCGCGAACGTCTACCTCGGCGCCCCGGCGATCGTCCGGGCCCTCGAGCTCGGCGCGAACGTCGTCATCGCCGGCCGCGTCACCGACACCTCGGTCACGCTCGCGCCGATGATCCACCGCTTCGGCTGGGCCGCCGACGACTGGGACAAGCTCGCCGCCGGCGTCGTGGCCGGGCACATCATCGAGTGCGGCTGCCAGTGCACCGGCGGCAACTTCACCGACTGGCACAAGGTTCCGTCGCACTCGAACATGGGCTACCCCCTCATCGAGGCACGCGCCGACGGCACCTTCGTGGTCACCAAGCACCCGGGCACCGGTGGGCTCGTCAGCGTCCACACCGTCTCCGAGCAACTGCTCTACGAAATGGGCGCGCCCGGCTACCTCTCGCCGGACTGCGTCGCGCGATTCGACTCGATTCGCCTCACGCAGGAGGGCCCGGACCGCGTGCACGTGTCCGGGATCGTCGGCAGTCCGCCGCCGGAGCGGCTCAAGGTCGCGATCTCCGTGGCGGACGGGTACCGCTCCGTGGGCCGCCTGCTCGTCTCCGGCCCGGACACCCTGCGCAAGGCGCGCAAGGCCGCGGAGGTGTTCTGGTCGGTCGCCGGCGGTGCGGACCTGTACGAGGAGTCCGCGCACTCCTTCATCGGCTGGGACGCCAGCCACCCGCCGCTGGGCTCGGAGGAGCCGTCCGAGGTGCTCGTCCAGTTCGCGGTCCGCGACCACGACCGGACGAAGATCGACTCGAACTTCGCGCCGATGGTCGTCGGCTCGATGCTGCAGTCCATGCCCGGCATGACCGTGCCCGCAGACCAGGGCCGCCCGCGCGTCGCGGACGTCGTCGCGCACTGGCCGGCGCTGATCGGCCGCGACGTGCTGAAGCCGACGGTCACCTTTGCCGGTGCCACCGAGGCCGTCTCCGCCGGCGCCGCGGCCACCGTGGACCCGGCGACCATCTCCGGCGTCGCGATGGGCGTCGACGACATCGCGCCGTGGAGCGCGGACAACAGCGAACCCGTCACCGTTCCGCTCATGCGGCTGTGCCTCGGGCGTTCCGGCGACAAGGGCGACACCTCGAACGTCGGCATCATCGCGCGCAGCCCGGAGATCTTCTCCTGGCTCGTGGAGTTCCTCTCCGCGGACGTCGTGAAGTCCCACTTCAAGGAGATCTGCCACGGCGCCGTCGAGCGCCACCCGCTGCCGAACCTGCTCGCGGTGAACTTTCTGCTGCACAACTCGCTCGGCGGTGGCGGCACCTCGTCGCTGATCTTCGACGCGCAGGGCAAGACGTACTCGCAGTACCTGTTGAGCATGCAGGTCACGGTGCCGTCCTCGCTGCTGGCCACCGCCTCTTGAGTTCGATCCGGAACGCCCTGCGGGCACGGGCCGCCGCGACACCGCGGCGGGTCGTGCTGGCGGAGGTCGACGACCCGCGGGTCCAGGCCGCGGCCAAGATGCTCGAGGCCGACGGCCTGGCCGTACCGGTCCTGCCGGACCCGGACCTCGTCGCTCTGCACCGGGAGGCGATGGCGGAGCGGTATCTGACGCGGCGTCGGGCTCTGGGCATCGAGCCGAGCCCGGAGGAACTGGCGGGCATCTTCGGCAATCAGCCGATGGTCGGCGCGCTGCTGGTCGCGCTCGGGCAGGCCGACGGCTGCGTGGCCGGGGCGGTCTCCACGACGGCGGCGACGGTGAGTGCGGCGCTGCGGGCGATCGGACCCGCGCCGGGCGTTGCGACGGTGTCGAGCTTTTTCCTCATGCACTGCCCGCACGCCGAAGGCGGCCCGCGGTCGCTGATCTTCTCCGACGCGGGCGTCGTTCCCGACCCCACCGCCGAACAGTTGGCCGACATCGCGATCGGCGCCGCCACGAGCGCGGCCACGTTCCTGCAGGAGACCCCGCGGGTGGCGATGCTGAGCTTCTCCACCCACGGCAGCGCCAAGCACCCCCGCGTCGAGAAGGTCCTCGCCGCCACTGCACTGGTGCGCGAACGTCGGCCCGATCTGTTGGTGGACGGCGAACTGCAGGGCGACGCCGCGCTCGTCGAGGCCGTCGCTGCGTCCAAGGCGCCCGGCAGCTCGGTAGCGGGCCGGGCCAACGTGCTGGTGTTCCCCGACCTCGACGCCGGCAACATCGCCTACAAGCTGGTGGCCCGCCTCGGTTCGGCGGCCGCCGTCGGCCCGATCCTCCAGGGCCTCGCCCAGCCCATGAACGACCTTTCGCGTGGCGCCGACGTGGACGACATCGTCGACGCGGCCTGCATCACCGCCCTGCAGTCGCCGAGCTAGGAGTCACCGTGGACTTCACCGAATCCACCGAGCACCAGGACTTGCGCGTCGCGGTCTCCGCGCTGGCGAACAAGTACGGCGGTTCGTACTACGCGCAGCACGCGGAGGCCCGCACCCCCTGCACCGAGCTGTGGCAGGACCTCGGCAAGTACGGCTTCCTCGGCGTCAACGTTCCGGAGGAGTACGGCGGCGGAGGGGGCGGCCTGGTCGAGCTCGCGATCGTCTGCGAAGAACTCGGCGCGGCCGGCTGTCCCGCACTGCTGCTCGTCGTCTCCTCCGCGATCAACGTCGAGGTGCTCAGCCGCTTCGCTTCCCCCGAACTGAAGGCGGAGTTCCTGCCGGGCCTCGCCAACGGCACGAAGACCCTCGTCTTCGCCATCACCGAGCCCAATGCCGGCACGAACAGCCACAACATCTCGACGACGGCGGTGCTCGACGGCGAGGACTGGGTGCTCAACGGCACCAAGTACTACATCTCCGGAGTCGACGAGGCCGACGCCCTCATGGTGGTCGCCCGCACCGGCACGGACGAGAAGACCGGCAAGGCGCTGCTCTCGCTGTTCATCGTCGACACCGACGCTGCCGGACTCGTCGCCCAGCCTCTTCCGGTCTCGATCGCGCTGCCCGACGCGCAGTTCACGCTGTTCTTCGACGATGTCCGCGTTCCCGCCGCGCGGCTCGTCGGCACGGTGAACGAAGGCCTCGTCCAGGTGTTCCACGGACTCAACCCCGAACGCATCACCGGCGCCGCCATGTGCGTCGGCGTGGCCCGGTACGCCCTCGAGCGCGCCGCAAAGTACGCGACCGAGCGGGCCGTGTGGGGCAGGCCGATCGGCACGCACCAGGGGGTCTCGCATCCCTTGGCCAAGGCGAAGATCGAGGTCGAACTCGCCGCCCTCATGACCGCCAAGGCGGCGTGGCTGCACGACAGCGGTCTGTCCGCCGGGTCGGCCTCCAACGCCGCGAAGTTCGCCGCCGCCGAGGCGGGCAGTGCGGCACTGGACGCCGCGATCCAAACGCACGGCGGCAACGGCCTCTCGACCGAATTCGGCTTGCTCCCGCTGTGGGGGCTCTGCCGCCTGTTCCGGATCGCCCCGGTGAACTCCGAGATGGTTCTCAACCACGTCGCCCAGCACGAGCTCGGCCTGCCCCGCTCCTACTGAGGCTCGCCCGAGCATCCCCGATAGTGCAGTTGGGGTACGCAAATCTCCGGTTTCGCTTACCCCGACTGCACTATCGGCGCAATCGGGGGTCAGACGGCGGGTTCGTCGAGCTCGACGGTCGCGACGTTCGCGAGGCCGCTGATCTCCAGCACGCGCGCGACGATCGAACCGGGCGCGACGCGGACGGACATCCCGTGCGTGGAGAACTCGAAGAGCGCGGCCATGCCGGCGCTGTCCAGGTATCGCACTGCGCGCAGGTCGACGGTGATGCGGCCGCCGGCGCCCGCGGCCTCTTCGAGTGCGGTCCGCAGGCGCGGCGCCGTTGCCAGGTCGACCTCGCCGCTCACGGTGACGTCGCCGCCGTCGACATGGGCGGCGAAAACTTCGGCGGGAACGTCAGTCGGCAAGTCCAAGCTCCTTCGACAGTCGAACGGTCGTACCCTCCGGGCCACGCTCGACGGCGGCGCGGTCCATCAAGAGCTCCATCAGTTCTAGCCCACGGCCGCGATGACCGCGCTCACTGGGTTCCTTCCAGGCGCCGCGGTCGCGCACCACGAGTTCGATCCGCCCGTCGACGATCGAACCGGACACATCCACCACGGCGTCGCCGGCCAGCCGATGACCGTGTTCCAGCGCGTTGGCGCAGGCCTCTCCCACCGCCAGCAGGATGGACTCCAGCTCCATCTGCGGAACGTGGTTGGCGTTCAGCCAGCCGCGCAGCGCCGCTCGAGCCGGCGCCAGCGCCGAGGGCACGGGGCGCAGGGTGGTGTGGAAGTCGGCGGGCGGCCGATGGCGGTAGAGCAGCAGCGCAACGTCGTCGGACTGGCCCTCCTCCGGCAGGGCGGCCCGCAGCACGGCGGCGGCGACGTCGTCCTCGGCGCGCAGCGACCGAGCGTCGCGCACCGCGTCGGCGAGGCGCTGAATGCCGATGTCGGGGTGCTCGCCGCGGCGTTCGGCCAGGCCGTCGGTGTACAGGGCGAGCAGCGACCCCGGTTCGAGTGCGGTCTCCGCCTGCGAACGCATCGGATTCGACGATCCGGCGAGGGGTACCGAGCGGGCGCTGTCCAACAGCTCCATCCGTCCGTCCGGGTGCGCCAAGACCGCGGGCGGATGCCCGGCGGTCGAATAGCGCACCTTCCCCGAATGCCGGTCGATAACCGCGCAGAATACGCTCGTGTACTCGGCGTGCGGGGTGGCGGCGGCGAAGTCGTCCAACGCGTTCAGCACCAGATGCGGCGCCTTGAGCTGGAGCAGCAGGGCTCGGCACGCGCTGCGGAGCTGACCCATCACCGCGGCGGCGTCCAGGCCCTTGCCGATGCAGTCTCCGACGACGAGACCCACTTCGCCCTCGCCAAGGTCGATGACGTCGTACCAGTCCCCGCCGACCTCCAACGGACGCTCCCCGGGGGAGTAGCGGGCGGCGAACCCGGGCGGCATACGGCTGGGACCCAGCAACGACCGCTGGAGGGTCAGCGCAACGGAGCGCTGCTCTTCGACCGCCTCGGTTCGTGCCGTCACATCCCGAAAACTTCCCACTACTAGGCGTTGGCCACTCTGCGGATCGTGAACAGAGCCGTACATCACTTCTATCCACAGCTTCCGCCCCGATGCGTGCCGAAACGGGACCGTCGCCCGGCCGCAGCCCTGCTCGGCCAGCTGTACCGAGACGGCGGCGATCTGGGCGTGCGCCTCGGGCTCGGTGCGCAGGTCCGGCCACCAGGGATGTGGACGTGGCCGGGGGAGCTCGGAGATGGGGTAGCCGACCAGTTCGCGGAACGCGTCGTTGACCTCCAGCAGCATGCCGTCGGAGTCGGAGACGGCCAGCGCGTCCTGGATGGTGTCCATCAGGACCCGGCGCCACGTCGCATCCTGAGTACGCAGCCGCGCCAGCTCCAGGTTGGCGTGCACTCGGGCGAACAGTTCGCTGGCGGAGAAGGGCTTGGCCAGGTAGTCGTCGGCGCCGGCCGCCATGCCCGCGATCGCCGCCTCTTCGCCCGCCCGCGCGGAGAGCATGACTACGGGGACCAGGGCCGTGCGCCGGTCCGCGCGCAGGGCGGCGAGCAGGCCGAAGCCGTCGAGGCCCGGCATCATCACGTCGGTCAGCACCAGGTCCGGGACGCGTGCCAAGGCCGCGGCGAGGGCCGTACGGCCGTCGGGGGCGGTACGGACGTCGAACTGGGTGCGCAGCAGTCCGGCGATGTACTCGCGCATGTCGGCGTTGTCGTCGACGACGAGCACCTCGCGCCGCGGGGCGTCGGGCAGGTCGATCACGGAGCCCGCGGCGACTCCGGCCGGGTCGAACCAGCGGTCCGCCTCGGCGAGGAAGCCCGCGGCGGAGTCGCTGTTCCGCGGCCCCGATCCGGCGGATTCCCGCACTGCATCGGTTGGCAGATGTGCGGTTCCGGTCGCGATGCGGACGGTGACGGTCGTGCCCTCGCCGAGCGTGCTGGACAGGCTCGCAGCGCCACCGTGCAGGACGGCGAGATCGGCGACGAGGGCGAGGCCGATGCCCGTGCCCTCGTGGGTGCGGGCCCGCGTGGGGCGGGCACGGTGGAACCGTTCGAAGACGAGCGACTGTTCCTCGGGAGCGATGCCGACGCCGGTGTCCGCGACGACCAGCGTGATGCCGTGGGCGTCCGTGGGGCGCAGCGTGACGGAGACCTGGCCGAGGAAGGTGAACTTGAGCGCGTTGGACAGCAGATTGCAGACGATCTTCGTCCACATCTCCCGGTCCACGTAGACGACGTCGTCGATCGGCTCGACGTCCAGGGTGAGACGCACCCCGGCGCGGTCGAAGGCCGAGCGGAACATGCTGACCAGTTCCGTGGTGAGCGCCGCGAGGTCGACTGGTTCGTAGTTCGCGGTGACGTGATCGGCCTCGAGCCGGGAGAAGTCCAGGAGGTTGTTCACCAGGTGCAGGAGCCGGTCCCCGCTGCGCTGTACGAGCAGCAGCCGGTCGCGCTGACGGTCCGTCAGTGGGTTCAGCTGGTCGGACAGTGCGTCGCCCGCCGGGCCGAGCAGCAGTGTCAGGGACGTGCGCAGCTCGTGAATGACGTTGGCGAAGAACTCCGCCTTTGCTGCCTCCTCCGGGCCCGGCGCGCCGCTCGTCACGGCAGCCACCCTAGGCCTACGAGCCGAGAAACTCCTCGACGATGCGGTCGGCTGCGTGCACGGGGGACATCTCGCCTGCCTCCACAGCGGTCTGGAGGTCCCGCCCGAGGGCCTGGGCCTTGGGGTCGAGGCGCAGGCGTCGGTCGAGGTCGTCGCGGACGGTGGCCCACATCCACTCGAGGCGCTGCGCCTTGTGCAGGGCGTCGAGGCGCCCGCCCGCCTCGAGGTGCCTGAGGTGGGAGTTCAGCGCATCCCAGACCTCGGGGATGCCCTTGTCGGTCAAGCCGCTGCAGGTGAGCACCGGCGCGATCCAGCCGGTGCCGCCGTCGCCGAGGAGCTTGAGGGTGTTGCCGAGTTCGCGGGCCGCGACGAAGGCGTCGGTTTCGCCGGGGCCGTCGGCCTTGTTCACCGCGATCACGTCGGCGAGTTCGAGCACGCCCTTCTTGATGCCCTGCAGCGAGTCGCCGGTACGCGCGAGCGCGAGCACGAGGAACGAGTCGGTCATGCCGGAAACCGTGGTTTCGGACTGCCCGACGCCGACGGTTTCGACCAGCAGCACGTCGTACCCGGCGGCCGCCAGCACGACGAGCGTGGAGCGGGTGGCGCGGGCGACGCCGCCGAGGGTGCCGGCCGACGGCGAGGGGCGGATGAACGCGTTCGGGTCGTTCGCGAGGCGGGCCATGCGGGTCTTGTCGCCGAGGATGCTGCCGCCGGTTCGCGTCGAGGAGGGGTCGACCGCCATGACCGCGACCTTGTGGCCCCGCTCGGTGAGATAGGTGCCGAAGCCGTCGATGAACGTGGACTTGCCCGCGCCGGGCACGCCGGTGATGCCGATCCGGCGGGCCTTCCGCGAGTGCGGGTCCAACGCGTCGAGAAGTTCGCCGGCCAGCGCGCGATGCTCTGGCCGAGTCGACTCCACCAGGGTCACCGCCCGGCCGATGGCCGTGCGGTTCCCCTGCAGGACGCCGTCGACGAGTTCCGGGACGCCTCTACCCATCAGGCCGCGCGGAGCTTTTCGAGCAGCTTCAGCGCCGCGTCCGGGATGATCGTGCCCGGCGTGAAGACCGCGGCAGCACCCTCGTCGAGCAGCGGCTGGACGTCCTGCGGCGGGATGACCCCACCGACGACGACCATCACGTCCTCGCGACCGAGGTCCTTGAGCGCGTCCCGGAGCGCGGGCACGAGCGTCAGGTGCCCTGCCGCGAGCGAGGACACCCCGACGATGTGCACGTCGGCCTCGACGGCCTGGCGCGCGACCTCTTCCGGGGTGGAGAACAGCGGGCCCACGTCCACGTCGAAGCCGAGGTCGGCAAACGCGGTGGCGATGACCTTCTGGCCGCGGTCGTGGCCGTCCTGGCCCATCTTCGCCACCAGGATGCGGGGACGCCGACCCTCGGCGAGCTCGAACTCGTCCGCCGCGGCGCGCACCTCGGCCACGCGCGGGTTGGTGCCGGACTCGGAGCGGTACACGCCACTGATCGTACGAATGGCGCCGGAGTACCGGCCGAACACCTTCTCCATCGCGTCCGACATCTCGCCGACGCTGGCCTTCGCGCGGGCGCAGTCCAGCGTGGCGGCGAGCAGATTCGTCTCGTCGCCGCTGCCGGGCGCCACGGTCATGGCGGCGACCTCGGTGAGCCGACGCAGCGCGGCCTGGCAGGCCTCCTCGTCGCGCTCCGCGCGCAGGCGCTCCAGCTTGGCGAGCTGCTTCTCGCGGACCGCGCGGTTGTCGACCTTGAGCACTTCGATTTCACTGCCGCCGCCGGCGACAAGGTATTTGTTCACGCCGATGACGGTCTGCGTGCCGGAGTCGATGCGCGCCTGAGTGCGGGCCGCGGCCTCTTCGATGCGCATCTTCGGGATGCCTGCCTCGATCGCCTTGGCCATGCCGCCGGCCTCTTCGACCTCCTGGATGCGCGCCCAGGCCTTCGTCGCCAACTCGTGGGTGAGCTTCTCGACGTAGGCCGAGCCGCCCCACGGGTCGATGACTCGGCAGGTGCCGGACTCAGCAGCCAGCAGGAGCTGGGTGTTGCGGGCGATGCGGGCGGAGAAGTCCGTGGGCAGCGCGAGCGCCTCGTCGAGGGCGTTGGTGTGCAGCGACTGGGTGTGGCCCTGGGTCGCGGCCATCGCCTCGACGCACGTGCGCACGACGTTGTTGAACACGTCCTGCGCGGTGAGCGACCAGCCCGACGTCTGGGAGTGGGTGCGCAGCGACAGCGACTTCTCGCTCTTCGCGCCCTGCTCGCGCACCAGCTTCGCCCAGAGCAGGCGCCCGGCCCGCATCTTGGCGACCTCCATGAAGAAGTTCATGCCGATCGCCCAGAAGAACGACAGGCGCGGCGCGAAGGCGTCGATGTCCAGGCCGACGGCCTTGCCGGCGCGCAGGTACTCGACGCCGTCCGCGAGGGTGTACGCGAGCTCGAGGTCGGCCGTCGCTCCGGCCTCCTGCATGTGGTACCCGGAGATGGAGATCGAGTTGAACCGCGGCATGTGCCGCGAGGTGAACGCGAAGATGTCGGCGATGATCCGCATCGACGGCTCGGGCGGGTAGATGTAGGTGTTGCGGACCATGAACTCTTTGAGGATGTCGTTCTGGATGGTCCCCGTCAGCGCAGAGTGCGCGACGCCCTGCTCCTCGGCCGCGTGAATGTGTAGCGCAATCACCGGAAGCACCGCGCCGTTCATCGTCATCGACACCGACATCTGATCCAGCGGGATGCCGTCGAAGAGCTGGCGCATGTCCAGGATCGAGTCGATCGCCACGCCCGCCATGCCAACGTCGCCGACCACGCGCGGGTGGTCGGAGTCGTACCCACGGTGGGTCGGGAGGTCGAACGCGATCGACAGGCCCTTCTGACCCGCCGCCAGATTGCGCCGGTAGAAGGCGTTCGACTCCTCGGCGGTGGAGAATCCGGCGTACTGGCGGACCGTCCACGGCTGGTTTACGTACATCGTCGGGTACGGGCCGCGGACGAATGGCGCGATGCCGGGGAACGTCTGCAGGAAGTCCAAGTCCGCGATGTGCTCGTGCGTGTAGAGCGGCGGAACCTCGATGCCCTCGGGGGTCTGCCAGCTTTCGTCGCCGGCCCACTGGGCTCCCGCGTCGGTCGGCGGCGGGCCAAGCTCGACGGTCGAGAAGTCGGGGATGAGGGTCACGCCGCACCGCCCTTCGCGGTCTCGAAGAGTTCTTCCCACCGGATGCGCGGCAGGCCACCGCTCGGCACCTCGGGCGCGGGAGTGCGCACGGGGGTCTTCTCGGCGGTGGGCGGAAACACCGTCACGCCGACGATCGAGTCCGTGCCGGCGAGCAAATCGGCGACCTTCTTTTCGCGCGAGGCCGCCAGCCGCTCGGCCACGACCCCGCCGCGGAGCACGGCCACGATCCCGCCCGCGGCCTCGATGCGCTGGAACCGCTCCCACGCGGCCCGGCTGAGCTCCTCGGTAAACGACTCGACGTACCAGGAGCCGCCCGCCGGGTCGATCACCTTGGCGACGTGCGACTCCTCGACGATCAGCGCCGGCGTGTTGCGCGCGATGCGGCGGGCCAGCGCGTCCGGGCGGCCGATCGCCGCGTCGAACGGGCGCACCGTGATCGAGTCGGCGCCGCCGACGCAGGCGGCGAACGCCGCGAGCGTCGTGCGGAGCATGTTGCTGTAGGGGTCCGCGACCGTGGTCATGGGCCACGAGGTGACTGCGTGCTGCCGCTGGCCGGCGCTCGGGCCGAGCGCGCCGGCGGCCTCCGCCACGCGGGCCCAGACGCGGCGGGCGGCGCGGAGCTTGCAGATCGTTGCGAACTGGTCCGCGGTGGCGGCGTACCGGAACTCGAGTTGGCCGAGCGCGGTCGCGACGTCCAACCCGCCGTCGACGAGCGAACGGAGCGCGGCAACGCCGGCGGCGAGCGAAAGCGCGAGTTCCTGGGCGTCGGTGGCGCCCGCGTCGTGGTACGGCAGCGCGTCGACGACGACCGTACGGAGCTTCGAGCCAGCAACCCGCTGCGCCAGTTCGACCACGCCGCCGAAGTCCCGGGAGAAGTCTCCGGTCCGTGCGGCCCAGCCGATCGGGTCGACGCCGAGGCAGCCGGAGAGGTCCGCGACCGCGACGCCCTGCGCGGCCGCGTGGTCCAGGTAGGCGTTGGCGACGGCGACCGAGTCCGGTCCGGCGTCCAGGCAGATCCCGGCGAGGTCGAGCAGCACGCCGTCGAGCGCCGCGGGCAGGTCCGCGGCGGCAACGCCGCCGGCGCCCACGCGCAGCCACAGGGAGGTGGCGCCGCCCTCGAGGTCTTCGAGCACGTACTCGTGCAGCGTCTTCGGGTCGTCCTCGGCGTACGAAGCGCGTACGTCCCAGCCGGTGGTGGCGCCGGTGGCGGTGGCCCCGCGGGTGAACGGGGCGGCACCGGGCACGCCGATGGCGGCGGAGTCGCCGGGGATGTACAGCGGCGCGATGGACAGGCCGTCGGCGGTGGTGGCGGTCAGTTCCCCGATGGGGTCGGAGACCGAGTCCACCTTGGCCGCGCGAGCGACGACCTTGGCGACGGCCTTCTCCCACTGGGCGGAACTGGCGGGCGCAAAGTCCCCGCCCAGGACGAGAGTTTCGGGCGTGCTCATGTGATGGGGCCTCAGCTCAGCGAGTCGACCGGTGTCCCGGCGAAGAGTCGTACGTTGTGGGCGCGGTCGATGACGATGCCTCGAGCGGCGCGTTCCCGGTGCAGTTCGGTCAGTGCGGCAGTGGCTCGTTCGATGGCGTCCTTGGACGACCAGTAGGTGACCGCGGCCATCCGGCCCTCCGGTGCATTGTTGCCCCAGTACCCGAGTTGGAAGCCCGGCTCCCGCTCCAGGAGACGCACGACGTCCTGCACGCTCTTGCGCATGTAGTCGACCGAAGCGGCGTTGGCCGCGTCCTCGATTTTGTAGATGACGATTCGGATCCAGGTCTCGGACACGCCGACTCCCCTAGCTGCGCCAGCGGCGCTTCTTGGCGGGACCGTCGTCGACGGAGTCGCCACCCCACATGGCGATCGCCGGAACGGTGAACAGCTGAACGTTCTGGGTGCTCTCGATGGTGATGCCGTGCGCGGCGCGCTCCGCGTGGAGCTTGTTCAGGTCGCCGAGGGCGTTCGTGATCGCGTCTTCGCTGTTCCAGTACGTCACCGCTGCCATGGTGCCCTCTTCGGGATCCAGACCCCAGTACCCGAGGCGGAAGCCCGGCTGGTTCTCCAGCATCGAGAGGGTCGCGGCCGTGCTCTCCTGCAGGTACTTGACGGCCTCGTCGTCGTTGGGGTCGTTCGCGCGGTAGATCACCACGCGCAGCCACGTCTCAGCGGCCATCTCGGACCTCCTCGTGCGCGTACGGCTGCTAATTGGTCGCCACCATATGCCCGCTCCAGGTACCTCCGGGGAGGCGGTCGTCACCCCCTCCCTACGATGTCCATCACAGGCTACTCGTCAGTAGGGAGAGTCGAGTTATGACCAGCACCCTGCAAGGCCGCACGCTCCTCATTTCCGGTGCCAGCCGAGGCATCGGACTGGCGATTGCGCTGGCTGCGGCACGCGACGGAGCGAACGTCGCCTTCATTGCCAAGACCGACCAGCCGCACCCGAAGCTCGAGGGCACGATCTGGACTGCGGCGGAGGAGATCGAGAAGGCCGGCGGGCAGGCCCTGCCGATCCTCGGCGACGTCCGCGACGAGGCCTCCGTGGCCGGCGCGGTCGCGAAAACCGTGGAGCGGTTCGGCGGCATCGACATCTGCGTGAACAACGCCAGCGCCATCAATCTCGCGCCGGCCGAGCACCTCGAGATGAAGCGCTACGACCTCATGCAGTCGATCAACGCGCGCGGCACCTACCTGCTCTCGCAGGCCTGTATCCCGCACCTGAAGAACGGCACCAACCCGCACATCCTCACGCTGTCCCCGCCGATCAACCTCGAGCCGCGGTGGCTCGGCCCGCACATCGGCTACACGATCGCGAAGTACGGCATGACGCTCACGGCACTCGGGCTGGCGGCGGAGCTGGAGAAGTACGGGATCGCCTCGAACGCGTTGTGGCCCCGCACGCTCGTGGCCACCGCCGCCGTGCGGAACCTGCTCGGCGGCGACGACGCCATCGCCGCCGCCCGCAAGCCCGAGGTGTACGCCGACTCGGCGTACAAGATCCTCACCTCGCCGTCGACCCAGTGCTCGGGCAACGCGTTCCTGTGCGAGGACGTGTTGCTCGCGCACGGCGTGACGGACCTCTCCGTGTACGACGTCGTCCCCGGCGGGCAACTGCAGGCCGACATCTACGTCGACGGGATCAACCCGCCGGGGTACACCGGTCCCTGAAGCTCGAACCCTTCCCGGGCGTTGCCTTGAAGCGCCGCAGGCGCTGGCTGTTGGTCACGACGAACACGGAACTGAACGCCATGGCCACGCCGGCGAGCAGGGGGTTGAGCAGGCCGGCGGCGGCCAGTGGCAGGGCGGCGACGTTGTAGGCGAAGGCCCAGAACAGGTTGCCCTTGATAGTTGCCAGGGTGCGCCGAGCCAGGCGGATCGCGTCGGCGGCGGCGCGCAGGTCGCCGCGCACCAGCGTCAGATCGCTGGCCGCGATGGCCGCGTCGGTGCCGGTGCCCATCGCCAGGCCGAGGTCGGCCTGCACCAGGGCGGCGGCGTCGTTGACGCCGTCGCCGACCATCGCAACGACCCGTCCTTCGGCTTGCAGTCGCTTGACGGTCTCGACCTTCTGCTCGGGCAGGACCTCGGCGATCACCTCCTCGATCCCGACGGCCTTGGCGACGGCTGCGGCGTTGCGAGCGTTGTCACCGGTGAGCAGCACCGGACGCAGTCCGAGCCGCTTGAACTCCGCAACCGCCTGCGCCGAGGTCTCCTTGACGGTGTCGGACACGACCAACACGCCGCGCACCTGCCCGTCCCAGCCGACCCACACCGGGCTCTGCCCGGCCGATTCCGCAGCCTCCGAGGCGTCGATCAGTCCCTGCGGGGTGTGCTGGGACCACTGCTCGGCCAGCCACGCACGGCGCCCGACGACGACCGCGTGGTCCTCGACGACGCCGGCCACCCCGCGGCCCTCGGTGGTGCGAAAGTCCTCGACACCGGGCAGGTCGCCGAGTTCGCGGGCGGCGTCGACGACGGCGCGCGCGATCGGGTGCTCGGAGGCGTCCTCCAGCGCGCCCGCCAGGCGCAGCACCTCTCCGGGAGCGGTGCTTTCGACGGCGAACACCTCGACCAGGCTCATCCGCCCGGCGGTGACGGTCCCGGTCTTGTCCAGCACGATCGTGTCCACCCGCCGGGTGCTCTCCAGCACCTCCGGACCCTTGATCAGGATGCCCAGTTGCGCGCCGCGGCCAGTGCCGACCAGCAGCGCGGTGGGCGTGGCCAGGCCCAGCGCGCACGGGCAGGCGATGATCAAGACCGCGACGGCGGCGGTGAAGGCCGCCGCGGCGCCCGATCCGTTGCCCAGCCAGAAGCCGAGGGTCGCGACGGCCAGACCGATCACCAGGGGCACGAACACGCCGGACACGGTGTCGGCCAGACGCTGCACGGCGGCCTTGCCCGTCTGCGCCTGCTCGACCAGGTGCGCGATCTGCGCGAGCTGGGTGTCCGCGCCGACCCGGTGCGCCTTCACGACCAGTCGTCCGCCGGCGTTCACGCATCCGCCGGTCACGGGAGAACCGGGACCGACCTCCACCGGCACCGATTCCCCGGTCAGCATGGACTCGTCCACGGCCGAGGTGCCCGAGACGACGACGCCATCGGTGGCGATCTTCTCGCCCGGCCGCACGACGAATTCCTTACCGACCGTCAGATCGTCGATGGAGATGCGCTTTTCGGCCCCGTCGACGAGAACGGCGACGTCCTTGGCGCCGAGGTTCAGCAGCGCCCGCAGCGCCGCACCGGACCGGCGCCGGGAGCGGGCCTCGAAGTAGCGGCCCGCCAGCAGCGCGGTGGTCAGGACGGCGGCGACCTCGAGGTAGATCTCGTGCGCACCGGCACCGCGTTCGGGCACGAGGGTGAAGCTCATCGTCATTCCCGGCGTGCCCGCGTCGCCGAACAGCAGCGCCCACAGCGACCACCCGAACGCGGCGGCGACGCCGACGCTGATCAGGGTGTCCATGGTCGCGGCGCCATGGCGCAGGTTGACCCACGCGGCGCGGTGGAAGGGCAGCGCGCCCCACACCGCGATCGGGGCAGTCAGTACCAGGGCGATCCACTGCCAGAACTCGAACTGCAGCGGCGGCGCCATCGCGAGCACCACGACGGGGAGCGCGAGGACCTCGGTGACGATCAGGCGTTGCCGCAGTTGGGCGGTGGAGTCGTCCTCGGTCGGCTGCGCTGCGGCCCGCTCCGGTTCGGTGGAGGCGGCTGGCCGGGGGAGCGCAGCGGTGTAGCCGGCCTCGGCGACCGCGGCGATCAGATCCTCGGTGCGCACGGTCGCCGGGAAGTGCACGGTGGCCTTCTCGGTGGCGTAGTTGACGCTGGCGAGCACGCCGTCGAGTTTGTTCAGCCGCTTCTCGACCCGTCGCGCGCAGGAGGCGCAGGTCATGCCGCCGATGGACAGGTCGACGGTCCGCTCGTCCCTCGGAGATCGGCCGGTGGGCAGGGCAAGGGTGCTCACGGGCGTCTCCTTTTCAGTGTCCGCCGTGCCCGCCGGTGGGTGCGGCGGGCACGGCGGGCGACAGCGCCGCGCCGGCCGGTACGTCGACTGTGAACTCGGCGGTCCGCACGGCGCCGGCGTGGGCGAAGTTCAGGAACAGCCGGTACCGCCCGGCGGTGGGGAACGTGGTTGCGAAGCGCACGTCCGGCCCGCCGACCGTCCCGGCGGCGGAGTCGATGGCGGGATGGGTGTGCAGGTAGGCCAGATCG
Organism: Sporichthyaceae bacterium; assembly: GCA_052386455.1. Lineage (GTDB taxonomy): Bacteria > Actinomycetota > Actinomycetes > Sporichthyales > Sporichthyaceae > JBQTKD01. The sequence continues at coordinate 54,027 of JBQTKD010000042.1, forward strand.
CCCGCGCGCAGCGCCACCAGGTGCCCGAAGGCGGCGAGGTGGGGCTCGAGGTCGGCGACCGGAACGCCACTACGGCGCACGGTGAACGTCATCTCCGTCTCGGCACCGGCCCGCGGCGTTCCCGCGAGGGAAACCTCGTAACCCTCGTTCGACCACGTGGTCGACGGCGCGGGCATGTCGACCGGCTGGAAGTCGCCTGGAACGGCGAGGTCCGCGCCCAGGGTGAGGACCTGCCCGCCCAACGCGGCGGGTGCGAAGTCGGCGAAGGCGCGATAGACCCCTGCCGCCGCGAGGTTGGCCGGCACCGTCCACGTGCCCTCGGCGCTGCGTTCGGGATGCAGATGTTGGAAACCGGAGAAGTCGCGGCGCACGAGGATCAGGTGCATCTCCTTCTCTTGGGTCGCCGTGTACTCGCGCACCGGGTTGCCGTCGGGCCCGGCGACGACGAAGGACACCTCGATCGCCTCGCCCGCACTCGGCGTGACGTCGGCCAGGCGCAGCGCATAGCCTCGGTCGGCACTGGCCAGGCCGGGCAACAGGGCAGCTGCCGCCGGGGCCGGGTCGGGTGCGACCGGCGCGGTAATCGCCGGAGTGCGGTTGCCGACCACGCCCAGGCCGAAGGCGGCGGCGAACGCGACGGCGAGTGCGGCACCGAAAACCCCGAGCTTTGCCTGCACGTTCATCGGGCCGCTCCTCGCTTCGATGTACCCCTCGGGGGTATCAACGACGTTACCCCGAGGGGGTATTCCTGGCAACTCGATTCGGAACCTCAAGTAGACGCCGTCTTCGGCGCAACGCAGTTCCGGCCGGATCGGCTCCAAGCGGGTCGGTCCCGCCCAGGCTTCGCGGCGCGGACCTCTCGATACCTGCACCGGCGCGTGTGCGCAATGTAGATTACTTCTTGCGCGGAATGTTGCCTGATCACTGCGCGATCTGTAGCCTATAGATCGTGCGCTTTGCAGCTTGCCGCCCCAGTCGACCCGTTGCTGTCGCGCTGGCTCCCACACCCGCGGACGAGGCGCGGTGAAGGGTCGGGCCTATCGGTCCCGCGTCGCCGACACTCAACTGGACGAAGTGTTGGCGGTCATGGGCGCGGTGGCCATCGAGGGCGTAAAAAGCTGCGGCAAGACCGAGACGGCGCGGCAGCGCGCGCGCAGCGAGGTACTGCTCGACACCGACCCCGAGGCGGCGCGTGCGGCCGCGGTCGATGCGCGTCTGGTTCTGGACGGAGCGACGCCGCGCCTGCTCGACGAATGGCAACGCCGCCCAGCCCTCTGGGACGCCGTGCGGCGAGCGGTGGACGAGCGCCCCACACCGGGGCAGTTCATCCTCACCGGATCGGCGACACCTCGCGACGACTTCCCGCGCCACTCGGGTGCCGGCCGCATCGGAGTGCTTCGAATGCGCACCATGACCCTGAGCGAGCAGACCGTCGTCGCACCCTGGGTCTCCCTCGCCGCCCTGCTGGCCGGCGAGCATCCGCAGCCGGGGCGTTGTGCGCTGGACTTCGGTGGCTATCTCGAACGACTCGTGATCGGTGGTTGGCCGCAACTGCTCGACGCCTCGGAGCGTTCCGCCCGGCGGTTTCTGGCCGGCTATGTGGACGCGATCGTCGAGCACGACATTCACGAGGTGTCCGGGACCCGCCGCGATCCACGGCGGGTGCGTCGATTTCTGCACGCCTACGCCCAGCTCACCGCTCACCCTGCGACGCTGGCGACGATCGTGGCGCGCGCCGGCGACGCCGATTCCGACGGTCTGTCACGCTTCGCGGCGCAGCCGTATCTGGATGCTCTGCGGCGAATGATGGTCGTCGACGAGATCCCGGCCTGGGATCCCGCGCTTCGTTCCTCGACTCGGCTGACCACGACGGAAAAGCGGATGCTCGCCGACCCTTCGCTGGCCGCCGCACTGTTGCGCGCCTCCACACAGCGGTTGCGCGGCGATCTGAACACCCTGGGGTTCCTTTTCGAGGCGTTGGTCGCGCACGACCTGCGCGTCTACGCCGAGGCTGCCGACGCCACGCTCTACCACTACCGCGAACGCGACGGGAGGCTCGAGGTCGACCTGATCGTCGAAGCCACGGACGGCACCTGGATTGGCGTCGAGGTCAAGCTCGGCACCGAGGCCGAGGACAGCGCTGCCGCTTCGCTGCGGCGCCTGGCCGAGCGGGTGCCCGCACCTCCCGCGGCCCTGCTGATCCTCACCACCGGCGCGTACGCCTACCGCCGCGAGGACGGAGTGTGGGTGCTTCCCCTGGGCGCCGTCGGTCCCTGACGAGAGAGTGGTTCCTCGGGTCGCCGACCCGGCCGTAGTTGGAATGGCCGTAGGGGCCGCCGCCGAACCGGGCCCCGCCCGCGCCGGCCCTGCCCGAGTTCATCGGGCAGGTCTTGTTGCGGGGGTCGTTGGAGGCGTCGTAGCCGGGGTCGTTGACCTCGGCGACGGGGTGTCGCCGGAGGGCTGTGGGGCCATGCGATCGCCATGGCGGCGGGGCGCGGCGTCGGGCAGGTGCCCGGCGCGAACCAGGGCGAACAGGGCGAGGACGCCGAAGGCGCCGACGGCGGCCAGGACCGACCACACCAGCCACGGCCAACCGCGAGAGGCGCCGGCGTCCCACACCAGACCGGTGCCGAGGTTGCCCAGGGTGATCCCGATCCCGGCGACGGTGTTGTAGAGGCCGTAGTGCGTGGCGACCAGGCGGTCCCCGGCCAGGCTCACGATCGTGTCCATCTCGAACGGGTAGGCCAGCACGGTGCCCAGGGCCAGCAGCACGGCCGCCGCGGCCAGCGGAAGCAGCGCCGCGACCGTGCGCATCGGGCCGCCGCCGGCGCGGTCCGGCGGAATCCAGGCGAAGGCCAGCAGCGGCAGGAACGCCGTGGCCATCAGGCCCACGCCCAGGCCCACGGCCCACGCGGCCGCGTAGCGGGCCCGCGCCCACGCCGCGACGCGCACCTGTGCGAACACCGCGATCGCCCCGGAGAGCACGAACACCAGCGCCGAACCGAGCGCGGCCTCGGCGCCGAGCACGCGGGCGGCCTGCAGGGGCAGCGCGAGGTAGACCTGCTGGGACAACACGTAGGAGGCGCTCATCGCCAGGGAGCCGCCGGTGCGGCAAACTTTCGTCGACCCGAGACGATCTCGGATCGGCAACCCGCCTGACGCCCAGGCATTCGGCCGATGCCAATGGTGCCGATGCGCGCGTCAAGGCGCGACGAGTGCCGCGCGGTACCCCTCGGCCTCGATGGCCGCGATCACGTCGGTGGGCGTCGCGCCGGTGCCGTCGAGTTCGACGACGGTGCGCTCGGTCCGGGTGTCGGTGTGCGAGCGGCGCACGCCCGCCAGGTCTTCGACGGCCTCGTCGATCAACATTCCGCAGGAGGCGCAGTGCATGCCGGTGACGGCGAGCACGAAGCTGCTCATGGGGTGCCCCCGAAGACGATCCGGCCGGTGTACATGCCCATGCCGCACGTGTAGCGCAGGGTCCCCTCCACTGGTTCGCCGAGGTCGACGGTGGTGGTACCGGTTTCGGGCAGGACCTGCTGGATGCCTCGGCTGGCGACCACGAAGGCGCGGGTGCAGCCGTTGGTGCCCGCGGTGACCAGTTCCAGGCGGGTAGGAAGTCCGGGCTTGGCCTGCACCGCCGCCGGGGCGTACCCGCCGTCCTGCACCGCCAGGCGGATCACCTGGGTGCCGTCGGGCAGGTGGCGCACCGCCGCCTGCGAATCGGCGGCCGACACCGCGGCGTCCGAGCCGCGGGGGCCCCAGTCGCCGAGGGTGAGTGCGGAGTTGACCGTCCACGCGGCGACGGCCAGCACAACCAGGCCGGTGGCGATCGACAGCCTGCCCTGCATGGCCCGGGTGGAGGCGCGCAGCAGGAAACCGACGATCGCGAACAGCGGCACGGTGCCGAGCACGAAGCCGACCATCACCGCGGCGCCGGCGAGCACCGAACCGGAGGTGATCGCCAGCAGCCAGACGCTCAGCGTCACCCCGCAGGGCAGCAATACGGTGAGGAAGCCGAGGATTGCCGGGGTGGTGGCGGCCTGCGAGCGGGCGCTGGTGCGCACCCGCCGCGTCCACGCCTCCGGTGCGCGCGGGGTCAGGCCGCGCACGGCCTTCACGCCAAGCATGTCCAGGGCGAAGACCACCATGAGGCCCGCCGCGGCGAGCAGCAGGACCGCGCGAGTGCGCGGGCTGGGCTGCGCGGCTGCACCGATCGCCCCGAACACGGCGCCGAGGATCGTGTGCGAGACGAGCTTCGCCGACAGGAAAGCGGTGAGCGGCGCTGCCGCCCGTCCCGCAGCGGCTGCTGCGCTGCGCCGGCCGAGGGCGCCCGCGAGCAACCCACCCTGTACGGCGGCGCACGACGCGCCGCCGGCGATCGCGCCGGCGGCCACGCCGGTGAAGAACAACGAGACAGCGGACATCGGGACCGAGCCCTTCCTGGATCAACGGGTCGCCGCGAAGGGTCGCGCGGCGGGGACGCCAACGGCACCGACGCGACGAGGCGGCGGTGCGGGTGTCCGTTAGACCCGTTGAACGCAGAGCGAGCGCAGATCCGGTGGATGCGGCACGGGTGTCGATCCGGACAGAGCGGCGAACCGGGGAACGGCCGGGTCCGCGATAACGACGGTCGCGGCCTCCCGGGCGGCGGGCGTCACCACTGCGACCGGAGAAGTCGAGGCACCGGGCATGCAGTGGACGGCGTGATCGCCTTCGCCGGTGTGCCCGTCGTGACCGTCGAGGGGGTGGGCCGGGCTGGCGGCCTGCACCGGACTCGCCGCTTCCGAGTGCCCAGTGTGTCCGGCCTGAGCCGCGACCGGAGCGGCGACGTGGGTGCGCTCGGGACCGGAGCCTGCGGCGTCGGCGTGGACCGCGAACCCGAACGCGCAGAAGAAGACCGCGGCCAGTGCGAGCAGGACCGGCGGCACGGCTGCGAGTCGGATGCGATGGGGCATGGCCGTTCGAGGTTACCCGGCGCGGCTTGTTTCCACGGAGCCCTCTGCGGGCGATCTTGCGCGCGCGGTAGAGAGCGCCACCCAGAAGTCCTGGCCGTGGCACGTCCAGCGGTGCTGGGCGACCTCGAGACTGCGTGTGGTCGGACGGTCGCCCAGCACGGTGGCGTGGACCGGGTCGACGCCGACGGCGATCCGATCCGGCTCGACCGACATGCCCCAGCCGGTGCACTTCAGGACCGCCTCCTTGATCGTCCAGAGCCGGACGAACAGATCGGCGTGTTCGTCTACCGGGCGGGCGGCGAACAGCAGCGCCTCGGAGTCGGTGAGCGCGAAGCGCGGGACGTCGAGGCCGAGCGCGCGATCGGTGGGTTCCAGGTCGATCCCGACCCGGTGGGAGCGAGAGATCGCGAGCAGCAGCACGTCGTCGGCGTGCGAGACGCCGATCTCGACGTCCATCAGGTGGACCTCGTCGAGAATCAACTTGCCCAGGGGGGTGCGGGCCAGCGGCCAATCCACCGGATCGGTGCCCGGGTCCACCGTGCTGGTCAGCAGCAGTCGGATCAGCGCGTGCACCGCGACGAATCGCAGCCGGCGTTCGGGTGCCGCGAACTCCTCGGCTTGGCGCTGTTCGGCGGGGCACAGCACCTCGAACAGCGGAGCTCGGGCCTCCGCCACCTTGGCGAGGTCGAAGGCGTACACCGAGACCTCCGAGCCGAAGGAGGGCGCGGGCGCGGCGAGATCGGCGAGCAGCGACGCGTGCCGTTCGGTGTCGACCACGACAGGTCTGCGGCCGATACGTCTGGCGGGATTGCACCCCCACATCTCGCCCGGGGGAACCGATTCGCCCTTCATCAGGAAGGAGTGGGCTTCGAGCATCGAGCCGGCTTCCAGCCTCGTGCCGTAGTGGACGAACGCCTTCACGCCAACCGTGGTGCCGTCGGCGATCTCGATGTGGTCGGCCTTGAAGACGCCGTCCTCGAGGGAGTGGCCCTGGATGTCGACCTGGTTGTTCAGCGTGACGTAGTCGCCGATGGACAGCAGAGGCCGTTCGCTGACGCCGGCGCCGTCGTCGAAGAGTCGCTTCCCGACGCGCACGCCCGTCGCTCGCCAGGCCCACGCCTTGAACGGCGTGCCGTTGAAGGCGAAGAACAGTTGCCCGTTGGGCAGCTTCCAGTACAGCTCGTGGCGCCAGAACCGCTCGTCCAAGAGGCTGCACACGCGCGGGCTCAACCGTGCGTACCGGGTCGCGACGCGATCCAGCGCCACCCAGAAACCGAGCACGAAGGCCATGAACGACCACGCGGCGAGCACGGTGCCACCGAGGCCGAACTCGTGCGAGATCGCAGTGGCCAGCGAGAGCCAGCACAACGCCAGGAAGAGCAAGAACCACCGCGAGGCCAGGAAGGCCAGGGCCGTCCGGAGGTTGTGGCGGTTCTTCGCCCGCAGGAGATCGCGGCGTTCCTCCTCGTCGAACTCCAGGTTCACCGAGGAGTCGCGCGTCACCGAGCGGGGGATGGCGAACGCCGGCGCGCCCAGCAGGCCCGTGTCGTGCACGACGGCGCCTTCGGTGGGCACGAGTGCGCGGGTGGCGAGCAGGCAGTTGTCGCCGGTGACCGCGGACGCCGGGTAGACGACCTCGTTGCCCACGTAGCACTGCTCGCCGATGCGGGTGTCGGCCAGCTGAAACGAGGAGGCGGTGTACTCGGTGTTCACGAAGACGATGCCGTCGGACACCATCGTCCCGGTGCCCACTCGGCACAGCCACGGGAGGTCGTGCCGCTGGGAGATGCCGAAGTTCGACCCCGTCTGCACCACGGGCGCCAGACGGTAGCCGAGAGCCTGCAGCCAGTAGACGATCGCCGAGCTGTCGCCGAACAGGTACATGAAGAACCGGCTGCTGCTGATCACCGCGATGCGCCGCAGCGCCCAGTAGGCGAATCCGTAGAGGGGATAGGTACGGCCGGTCCGCAGGAATGGTCGCATCGCTCGGGTGGAGAGCAGGACCGTTGCCAGGCCGAGGACCAGCAGGGCGGTGAACAGCGCGCTGGCGACCACCAGCGCCCCGAGGTAGAACCCGGGGTCGGCGAGTCCAATGCCCGGGGTCGGGTCGACGAGGCGGCGAACGTCGAGGGTCTGGACTCGATCCATGACGAGCAGTGCGAGCAGCGTGGCCGCGGGGACGAACAACAGGAGGACGGCAGACAGCTGTGCCACGGCGAAGCGCCCTCGTCGCAATCGCGTGCACGTCAGTTGCGGGGCCTGCCGTGCGGGGACGTCGACGGGCTGCGCGGGAACGCCGGCGACGCGTTCGCCCGGTCCCACGTGTCGGCCGCGGTGTAGGGACGACGCCCGATCCAAGCGTGCACCGTCGCCCAGGCTGGTCTCGATGTCCAGGTGGCTGGATTCGCCGACGAACGCGGCGGCGCCGATGTTCACCGGCCCCGTTTCGATCCAGCCGTCGACGGCGCGGTAGCAGCTGATCGACGCCTTGCGCAGCACGACCGCTCCAGCGCCGACGTGCAGCAGATCCGGGCAGGCCGGAACGGAGGAGGACTGCAGGAGCGCGCCGGATCCGATCCGTGCGCCGAGCAGGCGCAGGTACCAGACGAACAGCGGAGATCCGGGGAAGGCCGCAAGCGGGCTGAGCATCATGAGGCGCCGGCTCAGCCAGAACCGGAAGTACCGGCGCCCGTACACCGGGAACTCCTCGGGCCTACTGCGCCCGACCAGCAGCCACTTGGCGGCCACCGCGAACACGGTGAACCCGGCGAACACCGAAGCGCCGAAAACGCTCGCGCGCTGCCAGGCGTCGACGACGCCGTTGGCGGAGCCGATCCAGCTCAGGCCCTCGAGCGCGAGGTAGGCCATGGCGACGAACCCAACGCTCAACGTCAGCGCCTGGGCGGCGCCGCAGGCGACATAGGCGGCCTGCGACACCCGTTCGGTCCGTGCGTGGCCCGCATCGGCCGGGGCGAGGTCCTCCCCGGTCGCGTTGATCGGTGCCTGCTCTTCCGACGCGGCTGCCAGCCGGGCGATGGTCGGGTTCAGATAGACGTCTCGCATCGCGATGGACCTATCGGTCGCCTCGCGGACCGCCGAGCAGAACCGGGCCATGGTCAGGGAATCGGCGCCGAGTTCGTCGAAGAAGTGGGCGTCGGCGGACGGGTCGTCGGTCCGCAGGGTGTCGGTGAGGCACTGGGCCAGCGTGGTCTCCAGGCCGGGCGCCGGCGCGACGTACGGCCGCTTTCCGGCGCCGAGCCGCGGCCCACGGGCGGGCGGGAGGCTCTTCCGGTCCGCCTTGCCGCTGGGAAGCATCGGGATCGCCGCGAGCTCCTCCAGATAGGAGGGGACCATGTAGGGCGGCAGATGACTGCGCATCAGTTCGTGGACGGCGTCGCGGTCCACGGTCTCGCCGGCGCGCTGCGTGTAGTACGCGACGAGTTCGACCGAGCCCGGCGCGGTCTCCACGTTGTTCACCACGGCGGCGGCGATGCCCGGCGCCTGCAGCAACACGGACTCGATCTCGGTGAGCTCGATGCGGTACCCGCGGATCTTCACCTGGGTGTCGATCCGGCCGTGGTACTCGATCTCGCGGTTCGCGCCGATCCGGCACAGGTCGCCGGTGCGGTAGATCCGCGCCGACGGGTTCTCCGGCAGCCCGAGGAAGTCTGGGACGAAAGCGGCCGCGGTCAGGTCGTCGCGGTTGAGGTAGCCCCGGGCCAGGCCGATGCCGGCGATCGCGAGCTCGCCGAGTTCGCCCGGCGGCAGCGCCTTCGCGGAGTCCGGGTCGAGGATCACCGCGGAGTAGGTGGGCAGCGGGACGCCGATGGTGACCGCGCGGTCCGGGTGGACCTCGGCCCAGGTGCAGCTGACCGTGGCCTCGGTGGGCCCGTACACGTTCAGGAAGCGGCGCTCGGGGGAGTACCAGCGGGTGATGAGGTCCTGGGGGCACGCTTCGCCGGAGACCAGCAGGAAGCGGAGGTCCGGCAGGTCCGTCTCGATCGTCGGGAGCAGCGTCGGCACGCAGGCCAGTGCAGTGATCCGACGCTCCGTCAGAAATGTGGCGAGATCGGCGCCGACTAGCGCGGAACCGGACGGCTTGGGCACCAGGGTGGCGCCGGAGATCCAGGGAACCCAGATCTCCTCGATCGAGAAGTCGAAGGCGATGGTCATGCCCTGGTACATCCGATCGCCCGGTTCGATGCCGTAGCACTCGGCGGCGACCGCGACGAAGTTGCAGATGCTCGGGTGCTCGATCGCCACGCCCTTGGGGCGGCCGGTGGAGCCGGAGGTGTAGATGACGTAGGCAAGATCCTCGACCGGTTCGGCGCACTCGTCGGCGCGCAACCGGGACGGGTCCTGCGCGTCGATCGCCATGGCGTCGCAGTCCAGGCCCTGCACCGGGACGCCCGTGTGTGCGAGCCGCTCGGCCAGCCGCGCGGTGGTCAGGTGCATCCCGATCGCAGAGTCCTCGGTGATGTACGCGAGCCGATCCGCAGGGAAGGCCGGGTCCATCGGCACGTACGCCGCATTGATCTTCAGCACGGCGAGCATCGCGACGTAGGAGGACGTGGCGTCGTCGAACAGCAGGCCGATCCGCATGCCCGCCGCTGCGCCGCGCGTCAGCAGGTGGCGGGCCAGCTGGTTGGCGCGCGCGTCGAGCTCGGCGAAGGTCAGCGTGCCGGTCGCGGCGTCGACCGCGAGGCGGTCGACGAAGCGGTCGGCGACCTCTTCGAAGAGGTGCTGCAGCCGAGTGCCCGGAGTCCAGCGGATCGCGTTGGAGTGCCGGTCGTCCACCAACACGCAGGGAACGGTCCCGCGGCCCTGGGCCGCGGGACCGTTGTGGTTGTGCTTCACGCCGTTTTGCTCCCGGGAACGACGGGGGCGCAGGCGATCGCGATCGACTCGAGCAGGATGTCGCAGGCGATGTCGAGCACCTCGGCCGTGACGTTCAGCGGCGGCAGCAGGCGCAGCACGCTGTCGTCGCGGCCGCCGACCTCCAGGATCAGGCCGCGGTGCAGCGCCTCGGACTGGGCCGTGCGAGTCAGGTCCTCGGCGGTGCGCCCGTCGTAGGGGCTGCGCAACTCGATGCCCCACATGAGGCCCTTGCCGCGGACGTCCCCTACGCACGGGTTGGCGCGCAGCGGGGTGAGCCGCCGCGACACCTGCGCGGCGCGGTCGCGCACGTTGCCGAGCACGTTGTCCCGGCGCACGATGCGGATCGCCTCCACGCCGGCGGCGAAGGCCACCTGGTTGCCGCGGAAGGTGCCGGTGTGCGACCCAGGCGGCCACACGTCGAGCCGCTTGTCGTACACGATGAACGCGACCGGAGCGCCCAGGCCGCCCATGGCCTTGGAGGCCACGATCACGTCCGGCTCGATGTCGTACTGCTCGAAGGCGTACCAGGTTCCGGTGCGCCCGCCCCCGGTCTGCACCTCGTCCACGATCAGCGGCACGTCGAGTTCGCGGGTCAGCGCGCGGACGCGGCGGACGAACTCGCGCCTGGCCGGAATGACACCGCCCTCGCCCTGCACCAGTTCCATGACCACGGCGGCCGGCTTCGGGATCCCGCCGTTCGGGTCGTGCAGTGCGCGCTCGAGGTACTCCACGCAGTTCGTCGAGCACGCGTCCGGCTTCATGCCCAGCGGGCAGCGGGCGCAGTAGGAGTACGGGAAGAAGTGCACGCCCGGAACGCCGTTGCGCATCGCGGCCTTGTTGCCGATGTTGCCGGTCAAGGCGCCGGCGGCGTGAGTGGTGCCGTGGAAACCGCCCTGGAAGCTGACGATCTCGCCGCGGCCGGTGGCGGTCTTGCACAGGCGCAGCGCGGCGTCGACGGCGTTCGCGCCGGTCGGGCCGCAGAAGTGCATGCGCATCCGCTCGCGCATGCTCGCGGGCAGCATGGACAGCTGCGCCTGGGTGTACTCGTCCTTAATTGGAGTGGGGAAGTCCAGGGCGTGCGTCAGCTTGCTCAGCTGTTCGGCGGCGACGGCGACCAACTCCGGGTGGCAGTGCCCCAGCGACAGGACTCCCGCCCCGGTGAGGAAGTCGATGAACACGTTGCCGTCGAGGTCGCGCACGAAGCTGCCCGACGCCTCGGCGATGGCGATCGGCAGGTGCCTCGGGTAGGTGCGCGCGTTGGACTCGTGTCGGCCCTGGCGGGCCAGCAGTTCGGCGGATTTGGGGCCGGGCAGGCTGCCGTGGACGAGCGGTGCGGAAGTCCACGTATTGCAGACGTCGATGGTCACGGAAGCGACTCCTAGGGAGTGGGCGCTATCCCAGCTCGCGCGCGGTCGGCAGAGGGCACGCGAGGGGATCTTTCGGCAGTGAATCCGTGGCCGGCGGACTCGTAAGCGAGTATGTGTCCGACTTGTCGGGACGGTGGGGGTATGCCGAAACCTGACCGAAACGAGCTTCGGTTTTTCCTGAGAATTCTTCGAGGTTCGGCTGGACTTATCGTGAGACGTACGTGACGCGACCGATCGTCGTGCCGTCCGCCAAACGCTGAATCCCCGCTGGGACCTCGCTGAACGCGACGCGCTCGCCGACCAGCGGGCGCAGCGTGCCGGCGGCAGCCAGGGGCAACAGCTCGTCCCAACCGGCGGCGATGGTCTGCGGCTCGCGCTGGCGGTAGAGCCCCCAGTGGATGCCGAGCACGTCGTAGTTCTTTACCAGCAGGTGGTTCGCGGCCAGCGTCGGGATGGTGCCGCCCGCGAACCCGATCACCAGCAGGCGCCCGCCGAAGGCGATGCACTTGGTCGAGCGGGCGAACGCGTCGCCGCCGACGGGATCGAAGACGACGTCCGCGCCGCGGCCGCCGGTGGCCCGCTTGACCACGTCGACGAAGTCCTCGGTGCGCCGGTCCACCACGACGTCCGCGCCCTGCTCGGCGGCGACGGCGGCCTTGTCCGCGTTTCCGGCCACGGCGATCACCGTGGCGCCCGCGGCCTTGCCGAGCTGGATCGCGGCGCTGCCCACGCCGCCCGCGGCGGCGTGAACGAGCAGCGTCTCGCCCTTCGCCAGGCGCGCCCGGTGGTAGAGCGCCAGCCAAGCCGTTTGGTAGGCAACGGCGAACCCGCCGGCGGCGGCGTCGTCGAGCGCGTCCGGCGCGGGACGAGTGAACGCAGCCTGCAGCAGGCACTGCTCGGCGAACGCGCCGTGCGGCAGGTCCGCCGTGCCCAGGACGCGCTGGCCGAGCGAGAAGCCCGACACGCCAGGGCCGAGCGCGAGCACGTCGCCGCACGCTTCGAGGCCCGGAACCCAGGTGCCGTCGAGCTTCTCCTGGTACTGCCCGCGGCACAGCAGCACGTCGGGAAAGTTCGCCGCGGCGGCCCGCACGGCCACCAGGAGCTGGCCGGGGCCGGGGACCGGCGGATCGCACTCGACGCTGCGCAGCACGTCCTTGGGTTCGCCTACGTCTCCGACCTGCCATGCCCGCATGCGTTCACCTTCGCATGCGGTATTCCGGGTGAAAGTGTCAGGGGCGTGTGATTGCGTTGGTCGGGTGACGGGCGAATTCACGGGGGAGACGGCGATTGCCTGTGCAAGACACCGGAGGCGGTGCAGGGCATCTCGTTCGTGGTGATCTTCCCGATCACGTTCATCTCCAGTGCGTTCGTGCCGGCGGACTCGCTGCCCAACGGCCTGCGCCAGTTCGCGCAGTGGAATCCGACGACCACGCTGGCGGACGCGTTGCGCACGCAGTTCCACAACCCCGGTGGGGCGAACGACCCCGCCGTCGCGCAGACGCTGGCCGACGCCCCGTGGTCCATCCAGCACTCCACGACGTACACGTGGCTGTGGATCGGGGCGATCGTCGTGATCTGCGTGCCGCTGTCGGCCCGCCTGTACCGCCGGGAGTTCCGCGGTTAGCGGAGCGGCGCCATCGCGAGGGGCCCGTACGGGCGCACCACGATGGCGTCGGCCAGCGTCGTCGCCGCGGCCGGATCGCCCACTCCCGCATGGGCGAGCAGGGCGTGCGTCGCCCGGCGGTCGAGGCCCTCGTAGTGGTGCAGGGCGTAGGCCGCGGGCGCGGCCGGCAGGAGGCTGGCCAACTCGTGGGCGGGGGCGTCGGGGGGCGCCTCGCGCAGGCTGCGCGCGGTGGTGTTGGGGGCGCCCCTGCGGCGGCCCGGCGCCACGGC
>JBQTKD010000043.1:0-93934 GCA_052386455.1 Sporichthyaceae bacterium
ACCGATCAGCGCATTGATCCGCGACACCCTGCGCTGAGGGTCTGCAACAGCCTCTGGCCGTTCGTCCCACCGGCGCCTACCCTGCAGTCCTCACCCTCCGCGTTGCGACGGTGCCTGGAATTCGGGAAGCGAGATCGGGTCCAAAGCGCGGACCAGGTGCGTCAGGTCCAGGTCGAAGTCGGGGCGATCGAAGGGTGCGCCCCCGAAGCCCGTGGGGTCGTAGGCGACGTCCGTACCGGGACCACCGGCGGCGGGGTCGACGGGCATCGCGGAGGACGGGTCCGCTCCCCCGGTCCCGACGGGCGGGACGGCACCCGACGGCGGATGCGCGGTCTCGGCGACGGTGCCCGAGGGCACGCCACCGGGCACGGACTGGACCGGCGGCACGCCACCTGACGGAACGTCAGCTCCGCCGCGCGGGGCGCCGGACGGCGGTGAGGCGAACGGCACCTCGGGGAACGCGGGCGCCTGGCCGGGCGGCGTGGAGAAGAACGCGGAGGCGAGACGGGTCAGCACCGACTCGTCCGGAACGAACTGCGAGGGCGGCGTCACTCCCGGCGGGGTGACCAGCGGCGAGCCGGGGCCATACGGCTCGCGCGCGAGACCCGCGGCGGTGGCCGGATCGGGCATTTCCTTGGTGGGCAGAGATCCCGCGGCCTTCGGGTCGGTGTCGATGCCGCCGAGCCCAACGCCGTCGGTCGGCGCGATGCCGGACGGCAGGCCGGGCACGCCCGGCGATCCGGCGGGGGCCGAGGGCACGCCGGACGGCCCGACTCCGGACACCGTCGCGGCCGGAGCCAGCCCGCCCTCGACCACACTGAAGTCGCCGAAGAACGACTCCGCCAGCCGCGCAAGCGTCGCCTCGTCGGGGAAGCCGGGCGGCAGGTTGGGGCCAGTCACGCGTCCTCCTTGCCTCGACAGGTCACGACTACTTGGCGTAGGTGTCCTTGTAGTCGTGGTACTTGTCGATCGCGACGTCGTCGAGCACGGCGAGCGCGCTCTCGGTGAGCACCGCGAGCGAGCAGTACAGCGAGATCAGGTACGACGCGATCGCGTTGCGGTTGATGCCGGAGAACCGGACCGCGAGGCCGGGGCTCTGCTCGCCGGTGAGGCCCGGCTGGTACAGGCCGACGACGCCCTGACGCTTGGCGCCGACGCGCAGCAACAGGATCTTCGACTTGCCCTTCGCGTCGATCTCGACCTTGTCCGAGGGCACCAGGGGCAGACCCCGCCAGGTGATGAACTGCGAGCCGAACATGGAGATCGTGGGCGGCGGGGTGCCGCGGCGGGTGCATTCGCGGCCGAACGCGGCGATGGTGCGCGGGTGCGCGAGGAAGAACGCCGGCTCCTTCCACACCTTGGTCAGGAGTTCGTCGAGATCGTCCGGCGTCGGGGCGCCGGTGCGGGTCTGGATGCGCTGCGAGGGGGCGCAGTTCGCCAACATCCCGTACTCCGGGTTGTTGATGAGCTCGCCCTCTTGGCGCTCCTTGATGGCCTCGATGGTGAGGCGGAGCTGCTCGGCGATCTGGTCGTACGGACTGGAGTACAGGTCCGAGACGCGGGTGTGCACGTCCAGAACCGTCGAGACGTTGTTCAGGAAGTACTCGCGCGGGTTCTCGTCGTAGTTGACGTAGGACTGCGGGAGCACCGACTCGTCGCGGCCGGGGCAGGCGACGTTGACCGTCTCGGTGTCGGTCACGCGGTTGAGGCGGTAAATGCCGGCCTCGACGGGGACCCACTGCAGGAGGTGGACCAACCACCGCGGGGTGATGGAGTCCATCTGCGCGACGGTCTTGGTCGCGTTGGCCAGCTGCCTCGCAGCTGCATCTGACAGTGCGTGTTGACCCTCGGCTGCCATCGGGCGCTCCCTGATCGGTGACCTGGTCGGTCCGCACACTATCCAGGTTCGGCTAGGTTCGAGAACGACCAGATCCGGACTCGAAGGAGAGCCCGCCATGAGCAACGCAGAGACCGTCGTCCGAGACTTCCTCGGCGCCTTCGACAGCACCGACAGCGCCAAGAACCGAGCGATCTTCGAAGAGTCGATCACCGACGACTGCCAGTGGGCGAACACCGGCTTCCCGACCGCCGAGGGCAAGGCGGCGTGCCTGGCGACGTGGGACGGTTTCTTCACCCCCGGCGGGCTCGCCGGCATGCGCGTCGACTGGGTCGCGTGCGCCGTCAACGGGGACACCGTCGTCACCGAACGGCTGGACCACCTGATCGCGGGCGACGGCTCGGTCGCGTTGTCGATCCCGGTGGCGGGAACGCTCGTCGTACGCGACGGCAAGATCGCCGCCTGGCGGGACTACTGGGACCCGCGCCCGGCGCTGGGCGGCTAGGCCAGCACCTGCAGGGCCGCGGCGGCGGCGATCGAGCCGGCGAGCACGATGCAGCCCGCCGCGGCCGCGAGCCACGACCGGCCGGGCGCCGGGACGTCCTCCTCGACGGCCCAGGAACGGGCGTCGAGGTCGTAGTAGAAGGTCATTCGCTCTCCGGTCCGGGGAAGGTGTGCCCGGACCATCGGGCGAGTTCGCACGCGAACTGAGTGCGCCAACCGTTCCTTGGTGCAGTGATGGACTACTCCACGCGACGGAAACCGGAGCAGAGCACGTCGATCCGGGCAAGTCGCCCGTCGGTGGCGACGGTGCCCACCCAGGTTTGGGTGAGCACCGTGTGCTCGCCGGCGTTGGACTCGAAGCCCAGGCGGTAGTGCACGAGCAGCCTGTCGCCGACGTCGTCGCCCAGTGCCTCCTCGAGCGCGACGCTGCGGTAGTCGCCGAACCACTCCTGGAACGACGCCTCGAGGTCTGCCCGGCCGTGCTTCTCGATCTGCCCGCCGGGCAGGGTCGCTCGCAGTCGGACGTCGTCGGAAAACTCGGCGCCGAGCTTGGTCCAGTCGCGACCGACCACCAGGGCGGCGAGCTCGGCGGCTCGCGGGTGGCTATGCACGGCGGATCTCGATGTGGATCGGCTCCCGCAGGCTCTGGCCCACCACGCAGTATCGCTCGGTGCTCGTGGCGAGACGCTCCAACTGTGCGTCGTCGATGTCGGCGTCGAGGACGACGGTGATCGTGACCTCGGAGATGCCGACGGGCACGGTGCGGTCCATGCCGAGCGTGCCGCGGGCGTCGAAGAACGCGTCCGCGCGCAGGTCGGCCGACCGGATCGTCAGGCCCATCGCGGTGGCGACGCTGCGCAGCGTGACGCCGGCGCAGGCGAGCAGGGCCTCGAGCAGCATGTCTCCCGAGCAGGCGTCCGACCCGTCGCCGCCGGTGGCGGTGTGCAGGCCCGCCCGTACGGGACCGGCGAAGCCGTCGACGGTGGCCGTCAGCCCCGGATCCACGTAGGTGCCGCGGGCGCGCAGCGGAGTGCGCGCCGCCGTCGGATCCGCCTTGTACTTCTCTCGTACGGGAGCCTGTAGCTCCCTCAGCGCCGCGGCGTCGATCACGTCCACCTCCGTAGGGCCCACCGCTCGGCGATGCCGAGGAGGGCGTCGGTTGTCTTGCCCAGGATGGCGAGCAAGACGATGGCGAGCACCAGTCGGTCGGTGCGGCCGTTGTTCTGACTGTCGATCAGCAGAAAGCCGAGCCCCTGCGAGGAGGCGATGAGCTCGGCTGCCACCAGGAACAGGAAACTCTGGGCGAGTGCCAGGCGCAATCCCGCAATCACCGAGGGCGTCGCGGCGGGCAGGAGCACGCCGGTCAGCAGCCGCGGGCCACGCAGACCGTAGGCCCGGCCGGCCTCGACGAGGTGCCGGTCGACGTGGCGCAGCGCCGAGGCGACCGTGGTGTACGCGGGGAAGAACGCACCGATCGCGATCAGCGTGATCTTCGAGCCCTCCCCGATCCGCAGCCACAGGACCAGCAGCGGAACCCAGGCCAGCGAGGGGACCGCTCGCAGCCCGCCGATGGTCGGGGACAGCAGCGAGCCCGCGAAGCGCGAGAGCCCGACCAGCGCACCGACGCCGACGCCCAAGGTGCCGCCGATCGCAAAGCCCACCAGTACGCGGCGGGTCGAGGTGGTCGTGTGGGACCAGAGCACGCCGTCGCGGGCGAGGTCCACTCCCGCCTCCCACACCTGAGCCGGTGGCGGAAGCTGATCGGGCCGAAACACGCCGGCGCGTGCGATCAGGTCCCACAGCAGCAGGAGCAGCAGCGGGACGAGCGTGCCGCCGGCAATGCGCAGGGCCCGCTCGGACCAGCGCGAGGCGCCAAACTCGCGCAGCGAGGCGGGAACCGAGATCGAGGCCACGCTACTTCCCGGCCGTCGCCGTCGTGGCCTGCGCGAACTGCGGCGCGAACAGCCCCGACAGGGCCGTGTCCACCGAAACCTGGTCCCGGACGTCGCCGCTCGCGACGAAGATCGGGCCGACCCGTTCCAGGACGGCGCGCTGCGCGGCACCGGGCACCGGGTCCACGTCCAGCTTGGTCCGCTCCAGCGTCGCCTTTGCGATGCCAACGTCGATCGCGGCGGTCTTCGCCAGGATCTGCGCGAGCTCGTCGGGGTTGTCCTTCGCCCACGCCCGCGCGCGTTCGTAGGCGTCGACCACGACCTGCGCGGTCTGCGGGTCCTTGCCCAGGAAGCTCTCGGTGGCGTTGAGGAACCCGTAGGTCGCGAAGTCGACGTTGCGGTAGATCAGCTTCGATCCGGCCTGCGCCTCGCTGGTCGCCATGATCGGGTCCAGGCCGGACCACGCGTCCACGCTGCCGTTCTCCAACGCCACGCGGCCGTCGGCGTGCTGCAGGTTCACGATGGTCACGTCGGAGTGCTTGACGCCGAACGTGTCCAGGGACTGCAGGAGGAAGAAGTACGGGTCGGTGCCCTTGGTGACCGCCACCTTCTTGCCGACGAGGCCCTTCACGTCCGTGATCGAGGAGTTCTTGCCGACGACGAGTGCGGTCCACTCGGGCTGGCTGTAGATGTCGATCGCCTTGATCGGCGAGTTGTTGGCCCGAGCCAGCAGCGCCGCGGCGCCGGCCGTCGAGCCGACGTCGATCGCGCCTGCGCGCAGGTTCTCGTTCGCCTTGTTGCTGCCGGCCGACTGCACCCAGTTGACCTTCACCCCGGGCAGGGCCTCCTCCAGCCAGCCCTTCTCCTTGATGACCAGACTCAGCGGGTTGTACGTCGCGAAGTCGATGTTGAGTTGGGTGACCCGCTGCGGGGCGGAGGCCTCAGCCTTGCCCTCGCCCCCGCAGCCCGAGAGCAGGAGCGCGGCGGTCGCGAAGAGGGCGGGCAGCAGGCGTGTGCGCTTCATCGAGGATCTCTTCCATCTCCAGGGGAGGCCGCCGCGGTACTCCGAGGCGGTCGAGCAGGTCCAGGCGAAGGTCCGCCAGCACCGCGTCCGCACGGTCGCGCGGGCGGGCACTGGGGACGGTCAGTTCGTGGGCGATGTGGGCGCCGCGTTCGGGCGCCAGCGGGTCGACGGCGAGCAGCGCGATCCGGTCGGCGAGCAGCAGCGCCTCTTCGACGTCGTGGGTCACCAGCAGCACCGTGGGGGAGAACTCGCGCAGCAGGTCCAGCAGCAGGTCCTGCATGCGGAGCCGGGTCAGGGCGTCCAGGGCGCCGAACGGTTCGTCGAGCAGGAGGACCGCGGGATTGCGGGCCAGCGCTCGGGCCAGCGCCGTGCGCTGGGCCATGCCCCCCGAGACGCCCCGTGGGCGGTGCCCGACGAACTCGCCCAAGCCCACCTGTTCGAGCAGCTCGACGACGCGGCGGCGGCCGCTCGCCTTGTCCATGCCGCGCGGCAGTCCGAGGGCGACGTTGTCCGCCAGGGAACGCCACGGCATGAGCCGCGCCTCCTGGAACACGTAGGCCGTGCGAGGGTCGATGTCGCGGACGAGCGTGCCGTCGATGCGCACCTCGCCGGCGCTCGGCCGGTCCAGTCCCCCTGCCAGACGCAGCAGCGTCGACTTGCCCGACCCCGACGCGCCCAACAGGGCGACGACTTCGCCCTGACGCACGGTCAGATCGATGTCGCGCAGCACCTCGTGGCTGCCGAAGGTCCGCCCGACACCGGAGACGACGATCTCCGCCCCGATACTCATGGTGTCCCCTGCGTCGGCTTGGCGTCGGAACCGAACTCGACGGCGAAGGACTGCTGGGTCGGGGGCACGTCGCTCCCCGCTCGGGCCGCGGCGATCGCGACCAGATCCCACCGCCCGGCCGGCCCCGGGACTCGGCCCCGGTAGGCCCCTTGGCCGAGGTCGGTGAAGTCGACCGAGTCGTAGACCGCGCCGCCGGGGCCGGTCCCGCTGACGGTGACCACGACGCCCCGGACCGGGTTCTTCGTGTGCAGGTCCGTCAGCGAGAGCGTGACGTCCCAGCCGCCGGCGCCCGGCGCCTTGGTCACCTCCACCTTGGAGAAGATCGGTGCCACTCCATCGGTGTGCGCCAGCGAATCGGGGGCCGGGGCCGGCAGGGCCTCGATGGTCAGGTGCACCGTGTTGAGCAGGTTGACGCACAGCACGACGACGGCGGCACCGACGCCGAGCGTCGCAAGAAGCAGGCGCAGGCCGCGCGGGGAGTAGCTGGGCGCCGGCGGGGCGGGCACGTCGACGAGGACCGCGGTGTCGCCGCCGGAGTCGGCGATCGACGCTCCCCGGCCAGTGGCCCTCGTCGTGCCGCCGCCGCGGTGCAGGACGCTCCCGGAGAGCGCGCGGGCTCGGCGAATGACGAATCCGAGCGCGCCGAGCAACACCACGTAGACGACGAGCTTGATCCCGAGGATCGAGAAGTACTCGGTGCCCTCGGGGGCTTCGCGTACCTCGGAGAGGCTAGCCGCGTTCGCGGGCCAGCACCTTCTCGTCGCGTGCGACGACCGGCTGCTTGCCATCGGACTTCGTCTTGACGGGTGCGTTGCGACGGTCGGCCTCGGCCTTCACCTCGGCTGCCGTGGCGAACTTCTGCTTGACCTGTCCGATGACCTGCTTGGACTGGGCGAGCTGCTTCTCGTTCGCCTTCAGCGCCTTCTCCCACAGCGCGCGGCCCTCGAGGTTCACCGAGCCGTCCTCGTGGTTGAGGCTGTACTGCTTGAGGGTGTTCAGCCCGGACTCGCTGATCGGCTGGACGGAGAAGTACAGCAGGATGTTGCTGCCGCCCTCGGGACGGGCCTGGCCCTTCTCCTGCGCCTTGCGCAGCGCCTTCATCGAGGTCAGGCAGTTCTCGCGGCCCGCGGCGCAGTTGCCTGCGGAGTCCGGCCAGATGGACTTGTCCAGCACGAGGACCGAACGCGGGTGCCACCAGGTCGGGCCGAGACGGTCCGGGCTGTCCTTCAGCTTGGAAACGCCCCACGGTGCCTTCGCCGTCGCCTTCGGGTTCACGAAGTCGCCGAGGATGTGGCTGTGCGCGGGCAGCGGCACCTGGCCGGGCACGTGGTAGTTCAGATCCCCGCCACCGTTGTCCGCCGGGAAGTGCAGCACGTTCATGTGCATGAGGCAGGAGCCGTGCGGGTCGCCGACCTGGGTGAACGGAAGGCCCTGCCGGGGGCAGTTGGTCTGAATCTCGCTCAGCGGGGTGTTGGAGCCGTACAGGTTCTTCAGCTGACCGCCGACGGTCGGGACCTGCTCGAACCACGGCGCCAGGCCGTAGAGCTCGCGAACACCCGGGAACGCCGCGCCGATCTCCTCGATCGGCATCGGGGCCTCGGCCGGGTTCTTCTGCGGAATGCCGAAGAAGCAGGGCTGCGACTGGTACTCGGTGAAGTCCTTCTTCTGATCGATCCCGTTGCCGACGTTGTACGGCGGGTTGAGGTCGTTCTTCGGCGTGGTCGGGCAGATGTAGGAGAACTTGTAACGAGCCGCGACCGGCTTGCCGGCGGTGTAGTTGATGATCACGTCGTCGTCGACGGGCACGTTGGCAAAGCCCTGGGGCGCGTCCACGTACTCGTTGTACTCCCCCGCATTGGCGGCCTGGCCGCCTTGCATGGCGAAGGCCGAGAGGGTCAGCGCGGTGACGCCGAGGAGGGCCGAGTACCGGGCCCGGCGCGCGGCGTGGAGGCGTGCAAACACGTCTAGCTCACTTTCTACAGCGGGAAGTTGACCTGGCAGCAGCGGAGCGCCCCGCGGATCGCCAGGAGATGTCGACGCGGGGCGCTCGGTCGTGGAGCGAGTTCAGCTCGCTTGGCCAACGCCCCCGTGGCGACACCGACACCGGGTAAACTGCACCAAATTGGTCCACATAGTGTGGACACTAGATACACGTCCGACGGTTCGTCCAATCGCCGTCGCTGATCGCGTGATAGGCAAAACCTTTCAGCTGAGATGCAGTCAGATCGCCGTGTAATTTGACGTTCCCGCCCCCTCGAATCAGGAGCTCCCCCGTGACCAGCGACGTGCAGGACGCCCTTGGCAACTGGGGCGGCTTCGACCTGGACAACCCGTTTCCGCTGTTCGCGGCGGTGCGGGAGCAGGCTCCGGTGCACCGCATCACGCTCGCCGACGGGCACACCGCGTGGCTGATCGTGCGCTACGACGAGGCCCGCGCGGCGCTGAACGACACCCGCCTGTCCAAGGACATGAGCGCGGCACTCTCCGAGGGCGAAGTGGTCGCCGAGGGCCTGCCCGGAGCGGCGCTGGCCCGGCACATGCTCGCGATGGACCCGCCGGACCACACCCGGCTGCGCAAGCTCGTCGCCTCGGCGTTCACGCCGCGGCGCGTGGAGTCGCTGCGCCCGCGCGTTCAACTCCTGGTCGACGACCTGCTCGACGACATCGCCGCGGCGGGCCCCGAGACGCCCGTGGACTTCGTCTCGACGTTCGCGTTTCCCCTGCCGTACACGGTGATCTGCGAGCTGCTCGGCATTCCGGAGCCCGACCGGGCGGCGCTCGGCTCGGCGTTCACCGACCTGTTCCTGCCCGGCGACGGGGGCGAACCGCCTGCGGCCGCGAAGGCCGGCGCGCAGCACATCATCGAGTACCTCGACCACGTGGTGGGCCTCAAGCGCACCGAGCCGGGCGACGACCTGATCAGCGCCTTGGTCACGGCCCAGTCCGACGGTGCCTCGCTGACGCACCGCGAGCTCTGCTCGACGCTGTTCCAGTTGTTCGTCGCCGGCCACGACACCACCGCCAGCCTGATCGGCAACGGCCTGGTCGCGTTGCTGACGCACCCGGACCAGCTCAAGGCTCTGCGGTCCGATCCGGCGCTGCTGCAGAGCGCCATCGAGGAGATGCTGCGCTTCGACGCACCGGTGCCGCACTCGACGTTCCGGTACTCGAACACGGACACCGAGATCGGCGGGGTGACGATTCCCGCCGGCGAGCAGGTCATCATCTCCCTCGCCGCGGCGAACCGAGACCCGGAGCGATTTTCCGGCCCCGAACTCTTCGACGTTGCGCGGTCCCAGCGCAGCGAAGACCGCCGGCACATCGCATTCGGGCACGGCATCCACTTCTGCCTCGGTGCACCGCTCGGGCGCATGGAGGGCGAAGTGGCGTTCGGCACGCTGCTCGCGCGCTTCCCGGACTTTCGCCTGGCCGTGGACCCGAGCGAGTTGCGCTGGTCGCACGGCGACGGCCTGGTGCTGCGCGGGCTCGCGGCGCTGCCGATCGTCGCGGGCGCAGCCCTACCGCGTTAGCCCGGGCCGGCTTGCGAGGAGCACGTCGACGAACGCGGCCGCGCCGGGGGCGAGCGTTCTGCCGCGACGGCGTGCCAACCCCAGCGTCACGGTGGCCCGCGCCCCGACCAACGGGCGCCACGTGATCACTCCGGCACGTTCCAACGGGTCGCCGACGACGCTGAAGTCGGGCAGCAACGCGGCGCCCAATCCCTGAGCCACCATCAGTTTGCTCATCTCCGCGCCATCCGCGGAGCAGGACGCCTGCGGCTCGCGTCCGTTCAGCAGCCGCGTCAACAGGCGGTGCATCGCATATCCGGAGCGCATGACCACCAACGGCAGCGTCGCGAGATCGGCGAGCGCGACGCTCTTCTGCGCGGCCTGCTCGCTGTCGCAGTTCACGCAGACGCCGGCCCGCCCGGACAGCAGGTCGAGGACCTCTAACCGTGCGGGAAGCTCGTCGCCCTCGATGCGGTGGACCAGACCGAAGTCCAGGCTGCCCTCGACGAGCATGCGCTCGATCTCGTCGTGACCGGCGCTGACCACCTCGACCACCGTGCCGGGGTGCAGCCGGCTGAACTCGCCGATCGCCGGGACGATCCAGGACTCCGTCGCCGTGTTCACGGTGCCCAGCCGCAGCACGTTGCCCGCGCGACCGCCCGAGCTCGCGGCCTGCCGCAGGTGCTCGACGGCGTCCAGCACGGCCACGACGTCCGGGAGCAGATCGCGGCCGGCCTCGCTGGTGCGCGTGCCGGAGCGGTGGCGATCGAGCAGCGCGACGCCGAGCTCCTCCTCCAGCGAGCGCATCGACTCGCTCAGCGCGGGCTGAGACAGGTGCAGCTCCTCGGCGGCACGCCGCATCGAGCCCACACGGGCTATGACGCGGAAGTACTCGAGCTGCTCGATACGCATGGGGTCTGGATCCTCGCTGACAACGCGATCCATTGTCAACCAAACTAGTCGACTTTGATCGTCGGGTTGAATGCTCCCGTGGGAAAGCGTGGCGGCGTCGCGGGCGCGTTGGTGCTGTTCTGCGTGGTGAGTGGAGCCCCGGTCGCCGCCGAGCCGAGGACACCGCTGGTGATCGGCCACCGCGGCGCGCCGGGGTACCGGCCCGAGCACACGCTGGCCTCCTACGAACTGGCCGCTCGCCAGGGTGCGGACTTCGTCGAGCCCGATCTGGTCATCACCTCCGACGGCGTGCTGGTGGCCCGGCACGAGAACGAGATCTCCCAGACCACGGACGTCGCGAAGCGCAAGGAGTTCCGCGACCGGAAGACCGCTAAGCGCATCGACGGCGTCCGCGAGACCGGATGGTTCGTCGAGGACTTCACGCTGGCCGAGCTCAAGACGCTGCGCGCGAAGGAAAGGGTGCCGGACGTTCGGCCGCGCAACACCCGCTACGACGGCCGCTTCGAGATCCCGACGCTGCAGGAGATCGTCGATCTGACGCAGCGTCTGTCGGTGGAGCTTCGACGCCCGATCGGGATCTATCCCGAGACGAAGCACCCGTCCTACTTCGCACAGCTCGGGAAGCCGCTGGAACCGCCGCTGGTCGCACTGCTGCGAGCCAACGACCTGGATCGGCCCGAGGCCGAGGTGTTCGTGCAGTCCTTCGAGGTGGGGAACCTGAAGCGGCTGAACGACCAGGTGCAGGTGCGTCTGGTGCAGTTGCTCGGCGACCCGGGCGACCGGCCCTTCGACGACCGGCGCACCTACGCCGAGCTCGCCACCGCCACCGGGCTGCGCGGCATCGCCCGCTACGCCGACGGCGTCGGCCCGAACAAGGCCTACGTGATTCCGCTGGACGCGAAGGGTCGCTCGCGCAAGCCGTCGAGCTTCGTGTCCAATGCGCACGCCGCCGGGCTGCTGGTGCACGCGTACGCGTTCCGCAACGAGAACCGCTACCTCCCCGCGCAGCTGCGCTCGAAGGGCGGCCCGAACGCGCCCGGCCGCGCGGTCGCCGAGTACCGGCTGTTCTTCCGGGCCCGGGTCGACGGCGTGTTCAGCGACTTCCCCGACACGGCCGTCGAGGCGCGCTAGTACTCGGGCGTCCGAACCACCGTGGTACCCGCGTCACCCTTGTTCGGACGCCTCGGTCATCGGGGTGGCCGTTCGTCGATCACGCGCACGGCCTTGCCGACCGATCGCTCCACGGTGCCCACCTCGACCTGCACGCTGATCCCGATCGAGTTCTTGATCAGCTCGGCGAGGTGCTCCCCCGCGTGCGGAGCACCCTCCACCCGCACGACCAGCACGTCAAGGTTGCCCATACGCCTCAGTACGCACTGGAAGTGCGGTGCCAGTTCGGGGATGCCGAGGACCAGTTCCTCGATCTGCGTGGGGAACACGTTCACTCCGCGCAGGATCATCATGTCGTCGGTGCGGCCCGTGATCTTCTCGATGCGGCGCATCGGCCGCGCGGTGCCCGGCAGCAGCCGGGTGAGGTCGCGGGTGCGGTAGCGCAGCACCGGCATGGCCTGCTTGGTGAGCGAGGTGAAGACCAGCTCGCCGAGTTCCCCGTCCGGGAGGACGGCTCCGGTGACCGGGTCCACGATCTCGGGATAGAAGTGGTCCTCCCACACGTGCAGGCCGTCCTTGGTCTCGACGCACTCCTGCGCGACGCCGGGGCCGATCACCTCGGACAGGCCGTAGATGTCGACGGCGTGCATGTCGAGCCGGGCTTCCAGGGAGCGGCGCATCTCGTTCGTCCACGGCTCGGCGCCGAAGATCCCGACGCGCAACGAGGTGCTGCGCGGATCGACGCCCTGGCGCTCCAACTCGTCGACGATGTTGAGCATGTACGACGGAGTGACCGTGATGACGTCCGGCTGGAAGTCCCGGATCAGCTGGACCTGACGCTCCGTCATGCCGCCGGAAACCGGTACCACGGTGCACCCCAGTCGCTCCGCGCCGTAGTGGGCGCCGAGGCCGCCGGTGAACAGGCCGTACCCGTACGCATTGTGCAGGACGTCGCCCGGCCGGGTACCCGCCGCCCGCAGGCTGCGGGCCATCACGGTGGCCCAGGTCTCCAGGTCTTTGCGGGTGTACCCGACGACCGTCGGCTTGCCGGTGGTGCCGGACGAGGCGTGCACGCGGACGACCTGCTCGCGCGGCACCGCGAACATCCCGAACGGGTAGTTGTCCCGCAGGTCCGCCTTGGTGGTGAACGGGAGCCCGGCGAGATCCTCGAGGTCCTCCAGGCCGTCGGGCTCGAACCCGACCGCGTCCAGGGCCGCGCGGTAGTGCGCCACGTTCGCGTAGGCGTGCTTGATCGACCACTTCAGCCGCTCGAACTGCAGCGCCCGCAGGTCGTCGACGTGGGCGACCTCGATCGCCTCGAGGTTCTCGTCTGGGGGGATCGGCCGCGGCATGGCGCGACGCTAGCCCACCTCCTTGCGAAGGCGAGCGGCGTGGCCGGTCGCACCGATCGCCTCGAAATCGGCGACGCACGCCGCGAGTGCGGCGTCGTCCTCGGCCAACCGGGCGCCTTCCTCGGCGAGGAACGCCGCGTAGGTACCGGCTCCGGTCGCCGCCGCCAGCCGCTGTCCGGACTCCAGCGACAACCGCGCCTCCTGCAGATCGGCGGCATCGGCGGCGCCCTCCCGCAGGACTCGTGTCCGTACCAGGTGCGCCAGACATTCGACGAGGGCCGCGCCCTGCCGTTGCGCAACGGCGACGGCCTCCGCCGCGGTGGAACGGGCGACGTGCCGGTCCCCGTGCACGCCGTGCGCCCGTGCCCGATAGGCCAGCAGGACGGCCTCCTCCTGCAGGCCGCACCTGCGTTCGCGCACCTCGGCGAGCGCTGCGTCGAGCAGGGTCGCGGCCTTTCCCGGTGAACCGCCGAGCAGCGCGGCCACGGCCTGCGCCCACACCGCGCGCACCGCACCCCACACGTCCCCGGAGTCGCGGGCCGCCGCGAGCTGACGAGCGGCCGCGGCGTTCCACTCGGCGGAGTCCCCATGCTCGCCGGACCAGTCCGCCAGGTGCACGCCGTGGGACAGGATCACCATCTGCTGCACGTAGGGCCGCAGTTCGTAGCGTTCCGCGGCGATCTGGGCGTGCACGCGCGCGGCTCGGAGGTCGCCGCCGGCGGTGTGCAGCCACGCGCGCAGCACGTGTTGAAAGTCGTCCACGCTGTACCCGGCGTGGAGCGCGCCGCGCGACGCGTCCACCGAGCACAGTCCGTCGACGACGTCGAGCGCGGCCAGCCCGGAGGCGACCGGGCCCGTGTAGCAGGAGAAGGGGCCCAGGGCCATGGTGGCGAAGGTCCGCAGGCCCACGTCCTCGCCCTGGTCCGCCCACCCTGCGCCGGCCGTGTACCCGGCCGCCGCCTCGGCCACCTCCCCGGCCCACAGGTGCACGGCTGCCCGGCCGATGGACAGGCCGCTCAGCACGGCGACGTCGCCGAGACGCCGCGCGATGGGTTCCGCCTCCGCGAACAGCCGGTTGGCCTCCTGCGTGGCCATGCCGGTGCGCGCACCCAAGCGCATGAGCTGGCCACGGGCTCGCAGTCCGAGCACGGCGATCTCGGGCTCGGCGTCAGCGCAGTCGCGGAGGTGCTCGATGACCGCGCCGAGGCGCTGCTTCGCCTCTGCGTAGTCCTTGAACGTGGCGCGAAGCGCAGCCCGGAACTGCCACCGCGCCGCCTCTACGGCGTCGGAGGCCGCCTCCCAGTGCGTGGCGATCAGCGGGGCCAACTGGTCGTGCAGGTCGGCGCCCTGGGCCACCAGAGCACGTGCGGTCGCGGCGTGCAGCCGCCGGCGCGGAGCCGTCAGCAACGAGCCGTACGCGACCTCCTGGGTGAGGGGGTGCCAAAACTGGAGCTCTCGATCGACCGCGGTCGGCTGAAGCAGTTCGGCCCGACACAGCGCTGCTACGGCGTCGGCCAACTCGTCCTCGCCGAGCTCGACGACCGCGCCAAGGACGCCCCGGGGAAAGGTACGCCCGATCACCGCGGCCGCTTGGAGCACCGCCTTCTCCGTGGAACCCAACCTGTCGATGCGAGCCGCAAGGACCGCCTGCACGGTGGCCGGCACGCGGACGTGAGCGGCTTCCTCCGTCGTGCGGTACGCGCCGGGGCTGCCGGCGAGCGTCCCGTCGGCCACCAGCGAGCGCACCATTTCCTCGATGAAGAAGGGGTTCCCGCCGGTTCGCGCCTGCAGTTGCGCCGTCAGATCGGCCATCGCTCGGTCGGTGCCGAGAAGCTCGTCGAGCAGTTCCAGGGAGGCGGCCGGATCCAGTGGAGCCAACGACAGTTGCCGGTAGTAGGAGTGGGCCATCCAGTCGGCTTGGAACTCGGGGCGGAAGTTCAGCACGACCAGGGTGCGAGTTCCGAGGAAGGACGGGAGCCAGGCCGCCAGGAACGTGGCCGACGCCGTGTCGAACCAGTGCAGATCCTCCAGGACCAGCAGGGAGGCGCTGTGAACGCTGCGGCGCACCGTTGCCTTGCCGAAGAGTTCCAGGAGCCGCCGCCGGCGGGCCTCCGGGCTCAACTGCGGCACCGTCAGCGCCGGGTCGGGGACCTCCATGAAGTCGTAGACCAACGCGAGGTCTGCGGCGAAGTCGGAGTCCAGGCCCAGCAGCGTGTCGGCGATCTTGGCGCGGACGGCGGCGACCCCGTCGGTGTCCACGATGGCGAAGTGATCGCGCAGGAAACCCAGAATTGGCAGCAGCGGAACGTTCTGGGCGTGCGAGACGCCCGCAGTCCGCCGTACCAGGAAGCCCGCTTCGACGGCGTGGCGGACCAGGTCCTCGCACAAACGGCTCTTGCCGGTCCCTGCGTCCCCGACGATGCCCACCACTCGGGCACGCCCCTCCTGCGCATCCGCGAGGGCCTCCCGCAGCGCGTCGAGTTCGGCGGCGCGACCGATCGTGCGCGCTCCCGGAGTGCGCCGTCGGCCTCCCGTCGGCCCACCGCGGGGAGCACCCAGGCGAAACGCGCGGATCGGTTGCGAGGCCCCCTTCACCTCGACCGGCCCGAGGTCCGTCAGCGCAAAGCCCGCGTCGAGAATCGCCGCCGTGCGGGCGCTGACGCACACCGAGTCGGGCGCCGCATTCGTCTCCATCCGCTGGGCCAGGCCCACGGCGTGCCCCAGGGCCGTGAAGGTCTCCCCGACGGACCCGGCCACGACTTCGCCGGAGTTCAAGCCCACCCGGACCGCCACGGTCAGTCCCTGACGCAGCGTCAGCGAGTAGGCGCGGGCCTGCTCCACCAGACGCAGCGCGGCGTGACCGGCACGGCGGGCATGGTCCTCCTGTGCCACCGGGGCACCGAAGACGGCCATGATCCCGTCCCCGGTGAACTTGTCGACGGTTCCCCCGAAGGTCTCGACCGCCTCGCGACAGACGACGAACAGGCCACGCATCACCTCGGCCAGTTCGTCGGCGTCCAGCCGTTCGGCCAGTGCCATCGATCCGACGACGTCGGCGAACAGCACCGTGACCTGCTTGCGCTCGCCCTCGCTGTCCGCCTCGCGCCTGGTCAGGACGGTGCCGCACTGGCCACAGAACTTCTGGTCGTCCGCGACCGAGGCCGAGCAGGAGGAGCAGCGCATCAGTGGAGCAGCCTCTCAGTGGAACAGTGCCGTGTTGATCGTGCGGCCGGAGGCGGCGCAGTCCTGCACGTACAGGTCGGCGAGGGTGAACAGGTCGAAGACGAAGTTCAACGAGTCGTCGTCGGCTAGGAACTCGATGGAGCCGGTGACCGTGAACACGACCTCGGCGCCGGCGCCCATGCGCAGGGTGTGGATGGTGCCGGGGTTCTCGACGACCCAGTCGCCGGGGCCGGCGACCCACGGGTACTCGAAGTAGTTCCACTCCCCCGCGAGCGTGACGGCGGTGACGGTGCCGCGGTGCCGGTGCTTGCCGAGCACGGCCTCTTCGGCGGCCCGCAGCCCGAGTACGAACGTGCCGGAGCGGGTCTCCATCCGCAGCGGCATGATCTCCAGGCCCGCCACCCACGGGAAGTAGCAGGTGTCGACGCCGCGGCGCACGTGGACGTCCGGCGAACCGTAGACGTCGACCAGCGCAAGCTCTCGGCGCGCGGTGTCGGTGAGCGTACTGGTCGCCGTCATTCCAGCCTCCTGGTTCCTGCGGGCCGGGGCGGACAGAATGCCGCGCATGACCGGCTCGGATCCCGTACAGCGTCGCTCGCCCGGCGCGATCGCCGATACCGGGAACGACCCTGTAGTTGGGACCCTGTTGGAGCGGGCCGCCGAGTGGGCGCGCATCGCCGAGACCGTGGTCGCCGGCGGGATCCTGCTGATCGAAGGTCCTGCGGGCATCGGCAAGACGTCCCTGCTGGACGCGGCCGCGGCGGCCACGCCCGCCGGCACGCAGGTCCTGCGGGCCTGCGGGCGCGACCTCGAGGCCGGGCTCGGCTTCGGCGCGGTCCGGGAACTGCTCTGCCCCGCGCTGTTCGCACTGGGCGCCGACGATCGGGCTGCGATCCTCGACGGACCCGCGGGGTTCGCGGCACCCGTCCTGGGCGCGGGGCCCGGCCAGGCGGGCGATCCGCTGTTCGGGCTCTACTGGCTCGTCGCCGCACTGGCCGAGCGGTCGCCACTGCTCTTGCTCGTCGACGACCTGCACTGGGCCGACGCCGAGTCGCTGCGCTTCCTGGCCTACCTCGCCCCACGGTGTGCGGGGCTCCCCTTGGCACTGGTGGCGGCGACCCGCCCGGTGGCCGCCGACCCGGCGTGGGCCGCCATCCGAGCGAACGCCGCGGTGCTCACTCCCCAGCCGCTCAGCGCGCCCGCGGTCGCGCAGTTGCTGCACGATGCAACCGACGCGCACGCGTGGACCGGCGGCAACCCGCTCCTCGTTCGCGAACTGGCCGCCGCCGCCCGCGAGCTCCCGGAACTGACGTTAAGTCAGGTCGCCGACCGACGGCTGCCCGAGGTGTTTCTCGGCCGTCTGCATCGCATGCCGCCGGCAGCCGTCGAACTGGCTCGGACCGTGGCCCTGTTCCCGGACGGCGTCGGCCTGCACGAGGCGGGCGAGCTGGCCGGTCTCGACGACGCGGCGCTGCCGGCGGCCCTTGACACGTTGACCGGCGGAGGCGTCCTGATCGGCGAGGGCGATCTTCGCCTGGCCCATCCCCTGCTGCGCACCGCCGTCCTGGAGGAGCTCGCGCCCACTGGCCGGCGCACCCGGCACCGGCGCGCGGTGGACTTTCTGCGCGCGCGGGGCGCGCCGCCCGATCGACTGCTTCCCCATCTCCTCCAGGCGGACAGCACCGCGGATCCGGAAGACGCCCAGTTGCTGCTCGCGGCCGCCCGCGAGGCGGAACTGCGGCGCTCGCCCGGGACCGCGGCGGCGTTCCTCCTGCGGCTGCTGGACGAACCGGCGACGCTGCGCCCCGACGACGCCACCGTGCTCGCCCGGATCGGTGCGCTGCAGGCGCAGTCCGCCCACCCCGACGCCCTGCATTCGCTACGCCGGGCCATCGCGAAAACGCCGGACGGCGCGCAGCGTTGGGCACTGGCGGTGCTGTTCGGGAAGGTCGCGTGCGAATCGGACCCGGTGGGCGGCACCGCGCTGCTGCTGGAACTGCGGTCCGTCGCATCCGTGGACCGCCAGACCGGCCTGGCACTGGACGCCGTGCTCGCCCAGTGCGCGCACGCTGCCGGCGACATGGCGGGCTACGAGAACGCGGTGTCGCGCCTGTCCGGCGACCTGCCCGGCCGCACCGAGCCGGAGCGTCTGGCGCTCGCCGTTCTCGCCGCGCGTGCCTGCCGCCGCGGCGAACCGGCCACGCTGGTCTGCGACTTGGCGCGCCGTTCCCTGCGCGACCCGGCCGAGGCCGGGGACGTGGGCAGCGACGCCGACGACCAGACCGATCTGCTGGTCAGTTGCGGCGATCTCGAGACCGGCGAGCGGCTGTCCCGCGAGCGGGCGGAGCGGGCCGCGCGCACGGGAGCCAGCGCCGCGTTTGCCGACGCACAGTTGGTGTTGACCGTGGCGGCGACGATGCGCGGCGCCCTGGTCGCGGCCGAGGGTGCGGCCACGTTGGGCCTTGATGCCGACCCCCCGCCGCGCCTTCGCTGGTACCTGACCTTTCGCCTGGCCGAGGTGCTGCTGCGGCAGGGACGGCTCGCGGATGTCGATCGGCTCTACGACGCACTGGCCGTGGACGGCGGGCAGTGGATGGAACGCCTGCGCGGCTCGATCCTCCTGCTGCGCGGCGACCACCGCGGAGCCGTCGAGGCCTTCGATCGCGCCCGTGGGTACTTCCGCATCCAGGGCCATCTCGGGCCCGCGGGCATGGGGTGGACGCTGGAACACGTGCACGCCCTGGCTGCGACGGGGCACCCGGCGCAGGCCCGCGAACTGGCTGCCGACTTCCTCGCCGGAGCGAGCGTCTTCGGCGAACGGCGGCTGCTCGGGCTGGCGTGGATCGCCGTCGGCGTCGCGGCCGACCCGGACGCGGACGGCGACGCCCACGCTCGAGCCCACGCGCTGCTCGTCGACTCTCCGCACCGGTGGGAGGCGGCCGTCGCGGCGCTGCAGCTCGGGCGGCTGCGGCGGCGCGGTGGCGAGCGCGACGAGGCCAAGGCCCTCCTCGAACCGACGCTGGCGTACGCCGAGGCACAGCGCGCGAGCCCGCTCGCCGAGGAGGTACGCAACGAACTGCGGGCACTTGGCCTGCGTCCGGAACGCCGGAGCGGATCGCGGACGCTGACCCCCGCTCAGGACCGGGTCGCTCGGCTGGCGGCGAGCGGCCTGACGAACCGTGAGATCGCGCAGCGCACGTTTCTGACGGTGAAGACCGTCGAGATGCACCTGTCCGCCGCATTCCGCGTCCTCGGCATCGCCTCCCGCGCCGAGCTCGCCCGGGCACTATCCGCACCCACCGAACGGTTGACACGATGAACCCCGCCCAACCTCGCCGCCAGCCAGGAGCTCGACGATGAGCGCTGCCCCCCAGCCCCGCCTGCTCGTCGACCGTCTCGTCCACTGGGCGAGCGAGTGGCCCGACGTTCCGGCATTGACCTTCGCCGGCACCACCCGGACCTGGAGCGAGTGGCACGCGACGCTGCAGCAACTCGCCGGTGGGCTGGCGGCCCGCGGGATCGGCCGCGGTTCGGTCGTCGCGACCTACGACAAGAACCACCCGGCGTGCCTAGACCTCACCCTCGCCGCGAGCAGCATCGGGGCCGCGCACGCGATCGCGAACTGGCGCCTCTCGGCCGAGGAGGTCGCGTACGTCCTCGGCGACTCCGGTGCCGAGATCGTCTTCGTCGGGGCCGAGTTCATGCCGATCTTCGAGCAAATCCGGGACAAGCTGACCGCGGTCCGCGAGGTCGTGGTCGTCGGATCGAGCGAGGAGTACGCCGACGCCTACGAGCCGCTGCTCGCCGCCGCGACCCCCGTCCCGCTGTCCGGCGCCGAGCCGGGCGACACCGCCCTGATCATGTACACGTCCGGGACCACCGGGTTCCCCAAGGGCGCGATGCTCACCCACGCGAACCTCAACGCCCACGCCGACGGACTGTGGGACGTGTTCCAGACCGGCCACGCGGACCGCAACCTCGTGGCGATGCCGCTGTTCCACGTCGGCGGGTCCTGCTACGCGCTGATGAGCATCCACGTCGGGACGCCGTTCACGCTGACCCGCGAGGCCACGCCGGACCACCTGTTCCCGAACCTCGCCAGCGCCACCCACGCGTTCTTCGTGCCCGCCATCTACGGGGCGGTGCTGCAGGCCGGCGAGCAGGCGATCAAGGCGCTGTCGCACATGCAGGTCCTCAGCTACGGCGCGGCGCCCATGCCGGTCCCGCTGCTCAAGGCGTCCCTGGCGGCGTGGCCGAACACGCGTTTCGTGCAGGTCTACGGCATGACCGAACTGTCCGGGGCCGTGACCTCGTTGACCGACACGGCCCACCGAGACGAGGCGCACCCCGAGCGCCTGGGCTCGGCCGGCACGGTGCTGCCCGGCAGCGAGGTGCAGGTCGTGGACCCGGCGACGCTGGAGCCGGTACCCGCGGGCGAGTCCGGCGAGGTGTGGGTGCGCGGGCTGACGGTGATGGCCGGGTACCTCGGCCGGCCCGAGGCGACCGCGGAGACGATCCGCTCGGACGGCTGGCTGCGCACGGGCGACGTCGGCCACCTGGACGACGACGGATTCCTGTTCATCTCCGACCGCGTCAAGGACATGATCATCACCGGTGGGGAGAACGTGTACTGCCCCGAGGTGGAGCGCGTCCTGGCCGAGTACCCCGGCGTCTTCGAGTGCGCCGTCATCGGCGTCCCGAGCGACCAGTGGGGCGAGGAGGTCAAGGCCTTCGTCGTCGCGAACCCCGGAACGGAGCTCGACCCGGCCGCGGTCATCGCGTACTCCCGCGAGCGGCTCGCGCACTTCAAGGCGCCGAAGTCCGTCGAGGTGATCGAGGCCCTGCCGCGCAACGGCACCGGCAAGATCCTCAAGACCACGCTGCGCAAGCCCTACTGGGAGGGCCGCGACCGTCAGGTTTGACAGATGGCCAGATCAAGCGCGTCAACCCTGCGATGACGCCTGGAACAGGTTCCGCACCCGACGGCATATGACACTTGACTCATATGAGTTCGGGCTCATAATGGTCTGGTGTGGGAGGTGGAGGTCACCGACCAGTTCCTGGTCTGGTGGGAGCAGCTCAGCGTCGAGCAGCAGGAAGCAGTCACCGACAGGGTGGACCTGTTGGCCGAGCGGGGCCCGGACCTGGGTAGGCCGGTAGCCGATCGGATCGTCTCGTCGCGCCACCAGAACATGAAGGAGTTGCGGGCCGCCAAGGACGGCGTGCTGCGGGTGCTGTTCGTCTTCGACCCGCGCCGAACGGCGATCCTGCTGTTGGGCGGGGACAAGAGCGGACAGTGGGAGAGCTGGTACCGCCGCGCGGTGCCGGCTGCCGACGACCTCTACGA
Organism: Sporichthyaceae bacterium; assembly: GCA_052386455.1. Classification (GTDB taxonomy): domain Bacteria; phylum Actinomycetota; class Actinomycetes; order Sporichthyales; family Sporichthyaceae; genus JBQTKD01. The sequence continues at coordinate 21,461 of JBQTKD010000043.1, forward strand.
CGAGCATCTGGCCGAACTGCGCGAGGAAGGACTGATCTGATGGCCCGCACCAACTTTGACGAGCTGCGTCGCAAGGTCGCCGCACGTCCCGGCGCGCAGCAGCGCCTGGCCGCGGCCCGCGAGGAGACCCTTGAGGAGATGCGCCTGTACGAGCTGCGTCACTCCGAGGCGATCAGTCAGGTCGAGCTGGCCGGGCGGCTCAACGTCACCCAGGGCGCGATCTCCAAGCTCGAACATGCCGAGGACGTACGCATCTCGACCCTGCGTCAGTATCTGCAAGGCCTCGGCGCCCACCTGGAATTGACCGCGGTATTCGACGACGAGGACCGCAGAGTGCCCATCCAACTGGGCCCGGCCGACGCCTGAGGGCCGAACAACCAGCGCCACCATCTCTGACGAACCGCCAGATTGTTGCTTCAGCCGACGAGGCCGTTCAGGGCGAGGTCGAGTAGGGCGGGCATGGGGAGCCGTCCGCCCGCCGTCTCGGCAGCCGCGCAGGCAGTGGCCCCAAGCGCGCCTTCGACACGGGTGCGCATCGCCGTCACGACCGCGGCAACGGGGGCGACCGGCAGCGGATCCTCGGCCAGCATCTCGGCGACGTGCCCTGCACCTCCCAGCAGCCGGGCGGCGACGTCCGGCCGACCGTGCGCTTCGTGGGCCACCGCAGCCATCGTCAGCGCTGCCGCCACCCAACGGAGTCCGCCTTGACGGCGTAGCAGGTGCAGCGCCTCGACGAGCTCCGCCCCGATCGGTTCTCCCGATAGCGCCGCCACCTCGCTCGCCCGAATCAGGGCCATCACCTCGATGCGGGCGAGGGGAATCCGTCGCGACTCGTCCAACGCCTGCCGAGCCAGCCTCGAGGCTTGGGCGGCGTTGCCGTCGGCGGCCTCGCACAGCGCCACCGCGGCCCGGACGTGGGCCGTCTGGTTCTCCGATCCGGGACGCGTGTCGAGCATCGTCAGGAGGGTCTCGAAGTGCCGGCGGGCGGCGGGTGCGTCCCCCTCGGTCAGCTCGATCCAGCCCAGCTCGTGTCGGGTGTAGATCTGGCCAAGGAACGTGTCCGCGAAACAGTCCAGGGCGCGCTCCATCCAGGCCCGGGCGGCTCGGCTGTCGCCTCGGCCCAATGCGGCGTAGCCAAGTGCGAAGGAGGCGAACCCGTCGTCGGCCGGCGTGCCGCTCTCCTCCGCGATACCAAGGGCACGTTCGTAGAGCGGAACTACCGTTTCGACCGTCCATCGACCGTTCAGGGTCCCGGCCGCGCCGAGGCTGATCAACCCCGCGACGTGCAGCGCGGGGTCGCCCGCCGTGAGGGTGTTCGGGTCGATGGAATCGATCGTGGTCGGAACCGCCGCCCCCCAGAACCAAGAAACGCCGCGTCCGGCGAGGATCACCGTTGCGGACTCGAAGTCGCCGGCAGCGAGACACGACGCCAGCGCGGCGTTGTAGTTCTCACCGTCGATCGCGGCGTGCTGCGCCCACTCGGGATCGATGAAACCCGTCCCGGCCAGGTCCACCGCCGGGACGCGGCCCACGAAGTGCCGACGATGCCGGTCACCCGCGGAGTCGACTTCGCCGGCCGCCCCGAGCTTCTCGGCGGCGTACTGCCGGACGGTCTCGAGCAGTCGGTAGCGGGCCGTCTCCGCCATGCCTTCGGCGACGACGAGCGATTTGTCGATCAGCCTGGCGAGCAGGTCGAGGACGTCGATCGAGTCGGCGTTCTCGCCGACGACGGCGGTGGCCGCGTCGAGGTCGAAGTGCTGAGGGAAGACCGAGAGCCGGCGGAGCAACCGCTGCTCCGGCTCGGTCAACAGGTCGAAGCTCCAGTCCAGCGCCGCCCGCAGCGTCTGGTGTCGGGCCGGGGCCGAGCGGGGTCCGGACGTCAACAAACGCAGGCGGTCGTCGAGGCGGTGGGCGAGCTCCGTCGCGTCGAGGACGCGCACTCGCGCGGCAGCCAATTCCAAGGCCAACGGAATTCCGTCGAGGCTGTGGCAGATGCGGGTGATCGCGGCGGTGTTGCCGGGCGATGGGCCAAAGCCGGGCTGGGCAGTCCGGGCTCGGACGACGAAGAGCGCGGCGGCGTCGGACCTCATCAGCTCGTCGACGGCCGTCGTCTCGGCCAGCGGAAGCGACAGGCCCGGGGTGGCCCAGCCGGTTTCGCCGGGCACCGACAGGACCTCGCGACTGGTGGCCAGGACGGTGACCGCCGGGCATCGCCGCAGCACCGTGTCCACTAGGCCCGTCGCCGCCTCCAGGACGTGTTCGCAGTTGTCCAGCACGAGCAGGAGCTGCCGGTCGCCGAGCACCTGACAGAGTTGCTCCTCCGGCGACGACGCGCCCGCTCTGGCTGCCCCTCCCGCTCCGAGCGCGACGAGGACATCGTCGGCCAAGGGCCGGTCGTCCCGCACCGTCGCCAGCTCCACGATCCGGGCGCCGTCGGCGTAGTGCTTGTCCGTACGCTCGGCCAATTCCAGCGCCAGACGGGTTTTGCCCGCCCCTCCCACTCCCAGAATGGTCAACAGCCGCGTCCCGGCGAGCAGGGCCGTCAGTTCGGCCAACTCCGCTTCGCGGCCGACGAAGGAGGTCAGCGCTTCCTGGCGTCGGGCCGGAGCCCCGGCGACTGGCGCCGGGTCCGGCAGGTCGGGATGGGCGACCTGCCAGACGCGTTCAGGTCGGGACAAACCTTCGAGGCGCCGCTGCCCTATGTCCACCAGAGCCGCGCCGGGCGGAAGTTCGTCCTGTCCGACGTCGGCCGCCGCCTGCGAACAGAGGATGTGGCCCGCGCAGGCCAGGTCGAGCAGACGGGACGTTCGATTGAGGGTCGGGCCGAAGAACGTGCCGGCCCGCGCTTGGGCCGAGCCGGCGTGGATCGCCATGCGCACCCGGAGGGGAATGACCCCCCGCCAGGCGGTCCTCGACAGTTCGCGCTGACCCGCTATTGCCGCTCCAAGGGCTTCCGCGACGGTCGGGAAGGCGGCGCCCAGCCCGTCGCCGGTATGGGCGAACTGGCGACCGCGATGGGCGAGGACCGCGTCGGCGAGGATCGCGTCGTGCTGGGCGAGATCCGCAGCCATGGCCGCCCGATCGCCCTCCCACAGCTGGGTGCTGGCTTCGATGTCGGTGAACAGGAAGGCGAGCATCCCGCCCGAGTGAGGCTGGGTCGCGGGCGGCGGCGCCTGCCGATCGAGCTCCGGGCTCTGCTGCAGGATCTGGCGTTCGAGCGCCTGGACGCTCGGGGCCGGCTCCAGACCGAGTTCGTCGGCGAGAGCGCAGCGAAGGTCCCGATAGGCCGCCAACGCATCGGCCTGCCGGCCGAGCCGGTACAGCGACAGCATCTGCAGGCCCCGGAGGCGCTCTCGAAAGGGGTGCTCCCGGATCAGTGGCTCGACGGTGTCCAGCGCGGCGGCCGGGCGACCGGCGGCCAGCTCTGCGTCGGCCAGATCCTCGGCCACGTCGAGCCGGGCCGTCTCCAGGCGGACCGCCGCCACCCGAGCGAAGTCTCGGTCTCCGAGGTCGGCGAGGGCCGTCCCCCGCCACAGCGCCAGAGCCTCCCGGAAACAGCGGGCGGCGTCGGCCGGCAACCTACCCTCGCGGGCCGCCCGGCCTTGGACGGCGAGATCGTGGAAGCGCTGGGCGTCGATCTGGTCGTCCGCGTCGAACTCGGCCACGTATCCGCCGCCGTCGGCCGAAATCACAAGCCCCGCCCCGGCTCCCGCCAACGTTCGGCGCAGCCGCGACACGAGCGTGTGCACCGTGGCGGCGACGCTGGCCGGAGGCGTCTCGCGCCACAGTTCTTCGGCCAGGGCGTCGAGGCTCACCCGACGGTGCAGGGCGAGCATGGCCAGCACGGCGCGCTGCTTGGGGCTGCCGATCGCCACGGTCCGCCCGTGGACCGCGACGGACAGTGGCCCCAAGACTCGGATGTCGATCCGCGGCACGTCGGTCGCGTCCATGGGCTGCTCCCTCTCGGCGGGGAGCGTACCCCCGGTCGATAGCGAGACGACAGGCCCGCGAAAGGCGGGGCGCGCACTGTGGCCACACGAGCCGGGCCACGAAACCGTGTCGACGAAAGGACAGCAACCGCCATGGACTCCACCGAGCTGTTGAGCAGCACCCGGGACGCGATCGCCGCCGCCACCGAGCGCGTCGGCGAACTGATTGCGTCGATTCCCGATCCGCTGGCTCCCGTTCCCGACAGCCCGTGGACGGTGCGGGACTTCGCCGCCCACCTGATCCTGGCCGGCACTCAGTACACCGACATGGCCCAGGGCGTCCCGTCGGTCTACCAGAGCATCGAGCCGACGTACCTCCACGCCGAGTTCACCCGGCGTCAGGCCGACATCGCCGAGTCCGATCCGACAAAGTTGTCACGCCTCTTCGTCGACGCCATGGAGGGGTTCCTCGATGCCACCAGCGATCTCGCCGGAGACACCTCGGTGATCATGCACGGCCAGAACACCCACACGGTGGCGGGCATGGCCGGAGTCCTGCTCGGCGAGGAGGTGCTGCATGGCTACGACATTTCCACCGCCACCGGTCGGCCGTGGCCCCTCGATCCGGCCGACACCGCGCTTGTGCTGGCCGGTTACGCCCCGGTGTTCGGATGGGTGGTCAACCCCGAGAGAGCCCAGGGACTCTCCGCCGGCTTCGGGATTGAACTGCGGGGGGTCGCGGAGCTGACCGTGCGGTTCACCGACGGCGTCTACGCCCTGGAGGACGCCGGCTCCGCCCCGGTCGACGCCACGATCTATGCCGACCCCATCGCGTTCCTGATGGTGGCCTCCGGCCGGCTCAGCCGCTACGAGGCCATCGCCCTTGGCCTGGTGAGCGTCAGCGGGAATCGCCCCGACCTCGCGATCGGCTTCTGGGACCTGTTCCGATACCCGTAGGCCGTCAGGTCTGACGAGCCGTCAGCGAAACCGGCACCAGCGCGGCGAGCTCGGCGAAGCTCAGCCCGAACGTCCGCTCGACGGCGACCTCGCCGTCGCGCAGGGCGAACACCGCGAGGTCGGTGTAGACGCGGCTGACACAGCCCACGCCGGTCAACGGGTACGTGCACGTCTCGACGAGCTTGCTGGCGCCCGCACGGTCGCGCAGCGTCATCATCACGAAGACGTCCTTGGCGCCGATGGCCAGGTCCATCGCCCCGCCGACCGCGGGGATCGCGTCCGGGTCGCCGGTGTGCCAGTTCGCGAGATCGCCCGTGCGGGAGACCTGGAACGCGCCGAGCACGCACACGTCGAGATGCCCGCCGCGCATGATCGCGAAGGAGTCGGCCTGATGGAAGTACGAGGCTCCCGGCACCTCGGTGACCGGCCCCTTGCCCGCGTTGATCAGGTCCCAGTCGATCGCCTCGCCCTGCGCCGCCGGGCCCATGCCGAGCATGCCGTTCTCGGTGTGCAGGACGATCCCCGCCTCGGCGGGCAGATGGTTGGCCACCAGCGTCGGCTGCCCGATGCCCAGGTTCACGTACGAGCCTGGCGCGATGTCCGCGGCGACGACGGCCGCCAGTTCGTCGGGGGTCATATCGCGACCACCCGGTCGACGAAGATGCCCGGCGTGACGACGACCTCCGGGTCGAGGTGGCCCTCGGCCAAAACTTCGCGCACCTGCACGACGGTCGTGCGACACGCGGTGGCCATGATCGGCCCGAAGTTCCGCGCGGTCTTACGGTACGTCAGATTGCCTGCGGCATCGGCCCTGTCGGCCTTGATCAACGCGAAGTCGCCGTGGATGGCGAACTCGAGAACCTGCGGCCGTCCGTCGAGAATCCGCACCTCCTTGCCCTCCGCCAACGGCGTTCCGTACCCGGTGGGGGTGAAGAAGGCGCCGATGCCGGCGCCGCCCGCGCGGATGCGCTCGGCGAGCGTGCCCTGCGGCACGACCTGGAGTTCGATGCGCCCGGCGCGGTAGGCGGCGTCGAAGTGGTGGCTGTCCACCTGCCGCGGGTACGAGCACACGATGCGCCGCACCCGGCCGGCGGCGATCAGCGCCGCGATTCCGTGGTCCCCGTTCCCGGCGTTGTTGCTGACCACCACGAGGTCCCCGACTCCGGACCGAACGAGGGCCTCGACGAGCTCGATGGGCTGACCCGCCGTCCCGAACCCGCCGATGAGGACGGTCGAGCCGTCGACGATCGGCGCGACCGCCTCCTCTGCGGTGTCCAGGATCTGCAGCACGGGCTCAGTCTGTCGGATACAGCGCCGACAGACCCGTACTACAGTGGACTACGGCGCATTACCCGGAGGAGACCTCGATGACCAGGGCCACCACGAGCATCCGGCTGAGCGACGAAGTCCGCGCGCGGCTAGCGGACCGTGCAGCACGGGAGGGGTCCACGGTCAGCGAACTGATCGAGCGCTACGCCGTCGAAGGCCTGGCCGCCGACGCCCACCCCGGAATCGTCTTCAGACCGGGGCCGTCGGGGCGCCGAGCAGCCCTGGCCGGCGGTCCCGACGTCTGGGAGATCGTGTCGGCGCTGAGACACACCAAGGGCAGCGAGACGAAGCGCGTCGCCGCGCTGGCGAGCGAGTTCGGCATTCACGAACGGCACGTGGTGATGGCGCTGGACTACGCCGCCGCCCACCGCGACGAGATCGAGGCCCGCGTCGAGGCCAACGACCGAGCGCTGGCCGAGATCGAACGCCTCGCCGCCGAGCGCAGCCGCCTGCTCGCGTGAGATTCCTGCTCGACGCGATGCTCCCGCCGAGCACCGTCGACCTGCTGATCCAGGCCGGGCACGCCGCGACGAGCCCCGCGCTGATCGGCGCCGACACGCTGCCCGACGACGAACTCGTATTGATCGCCACGGCCCAGCGCTGGGTGATCGTCACGGAGAACGGGGTGGACTTCTTCGGTGTGCGGAGCTGCCCCGTCCTGGTGGTTCGAAAGTCCTGGTGGCCGCGCGCTTCCCTTCCCGCACGTCTCGCCGCGGCGCTCGACCGATGGGCGATCGCCAACCCCGAGCCCGGACCCTGGCCACACTGGTTGCCGCCCGACCTACGTTGACGGAGTTCGCGGCCTACTCTGGGCCGCATGCCGGTACCTTTCGCCGTGAAAACGGCCGACCTGCTGCTGTCCCGCGCCGATGTCGAGTTTCTGCTCTACGACTGGCTGCAGATCGAGGCGCTGACCAAGCGGGAGCGCTACGCCGAGCACTCGCGGGAGACCTTCGACGCGGTGTTGCAGGTGTGCGCGCAGATCGCGGCCGAGAAGCTCGCGCCGCACAACCGGCTCAACGATCTGCAGGAACCCGCGGTCGTCGACGGCGCCGTACGGCTCAACGCGGCGGTGCGCGAGGCCCTCGACGCGATCGCCGAGACCGGGATCCTCGGCGCGGGTCTCGACGCGTCGGTCGGCGGGCTGCAGCTTCCGCAGGTCGTGCAGACCGCGTGCTCGGTGTGGTTCGCGGCGGCGAACGTCGGCACCTGGGCCTATCCGTTCCTGACGATCGCGAACGCGAATCTGCTCGCGACGCATGGATCGGCCGAGCAGATCGCCGCGTACGTGACGCCGATGCTCGAAGGCCGTTTCCACGGCACGATGTGCCTGTCCGAACCGCAGGCGGGCTCGTCGCTCGCGGACGTCGTCACCCGCGCCGAGCCGCAACCGGACGGGACCTTCCGGCTGTTCGGCAACAAGATGTGGATCTCCGGCGGGGAGCACGAGCTCGGCGAGAACATCGTGCACCTGGTGCTCGCCCGGATCCCCGGTGCGCCCCCGGGCGTGAAGGGCATCTCGCTGTTCCTGGTGCCGCGCTATCTCGCCGACGGCACGCACAACGACGTCGTGCTGGCCGGCCTCAACCACAAGATGGGCTGGCGCGGAACGGTCAACACGCTCCTGAACTTCGGCGAAGGCGGCACGGGCGCCGTCGGCACCCTGGTGGGCCGGCAGAACGAGGGCCTGGCCGCGATGTTCCACATGATGAACGAGGCGCGCGTCGGGGTCGGGGCGTGCGCGGTCGCGCTGGGCTACACCGGGTACCTGAAGTCCCTGGAGTACGCCCGGACCCGCACGCAGGGCCGTCCGCTCGCCGCCCGGGACGCGACCGCGCCCCAGGTGCCGCTGATCGACCACCCCGACGTGCGCCGCATGCTGCTGGCCCAGAAGTCCTACGTGGAAGGCGGTTTGGCGCTCGTCCTGTACTGCGGGCGCCTGCTGGACGAGGAGCGCACGGCGACGACCGAACCCGAACGGGCACACGCGCACCTGCTGCTCGACGTCCTCACGCCGATCGCGAAGAGCTGGCCGTCGCAGTGGTGCCTGGCCGCCAACGACCTGGCGATCCAGATCCACGGCGGATACGGCTACACGCGCGACTACGACGTCGAGCAGCACTACCGCGACAACCGGCTCAACCAGATCCACGAGGGCACCCACGGCATCCAGGCCCTGGATCTGCTGGGCCGCAAGGTCGCGATGGCCGACGGCGCAGGCCTCGTGGCGCTTGCCGATCTCCTGCGCGCGACGGTCGTGCGCGCGGTCGCCGCCGGCGGCGAGGCTGCGGCCTTCGGCGTGGCGCTCGGCAACGCCGTCGACCGCCTCGTCGCGACCACCCGGGCCATCCACACCGCCGACGTCGAACCGGGTACGCGGCTGGCCAACGCGTCGGTCTATCTCGAGGCCGCCGGGCACGTGGTGCTCGCGTGGATCTGGCTCGAGCAGTACCTCGTCGCAGCCGGCGAAGGCGATCTGCACGCCGGCAAGCGGCAGGCGGCCCGGTACTTCTTCGCCTACGAACTGCCGCGCACGCAGCCCCAGTTCGACCTGCTCGAGCGCATCGACGCCACGACCGTGGACATGCAACCCGCCTGGTTCTAGCTCCGGCTCGTCGCGTCGGGCGAGTGTGCCGCCGTCGATCAGATCCGAGCCGCCTGTTCCGCCTCGGCTTGGTGCACCGCGCGGGCCAGTTGCACGCGCGATCGAACGCCGAGCTTGTCGTAGGTCCGCGTGAGATGGCTCTGCACCGTGCGGGGCGAGACGAACAGTCGCTCCGCAATGTCGTTGGTGGACAGGCCGGCGGCCACGTGCTCGGCGACCTGTCGCTCGGTCTTGGTCAGCGCGGCCCAGCCGTGCTCGGCTCGAGGCCGTGGACCCCGCAGACGCAGCGCGAAGTCGGCCGCCTCGGCCAGGGCCAAGCCGGCGCCGTCGGCTTCGGCGTTGGCGTAGGCCGAGTAGCCGAGCGCCGCGACCGCCGCCCGGACCGCCTCGACCACGTCGTGGTCGTGGACGGCAAATCGAGTACACCCGGCCTCCGCTCGTCGGGCCGCAGCACACCCGAGCAGGCGCGCGCCCGACGCATGCGCCTGACGATCCATCAGGTGCACGGCCAGAAGTTCCAGAATGTCGGCCGCACCCACCACGTCCTCGATCTGCAGGCGGATCGCCAGGGAGCGCGCCGCGCAGGTCTGTGCAGCGTCGCGCCGGCCCTCGGCCGCCGCGATCCGGGCGTGGGCCTCCCACACCCATCCCGCCTGCCAGGGCAGCATCGGGTCCAGTACCCGATCGGCGCTCCCGGCCACCCGGCGGCGGGCCGCGGGCAGGTCGCCGGCCGCGCACAGGGCCACGGCGCTGGGAGCTCCACATAGATCGGCCCAGCCCGGTGCCCCGCCACCGAGTTCCCGGCCCTGCTCCCAGGCGCGGGCCGCTCCGGGCGCGTCGCCGCGCGCCAGAAGGGAGATCCCCCACGCGAGATGGGCGAACACGCCCTCGAACCGCAACCCGGACTGCGCCGCGTGTTCCACGCCTCGCAACGCCGCATCCGCCGCCGCCTCGTGGTTCCCGGCCAGCGCCGCCACCCATGCCCAGCCGGACGCCGCAAAGGTTCCACCGGTGCAGTCGCCGACGGCCTGCGTCTGCTCGACCAGGCCGGCGATCTCGGCCTTGGCGAGGCGTGCCTGGCCGCGCATCGCCAAGCCGAAGCCGCCCATTCCGGTGATCGCCCGATCCAGGTAGGGATTCGTGCGCGGCGCCCTGCGCCGCGCCTCGGCCACCAGGTCGATCGTGCGCTGCGGGTCGCCGCCGGTGACCGCCCCGAAGATCGCAAAGAGTTGGACCTCCAACCACAGCTGTCGGTCGCCGGCGGTCTCGGCGAGGGCCGCGGCCTCCTCCAGGAGCGGGCGGTGGGCGAGCGGGCCGCGGAACCCGTAGGAGATGCCGCCGGTCAGGGCCCGGGCCAGCAGGACCGGGTCGCCCACCTCCCGTGCCAACCGGATCGTCTCGTCGACCCGGTCGGCGGCGACGGCGCCGCAGGCTCCCACCTCCACCCGGTTGCGCACGATCAACGCCACCAGGCGGTCGGCGTCCCGCCCGCAGCCCGCGGCCAAGGCCTCGTCGAGCCACGCCCGGCCCTCCGCGCGCCGCCCGCGCATCCGCCACAGCGGCCACAGGGCCGCGGCCAACTGCAGCGCGCCGCCGGCGTCGTCGGCCCGACGACACTCCACGAACGCGGCGCGGTAGTTCTCGAAGTCCGCCGCCATCTCCGCCAGCACGTCGTCCTGTCCCGGGCCGGCTGCGGCCGCGCAGGCCCGCTGTGCCCGTTCCAGATAGTGCCGGCGATGCGCGTGCCGGGCTGCGGGTCCGTCCTCGCTCGCGGCGAGTTTGTCGACGGCGTACTGGCGCACCGTCTCCAGCAGGCCGAAGCGAGCCTGCGCACCCAGGGGACGCGCGACGACGAGAGAGCTGTCCACCAGGCGCGTCAGCGGGTCGAGGGCGTCGACGGTTTCGGCGAACTCCGCGGCGATCGCCGCGACCGCGGCAAGGTCGAACGTGCCGTGCAGTACACCGAGGCGGCGCAGCATGCGCCGTTCGGGTTCGGACAGCAGCTCGTGGCTCCAGTCCATCGAGGCCGCCAGCGTGCGATGGCGCGCCATTCTTCCGCGGCCGCTGCCGGGCACGTCCACGCGATCGCGCAGAGCCAAGGCAATGTGAGTGGGCGTCAGCACGCGGGTGGCCGCGGCTGCGAGCTCGAGTGCCAGCGGAATGCCGTCGAGCCGTCGGCAGATCTCGGCCACGGCGGCGGCATCGGCGGCGGTCACGACCAGGCGCGGTTCGACGGCCCGGGCACGATCGAGGAACAGCGCGCCCGCCTCGCCTGCAGCCAGCCGAGTTTCGTCGGAGGCGTCGGCCGGCGGCAGGCCGAGAGACGGAACTCGCCAGGAGATCTCGCCCGCCAGGTCGAGCGAGGTGCGGCTCGTGCACAGCACACGCAACTGCGGGCAGGCGTGCAGGAGCCGCTCGGCCACCTCCGCCACCGAATCGAGGAGGTGCTCGCAGTTGTCCAGGACCGTCAGCGTCGGGCCGCGGCGGTGTAGATGTTCGACGATGCGGTCGAGGCGAGGACGGGGATCGTCGTCCGCCAAGCCTGCGGACCGGGCAATTGCGATGGACGGATCGCCGCCCGCGGCCAGGGCGGCCAAGTCCACGAACATCGCCGCATTCGATTCTCGCCCGGCGAGGCATTCGGCGGCGCGCAGTGCGAGGCGGGTCTTCCCACACCCCCCCGGCCCCGTGATCGTGACCAGCCGCGAGCGGGAGAGCAGCCCTGCGATCTCCTCGATCTCCATCGCACGCCCGACGAAGCTGGTCAACGCAACCGGCAGCCCGGTGCGCTCCGGCGACCTCGGTGTGCTCATCGACAACTCCCCACGACGCACATCCTCCGCAGAATGTCGCAGATCGCGCGGCGCGACCAGCCCTGACCAGCACGAACGCTCCAGACGAATCGCTCGGGTCGATCATCTGCGGGCCATTGCCCCGTCCCGGGAGCTGCGCTTCTGGGGGATGTGCGCGGCAGGCGTTGGTGCCACATTGGCCGTGGCAGGTCGGCGGAACGAGAACGGAGCAACCGAGCGTGCGCGAACCAGGCGTCATTTCGATCACCGAGGCCTTCGGCGGTGTCCGCCCGATCAACGAGGCGATGGACGAGTTCGTGGCCGCCGGCCACGAGGTGATGGTGGACCGCGACGGCGGGGGCGCCCTGTTCCTGCGGGCGGACGACTGCGAGCGCCTGCTCACCGAACGCGGCTTCACGGCGGTGGCGATGCCGGTGCTGGCGATGTCCGGGGTCGTCGACGGCCCGCTCTACGACCTGTGGTCGGTACTGATGTTCGGCAAGGACGGCGAGGAGCACCGCCGTATCCGCGGGGCCGCCAGCCACTGGTTCACCCCCGCCGCGGTCGCGGCGCGCAGCGACGGCGCGGCGGCGTTGGCCGCCGAACTCGCCGAGATCCTGCCCACCTCCGGGGAGTTCGATCTGTGGGCGGACTTTGCCCTGCCCCTGGCCGGGCGGTCGATCTGCGGGCTCGTAGGCATCCCCGACTGGGCCCGGGCAACCGAATGGGCGCTGGACCTGGTCGCGGCGTTCGGCTTTCTCTCCCCCGAGGCGCGGGTACGGGCCGAGAAGGCGGCCGCGGAGTTCTGTGCCTACCTCGACGATCTGCTCGCCGAGCCGCATCGGATTGCGCCCGGCACCATCGCCGCCGCGCTGCTCGCCGGCGACGCCAAGGAGTTGAGTCCGGCCGAGACACGCGGCCTGATCGCGAACATGACCTTCGGTGGGCTGGAGGCGATCGCCAAGGTGCTCACCACCGGAGTTGCCCACCTTCTCGACCACGGCCTCTGGTCCGACCTGGTCGCCGATCCCGCGCTGGCCGCGAGCGCCGCCGACGAACTCGTCCGCTTCGACCCGCCGCTGGCTGCCACGGTTCGGCTCACCGCGGAGCCCCTGGAATGCCGGGGCGTCGCGATGCCACCCGGACAGTTCGTGTTCCCCAGCCTGCGGGCGGCCTGCCGCGATCCAGAACTCTTCGACGACCCCGAATCGCTGCGCCTGCGCCGCAGGCCCGGCAAGCCGTTCGCGTACGGCGCGGGCGCCCACTTCTGTCTCGGCATGCACCTCGCCCGTCAGGTCGTCGCCGAGGGACTGGCCGCGCTGGCCCGCTCCCACCCGTCGCTGACCCTGGCCGTCGACCGCGCCGACGTGCCGTGGGGCGGAAGCCTCTTCTACGGAGTGGAGCGCCTTCCGCTGCGCGGCTGACTCAGACGCGGAAGCGGCCGAACAGCGCGTGGATCAGGTCCGCGCTCCGGCGCAGCGCGTCGACCCCGACGCGTTCGTCGTTGCCGTGCATGCGCTCGATGGACGCGGCGTCCACCAGGTACGGATAGATCCCGTAGACCGGAATGCCCCGAGCGCGCCAGGCGCTGGTGGCGGTGCCCGCCTCGAACAGGGTCGGCGTGGTCGCCACGCCCGGATGCACGGCACCGACCGCGGCGGTCCAGGCCGCCAACACCCCGGACGGGTCGCTCTCGTACGGCGCCGCGGTCCCGGCCAGCGCCTTCGCCACGCGTGCGTCGGCCTGCTGCGGCGTCTCGCCGGGCAGCGCCCCGGCGTGCTCGACGCGGACTCGGTCGTCGGCGACCGCCGCCTGCATCTCGTTCACGATCTGTGCGATGCCCGGTCCGCCCGGCAGCAGCCGTACGTTGACAGTCGCCCTGGCGGTGCCGGGAATGACGTTGGCCTTGTAGCCGACCTGCTGGATGACGAAGGCCACTGTCGGGCGCATCAGCGCATTGTGCAGCGCCGGGTACGGGGAGCGGGCAACGACCAGGGCCCCGGCCCGGTTGCGGGCCGGTTGCCCGGCGGCCTCCAGCATCAGCCGGGTGGCGGCGGCCAGTCGTTGATCGTCGGTCGCTGCGGCGAGGGCCTCGAAGTGCCTCCGGGCCAAGGGGCTCACGAACACGTCTGGCCGGTAGTCCGCCAGTCGCGCGACCGCCCGGTTGAGCCGGACGAGCGCGCTGTCCGGTTGCGGGCGGGAGGAGTGGGTGGTGGTGCCGGTGGTCGTGAGCGTCACCAGGGCGAACACCTTGTCCTGGCAGGTCATCGTGGCCAGCATCGGCGTGCGGCCGTCTCGCTGGGCGAGGAACCAGCCCCCTTCGGTGAGGACGGCCCCGCAGTCGACCTTGTCCCAGTGCTCCTTGGCCAGCCAATTGCCGTTGTAGGGCCCGGTCTCCTCGTCGCAGTCGGACACGACGATCAGGTCGCGGTCGAACCGAGCGCCCTCGGACACGTGTCGGAGCAGGGCGGCCAGCGCGGCGGCGTTGGTGCCCTTCATGTCGATCGCCCCGCGCCCGTAGAGAAATCCGTCGCGGACCTCCGCCCTGAACGGGTCGCCGGTCCAGCGTTCGCGTTCGACCCCGACGACGTCGGAGTGCCCGAGAAACAGCAACGGCGGCGCCTTACCGGCTCCGACGATCCGGGCGATGCAGTGCACGTTGGCGGCCTTGGGCGTTTCGACGATCTCGGTGTCGATGCCGTAGGCGTTCCACCGCGCTGCCCACCACTGGGCGTGCGGCCGAGTGATCCCGCCTTCGCCGTTGTGCGAGGTGTCGAAGTCGATCATCCGGGAGGCCAGGGCGACCGGGTCGAAGTCGCTCGCCGGGTCGCGTCTGGGCGTCGAACCGCCGAAGGGGTCGGCGACCACGGTGCCGCCGGCCGCTGCCGCGCCCACGCCACCGGCGGCGAGCAGGAACCGCCGTCTGCTCCAGAATCCCGCCACGGTTCAGACCAGTCTGCTCGTGCCGCGCGCGACCCAGTACTTCTCGCGCAGCGGCGTCTTGTAGAGCTTGCCGGTGGGCAGGCGCGGTATCGCGTCGATGAAGTCGATCGACCGCGGGCACTTGATCGAGGCCAGGTTCGCACGGCAGAACTCGACGAGCACACGCGCGGTGTGCTCGTCGGCGGCGGCGCCCGGCACCAGTTCGACGACCGCCTTCACCTCTTCGCCCAGGTCGTCGTTGGGTACGCCGAACACGGCGGCGTCGGCGACGAGCGGGTGGGTGACGAGCAGGTTCTCGCACTCCTGCGGGTACACGTTGACGCCGCCGCTGATGATCATGAACGTCGACCGGTCGGTCAGGTACACGTACCCGTCGGCGTCGACGTAGCCGACGTCGCCGACCGTACTTCCCGTCCCGTCGGCACTGCGGGTGGCGGCCGTCTTCTCGGGGTCCTTGAAGTACTCGAACGGCGAAGCGGTGGTGAACCACAGCTCGCCGATCTCGCCCGTGGGAAGCTCGTTGCCGCCTTCGTCGAGAACGTGCAGTTCGCCGAGCAGGACCCGGCCGACGGTGCCGGGATGCGCCAGCCACTCGGCGGTGTCGCAGGCGATGAGGCCCATGCCCTCGGTGGCGCCGTAGTACTCGTGTACGACCGGCCCGAACCACTCGAGGATCTGCCGCTTCACCGGCTGCGGGCACGGGGCGGCGCCGTGAGCGACGAACTCCAGGGACCCCAGGTCGAACTTGCGCCGGGTCTCCTCGGGGAGCTTCAGCATCCGGTTGAACATGGTCGGGACGAGCTGGGTGTGGGTGATCGCGTGCTCCTCGACGAGAGCGAGGCACGTTTCCGCGTCGAACTTCTCCATGAGCACGGCCGTCCCGCCGTAGCGCAGGGCAAGGTTCGCGTTCACGAGGGGCACGACGTGGAACAGCGGCGCGGGGATCAGGCAGCGCATGCCGTCGCGGGCCCGCCACATGTTCTCGGCGATGAAGGTGAAAATCGGAAGCGGCTCGGCCGGAGAGTTCTCCGGCAGCGGCCGCAGGACGCCCTTCGGTCGCCCGGTGGTTCCCGACGAGTAGAGCATCGCCGCGCCCAGGTATTCGTCCGGTATGGGGTCCGAGGGACAGTCGGCGACTGCGGAGTCGAAGTCGAGGAAGCGCGGGTCGCCCAGCTCCGCCACCGCCGCGCCGCCGCCCACCACCAGGCACGTGCGCACGCTCGGCGCGGAGTCCAGGGCGGCCCGTGCCGTCTCGAGCTTTGCCGCCGAGGTGATCAGCACCTGGGATTCGCTGTTGTCGAGGATGTAGGCGAGTTCGTTCGGCGTCAGGTAGGAGTTGACGCACGTGTAGTAGAGCCCCGCCCGCTCCCCCGCGCCGCAGGCCTCGAAGTAGTGGGCGTTGTTCTCCATGAACACGGCGTAGTGGTCCAGCCGCGCCAGCCCGGCGGCGCGCAGCCAGTGCGCGAGCCGGTTGGCGCGCTGCTCGAACTCGGCGTAGGAGATCCGCTCGCCGGACCCGGCCATGAGGATCGCGGTGCGCGTCGGGTCCGCCGCGGCGATCGCAGGTGCGTACACGTCGACTCGCTTCCGCTCGGTGGGGCGGATGGCGTAGCGACCCTACGCCCGAACGGGCGCAACGCACTGTCGGTGGCGCGACACAGCGCGCAGACCGTCCCGCCCCGGATCTCGCCGATAGTGCAGTCCAGGTACGCCTCGAGGTCGATGTGCGTACCCCAACTGCACTATCGGGAGTCTTTGTGCACACCGAATGCGCTCGCAGGACTCCACCCTGCTGACCTACACCCCCCCCAACATCCCGCCGTTCTGAGGCCCGCGCCATACAGTCGTGGCGTGGAGTTGAGGCTGCTGTCCGTGCCGGACTGCCCCAACGCCGAGGTTTTCCTGAGCCGCCTCGCCGAGCTCGGCCTGTCCGTTGAGGTCGTGACCATGACCGGGCCAGCCGATGCCGAGAGCTGGGGTATGGCGGGTTCGCCCACGCTGCTGGTCGACGGTCGGGACCCCTTCGCCGAGCCCGGAACTCGGCCGTCCGTGTCCTGCCGGCTCTATCGCGGCGGGCTGCCTTCGGTCGACGACCTCCGCGCCGCCCTTGGACTGCCCGCTCCCGGATCTTCAGCTCGGGAGCCCTGAAACGTCCCATCGGGTGTGCCGCGCGGCATACGTGTGCTGGACCACACCTGCGCATTTGCTGGACGAACACGGGCACTATCGAACGATGACCAGTACTGGGCCGCGTTGGGCCCGCTTGGCCGTGGAACCCGATCTCGACAGCTTGGCGATCGCTCGCCAGTTCGTCGGGTCGTGCCTGCGCATCTGGAAGCTGGACGAGGCCGTGGACAACGCCTCGCTCGGCGTCACCGAACTGGTCGCCAACGCGGTACGCCACGCCCCCGACACCGAGGCGGTCGGCGTGAACCTGTCCGTGACGGACCGCATCACGATCACCGTCCTCGACGACGAACCGAGCCTCCCGATGCCCGCGACCCCCGCCGACCCGCTCAGCCCTGGCGGCGGCCGCGGGCTGCGCATCGTCGCGGCGGTCTCCCGGGACTGGGGCACCCATCCCGCCGAAGGCGGCAAGGCCGTCTGGTTCAGCCTGGACCTGCCCGCCGCCTAGCCCGCGCGCTCCAGCACGTTCGCGTCGCTGCAGAAGCCTCGCCAGCTGCGCTTCAGGCAGAGCAGGCCGAGCAGGATCCCGTCCTCGTCGACGACCGCCCGCCGGCGCGTGCCGGTCTCCACCATGAGCTCGAGGGCGGCCTGCGCGCCGAGGTCCGGGCGGATCGTTCGGTCCTGCAGCGTCCCGAGGGACAGCACCGCCAGGTCGTCGGCGCTGTCCTTCTCGAGATCCCACCGGCCGACCGTGGCGACGAGGCGCCGCCGCGGGCCGACGATCAGCAGCAGGTGGACGTGGTCGTCGCGGAAGGCGGCGCGGGCGTCGCCGACGGTCGCCGAGGTGGGCAGGGTCTTGGGGCTGGTGACCATGGCCTCGGCAACCGTCCAACCCGTCATGCGAGCGCCGCCTCGGAACCGGCACCGTGCCAGTGCTTGGTGCCGGACTCGAACGGCTTCCAGAAGGCGGGCCGCTCGATCTTGTAGACCTTGCACATCGTCCCTCGCATGGCCGGAATTCCCTGCTCGGGGTCGGAGACGTCCATGCTGTCGCCCATCAGCAGGCCGTCGTGGGCGACGAACTGACCCGAGTAGTGGGGAGCGTAGGCCTCCTGCTCCGGGAACCACCACATGTACGGGACGCGGATGCACTTCGGGTGCGCGTCGTGGCAGAACTTCACCACCGCCTCGATCCGGCCGTGCAGCGACTCGACCGCGACGTAGTCCCCGTCGACGAGGTCGAGGTCGTAGCCGGTGTCGGGGAAGATCTCGACCCACGGTTCGGGCGCGAGCTTGCGCAGGGACTCGATGTTGCGGCCCTGGGACTGGAAGAACGGCTCGGACTTGTCGCCGTTGAAGAAGTACAGGGGGTACTCCTCGGCGAGGTCCGGGCGGTTGATCGGGGTGTCGCGCTGCTCGACGTACTTGGGCAGCGGGTCGTACCCGAACTCCTCGAGCAGCGTCGAGTACAGCTCCACCTTGCCCGTGGGCGTGGCGAATCCGACCTTCTTGTGCTTCTCCCATTCCGGGGCCGGGAAGTTGACGCCACCCGCGGCCATGAACTCGGCGTGGGTCATGCCGGTCTTCGCCAGGCGCCAGTCGTAGAAGTCCTCGACGGTCTCCCACGGCCAGTGCTCCGCCTGGCCCATCCGGTGCGCCAGGTTGCGCCAGAAGTAGAACTCCGACTTCGAGTCGCCGATCGGCTCGATGGCCTGCTCGCCGCCCATGACGATCGTGTGCCAGTCCCAGTGGTTGTTGACGACCGGCTTCTCGGCCCAGGTGGCGGCGGGTAGGACGTAGTCGGCCATCTGCGCGGTCGGGACCATGAAGATGTCCATCACGACGAGCAGGTCGAGGTTCTCCAGGCCCTGACGCACGTGGTTGCCGTTGGTGTAGGCGCCGAGGGTGTTCGACCCGACGGTGATCATGCTCTTCACCGGGTACGGGTCGCCGGTGATCATCGCGTCCCAGATCGCACCCGGGCGGGACATGACCGCACCGCTGATCTGGCTGGCCCACGGGCGACCGAACACCCGCTCGTTGGCCTCGTTCATCTTCTCCCACAGCTCGTAGCTGAACAGCTTGTTCGTCTCGACGCCGAGCTGCTTCTTGCGCTGGTCGGGCGAGATCGCGTGGTCCATCTGGACCTCGTTCTCGGTGATCACGTTCGGGTTGAAGCCCATCAGCATCTCGCCGCCGGGGACGTCGATGTAGCCGCAGATCGCCCGCAGAATGGCGAAGCAGCGGATCGACTGGGTGCTGTTGGAGTGCTGGTCGGTGACCGGCGTCCACGGGATGACCGCGGGACCGGAGGTCGCGTACATGCGTGCCGCGGCGCGGATCTGGTCGGCCGGCACCCAGGTGAGCTCCTCGACCCGCTCCGGGGAGTACTCCTGCACGCGCTCCTTGAGCTCTTCGAACCCGTGCGTGTGGTTCGCGACGAAGTCCTTGTCGTACAGCTCCTCGTTGACGATCACGTTGATCCAGCCCAGCGCGAGCGCGGGGTCGCTGCCCGGGCGCAGCCGCAGGTGGATGTCGGCGCGCTTGGAGCTGAAGCCCACGCGCGGGTCGACGGTGATCAGCTTCGCGCCGCGCTTGAGGGCGTCGCGGATCCAGAGGTATTCGGCGGTCCACTTGTTCGGCTGCGGGTCGTGGCCCCACAGCACGATGGTCTGGGTGCGCCAGTAGTCCGGGAAGGGCATCCACCCGTTGGTCACCTTGTTCGGGCCGGTGGTGTTGCCGAGGCACAGGTAGCCGGCGTAGACCCAGTTCGGGCAGCCGAGCACGTTCATGAAGCGCTTCGGGATGTCCAGCGGCACGATCGTGCCGCCGGCGGCGACCAACGACTCCGGGCCGTACTGGGCGATGCTGGAGGTCAGCCGCTCGGCGATTTCGTCCAGCGCCTGCTCCCAGCCGATCTCCTCCCACTGACCCGACCCGCGCTCGCCGACGCGCTTGAGCGGCGTGCGCAGCCGGTCCTTGTGGTAGACGACGTCGGCCATGGCCGCGCCCTTGTTGCACAGCGCGTGCGGGGTGATCGGGTGATCGGGGTTGCGCCGGATCTGGAGCAGCTTGCCGTCCTCGACGTCGGCCAGAACGTTGCACTTGATGTCGCACGAGTGACAGATGACGCGCTTGGATTCCACGACGATTCCTTCCGATACACCCGATGCGACGGGCGCGCCCTCAGTCCGACGGAGCCGGCCGGGGGCTGAAGTGGGCTGTGTACTTGTCGGGCTGGCCCCGGAATTCCTCCGCGTCCGCGAGCGGGGACTTGCGGCGACGGATGACGGGCCATTGGGCTGCGAACTGGGCGTTGAGTTCGGCCCACGCCTGAGCCTCGGGATAGCTGTCCGGGAGGATCGCGTCCGCGGGACATTCGGGTTCGCAGATCCCACAGTCGATGCACTCGACCGGGTCGATGACGAGCATGTTCTCGCCCTCGTGGAAACAGTCGACGGGGCACACCTCGGCGCAGTCGGTGAACTTGCACCGAATGCACTCCTGCGTGACCACGAACGGCATCGCTCCTCCTCTCCTTCAGTCTGGAGACGGGAGCGAGCGCGAAGTGTCCAACTCTGAGACGCCTCAGACGTCGATGTGGAAGTCCGCGATCCTGCGGTACAGCGTCGCGCGGGAGATGCCGAGCCGCAGGGCCGCGGTGCGCTTGTTGCCCTCGGCCGCCGCGAGGGCGGCGATGATCGCCTCGCGCTCGACCCGCTGCATGGCCGTCAGGTGCCGCGGCGCGACGTCGACGGCGCCGTCGAGGTCGCCCGGCATGATGTCGCCGGCCCGGCGCTTGGCCGCGGCGGCTGCGAGCAGCCCGCGGAGCTCGGCGACGTTGCCTTCCAACCGCGCGGTGCGCAGGAGGGCCAGGGTGTCCTGATGCAGGCGCAGGTTCGCGGAGTGGGCCGAGAGCAGCGCCTTGGCGAGCGGCTCGACGTCTTCGCGGCGGTCCTGCAGCGCCGGAACCTCCACGTGCACCGGAAAGCGGCTCGCGAGGCGCGGGTGGATCGACGGCGTCGCGGCGGTCGCCACGACGCGCGCGTCTGCGCCGGCCCGATCGATCTCGGCCGCGAGTTCGGCGGTCTGCCGCTCGTCGAGCAGGTCGACGTGGCGAAGAACGACCCCGGTCGACGGAGCGCGCAGTTGCGACGCGAGCCGAGGCAGCCAGCCCTCGGTCGCCTGCGGGAAGACGTGCTCGCCCACCTCGGCCAGGCCGTTGAGCTCGTGGATCGCCCGCCCGACCGCCGCCTTGCCGACTCCGATCCGGCCGGTCACCAGAACCGGCAGCCCGCCGGCGGCGGCGGACCGCGCTCGCCTGCACAGGACGGTCCACTGCGGCGAGGCGCCCGCGAGGCCCGGCAGGCCGGCGGGACCCGCGGCCCGTCCCGCCCGGCGCGGCCGCTCGGCGACGGTCTCCAGCACTACGCCGGGAAACTCGACGTCGTCCGTGCGCGTGTAGACCCGCACGGACAGGTCCTCCCCCACCTCCAGCAGGGCTCCGTGATCCGAGCCCGTCAGCCCTCGCGTTGCGCGGACCAGGGAGGCGCGGTCGACCGGGTCGAACTGTTCGGCCCGGCGGTTCAACATCACGGCGTCCTCGGTGGCCGCGAAGACCGCGCCTCTACTGCGCCGGGCCAACTGCATGAAGCACTCGAGTTGCGCGCGTTCGCGGATCGTGGCTTCGCCCGCGAGCAGCGCTTCGATGTGCCGGGCCGCATCCTCCAGGACCGCCGCGAACAGCGGGTGATCCCCGGATTCGGGCAGGATGATCGCCATCGACCCGGCCATCCGGCGGGTGTGCGGCTGGAACAGCGGGACGCCGTAGCAGGCGAACTGCTGGAGCATGTGGGCGTAGTGCTCCTGGCCGACGATCCGGACGGGCCGCCGTTCCTCGAGCGCCGTTGCCGCTGCGTTCGTTCCCGCCTGGTCTTCGCCGTAGGAGGAGCCCGCGTAGATCTGCAGGCTGTCGAATCCGGCGAGGACGGCCGAGGACGTTCCGCGACGGTCGATGACTACCGCGCGCTCGTCCATCAAGACGATTCCCGCCTGGACGGACGCCAGCCGCTGGACGAGGGTGTCGAGTACCGGCGCCACCGAGCGGCGCAACCGCTCGCCGGAATCGACGAGCGGCGCCGCGGTGATCTGGTTGGCGTCGATGGCCTGCGCGACGCCGCTGAGCTCGGAGCGCAGCCAGGAGTTCGCGATCTCCGTACGCATGCCGCCGCTCCCCTCGCCAATGAGGCCTATTTATGCTCGCACACATACTCGGCATCCCCAAGGGCGCGTGGCGCGGCGCCGCTGACCATCGAGCACAGAAACGACGGGCGAGGCGGCCGCGGGTCGCCGCCTCCGATGTTGATCAGTCGCCCTCGAACGGCTTCGGCAGCCAGCCCACCGCCTCGCCGGCGGCGACCTCCGTGGGCCACAGCCGCAGATTCAGCACGTCGGAAACGACGCCGCCGTGCTCGCCGCGCTGGGCGTGGATCTCGTCCAGCAGACCGCCCGCCCGGGTGATGTAGTCCAGACCGCCCCAGTACGTGATCGCCGCCATCGTCCCGCCGACCGGGTCGTGTCCCCAGTAGCCGACGCGGAATCCGGCCTGCTCCTTCAACCGACGCAGCGCGTCGTGCGTCGAGGCGCGGAGATGGTCGAGTGCGTCGCGGCCGGGCAGCACTTCGTAGAACACGACGCGCAGCCAGGTGGAGACGTCGCGGCTGGTCACGACCTCCCACGCGCTCGGATCCCACGAGGCGGGCGGGGTGACGGACTGGAGGTTGACCTCCTTGCCGAGCCGCAGCCCGCTGCCGAGCCGCTCTCGCCGCAGCGCTTCGAGGTAGTCGCCGGCGGCCTGGATTGCCTCGCGCGACCGCCAGTACGTCACCGCCGCGAGCATCGTGTCGTCGGGGTCGTGGGCCCACCGCCCGACGATGAAGCCGGGGTTCCTGCGGAGGTTGCGGTGCACCTCCTGCAGGCTCTCGACGATGTACTCGCGCGCGTCGGCGTCGCCCGGGGGAATGCGGTAGGTGACGATCCGCAGCCAGGTCTCGGACATGCCGCTCCTTCCGGGCCGGTGTGACCAAGGCCAACCCAGACAGTCTTCACGAGGCGCCGGTGCCTAGGAAGGGGCGGTACCCCCGTGACGCCCGCCACGCTTGACAACGCCCGGACGCTCAGAACCCGCGGAATACCCCGTCCTCGCCAATGGCCGAGGCGAAATCGTCCCAGATCAGCGGACCGTGACGGCCTTGACCGCGGGAGTGGGGTCCGCGTTGCCGGCTCGGTCGACGGCTCGGATGCGCATCGTGTGCTTGCCGGCCGACACCTTCTTGATCGTGTACCTGCTCGTGCACTCCTTCCACGCCCCACTGTCGAGCTTGCACTGGAAGTGCACGCCGGAACTGCGATCGTCGGAGGCGAAGCCGAAGTACAGCGACCGGTAGGGGTACGGACTGCGCGGATAGGACGTGATCTCGGTGTTGGGCGCCTTGGTGTCCACAACACCCGCGGTGGCCCTCGCGTCTCCGGCCGCCCCGCCTGCGGACGCCGTCGCTCCGCCACCGCCCACGGGGCCCCAGCCGGGCGAGCCGAGCTGTCCGGCGTCGCCGCCGATCGAGCCCCAGTTCGTGCTGGACGAGCCGCCGCCGCCGGCGCCCACGAGAAGCGGTGGCGAATCCGACGCAGAGCCGGCGACGCGGACGCTGGAGGCGCCGCCGCCCCCGTAGCCGAACTCGCCGGAGTTGTAGCTGGAGTCGGGGGGTGCGGCGCCGCCGTTGCCCCCGCCGCCGAAGCCGCCCATGCGACCCGTCGGCGTCTGGCCGACGATGAGTTCGAGATCTCGGCCGGGGTCGACGGCGATCGCCGCGGTGGCCGTCGTGCCCAGGCCGCCGCGGTTGTTCGAGCTTCCGTTGTAGTCGACGGACGACCCGCCGGTCGCGCCGCTCACCGACATTCGAACGCTGTAGACCTCGGCGGGCACGTCGAAGACGATCGGCTTGCCGGTCCACGACCCGAACGAGCACGTGACGAGCGAATTCGCGTCCATGGCGCAACCACTGGGAACGGCAGGAGCGGCGGCGAGCGCAGGCGCGGCGGCGAGTACCGGCGCACAGGCGGCGGCCAGAACGCCGACGACGGTCGCCACTGCACGAGCTCGGCGGCTCACTTGACGACCTTGACCTTCACCGTCGCGGACTTGCCGCTGACGAGCAGGTTGTCGCCGGAGCGGTAGAGGCGGTAGCTCATCGTGCCGGTCTTCTTGGGCTTGATCGTCAGCTTGCAGTAGCCGGTGGCGTCGGTGGTGCAACTGGAGATCTTGGACCACTTTCCGTCCAGGTACTGCTGCAACTGCAGCACCTGCCCCTTCTTCTCCTGGTTGAGGAAGGCGCCGAAGCTTTTCGACGTGCCGAGCTTCAGGCTCGAGATCGAGCAGCACAGGTTGAGGGAGGGCCGAACGTCGATGGGCATCGTCCCGCCCGCGACGGGAGCCATGGTGCCCGCTCCGGCGAACACCCAGCGTGCCTCGGTCCTCCACGTCGGTCGGAAGTACCGCACCCGAACGACTCCGTTGCTGCCGCTGGTTGCCGTCTCCAGCGTCGTCCACGTCGAGGTACCCACGGTGCGCGTCTGCAGAGCCACCGGCTGGCTCTTCAGCGGCGTTCCGTCGCGTCCGTCGCGCAGAACGGCGCTGAATTCGACGTCGGTCTGAAAGTCGACCGTGGTCGCGGAGGCTCCGGAGGACGCCAACACGGAGGGGAAGCCGGGGATGTCGACGGTGGTCGCGACGGCGGGCGGGTTCGCGTTCTCCGTGGTCGCGAACATCGCCAGGCCGTACTTGTGACCCGCCCTCAGATTCTGGAAGTCGGACACCCGCCACCAGTTCGGCCCACCGACCTGGAAGGTCTTCGTGCCGCCGGCCGCCGGCATCGTCTCGTCGACGACCACGGGTCCGGAGTCGGGCCCGGGGCGAGCGGGCAGGTAGGCCATGCGCGCGACGATCCGCCACGGCTGCGCGTCCGGCGGCACGGTGACCTGCACCTGCAGCCAGCGCCTGTCGCCGTCGACCACGGGAGTGACGGTCATCGACGGCGCCGGGCCGACCCACGGCGTCGCCGCGGGAGGCACGACGCGGCGTACGACGGAGCTGGGGCCGACCTGGTCGACGACGAGGATCGCGTTCGCACCTGCTGCGGCGATGTGCGGCTGCTTCAGTTCCGCGGCTCCGGCTCCGGTGGCGCCGGAACCGAAAGCGGTCGTGAGCGTGTTGTCTGCGGCTCTGCGCCACACCGGGATCGGCAGCGGCTGGTGCGTGTAGGGGTCGGACTCCGGGAACGTGTCGACCGAGTACACCGACCCGTCCGCCGTGCTCGCCCAGCTCGGACCCGTACCGCTGAACACCGTGTGCAGCATGCCGTCGGCACCGAGCCGGTGAAGGCTGTCGTCGCCGACGAGCAGCGAACCGTCGACGCCGTCGCGGCCGAGCCAGGCCACCGTGCCGAGGCTCGTGGAGGTCGCGGGGACCTCGTCGCGGAAGACGGTGGTGCCGCCACCGACCACCTTGGTCCACGTGCGCTTGGCGACGTTCAGCGCCCACACGACGTTGGGCTGACGCTGCGATACGTAGACCGTGGCGCCGTCGGCGGCGGCCGTCATCCGGCCCTCGCCGAGCAGGACCGCGGTCCCGGTCAGGCCGGCGGCGATCGTCTTGGTCCCGCCGCCGCCGAGCACCTCCACCGTGCCGTCGGTTCGGCGGCGCTGCAGCAGCCAGCCGCTCTTGTCGGTGCCGTGGTCGCGGCGCAGGGCGTAGAGCGCCCCTGCGTTGTCGTATTCGAGGTCGACCGCGTGCTGGTTGTAGGACTCCATGGCCCAGTAGTCCCAGCTGTCGGGGTCGCGCTCGTTGGCCGGGGCACCGGGCAGAAGGCGAGTAAGCGTCGAGCCGGAGATCGTGTAGACGCCCCCGTTGGTGCCCATCGCGAGCTGGCCCGCCGGTCCCGTGGCCGAGTCCTGCACGCGTCCGAGATAGGCCCGCTCGATCGGGGTCCCGTCCGGGGCGTCGACCCATCCGCGTTGGAAGTTGCGCCCAGCGACGCGGGTCCCGCCCTCGGCCGCCGCGCCGAACTTGACGATCGGTCCGCCGCAGCCGACGAACAGCGCGCCGGGGCCGAGCGCGAGGCCGCCGGGCGTGGCGTAGCAGACGGTCGGTTTGACGACGCCGTCCTCGCTCCAGACTTGCTCGACCGGGCCGCCGATGTCGAACGCCTTGACGACCAGTCCGGTGGCGCCGCCGCCCGCGACCGCGACGCGTTGGGCGTCCGCGCTGATCGCGATGCGCTCGTTGTGGTGAATGAACGGCAGGTCCGGCTGCCCTTCGGCGGGCCCCGCGATCCGGTCGACGGTGCCGTCGGGGCGGATCCGATCGACGGCGGGACCCCCGCCGCGCAGGACGACGACTGTGCCGTCGTCAGCCTCGGCGGCCTCGCTGTTGGCGCCGGAGAGGACGGTCGAGGCGGTGCCGTCGGGCTGCACGATCTCCGTCGTCCAATTGCCGCCGTAGCGACGCAGGTCGATCAGCATCGAGCCGTCGCGGCGAACGAGGAGCACGTTTAGGTCGTCGTTGGAGCCGCCCGTCACGGGGACGGGCACTGCCGTGGCGGTTCCGTCCGTGGCGATGCGCCACACCTGCGGAGTGCCGGCGTTGTGGGGTTGGAGAGACGTACAGGTCCCCGCCCACAATCCAGAACCGCGGCGAGCCGTAGAACTTCAGGGCCGGGGAGATCGTCGCGCGCGCCGTAGCGACCACACCGGGGTTGGCGAACTCGGTCGTGATCGTGCCGGTGGCTGCGTCGACGCGCCGGAAACCCTGGACCAGCCGATCCCAGAACCACAGGTCGCCGTTCTCCGCTCGCACGATCCGGTCGGCGTTGACCTGCGCGTCGAGCGCCAAGCCGCCATCGCCCGCGCCTCCCGCCAGCAGAGTCGTGACGACCGTCGCAGACGTCACGGCGTCCGCCGTCGGGATCGGCACGGACGCCGGCGCGGCCAGCAGGATCGGCCCGAGCGCCAAGCCCAGGCGTGCGCGTGCGCGCATGGTCCCTCCCCAATCCCCAGATCCCCTCCTATTGCACCGGGGCGGGCGCGAGGAGCACCTCGGCCGAGCGGCCAGATCGCCCTGGTCCGTTCAGCTCAGAGTGGGGCGCGGTCCGCGCCGTTCGGCGCGCACGCGCGCTTCTTCGCGCTGGAGTTCGGCCCGGATGTTGCGCTCGCGCCGCAGCCACTCCGGCGCCTCTTCCTTCACCGCCGCGATCTGAGCGGTGGTCAGCGGCTCGGTGATCTCGGCACGAGCCAGCCCGGAAATCGAGACTCCCAAGCGATCGGCGATGACCTGCCGGGGATGCGGGCCGTCTCGACGCAGGTCGCGCAGCCACTCGGGCGGGTCGGCCTGCAGGGCGTCGAGTTCGGTGCGCGAGACGACGCCGTGGCGGAACTCCTCGGGAGTTGCCTCGAGCAGGACGCCGAGCTTCTTCGCCGCCGTCGCGGGCTTCATCGTCTGAACCGATCTCTGCCGCGTCATGTGTCCCAGGCTACGCTCGCCGTCCCGCGAAGAGGCGCACGCGCCCTACCCGACCGCGGGGCGATCGCGGGTTGGCGCCACTGGGTCGGGCGATCCCACGGCCTGCAGATGACGGACCGTCACCAACAACGAGGTTCGGAGCGACGTCTCGGTATAGGGGATGTCGAGTGTCGCGCAGTGCGCCCGCACGAGCGGCCGCGCTCGCCGCAGATGCGGACGCGGCATGCTCGGGAAGAGGTGGTGTTCGACCTGGTAGTTGAGGTTCCCCGTAAACCAGTCGAGAACAGGTCCGCCGCGGACGTTGCGGGTGGTCAGCACCTGCTTGCGCAGGAAGTCCCAACGTGAACCCGGCGGCGGCATCGGCATGCCCTTGTGATTCGGCGCGAAGGCGGCGCCCAGGTGCAGGCCGACGAGGGCCTGGTGGACGAGGGCGAACACCGCGGCCTTGGCCGGACCCATGACGACGAGGAGCAGGCCCACGTACGCGGCGAAGTGCGCCACCAGGGGCAGTACGTCCCGCGGCCCGCGGGCGGCCCGCAGGCTGCTCAAGTGCAGGTGCAGCGACTCGAGCAGGAGCAGTGGGAAGAACAGCCGGCCCTGGTTGTTGTTGATCCACGCGCGCAGCCCGCGCCGACCGCGGCGCTGTTCGGGCGTCCAGCACAGCACCCCGTCGCCGACGTCGGGGTCGCGCCCGACCTCGTTGGGATTGGCGTGGTGCCTGGAGTGGCGGTCGATCCACCAGTGCGATCCCAAACCCACCACGACGTCGCCGACCACCCAGCCGAGCCATCGGTTGACTCGGGCGGTGCGGGCCACCTGACGGTGCCCGACGTCGTGGCCCACGAAGACCATGCGCACGGAGAAGATCGCCACGGGCACGGCGAGCAGCAGTTGCCACCAGGTGCTGCCGACCAGCCACACGACGGCCCAGACCGCGGCGAGCGCGAGCGCGTCGGTGCCGATCAGCAGCGCGTACCGGCGCCGGCGCAATCGCAGCAGCCCGTGCGCGCGGACGGCCTGCAGCAGCGGCGCGAAATCGCTGCCCTGACCCGCCGGCGTCGCGCTCACCACTCCCGCTTCACCTGACACGGTGGAGGTTCACCCGTCCGGCCCAGGATCGTTCCGACTCCTCGGCGGCCTCGCGTCGCCGCACGAGCTCGACGGACTGGGCCGTGCCACACGCCGAGCAGCCTGCACCCGTGAGAACGCCGCCCTGCTCGGGGAAGCGCTCCCACGACTCGTCGACGACGAGATCGCACAGGGTGCGGCCAGAGCCCGGGCGGTACAGGTGTTCCGGAGCCACCGGCGTCCTGGCGGACTCGGAGAAGCCGCGGTAGCGGACCTGCGCCGACATTCCACCGTCCCGCCCGCGGAACGCCACGATCTGGTACGGGTCTTCCTCCATCAGCCCACCCGGAGGGCGAGGCTGCGGGCTGCGACGGCGGATCCAGGTACGGCCCGATCTCGCCATCCCAGGCCTGCGCGGTAGCGGTACTGGGGACCGTCCGCGGGCCGGTGCACGGCAGGCGAGCGGGGGATCGCTCCCGGGTCCCAGGCGTGGAATCCGTCGGCGTGGTTGACGCGGGGCGTGGCCAAAACCGGGTTGTAGACGGTCACATGGGCCTCCAGCGCGAGAGCGCGAAGCCCTTGGGGTTGCAAGGACGTCGCTCGGTCGCGGAGTCGTCGTGGGAAGCGTGCTGCTGGGCGAATGCCTCGGGCGCGTACCTACGACGCGAGCTGACTCGGGGCCATCCACTCGCCGGGCCACCGATTGGCCGCGCAACGAGGGAAGCAACCTCCATCATCTCTCCTACCGGACCCGACCGCAAACACCCACGGCGGGTCGTCGCCCGGTTCCCGAGGCTATGGGCCCACCAGGAACAGTGGGCGTGTGCGGCGGTGGGCACCGTCGATCGGCGGCGGCGCCTCCGGGTGCACGCAGGGAAGACTCAGGCTGAACCACACCGCCTTGCCCGCCGGGTTCTCGGACACGCCCCAGGAACGGGCCACGGCGGCAACGATGGCCAGACCGTGGCCGCCCGGTCCGGGGGGCAGCACCACGTAGGGCCCGGAATCGGACACCGCGATCGTGATCCGGTCCGTCACCGCAATCTCCACGCCCATGCACTCCCCGGCGGGCGCAAGCCGCCACTCGTCCGGGGGCGTGGTACTGCTGCACACGGGGCGCGCCACCCGCCGGGTCACCGATTGACCGCGCGGCGAAGGGGCTTCCTCGATACTCCTCGCCGATGGCGAGAACGGCAATAGACGAGCGCCGTTCCCGACTCCAAGGGACGTCCCCGTCGTTCCACGCAGACGAACATCGCCGCTCGCAGGTGCGCCCGGCCAGGGCACTGCGATCGGCGATGTCGAAGACGTAGCCGGGGGTAGGCCGGCTACGTCTGACGCGGCGTCACTTCCAGGTGTAGATGACGAACTGATCCTCGTCTGGGGCGAACCCGGACGGCGAGCCGTCGGGGTTGGCCGACGTGTTGGACGAGGTGTACTTGTACATGAATTCGCGACCCTGGCCGTGTTCCCTGTTCCAGTTGGTGCCGTAGCGCTCGGAGTTCTTCCACGAGAAGCGCTGGTCCAACGACGCGTCGGCTTCGTAGACGTCGCCGTTGCCGAGTTGCGCCATGAGCCGCTCGCGCGTGAGGTTCGGCCCCACCGCCTTCGCCGCCTTCGCGAACACGTTCGCGCCCACGTAGCCGGCCTGCACGATGTGGTGGTTCGTGCCGCGGTTGGCGCGGGCGTACTTGAACATGACCGCCATGAACTCCGGGCCCCACAGCTTGTAGGTCGTGTTGGTCCAGTACCGGTTCACAGGGTGCTTGCCGAAGATCGAACCGAGCACCTCGGCCGCGAGGTGGTTGCCCGAGATGCCGAGCGTCGGGTAGTAGTTCTGCTGAGCGGCTTCGACCATGAACTTCGCCATGGTCGCCGGGTTGATCACATAGTGAATGATGTGCTCGGGGTTTGCCGCGCGCATCGAAAGAACGTGCGAAGACATCGAGGTCTCGGAAATGGAGACGTCGGCCTTCTTCACCAGCTTGGCGCCGGAGGCGTCCATGATCTTCGAGACTTCGTTGCAGGCCAGCTGCATCTCGGGGCTCGTCAGGCAGACCAGGCCGTAGGTCTTGGGCTTGACGACGTTCTTCGCCCAGTTCGCGCCGGCCATCGCCTCGTGGATCATCGACATGTGGGTCGGGAACATGTACGGGTCCTGCCACTCGGTCTGCGAGTAGGCCCACGTACCGACGGCCGGCACCTTGAACTGCTTGAGGTCGTCGTGCACCGATGCCGACGCCCACGACGAATAGGTCAGCAGAGAGAAGACGCGGTCCTGACTGACGAGCTTCTTGATGCAGGCCTTCGAACGGGAGACCTCGCCGGG
Source organism: Sporichthyaceae bacterium (assembly GCA_052386455.1). GTDB lineage: Bacteria > Actinomycetota > Actinomycetes > Sporichthyales > Sporichthyaceae > JBQTKD01. The sequence goes on from JBQTKD010000043.1 coordinate 52,113, forward strand.
ACCGTCGTCGCAGTCGGTGACGAGCAGCCGACGCCCGAGCACTCCGCCGCGGTCGTTGATCGACGTGAGCGAGGCCGACAGGCCCCGGACCATGGGCGCAACGAGGACGTTGCCCAGCGCCATGCCGTGCATCGAGACCGAGCCCAGTTTGATGGAGTCCTTGGACACGCCGACGTCGGTCGCGCCGCCCTTCTCCGCGGCGATTGTCTCGTTCGCGGCCTTCTCCGTCGCGTTGTCGAGGCTGGTGATCCCCGCGTCTTCGGCGGCCACGGCCTTGTTCGCCTTCGCGGGCGCGGCCTTGCTCTTGGCGGCCGACGCGTCGGCCTTCGCGGCCTTGACCGCGGGCGCGACCTTCTTCGCCACGGGCGCCGCTGCCGGCGCCGCCGCGGCGACCTTTGCGTCTGCGTGGCTCTCGCTCGCGTGGGCTGCGGGCGCGTCCGCGGCTTCCGCCGGGGCCGCTGCCGGAGCTGCCGCGGGTGCGGCCGACTGCTCTGCGACGGCCTGCGGCCCGTCTCCGCTGCCGCCACAGGCGGTCAACGTCAGCGCCACGCTGACCGCTACGGGAAGGACGATCACGGCGCGTCGTTGCGCAATGGGTCTCATGTGTTCTCCTCGTCGGGGGCTCGGTGGGGCCCAGGCTCATGGGACCACCGGCGGCGCACCCGGGGATCGCCCCCGCGGGGTCAAGAACTACCCCCTTGGGGGTGAATGTGGCCCCGCTCACACGGCGGATCGAGCCGAGTGTCAACACACGACATTCGACCGTCGGCTGCTTGTCCTTCTACGCGGCGATCTGAGCGGTCGTCAGGGGCTCGGTGATCTGCGCCCGCGCCGGCCCAGAGATCGACGCTCCCAGGCGGCCATGCGCCCAAGGCTGCCGAGACCGGCCACTAGCCTGAGCCGCGTGACCGAAGCGAGCACTGCGGCATTCCGGCTCGCCTTCGTCCCCGGCGTCACCCCGGACAAGTGGGTGCGGATGTGGTCCGAGCGCCGGCCCCGCGTTCCGCTGGACCTCGTTGCGGCCGGCAACGACGAGGCCGTGCCTCTGATCCGGACCGGCGCGGTGGACGCCGCCCTGCTCCGCCTGCCGATCGACCGGACCGGGCTGCACGCCATCCCGCTCTACGTCGAGGTCTCGGTGGCCGTGGTCCCCAAGACGCACTTCGTCTCCGCGGCCGACGAGGCGCTGGTCGCCGACCTGGCCGACGAGATCGTCCTGCGCCCGCGCGACGAGACACTCGCCTGGCCCGGCGGCGGGCCGGGCACGCCGGCGACCTACGTCCCCGACACGACGGCCGAGGCGATCGAGCTCGTCGCCGCGGGCGTGGGCCTGCTGGTCCTCCCCCAGTCGCTGGCACGCCTGCACCACCGCCGCGACCTCGTCTACCGCCCGCTGGTCGACGCTCCCTCCTCGACCGTCGCCCTCGCCTGGCCGGACGGCGAGAACTCCGACTCGATGGAGGAGTTCATCGGGATCGTCCGCGGCCGTACGGTCAACAGCTCGCGCACTCCGCGCCGGGACGGGGCCCCGGACGCGCGATCCCCCGCTCCGAAGGGCGCCGCTCGACGCTGCTGACCACCGAGCACAGAAGCGCCGGATGAGGCGGCCGCGGGGCGGATCGGCACCTCACGCGCGGCTTCTGTGCTCAAGAGTCATCGCGCACGGGAGGGCTGTGGAGCCGCCTTGGGGAGTCGAACCCCAGACCTACGCATTACGAGTGCGTCGCTCTAACCGACTGAGCTAAGGCGGCTTGGAGTGGACGGTCACCGCCGCCCACGCCGCGGACGATCCTAGTGGGCGCGCGGCGCTGCTCGCCCCACGGTTGCCGCGTGCCGGGGCGCATACCCGGACGCATTGGCGCACGACGGCTTCCGGGGGTGACACTGGGAGTCGACCGAACGGCAGGCCGATGTCGCCCCGCCCTCGAAGGGGAGTTGGGGAGGCCACCGTGGACCTGGTGCGAAGGCTGGCGCTGCTGAGCTGCGTCGGGCTGCTGGTGGCTGGGTGCGGGAGCCGGCTCAGCGCCGAGGAGATCCGCGCCGGCGGCGAGGTGTCGCAGGTCAGCCTGCCGCAGGACTTCCTGGAGAGCCTGCGGGCGCCGGCCGCGCAGGCAGCGGCCGCGGGCGCGGCGGAGGTGACCGCGGCGGCACCCGTCCCCCCCCCGGCGTTCCCGCGGGAACGTCCAAGGCGAAGGGCCCGCAGGCTTCGGCCGCGTCGGCGCCCACGGCAACGGCCGCGAAGCCCGTAGCGCCGGCACCGACTGCACCGGCCAAGGCGACGGCGACCTGCACCACGCCGGGGGCGCCGATCTCGATCGGCCAGGTCGGCACGTTCAGCGGGGTGGGCGGGGCAATCACGGCGAACGCGCGCACGGCGCTGGCGGTGTGGGTGCGGTCGGTGAACGACCGGGGCGGGCTCGGCTGCCACCCGGTCGTGCTGCGCAGCATCGACGACGGAATGGACCCGGCGAAGACCTCCGCCGCCGTGGCGACGCTGGCCACCAAGGACAAGGTCGTCGCGCTGGTCGGCACGGTCGCTCCGGCGACGGTGAACGGCCTGCTCGACGGTGTCGGCAAGGCGCGGATCCCGGTCGTCGGCGGAGACGGCGTGGGCCGGGAGTGGACCGAAAACAAGTGGCTGTTCCCGCAGGGCGGCAGCTTCGAGCCGGTCATCGAGGAACGCCTGCGCTACGGCGTCGGGCTCGGCAAGTCGAAGATCGGCCTCCTGTACTGCGTCGAGGCCGGCGCGTGCACCGAGGTCGCCGAGGTCGCGCCAGGGCTGGCGAAGAACGCGGGCGCGGAGATCGTCATGAGCTCGCCGGTCTCGATCACCCAGACCGACTTCACCGCGCAGTGCCAGAACGCCAAGAACGCGGACGCGGACGCGCTGCTGCTCGGCGTCGACGGCTCGAGCATCGGCCGCGTCGCGCGGTCCTGCGCCTCGCTGAACTACCACCCGCTGCTCATCGCCAACGGCCTGCTGATCAGCGCCGCGCAGTCCAAGGACCCCGGCATCCGCAAGAACCGACTGCTCACCACCACCGCGAACGCCCCATGGCTCACCACGGACACCGCCGGGCAGAAGGAGTTCGCTGCGGCCCTCGCGAAGTACAGCCCCCAGCAGCCCGCTCGATGCGGCCGCGATGGTGGCGTGGTCGGCGGGCAAGCTGTTCGAGGCCGCGATCGCGGGACTGGGCGCCAAGGCGAGCGACGGCCCGATCGACACGGCCGACGTGCTCGCCGGGCTCGGCACCATCCGCAACGAGACCCTCGGCGGCCTCGCGCCACCGCTGACCTTCACGCCCGATCAGGAACGCGCACCCGTGGTGCGGTGCGCCTTCGTCGAGCTGCTCACCGAACAGGGCTGGACTGCACCGGTCGGCAGCAAGCCCGTGTGTCGAAAGAACTGACGGCACGTCACACCAGGGTCGAGCGGCCCCTCGTCCCACCGTGGCCGAAGGAGCCGCTCGACGTCCGTTGCAGGCTTAGGCGTTCGCCCCTGCCGGCGCCACCTCCGGCGACACCTCAAGCGACCCCTCCGGTGCCGTGCCGGGACCGTCGGGGCCGCTCGGCCCGCGCCGCTCCGGCATCGTCACGCCGCACTTCGTGGCCGCGGCCTCGAACTGTGATCGCTGCTGCGCCATCTCCTCGCGGCTCGGCCGCTCCTTCGGACGTTCGCCGGGCTTGAACTCCGGCTTTCCGAAGCCCTCCTTCTGCAGGCACGACCGCTGCTCGTCGGTGAGCTGCGGCCCACGGCGGTGCATCCGCCCACCGTGCCCGCCGAACCCACCGGGACCTCCCGGCCCGCGGTGGAACTGCGCCCGCTCCGGCAGCCCGCACTCCTTGGCCGCGGCCTGCTTGGCCTCGCGACGCTTCTCGAACTCCTCCCGGCGCTTCTGCAGGTCCTCGCGCGACGGGCGCTCGCCCGGCTTGAAGTCCGGCTTGCCGAAGCCCTTGCCCTCCATGCACGTCCGCTGCTCGTCGGTGAGCCCGCGGGGGCCGTGCCCACGGGCCTCCGGCGGCTGGGCCGGGTCCGCCTCCTTCGGTGCACTCGTGGCGCCGCCGGGCGCGGGGACGTCGTCGGCCATGGCCATCGACGCCATGCCGGCGGGCAGAAGAATCGCAGCGGCGGCAACCGCGACGACCAGGCGCGAAACGCGCATCGTGTTCCTCTCGTCAGACTGTGGTCCGGCGATGGTGGGGCCACGGCCTTGGGCGCAGGGACCCAACAGCTTGCGATTGCCTGTGAATCAGACGATGACGCCGGGGTTGAGGATGCCGAGTGGGTCGAATGCGGCCTTTATCCGCCCGGTCAGCGCGAGAACGTCTTCGCCGACCTGATCCACGAGCCACGGGCGCTTGAGCGTGCCGACCCCGTGCTCGCCGGTGATCGTGCCGCCGAGCGAGATCGCGAGCGCCATGATCTCGCCGAACGCCGCCTCGCCCGCGGCAACCGACGCGGGGTCGGCCGGATCGACGATCAGCAGGGGATGGGTGTTCCCGTCCCCGGCGTGGGCGATGAGCGCGATCTCCACGCCTCGTTCGGCGCCGATGCGGTGCACGCCGTCGACGAGGTCCGGCAGCCGCGGCAGCGCGACACCGACGTCCTCCAGCAGCAGCCGGCCCCGACGTTCCGCCGCGGGAATCGCGGCCCGCCGCGCGCCCACGAACAGCGCGCCCTCCGCCGGGTCCGTCGTGGCGACGACCTCGGTGGCGCCGCACTTTTCGAAGGCCTCGACGATCAGCGCGAGCTCCCGCTCGCCCGCCTCCCCGCCGGCGTCGGTCTGCGCCACGAGCAGCGCCGCCGCGGTCCGGTCGAGACCCATCTTCAGCATGTCCTCGACGCCGTTGATCGCGATCGCGTCCATGTACTCGAGCATCGCCGGACGCATCGCACCGGTCACCGCCAGCACGGCCGCGGTCGCCGCGGCGTCGGTCGCGAACGTCGCCACCGCGGTGGCCGGAGCCGGCTGCGGCGGCAGCAGACGCAACGTCACTTCCGTGACCACACCGAGGGTTCCCTCGCTGCCGACCATCAGCTTCACCAGCGACAACCCGGCGCTGTCCTTGAGCCGCACACCGCCGAGCCGGATCGCCGTACCGTCGGCCAGCACCACCTCCAGCGCCAGCACGTAGTCGCTCGTGACGCCGTACTTCACGCAGCACAGCCCACCGGCGTTGGTGGCGACGTTCCCGCCGATCGAGCAGATTTCGAACGAGGACGGGTCCGGCGGGTACCAGAGCCCGGCGGCCGCTGCGGCCGCCTTCACCTCGGCGTTGAACAGCCCCGGCGCAACGACCGCGGTCCGCGTGACCGGGTCGATCGAGATGGCCCGCATCCGTTCGGTGCACAGCACGATGCCGTCCGAGCGAGCCGTGCTGCCCCCGGACAGCGACGTTCCCGCGCCGCGCAGCGTCACGGGGATTCGGTGCGCGGTGGCCCAGCGCATCGTCGTCTGCACGTGCTCGGTGGACTCCGCGCGCACCACGGCCAGCGGCACCCCGGCGAACGGGTCGTCGGCCCGGTCTCGGCGGTACTTCTCGACCAGGTCCGGATCGGACACGACGACGTCGGGCCCGAGCGCGTCCAGGAGTTCGGCTAGCACGCCACCGTCATATCAGGCGTCGCGGCCTAGCAACGCTTGCCGTCCGGCGGGGTCTTGCCGGTGACGAGGTAGGCGTCGATGGCCTTGTCGATGCAGCGGTTGCCGGAGCCGTGCGCGGTGTGGCCGTCGCCCTCGCGGGTCAGAAGCACCCCGGACTCCAGTTGCTTGGCCAGGTTCACCGACCACTCGTAGGGCGTGGCCGGGTCGTTGGTGGTGCCCAACACGAGGATCGGCAGTGCGCCGGGCGCGCGCACCGGGCCGGCCGGACGATCGAGGCTCACGGGCCAGTAGGCGCACGGCAGCGCGCCCCAGGCGATGAACTGGCCGAACAGCGGCGAGACCGCCTCGAACTCGGGCACGACGGCCTGAATGTCGGCGACCGAGGATCTGTCCGGGTGGTCCAGGCAGGTCACGGCGTAGATGGCCTCGGCGCTGTTGTTGGCGTACCTGCCGTCCAACCCGCGGTCGGCGTACTGGTCGGCCAGGGTCAGCAGCCTGGAGCCGTCGCCGGCGTAGGCGGCGCTCAGCGCGGCCCGTACCTCCGGCCACAGGAACTCCGCGTACATCCCGTACAGCAGGCCGAGGGTGGCCAGCGCCTCGTTCAGGTCCCGCCCGGAGCGCGTCTTGATCGGCTTGGCGTCCAGCTTCTTCAGCAGCGCGGCCAGCCGTGTGCGGACCTCGCCGTCGGACTTGCCGATCGCGCACGGCTTGTTCTTCAGGCAGTCCGCCACGAACGCGGAGAAGGCGATCTCGAAGCCCTTGGCCTGGCCGAGCAGGATCTGCCGGTTGCTCAGCGCCGGGTCCACGACGGCGTCGAGCACCATGCGGCCGACGCGCGACGGGAACAGCCGCGCGTAGGTGGCGCCGATGTAGGTGCCGTAGGAGTAGCCGAGCCAGTTCAGCCTGTCGTCGCCGAACAGCGCGCGCAGCACGTCGATGTCGCGGGCGACGGACTCGGTGTCGACGTGGCCGATCAGGCTCCCGGTCTTGGCGGCGCAGCCCTCGGCCAGCGCCTTGGCCTGCGCCTCGACGTCCGCGATGTCCGCCGCGTCGTCCGGCGTCGGGTCTGCAGACAGCGCCCTGTCGAGCTGACGGTCCGTCAGGCAGTCGACCGGGGCGCTGGATCCGACGCCGCGCGGGTCGAAGCCCACGATGTCGTAGCGGGCCCGCACGTCCGCACCGAAACGGTCGGCGACGCCGGTGAGGAACCGGGTTCCGGGCGCCCCGGGGCCGCCGGGGTTGATGAGCAGCGACCCGATCCGCTCCGCGCCGCCGCGCGCGCGGACCCGGTTCACCGCAAGCTCGATGGTTTCGCCCGAAGGCTCGGCCCAGTTCGTCGGAACGGTGACGGACGCGCACTGGACGCCGGCGTCGCAGTTGCGCCACGACAGCTTCTGCTCGTAGAAGCGAGCCAGCGCCGCGTCCGCGGCGGGATCCGGCGTCGGCGCACTGGCAGTCGGGGACGGTGTCGCCGACGCAGACGGCGTTTCGACCGTCGTGGCCTCGGGCGACGACGGCGCCGCGGCGCCGTCGGGAACCGCGTTGTCCCCGCTGCCGCCGCAGGCGGCGAGCAACGACAGCGACGCGACGACGACTACGGCCCGGCGGCTCAAGAGCATGTGGTCCCGTCCTTCGGCGCTTTGCCTTCGAGCAGGTACCGGTCGACGCCTGCGTCGATGCACCTGTTTCCGCGACCGTAACCCGTGTGACCGTCCCCGGCCCGCGTCAACAGCACTCCAGAGTCGAGTTGTGATGCGAGGGCCACCGCCCACCCGTAGGGGGTGGCCGGGTCGTGGGTGGTCCCGACGACCAGGATCGGCGCCGCGCCGGCGGCCCGGACCGGTCCCGCCACGGCGGTGGTCGGGGAGTGCGGCAGGTGCGCGCACGCAACGCCTGCCCAGGCGATCTGCGGCCCGAACACCTTCGACGCGCGCGTGAGCTCGGGCAGGGCCGCGCGCGCCGTGGCCGCGGCCACCTCGATCAACTGCTCGCCGGGATGGTGGTCCAGGCAGTTCACGAGGTAGTTGGCCTCGTTCGAGTTGTCCTCGAACGCCCCGGGGCCGGTCCGCGACAGGAGATCGTCGGCCAGCGCCAGCAGTTCGCCGCCGTCCCCGCCCAGTGCGTCGTCGAGGGCGTCGATGCCGCGGTCCCACAGGGCCGGGGTGTAGAGCGCGTACGCGATGCCGGACAGCGCGTCGGACTCGGTGAGCGTGCGCGAGCCGACGCGCAGGGGCCGGGCGTCCAGCTCGGCGAGCAGGGCCACGATCTCCTCCGCAACGCGGGCCGGGGAGTCGCCGATCGGGCACTCCTCGCGCAGGCAGTACGCGGCGAGCCGGTCGAGCACCGACTGGAACGACTCGGCTTCGCTGCGCAGGAGTTCGGCGGCGGGCAGCGAGGGATCGAGCGCACCGTCGAGCACGAGGCGCCCGACTCGCGTGGGGAACATGCCCGCGTAGAACGCGCCGAGGTAGCTGCCGTAGGAGAACCCGAGGTAGGTCAGCTTCTCTTCGCCGAGCGCCGCGCGGAGCACGTCGAGGTCGCGGGCGACGTCCCGCGTGCCGACGTGCGAAACGAGAGCCCCGGTGTTCTGCCTGCACGCGTCCGCGAAGACCGCCGACGCGCTCACCAGCGCGGCAACCTCCGCGTCGTCGTCCGGTGTCTGGTCCACGGTCAGGAACGCGTCCAGGGCCGCCGGCGCCAGGCAACGCACCGGCGAGCTCTCGCCCACGCCGCGTGGATCGAAGCCGACGATGTCGTACCGGTCGAGCAGCGCCGGGCTGAACACCTCGTCCACCGAGCGAACGACCTTCACCCCGGACGCACCCGGCCCGCCGGGATTGATGAACAGGGTGCCGATTCGCTGCTCCGGCCGCTGGGCCGGATGGCGCAGCAGGGCCAGCGAGATCGTGGCGCCGGCGGGCTTGGTCCAGTCCACGGGCACCTCGACCCGGGCACAGCCCAGCCCGTTCTCGCACGGCTGGAAGGCGGGGCGCTGGCCGTAGAAGGAGGCGAGTGCCGGGTCGGCGCTGGGCTCGGGACTCAGCGCGGTGACGGCGGGCGGTCCGGACCAGTGGCTGGGCTCGGGTGCCTCGGCGCGGGACTCGCCCCCGCATCCGGCCAGCAGGAGAGTGCCCGTGACCGCCAGAGCGGCCAATCTCACCGCAGCGCCAGGTTCATCGTTTCGACGGTCAACAGCGGAGCGGCCGAGGCGCCGATGGCCTCGCGGGCCGCGAGTACCGCCTCCATCCGACGCAGCGTCAGTTCCGGGGTGCCGGCGGCGGCCAGCGCTGCGACGGCCTCGGCGCGGTCCGGGTGTACCGCGGCGACGCCGGCGCCGAACTGGCAGGCGAGCACGTCCCGGTACAGCGCGACGAGGTCCACCATCGCGCGGTCGAGTCCGTCGCGCTGCGCGCGGGTGTTGCGGGTCTTCTGCCGCTTCTCCAGCTCCTTGAGCGCCGCCGCGGCGCCGGGCGGCTGCTTGTCCCGCGGCCCGCCGACGCCGAGCGCCGCCCGCAGCTGTTCCTGCTCGGCGGCGTTGCGGACGTCGTTGGCGGCGTCCACGTCCACCTTCACCGCCGCGACCAGCGCGTCGGCCGCGGCAAGGCATCCCGGCACGGTCCGCAGCGCGCCGGCGGCCGTCAGGACGGCGCCACGACGCTCGCGAGCGGCCGGATCGCCGGCCAACCGGCGGGCGCGGCCGATGTGGCCCTGCGAGGCGGCGGCCGCCAACGTCGCCAGCTCGGGGAGCACCCCCTCCGCGGCGAGCAGCGAGGCGATGGCGTCCGCCGATGGCGTCACCAGGTGCAGGTGCCGGCTGCGCGAGCGAATGGTGGGCAGCACGTCCTCGGCCGAGGGCGCGCAGAGCACCCACACGGTCCGCGGCGTCGGTTCCTCGATGGCCTTCAGGAGCGCGTTGACCGCGCGCTCGCCCATGCGATCGGCGTCCTCCACGACGATCACCTGCCACCGCCCACGCGCCGGGGACATCGCGGCGCGCAGGACGATGTCCCGGGTCTCGCCGACACCGATGCTCAGCAGGTCCGTGGCGACGACCCGCACGTCCGCGTGGGTGCCGCCGAGGACGGTGCGGCACTCCTGGCATTCGCCGCAGCCGCCCTGCGGGCACTGCAGTGCCGCGGCGAAGGCCCGGGCCGCGGTGGAGCGCCCGGAGCCCGGCGGGCCGGTGATCAACCAGGCGTGGGTCATGGCATCGACGCCGCCGCCCCGTCCAGCGAGCCGTGCCTCCGCCGCGTCGGCCGCCGCGTTCAGCACGGCGACGGCGTGCGACTGCCCGACCAGTGCGGACCAGACGCTCATGTCACCACCGCCTCCCCTGCCGACGCCGGTCCCAACGACTGGGCCTCCTCGGACGTTCCGGGTTCCGGCACCTCGGCGGCCACGCGCGTCATCACCTCGATGTGAATCTGCGTCGGCGTCCTGTTCGCGTCGAGCACCAGGTACCGCTTGGGGTCCCGGGCGGCGAGGTCCAGGAAGCCCTGCCGGACCCGGATGTGGAAGTCCACGGACTCGGACTCGATGCGGTCCGCCGGTCCCTGCCGACGCTCGTGGGCGACCAGCGGCTCGACGTCGAGCAGCACCGTCAGGTGCGGCATCAGCCCCTGCGTGGCCCAGCGCGACAGCCGCTCGATCTCCGCCGGCGCCAGGTCCCGGCCCGCGCCCTGGTAGGCGATGGAGGAGTCCACGTACCGGTCGGTGACCACGACGGCACCGCGGTGCAGCGCGGGCCGGACGACCCGCTCGACGTGGTCCGCGCGGTCAGCCGCGTACATCAGCGCCTCGGCTCGGGCCGAGGGCACGGCCGCGTCCAGATTCAGCAGCGCCGCGCGCAGTTCCTTGCCCAGCGCCGTGGCGCCCGGCTCGCGGGTGACGACGACCTCGTGGCCCTGCCCGCGCAGCCACTCGGCGAGCCGCTGCACCTGGGTGGACTTTCCGGCGCCGTCGCCACCCTCGAACGCGACGAAGTACCCGCCGGGAATCGGGTCCGGCTCCGGCTCCTCGTGCCGCAGGGAGGCGAGCACGTCCCGCCACAGCGGAATGCCCCTGCGGTCGTCCAGGTGCCGGTAGGCCACGACGCCGGCGACGATCGCGAGCAGGCCGCCGCCCACGAACACGAACGCCGCGCCGCTGTAGGTCACCGCCACGTTCTCGGTGGGCCGGAAGGTCTGGGACGGAATGGTGGCCGAGAGCAGCGGAGCGAAGGCGAGCGTGGAGACCAGCGAAAGCCGCACCAGCGCCTGGAAGAACGCGAAGGTCCGCCCGCGCAGCTCGTCGGCCACCTCCAGACCGATCAGCGTCTGCGCGCTGATCCACGCCGCGCCGCACGCGGCCCCGCAGGCGAACGTGAGCAGGCTGACGACCGGCAGGTTCGGGACCGCCCCAATCGCGATGAGCAGCACCCCGGCCAGCACGTTGGAGATCGAGAAGATCCGCCGCCGGCTCACGCCGCGCAGCAGCTTCGGCCCCACCAGCATGCCGAGCCCGAGACCTGCGAACACCGCGCCGAAGAGCAGGCCGTAGCCGGGGTTGCCGGCGCCGAGGCCGCGGACGAACGTGGGCGCGAGGCCGACGACGGTGCCGGCGGCGGCGAAGGCGCCGAGCATGCCGACCGCGAGCCCGCGGGTCAGCGGGGTGCTCTTGATGAACGTCCACCCGGCCTTGAGCGCCCGCAGGGGCTGCTCGGCGGTGGCGGACGCGGACCGGTTGTTCGGGATCGCCAGATTGGCGATCGTCAGCGCGCTCACGGCGAAGGTGGCGGCGTTGATCCACAGCGCCAGCGCTGCGGAGTTCTCGACGAAGAACTCGAACCGGGCGCCGAGCAGGCCGCTGACGAACGACAGTCCGGTGAACAGCGCCGCGGCGATCGGCGCGCTGCCGTAGGCGGTCACCAGCGTGAGCTGGTTGGCCGACTGCAGCGTGTCCCGCGGCACCAGGTTCGGGACCGTCGCCTCCTTGGCGGGCCCCCAGAACAGGGTCAGCACCTCGATGAGAAACGTCGCGACGAGCAGCCACGTCATCGTCCCGACGATCGGGATCGACACGAACAGCGCGGCGCGCAGCAGGTCGGTGACCACCATCGTGGTGCGCCGGTTCCAGCGGTCCGCGATGACGCCCGCGATCGGCCCGAAGATCAACGCCGGCACCAGACGCAGGATGAACACGCCCGCGACCGCGTAGTTGGCCTCGGCCGAGGAGTCCGACGTCAACGCCGCCGCCATGGCGGTCAAGGCCAGCAGCCCGAGCCAGTCCCCGAGGCTGGACAGGCTCAGGGAGTACCAGAGCCGCCGAAAAGCGGGCACGGCCAACGCCGCCCGCACGCTCGTGTCGGCAACCGCCCGGCTCACCGGTTCACCCTAGCCATCCCCCCTTTTGCGGGGAGTGGCCGCGCGGGGCTAGTGCGCAAACACTTCCCGGGATCACGATGTCTCCGAGGTGAGGCACATGCGAAAGCCACTGTTGGCTGTTGGCGCGGCGGCAGCCGTCGTCGTCACGTTCACTCCCCCCGCGAACGCCACCACGGCCGCCGAGACCGGCCTGATGAGCGAGGTGATCGCCCCGAACACGGGCCGGAACTGCTCCACGTCGGAGAAGTACGACCCCGCGTGCAACCCGGCCGGGCACGCGGTGAACCAATTGCCCGACGGACGGATCCTGTACTGGTCCGGGCTCGAGGGCCTCGCCGGCCAGCACGTCACCGCGTGGGGCAGCAGCGGCACGAACAGCAAGGCCGCGATCCTCGACCTGCGCGGCAAGGCGCCGAAGTTCACGTTGAACGTCGAGCCGAAGACCAACCCCGACGGCTACGCGAACTCCTACTTCTTCAACGGCGCGCTGGCGAACAACGACGTCAAGACCAACGACGGGGACCTGTTCTGCGGAGACTTCAACTTCCTCGCCGACGGGCGGATCATGCTGGCCGGCGGCCAGGCGCTCTACCAGGACCCCGCGGTCCCCGGTAACCCGAACGTCGGCGTGGTCGAGTTGGGCGGGTTGAACAACACCCGCATCTTCGACCCGAAGACCAACAGGTGGACCGACGGCGAGCCGATGAAGTACACCCGGTGGTACCCGACGGTCGTCACCCAGCCCGACGGCACGGTCCTGGTGGCCAGCGGCACCGTCAAGCTGATCAAGCCGATCTACACCGAGGATCCGGCCCAGTCCTACAGCAACGTTCCGCAACTGGAGCGCTGGGACCCGAAGACCGGGAAGTGGACCACGCTGCCGGCCAGCGCGAACAAGTCGCTGCCGCTCTACGCACGCCTGCACCTGCTGCCCGACGGCCGCACCCTGTACTCGGGCATGGGCCAGACGTTCAACACCACCGACTTCAAGAAGGACGCCGCCACCTGGGTCTTCACCTCGGCGTTCGACCCGAAGACGAACTCGTGGACCGATCTCGGGCTCAACGACATCGGCGGCCTGCCGCTCGGGTACCGCGGCACCGGCGCGGCGCTCATGCTGCCGCTCAAGGCCGACGACACCGAGGTTCGGATCCTGTCCTTCGGCGGCGACTTCGGCACCTATCCCGGCTCCAGCTTCGGCGTGCTTCCCACGACGCTGACCACCGTCGGGATCGGCAACAACACCTTCTCCTCGCGGCAGTCCGGCAGCCTGCACGACGGCCGCTGGTACTCCGACGGCGTGCTGCTGCCCACCGGCGACGTGCTCACGGTCAACGGCTCCACCAGCTCCCAGCTCCACCACCCGGGCCTGGAGATCCCCAACCTGACCTCGGAGATCTGGAACCCCACGACCGAGAAGTGGACCCGGACCGCGGGCCAGGTCAGCGGGCGGACCTACCACAGCACCGCGATGCTGCTGCCCGACGGACGAGTCCTCGTCGGCGGGCACGCCCCGCCCCCGTTCATGTACACCTCCGGCACCGACGCGCTGACTCCGTACGGGTTCGGCACCGGCTACCCCAACTCCACGTTCCAGATCTTCACCCCGCCGAGCCACTTCTACGGCAAGCGTCCGGTGATCACCAAGGTCGCCCCGGCGGTGCCCAACGGAAAGACCCTGACCGTGAACGTGGACCGCGCCGCGGACATCGCCACGATGGTCCTGGTCCGCAATCCCTCGGTCACCCACCTGTTCGACGCAGACCAGCGCAGCGTCGAACTGAAGATCGTGAAGCGGACCGCGAAGACCGTCACCGTCGAGGTCCCGGGCACCAATCTCCTCCCCGCCGGGCCGTACATGCTCTTCGCCAACTCCGATTCCGAGAAGGGCCTGATCCCGTCGGTGTCGCGGCAGGTATTCGTCGGCACCAAGCTGCCCGCCGCCCAGGTCGCGACCCTGGCGAAGCGGGCCGAGGAACTGACCGCGGTCGAACTCAAGACCGACGCCCTGAAGGTGCCGCTCACCCCGAACCCGGACGACAAGGCGCCCGGCGTGCGCATGCCCGGATCGGAGAAGGCGGTGCTTCCGGGAGCGCCGTCGCACGTCTCCGCAGGGCGGCGGCGGAAGCGCTAGGCGGACCGCCGGCGGCGGGCGACTAGAACGACGACGAGCACCGCGCTCAGGCCCAGCACGGGCCAGAGCCACCGGTGCTCGTTGCCGTTGGTACGTAGCGGGTTCGTCCCGGCGGGCACCCACTGGATCCGGCCGGTCAACGCGCCGGGACGGCCGTCGACGGTCACCGGGATGCGCCAGGCCCCGAGGTCGGCGATGCGCTCGGCGCGCTCGACGACGGCCGGCGGCCGGTCGGCCGCATACGCCAGGCGCGGGTCGAGCCAGGTCACCGAGCCGGGTTCGCCCACCCGCGCCCAGCCGTCGCGGCCCACTGCGAAGTCGGCGAACCGCGGGTTCTCCCGGAAGGTTCGGCTGGCGGTGTTCGCGAACGCTCCGGACGCCTCCAGCCGCAGGAACGGGACCCCGTCGCCGCCCTCCACGGTCGCCGAGGACCCGTCGGCGACTCGGAGCAGCACCGCGGGTACCAGGCCCTGGCCGATGCCCGCGTTCAGCCCGTCCGGCTGGGGCTCCAGGGTGGCCTGGAAGCTGCCGCGAGCCTTCTGGCGCGCCAGGACGCCGCGGACGTCGACGGCCTGGTCCCCGTAGCGCATCGGGATCGTCCAGTCGGCCAGGACGGTCCGCTCGTCCTCCTCGCGCAGCGGAGCGGGCGCCGCCTCGTCGGGATCGAACGGGTGCACGCGTTGGTCGAACCAGCCCCAGGCCGCGTCCTTCGACAGCTCCCGCCAGCGCGGTTTCGCGTCCTGTGTGGCGTCCGGCGGCACGCGCGCCGGCACGTCGGGCGGGTTCAGCGTCTGGTGGAAGTACGGGTTGGTCGTGTCGGCCTGCACTCCCGCGGCGGAGATGCGCAGGAACGGCCGGCCGGCGGCGTCTTGCACCTCCAGTCGGGTGGCGGTCGGGTTGGCAACGAGCACCTGCTCGGACACCGTCGTGCGAACCTGCACGACGACCTCCGGCGGCAGCGCCGGAGTGACGCTCTCCAACGAGGTCACCAGCGCCGGGTCGCCGCCGTGGGCGAACGCCGGAGAAGCCCACAAGAGCGCCCCCGCCAGGCAAACGGCCGCGGCGGTAGCTCGAACGTTCACGGCAGACAGCGTGCCATGGCCGGAGGACCCACCCGGCGGGTGCACAACAGAAGTGCTCGACCTTCACATCGCTCGGCGTCAGTCCAGACGCAGGGTGAGCGCGAACTGGGTGTCGCTTTGGGCCGTGAACTCGAAGACGCCACTCGCCCCCGGTACCTTCCGGTTCCGCCGACGATCGAGAACGCGGCCTTGGGCTTGGTCACGTCGTAGAAGCCCTGCGTGGTCACCGTGCCCCCGGCCAGGCGCATCGAGTACACGCAGTGGGTCAGACCCACCGTTGCCGCCTTGGGCGCGATCGAGACGCACTCGCCGCCACTGCTGCCGACCACCTTGCCCCCCGCGAGCAGCTTTCCGCGATAGACCAGGCTGTCGCCCTGGCTGAGTCCGCGCTTGCCCACGTCCACCTCGGTGAACTTGACGATCTTCTCGACGAGCCGGATCGTCTCTGCCTCCGTGCTCGCGTTCGCGACGACCTGCGGGACGGCGAGGACGCCCGCTGTGGCCAGACCTGCCAGTGGGTACAGCACGAGCTTGCGCATTGGATCTCCCAGATGTGATGGGCCGCAAAGATGCGGCCCGGATGAGTGGTCGTCAGATGTGAGCGGTAGAGGAGGCCGAGGGACTGCCCAGGGCTCAAGGGATGTCGAAGCGGTCGAAGAATCGCAGTGCCAGCTCGGGATCCGGACCACCGACGGCGATCAAGCGCAGCGCGATGGCGTCCAGGAGCGACATCCGCCCGAAGGCGACGAACAGGAACGCCGCCGCGTCCACCGACAACGAGGCGTCCACCGGCCCACCGGGCGGCTCGATCGACAGCTTTCCGTCGAGGAATCGCACGACCAGCGCCGGGCCCTCGCGAACTTCGATCAGGTAGCCGGCGGTGTGTCCGCCGACGTCCTTGGCCGCGCACAGCTGCAGGCAGGGCGCGTAGCCGTGCAGGGCCAGTTGCGCCGTGGCCGGGTCGATCGCCCACGGGCGCCCCACGGCCTTGGCGATGTCGTAGCCGTGCATCACGAACTCCCCGAGTTCGAGGGCGACCACCTGCGACACGTCTGCCGCGACCCCCCAGAAGTCCACCGGTTGGTCGCCCGAGCGATTGGCGGTCGCCGCCGTCAGCCGCTCGCTCGCGTCCAGGAGCAGACCGGCGAGCTTGCGCGGGTCGCTCTCCGGGTTGTCGGCGATCTTGGCCGCGCCCTCGGCGTTGCACGTGTGGATGTCTGTGTAGACGTACGGGGCGGGGGCGCCGCGTACGACCTCGATGCAGCCCTCGACCTCCACGGCCAGGTGCACGGCGCATTCGCGCACCGTCCAGGTGCCCGCCGCCGGCGAGGGCTCGGAGCCGGCCAGATACAGAATCGGGGCGGTGGCGTCGGGCAACGACGCGACCAGCGCGACCAGGCGCGCGGCGGTCTCGGTGAGCGCGCCGCGGGCCGCGTGCAGGGTGGCGGTGGCGTTCATCGGCTACAGGTCCTGCGCGAGGCAGAACTCGTTGCCCTCGACGTCGCGCAGCACGCTCCACTTCACGTCGTCCCAGGAATGGTCGGCGACGTGCGTAGCGCCCAGGCCCACGAGGCGTTCGACCTCGGCGATCCGGTCGTCGCACCAGAGGTCCGGGTGCGTGCGGCTCTTTGCCGTCTTCGGCTCGGGGACCCGTTGAAAGTAGAACGCGAGCGGGCTGCCGTGGCCGATGCAGACGACGTCCTCGGTGGCGCCGGGGTCGATGGGGCGGTCCAATGCCGCCGACCAGAATTCGGCGACCTTTCCTACCTCGGCGCAGTCGAAGCTGACGCTGCCAAGTCTCAGGCTCATGTGGCGCTCCCGTCCTCGGTGGTGTCGCAAGGCTGCCGGCCGCCCGTAGCGCGGCTGTGGCGCGGCCCGGAGGCGGCGAATACGCTGCCGGCTCATGGGGCATCAGATCCGCCTGCTGGGCGGGCCAGAACTCCTCGTCGCCGACGTGTCGGTGTCGATCGGCAGCGCGAAGCAGTGGGCCGTACTTGCGACGCTGGCTCTCGAGGCGGGCACCGTGGTCCCCGCCGCGCGGCTCGTCGACGCGCTGTGGGGCGACGAGGCGCCGCCGAGCGCCGGAGCTACGGTGCGCGGGCTGGTGCATCGGCTGCGCAAGGCCCTCGGCGATACCGCCGGCGAGGGCCGCAGCCGGTCAGATACCGCGGACGTGCTGCACGGTCAGGGATCGGGTTACGTGCTCGAGGTGCCCGACGACGCGGTGGACGCCACGCTGTTCCTACGAGCCGCCGCGGCCGGGCGCGACGCGCTCGCCCGCGGCGAGGCTTCGGCGGCGCGAGATTCCCTGCAGGTGGCGGTCGGCCTGTGGCCTGGTCCCGCGTTGGGCGACCTCGCTGCACTGCCCGCGTTCGCCGCCACGGCGAGCCGGCTCGACGCGGCCCGGCTCGACGCCGTCGAGGACCTGGCCGAAGCCGAACTGGCGCTGGACCGGCCCGGTGATGCCCTGGCTCGCGTGGAGGCTCACCTCGCAGGCGCGCCGCTGCGCGAACGCGCGTGGGGTCAGTTGATGCTGGCGCTCTATCGCCTCGGCCGGCAGGCGGACGCCCTGGCGGCCTACCAGCGCATGCGCTCGGTGTTGGCCGAGGAACTGGGAATCGAGCCCAGCCCGGCGCTGCGCGACCTGGAGAGCGGCATTCTGCGGCAGCGCGCGGACCTGCTGCTCCCCCGAACGTCACCGCGAGCGGAGCGGGACACGATCGCGTTCCTGTTCACCGACATCGAGGCGAGCACCCGGCGGTGGGAGGGCGAGACCGAGGCCATGGCCGCCGACCTGGCCCGGCACGACAAGCTGCTGGCGCAGGAGTGCGAATCGCACGGTGGACGGGTTTTCGGCCACACCGGGGACGGCCTGTGCGCCGCGTTCGACACCGCCGAGGCGGCGGTTGCGGCGGCGGTGGCCGGTCAGCTCGCCCTGGCCGAGGAGGGTTGGGAGGGCAGCGAGCCGCTGCGGGTGCGGATGGCCGTCCACGTGGGCGCCGCCGAGGCGCGCGGCGGCAACTACTTCGGCCCGACGCTGAACCGGACCGCCCGGCTGATGGCCGCGGCCTGGGGCGGGCAGATTCTCTGCTCGCTGGCGGCTGCGGAACTGACGGACGATCAGCTGCCGTCGGAGGTGTCGCTGCGCGATCTCGGCGAGCAGCGCCTCGCGGATCTCGCCCGCCCCGAGCGGGTGTTCCAGGTGCTGCACCCGGCGCTGCCCGACGGGTTCGCGCCACTGCGCACGGCGGCCGCCGTGCGGCACAACCTGCCCGTCGCGCTCTCGTCGTTCGTGGGCCGCGGCGCGGAACTGGAGGCGGTACGCGACGCCCTCGCGGCCTCGCGCCTGGTCAGCCTGCTCGGCCCCGGCGGATCCGGCAAGACGCGTCTGGCGCTGGCGGCCGCCGCCGCGGTGACCGACCGCCATCCCGACGGCGTCTGGCTGGTGGAACTGGCATCCGTCGCCGATCCGGAACGCGTTGCCGCCGTGGTGGCTCGGGCCGTGGGCATGGACCTGGCGGCGGCCGGCCCCGCCCCCAGCGACGCGATCGCCGCGCACCTGCGGGACCGGCGGGCTCTGCTGGGGTTCGACAACTGCGAGCACGTGGTGCGCGAAGCCGCCCGCGTCGCCCACCACCTGCTGCGCCACCTTGGGGGCGTCACGGTGCTGGCGACCAGCCGCGAACCGCTCGCCGTGCCCGGCGAGACGGCGGTACGGGTGGGCCCGCTCTCCCTTCCGCCGCCCACGGCCTGCACCGCCGCCGAGTTGGCCGATTCCGACGCGGTCGCGCTCTTCTGCGCGCGCGCCGCGGAAACCAATCCCGCCTTCGCCCCCACCGATGCCAACGCCGCCGCGGTGGCCCGCATCGCGCACCGCCTCGACGGCAAGGACTTCTCTCTTGCCGCGGCCGAGGCCGTGGCCGCGGGTGGCGACGACCTCGCCGGTCCGCACGAGTTCGACGTCCTCGACCTGCTGGGACGACTTGCCGACAAGTCGATGGTGACGCTCACTGCGCACGAGGACTCCGACGTTCGCTACCGCCTTCTCGAGACGGTGCGGCAGTACGCAGCCGACAAGCTGGAGCGGGCGGGCGAGACCGGCGCCGTGCGCACCAGACACCGGGACTTCTTCACCCTCGAGGGCAACTGGCACGTCGACGCGTTCACCACCGCGTCGCTGCGGTGGTGCGCGACCGAGGACGAGAACGTCAAGGCGGCCCTCGACTGGTCGGTGCAGATCGGCGACGATAGCGCTCTGCTGCGCCTGGTGGCGCAACAGTGGGCCTACTGGCTGTTCATCGGCGAGCCCAGCTGCATCCAGTGGTTGGAACGGGCCGCGGCCGTACCCGGCACCGACGAGATCGCCACCCGCGTGCTGGTGGGATGTGGGCTGGGCTACATGCTGCACGTCACTGCGACCGCCGCCCAGGCGCGAGCGCGCGCGGCCGAGATGCTGGCCGAGGTCGTCGAAACGGCCCAAGCTCACGACGACCACATCTCCGCCGCCTGGGCTCGCACCTACATCGCTCAACTGCTGGCACTCGAGGGCCGCAACGCCGAAGCGCTGGCGGTCTACGACCTGGCCCTGCCGGTGCTGCGCGTCGCCGAGGACGGATTTCCCTTGGCGACCCTGAACGCGATGATCGCGGACGTCGTGATGGCAGAGGGAGACATCGCGCGTGCTCGCGAGCTCAACGAGCAGGGCATCGCCGCCCTCGCCGGCTACGAGGACACCTACTACACCGTGCACGCGCTCGCACAGTTGGCGTTGGCGGAGGCGGCGTTGGGCAGACCGATACAGGCTGCTCCGCACGCGGCCGCTGCCGTGGCGAGCGCGCGCCTGCTGCCCACGGGCCGCGTTCTGGTCATGACGTTGGTGCGGGCCGCGCAGGTCTCGGTGCTCGGCGATCGCCCAGCCGACGCCCGTGCCTTTCTCGACGAACTGCTCGGCCTGCTGGCCGACTTGAGCCTCGGCGACTGGGTGGCCGAGACCCTGGAGATGACGGCGCTGCTGATCGCCGACGCCACGCCGGAGGGAGCGGCGACGCTGCTGGGCAGAGCGGCCGCCACGCGCGGCGCACGCGCCGAGGCGACGCTATTGGTCGCGCTCGACGAGCGCGTCGAGGCAGTCCGAGCCACCCTGACCGATCGTCTGGGCGCCACCTGTTACGCCGATTCCGAAGCGAGCGGCGCCGCGGCGCCGGTCGCTCACACGCTGGCTCAGGCGCGGCACCTGCTGCGCGCCTGAGCTCGCGCCTACAACTTTGTCGCGACCGTCAGACTGCACGGCGACCAGATCGTCACCGCCGGCATCTTCGAACTTCGCCCGCAAGAGGAACGTATTCGCCATCGTGGGCGGCACCGGTCGCTACCAGGGCGCGAACGGGCAGCTGGAAATCGCCACGAAATCCGATACCGAGTTCGTCGACACCTTCCGCTTCTGATCCCGGCGACCCGCCTCCGCGACGTCGGCGCGCCCACCACCCGCTGAGCCGTCAGGCCCACAGAGCCGAGACCGGCATGGCGGCGATTCGGTCGCCGAGGACGAGCCGCTGATTCCCGGTGTGGAGCACAAGTCCGGCCGTGAATCTCTCGCCAAGCCGGTCGCGCAGGTGCGCCAGATGCTTCGCGTGCGCGAGCACCGGCGTAGCGGTGGCCTTCACCTCGATCCCAACGACCTGGCGTCCACGCTCGACGATCAGGTCGACCTCGCGCTGATCGCGATCGCGGTAGTGGCTCATTCGGACCGGGACGTCCAACCAGCCCGCCTGCTTGACGATCTCGTTGACGGCGTAGGACTCCAGAAGGGGGCCGAACCACGGCGACGCGAGCTCTGCCAAATCGTCCCCGGTGAGTCTGAGCAGATGGGCCTCGAGCGCCGTGTCCACCAGATGCAGCACCGGGCGGCGCTTGGCCCGCCCGGTCGCTCCGGGAGTCCAAGCGGGCAACGTGCGCACCAGGTAGAGCGTCCGTAGGGCATCGACGTACGCGCTCACCGTGGCCGGGTCCAGCAGCACGTCGCGCCCCAGGTCGGTGGGGATCAACTCCGCCCCCGTCCGGGCGGCGATCTGGGCAAGCAGCGGCGCCATGACGTCGGGTCGGCGCACGTTGGCGACCTGATCGAGCTGCGCCACGGCCGTGACGGTGCCCAGGTAGCTCTCGCACCAGGCGGACCGGAACCTGTCCGATGCGGGACCCAGCGCCAACTCCGGAAATCCTCCGACCGCGATCGCCTCGGCGTAGTCCTTCCGCGAAACGGCCTCCATCGGAGTGCTCGGCCCGGAAACGCCGTCGGCCAACAGCGATTCCAGAAAGGTCTCCAGCGAGCCGCGCAGTTCTCCTGCGGACAGCGGCCAGAGTTCGAGGATTCCGACCCGACCGGTGAGCGTCTCCGATATGCCGCGCATCGCCAGGAACTGCGTGGATCCGGCGAGTATGAACTGACCCGGGCTCGAGTCGGCGTCCAGCCGCGCCTTCACCGCCAGCAACAACGGGCCGCCCGCGCGTTGGAACTCGTCGATGGCGCACTTGCCCGGCAACTGCTCCAGAAACCCGATCGGATCGCGCCGGGCCACGTCGAGAAGAGCCGGATCGTCCAGGTTCACGACCGGACCCCGCCCGACCTGCATCTGCCGGACCAGGGTGCTCTTGCCCGCCTGCCGAGGGCCGTTGACCACCAGGGCGCGGAAGCCGTGAATCAGCTCCGCGGACACTGCCTGAAGACGACGTGGAAGCTCGGCCATGGGGCCAGGCTATTCCTAATCCGATTTTGCCGGCCTTCGAACCCTGTTTTGCCGGGCTAGACCCGCGCGCGGGCGTCCTCCAGCGCCTGGGCGAGCGGCCGCCCGGCACCCTGGGCCACCAGGGCCGCGAACCGGGCTTCGCCCAGCCTTCCGAGCACCGCGGCCCGCGCAGCGACAGCCAGCGCCTCGATCTGCGCGAGGATGCCGCTGCCGCCCGCCGAGCCGCCGCGCACCGTCTGCAGCGCGCCGAACAATCCGGCGGCGCCCGTCGGGTCGTGAGTGTGCATCACAATCGCGGCGAGTTCGAGCGCATCGCCCACCCAGTCGAGCACGCCCAGCTGCCGTAGCACGCCGAGTAGCTCGTGCAGCGCCGCCGTCGCCACCGCCGCGTCGCCGGCGAGCACGGCCGCCTGCGCCTGACGGACCAGAGCCATCGCCAGAATCCGACTGCCCGGCAGCTCCCGAGCCGCGCGCACCCCATCGGCGGCCGCCTGCGCGGCGCGCTCCGGTGCGCCCAACGCCGCTTCGGCCAGCGCGAGCTGACCGAGGCCCTGGGCGATCCAGTAGCTCTGGGGATCGTGGCGCCGCATGGTGGCCAGCGCCTCGGTGGCGGCGGCGCGGCTGATCTCCCACTCCCCGCGCACCAAGGCCCCCAAGGAGACGTGGACGCCGAAGAAGCCCTCGGACAGGCCGTGCCCGGTGCGGGCGAAACCGGCCAGCGAGCGCTCCAGCAGGTCCTCGGCGTCGGCGAATCGGCCTTCCACGGCGGCGATCTGTGTCGCGTAGCCGTCGACCCAAGCCTGCGCGAGGGTCTCGCCGGTATCGGCGGCCAGAGCCCGCGCCGCGGCGAGCAGCCTTTGGGCGCGGTCCCAGTGCTCGGGTCCGCCGGCGTGCAGGACGTGCGCCGCCCCGCAGCGAACGAGGGCGCGATCGGCCACCTCGCCGTCGAGGTCTATCTCGACGGCCCGCATCAGCCACGGCAGGCAGTTCGGGTTCCCGGAGAAAAACCAGTACGTGAACTGCTGCGCCATCAGGCGCACGATGGCAGGGTCGTCGCCCGCGGCGGCGGCGGACTCCAGTGCGGCGAGCACGTTGTCCGATTCGACGGCCGCGCGGTGCAGCCGAGGACCGTGGAATGCGTCGACGAACCAGTACCCGTCCTCGACGAAGAACCAGCGGTGTCGAGTGCGAATCGCCTCCTCCTCCCCCGCTGCGGCCAGCTTGGCCGAGGCGTACTCGCGCACGCTCTCCAGCAGGCGGTACCGCACCCCCGGATCGGTGATCTGACTAACCGTCAGCAGCGACTTGTCGGTGAGCTGGTCCAAGACGTCGAGCACCTCGAACTCCGCCGGCCCGGCCAGCCCGGCGCCTGCGCAGGCAATCGCCTCGGCCGCGGTCACGTCGAAGTCCGTGGGGAACACCGCAAGGCGGCGCAGGACGATGCGCTCGGCCTCGGACAGGAGGTCGTGGCTCCAGTCCAGCGTCGCGGCCAGCGTGCGGTGCCGCGCCTGCGCGCTGCGCGGACCTGTGGTCAAGAGCCGGAACCGGTCGTCGAGCCGGTCGGCCACCTGGGCCGCGCTGAGCATGCGCAGCCGCGGGGCCGCGAGTTCCAGAGCGAGCGGCAGCCCGTCGAGGCGGCGGCAGATCTTCGCGACGGCGGCGGCATTCGCGTCCGTGATCGCGAACCCGGGGCTTGCCTCGGCGGCACGTTGGCAGAAGAAGGCGACGGCGTCGCAACCGGCCAACTCCTCGGTCGTACCGGCGTCGACGGCGGGCAGCGACAGGGACGCCAGACGCATCGGGAACTCGCCGGCCACGGCGAGCAGCTCGCGGCTGGTGGCCAGCACCACCACGCCCGGGCACCGACGGAGGACGGCGCTGGCCAGCGCGGCGGCGTCGGCGACGACGTGTTCGCAGTTGTCGAGCACCAGCAGGCTGCGCCGCGGCCGCAGCAACTCCACCAGAGCGTCGAGGGCGCCTGACCCGGCAGGAATCGAGCTCGGATCCAGACCCACGGCCACGGCAACGGCGTGCGGAAGCAGCGCCGAGTCGGCGACCGCCGCGAGATCGACGAACCACACGCCGTCGACGAACCGCCCGACGTGTCGTCCGGCGGCCTCGACGGCGAGCCGGGTCTTTCCCGCGCCCCCGGGCCCCACCAGCGTGACGAGGCGATGCTCGGTCACGAGCCGGTCGAGCCGGTCGAGTTCGGCGGCGCGGCCCACGAACGAGGTCAGCGCCACCGGGAGGTTGTGCCGGCCCTCGGCGGCCGCCCGCAACGGGGCGAAGGCCCCCGGCAGGCTCGGGTGACCGACCTGGAACACCCGCTCGGGGCGAGCGAGGTCGACGAGGCGGTGTTCGCCCAGATCGCGGAGGTGAACGTGCTCGGGCAGCAACTCCGCGGCGAGGTCCGCGGCGGTTGCGGTGCACACGATCTGCCCTCCCCACGCGCAGGACATCAGCCGCGCCGTGCGGTTGAGCGTGGAGCCGAAGTAGTTGCCGCCGCGGCGCTCCGCGGCCCCGACGTGGACGGCCATGCGCACCAGCAGCGGGAGACCTGCGCTCCACGGCTCGTCGATCAGTTCGAGCTGACCGGCGACCGCCGCGGCGATCGCGTCGGCGGCGGTTCCGAACGCGGCACACAGCCCGTCGCCGGTGTGGCCGAACACCGTGCCGCCGGCGGCGCGGCAGGCGTCGGCGAGCAGCTTGTCGTGCCGGGCGAGGTCCGCGGCCATCGCCTCGGGGGCGTCCTCCCAACGCCGGGTGCTGGCTTCGATGTCGGTGAACAGGAACGCGAGGATGTCGGCGCGTCCGGTGCCACGGGACTCGCGGGCCGGGCGGGGTCCGAGCAGGTCGGCCCGCTGTTCGAGAATCGCGGCCTGCAGGTCGCGCAACGTGGCCGACGGTGCGACGCCGAGCTCGTCGTCGAGAAGTCGGTGTACCCGCCGATAGGCCTCGAGCGCATCGGCCTGCCGGTCCAGGCGATACAGCGCGAGCATCAGCTGCGCCCACCCTCGCTCGCGTAGGGGCGCGGCGCCGACGTGCGGTTCGAGGCGGGCGAGGGCGTCCCCCGCCCGCCCGAGCGCGAGCTCGGCCTCGGCGAGGTCCTCGACCGCGTCGAGCCGTGCCTCCTCCAGCGCCGCTGCGGCCTCGTCGAACGCCGGCAGCTCGCCGAACGGACGCCCGCGCCAGAGCGCGAGAGCCTCCCGCAGCGCCTCGGCGGCGGCCGCTGCCTGGTCCTGCGCCCACGCCGCCCGCCCCGCGGCTGCGAGGCGCCGAAAGCGGTGCACGTCGACGGCGTCGGCGGGCAGATCGAGCACGCACCCGGAACCCTGCGCGCGCAGCGATTCCGCCGCCGGCCCGAGGGTCTTGCGCAGCCGATAGAGAAGGCTGCGCAGGGTGGTCGCAGCCGCGGGCGGCGGATCGGCCCACAACACCTCGACGAGCCGGTCGCTGCCGACCACCTGCCCGGCCTCCAACGCCAAGGCGGCGATCAAGCTCAGCTGCTTGCGGCTGCCGACGTCCAGAATGCGGCCGTCGCGCAGCAGCACGGGATCGCCGAGGAGCCGCACCTGCACGTCCTGGGAGCCCACCAGCGTCCCGCCCTCCTGTGCCGCCGGGAGGATACCGACTCTGCGGCGCCACCGGCGCGCCACACACCCGCGGGCACAGTTCTCCCGACGCCTACAAGGGAGCGCGAACCCATGGAACCGAACGCGATCCACCAGCCGGCCCTGGCCGCTCTGCGGGAGATCTCCGCGCGGGTGGTCGAGATGATCGGCTCGCTTCCCGACACGTGCGCTCCGATCCGGCCGGGCACGTGGACGGTCCGCGAGGCGGTGGCGCACATGATCACCGAACTGCGCCCGTGCATCGAGGTGGCGAGGGGGGCACCCGCACCGTTCGTCTACGCCGGCCGCGAGGAGTTCAACGGCGAGGTCGCCGAACGAATCGGGGACCTCCCGGAGGCGGACCCGGCCAGGCTCGCCGGACTGCTCGCCGATACGGTCGCCGATTTCGTCGCCGTGGCCGAATCCCGCCCGGGCGCCTGCGTCGTCGACTTCTTCGGCACCCCGATGAGTCTGGCCCAGACCGTCGGCATCGTCATCGGCGAGTTCGCCGTGCACGGCTGGGACATCGCCACCGCGGTTCGCCGGCCGTGGCCGATCTCCGCGGAGGTGGCGGGCCTGGCCCTGTACGGCTATACGCCGTTGTTCGGCATGTGCGTCGGCCCCCGGGCGGCCGGCCACACCGCCACGTACCACCTGGACCTGTCTGGCGGCGGCGTCGTTGCTCGGTTCGTGGACGGCGCGTTCTCGATCGAACCGCCGGAGGGCCCGGTGGACGCGACCCTCGCCGCCGATCCCACGACGTTCCTGCTCGTCGGAACCGGCCGCGTCAGTCCGTGGCAGGCAATCACCCTCGGCACCTTGCACGTCGACGGCGACCTGGCGCTGGGCTACTTCGACCTGTTCGACCTCCCCTGACCCCATCACCCCAACGGAGACCACCATGCCAACCGCCCCCGCCGCGCTCGGCCTCGCCGTGCTCGCCGCGTCGCTCGCCACCGCACCGCCGGCGAGCGCCGGCGGCGGCACCCGTTGCACGTACGAACAGGAGGTCCGGCTCGACCCCGGGGTGTCCGTGCAGGCATCGCGCGGCACGGTGCAGAACCACGGCGGCGTCATCGACTGCGCCGGGGAGTTTCTCGGCATCCGCCCGACCGGCCCGGGGCGATTCGTCGTCACCGGCGACTACGGGGTTGCCGACGCGGCCACCTGCCTCGGCGGCGACGTCGCCGGCGCCATCGTGTTCACCTTCCCCACCGCCGACGGCGAACGCTCGGTCCGCACTCCGTACTCGGGCAGGTTCGGTGGACTCTCCGACTCGCCCGCCGAAGGTCCCTTCGGCGCCACGGTCGAAAGCCGCAACTGGGTCGTGCGCGCCAAGCTGACCCCGACTCGGGGCGACTGCCTGCTCAACCCGGTGACCCGACTTCGCGACGTCGGCGTTCTCACCACTCGCTGACCCCCGCCGATCCCGCAAAGGAATCTCGATGACCGATGACCTTCTTCTCGCTCGGCCGCACCTCGACGGGCTGCGCACGACCTGCCGTGCCCTGGCCGACCGCTTCGCGGCCCGCGCCGCCGATCACGACCTCCACGGCACCTCCCCGCGCGCCGACTTCGACGATCTGCGCGCGGCTGGCTTCTTCGGCGCGATGATCCCGAGCGATCTCGGCGGCATGGGGCTGGGCTACCTGCAGTGGGCCGTCGCCGCCGAGGAGTTTGCGCAGGGTTCGGCCTCCACCGCGTTGGCGTTCAACATGCACGTGGCGATCCTCGGCATGCTCGCCAACGGCCCGCTGCCGCAGGACCAGCGACGCGCCTTGGCCGACCTCGTCCTCGGCGGCGGCGCCCTCGTCTGCGTGCTGCTGTCCGAGGCGCAGCACGCCGGCGCGCGGTATGCGACCCGCACCTGCCGCGTGGAGTTGCGCCACGACGGAACCGTTCACGGCGCGAAGTCCTTCGCCTCGATGGCGGACGTCGCCGACTACGCCCTGGTCGTCGCCCGGCCCGAGGACGGACCGCCGGCCGCGGCGGTTCCCGTCCTGGTCGACATGCACGGCCCCGGGGTGGCAATCGAGGCGGTGTGGGACTCCCTCGGCATGCGCGCGACCCGCAGCGACCGAGTGACCTTCGACGCCGCGCCCGCCGTCGAGGTGTTCTCCACGTTGGCCGTCGAGGATCTCCCCGCCTGGATGGCCGCCGTCGAGGCTCCGCTGTCCCTGCCCTACACGGCGGTCTACCTCGGGGTGGGCGTCGCGGCGCTGAAGGCTGCCGCCGCCAGCGCCGTCGCGCGCGTGCCGACCGGCGAAAGCCCCTCGCCCGCCGTGTGCCGCCGGATCGCGGTGATGCGCGCGCAACTCGACGCGGCCCGCGCGCTGGTCCACCAAACCGCACGACTCGTCGACGCGGGAACCGACGCACTCGAATCGATGCTCGCCGCCAAGTACACCGTCGGCGAGGCCGTCGCGCACGCCACCCGGTCGGCGTTGGAGATCGGCGGCGCCCACGCCGTCACCCGCGGAAGCACGATCGAACGCCTGTTCCGCGACGGCGCGACCGCGAGCATTCAGCACCCGCCGTCGGACCTGTGCCTGGAACGGCTCGGTGCGCTGGAACTGCGCTCGGAGCCCACGACGCCGCACTGACGGACGCCGAAACTGTCGGTAGTCGCCGCCGTCCGAACTTCGAACGGAGTAAAAGGCGAGGTGGAGACCACGATCCGCGTGGCGCTACTTCGACCTCTTCGAACTGTCCTGACTTTACGTCACATTTCGGGATGCCCGAAGCCCGTCGCGCCCGCTGAACGCCCCCGTTCCTCAGCCGCCGTGGTAGAGCCGTTCCAGGTCGACGAGTTCGTGACCCTCGGCCCGCGCCCGCCGGCGAAGTTCTGGCGTGAAGCCCGCCCCGGCGAAGCAGGCAAGTGTGGCGGTTGCGGCCCCTGGCCGATTCTGCGCGACCAGCAGTTCGCGCACGCGCGCCAGACGATCGACCTGTACCTCGCCCATGACCTGGCCCCATTTCGCCTCGCCCAGCGCCAGCAGGGAGCCTTGGGCGTCGAGCACCACCACGTCCACCTCCCAGGTCCGGCGCCGCGCGGGATCGTTGACCACCGCGTGTCCCACGGTGGCCGGCGCGGCGCCGAAGGTCGTCGGCGCGGCGAAGTCGGCAGCCCACACCCGGGCCAGCCGTTCGAAGTGGGGGCCAAGTACCAGCGATTCGAACCGGGAGCGAGCGTCCGCCCACACCGCGGGCGCATTGCCGGGCCGCTCCAGCCGGGACCACGCCGGGCGCATCACCGCGTGGTAGAAGCTCACCAGCGGCTCGGTGATGGCATACCGGCTGCGGTTGGGCCGCAGCACGTCCGGCTCCCGGCGAATTAGCCCGGCGTCGGACAGCACCACCAGTGGGTGGCGGATGGCGTCGTCGCGCCGTCCGATGCGCCCGGCGATCGCGCCTCGCGTCGTATCGCCGCCGGCGACGGCGGCCAGCACCGAATGGTAGAGAGCGCGCTCGCGCAGGTCGGGCTCCTCGGCCAGCAGGTAGCGGGCTTCGCGAAACAGTGGGCTGGCCGGATTCAGCACCGCCCGCACGATCCAGTCGTCGAAGTCCGCGAGATCTGTCGGTGCGTCGTCGCGCACGTACTCGCGTCGGTAGGCGGGGGTCCCGCCGACCACGGCGTGTAGGCGGACCGCGAGCGCCGGATCCTCCACGTCCCAGAACTGCGCGGCCAGGCGGTGGTCGAGGGTGCGTACCGGAAGTTCCAGACCTGCCCGCCCGCGCAGCGGGGCGGCACCGGAAAGCAGTCCGCCCATGAACGACACGGCCGAGCCGCAGAGGACCAACCTCGTGCGCGAGGCAAGGCGTTCGCGGCGGCGCGGGCCGAACGCTCGCGCCACGATCGAGGGCAGTGCCGCCGACGCGGCGCACAGGTACGGAAACTCGTCCAGCACCACCGGAATCGACCGGTCGCGGCCGAGCGCCAGCACCAAGTCGAGCGCCTGCTCCCACCCCGTCAAGGTCGGAGGCGCCGGCATACCCGCATGCTCCGCAACGGCCGCGGCGAGCAGCGCGAGCGACTCCGGTTCGGTCGCTTCGGTGGCGCCCAGATAGAGCCCACCCGTGACGTCGCACATCGCCTGCAGCAGGTAGGACTTTCCCTGCCGACGTCGGCCGGCGACCACGCCCAGAGTGGCACCGGGGGAAGAGTCGCCGACGAACGCTGCGAGCTGCCCCCACTCCCACTCGCGGTCGAACATGTCGCCCGGCCGACTCGGAACGCTCATCGGCTCAGGCTATATCGAAGTGGAAGTACGCTTACAGTAAGCACGGTTACCTGTAACCGCCGATGGCGCCACAGCGCATCGCGCATGCGCTCACTTCGACGCGGCCCGCGCCCTCGTCCACCAAACCGCGCGACTCGTCGACGCGGAGCGCGCCACGCCGTCGCGCGAGGAAACACGACCGAACCAAGCGTGGAGCCAGCGACGCCGCACCGCCGGACGCCGAAACTGTCGGTGGTCGCCGCCGTCCTGACTTCGGACGGAGGAAGGGCGAGAATGGCGGGCATGGCAGAACGTTGGCCGCAGCGCCGCCGTACCGCCAGGGCGTCCATTCACGGTGGACGACTTAGAGGCGATGCCGGAGGACGGCCGACGCTACGAGCTCATCAACGGGATGCTGCTGGTGAGTCCGGCGCCGGGGTGGGAACTGCGTCCGCGCTGACCGCGCGACCTCCCACACCTTCGCGTCTCCCCTCGGCGCGTTGGACGAGGCTCGCGACACTCCGGCAACGACACGCGCGAAGCCGACTCGCGGCGGAGCCAAAATGGTCGTGTCGCCTCGCCGATCACTCGGAGGACACGTGTCGAATCGTCCGGGCAAGCGTCGTCTCGTCGTCGTGGGATCGAACGGTGCGGGTCCGCGCCTGCGGTTCGATTCCGGCCAGGAGGAGGCCTTTCGACAGGCCGCGGACGCGCTCGTCGAGGAGTTTGCCGGATGGTTGCGATCGCGCGGCCTGCCCGGAGAGCCCGAAGACGCGCTGCTGATGCTGGACTGGCGGTTCCAGTACTCCGACGGCGTACTGGACGTGTGGACCGTCGCGCATCTGTCCGAGTTCCTCCTGTACTGGTGCCCCCGCAAGTTGTCCGCGCCCGCCGACCTGTGCGCCGGGATGCCCGCCACCGCCGCGGCGTTCGTCGAGTTCCTCGCGCACACCGGGAGGCTCGACGCCTCCGCCGATCGCCCCTCGGCCCTGCGCGCGTGGGCCGAACGCAACCAGGCGGCGTTCCTGCGCGAGATGGCCAACCGCGACAACTTCGGCATGGCCAAGAGCCTGTTCGCGAGCGCCGGCGCACTGGACGGCCCGCCGCTGGACGAGGCCCGCCTGACCGAGTTGACCGACCGAGTCAACGGCCTGGACCCGTCCGCCTTCGACGCACTCGTGGGCAAGGTCCGCCGCCAGGCCACGGGATTGCCGCCAACTCTGGGCGCGGTGCGGATGCCCGATCCCGAGCAGCGCCGCGACGCGCTGCGAGCCACGGCTCTGCCGGCACGGGTGCGCCGACTCGCCGAGTACTGCGCCGGGCCCGGCGTCGCGCTCACCGGCACCGGGAACCTGCGCCTGGCCGACGCGCGCCGGCTCGTCGACCTTCTGGACACCGGCGACGACGTGACGGGCCTGCGCTCGGCCGCCGATCTGCCCGGCCTGGATCGGGTGTTCCTGCTGGCG
This sequence comes from Sporichthyaceae bacterium, assembly GCA_052386455.1. Lineage (GTDB taxonomy): Bacteria > Actinomycetota > Actinomycetes > Sporichthyales > Sporichthyaceae > JBQTKD01. The sequence goes on from JBQTKD010000043.1 coordinate 83,337, forward strand.
CTTGAGGCCGGCGCCGTACGGCGGCACACGGGCAAGTTGGTCTCCGTCGCGAAGTTCGCCGCGCTCGACGACCTCGCCGCCCACGAACGGATCGTGCACGCGGCGCTGTCGCGCCGGCGCAGCGGATTCGGCCTGATCGGTCTGGTGCGCGACGCGCTGGCCGAGGCCCGTCCCCTCCTGCTGGCCGGCCTGCTCCACGCCGGCCCCGAGGGGTTGCGCGACGACGACGTGATCGACCTGATCGCGCGGCTGGTTCTCGACCGACTGCCGGGGATGGCCGAGTTCGCCGACCAACTGATCCCCGCCTGGCTAGACGAGGCGCTGAGCGATCTGGAGGAGTTGGGCGTGGTCGTCGTCGTTCCCGACGAGCAGCCCTGCGACCGGTGCGAGGATCCACACTGGTTCCTGGAGCTCGCCGCGGCCGGCGTCGGCCCCGCCGTCGACCTCGTACGTGGGCTGGGGGTCGAGGTTGCGCTGCGCCCGAACCCGAGTGGTGCAAGCGCGACCGAACTGGCCGCACTCGCCGGTGTCGGACACGACGAGGACTGGCACGCGGACCTGTGCGAATGGCTGTCCGTGCAGGCCGATCTCGCCGAAGGGACGCTGAGCCTGTTGACGGCAGTTGCCGGCGTCGCACACCCGCACCTGCCGATGATGGTGGCGATCGGCGCGATCGAAGAGGCGGCACCGGCCCACACCGTCGCGGCCGTGCAGGCTCTGCTGGGCGGGAGGTGCGACGGGATCGCCGTGACCTGGCTGCTCGAGCGGGACCTGTTGGACCCGGCGCAGGTATCGCCCGAACGCCTGTTGGGCGGCCTGATCGACGCGCTCGCGCTGACCCTGGACGCCGGCGGAGAGGAGGAGCTGGCCGAGGCCTTCGCCCACGGCCCCGGCCACGACGGCGCCGCCCTCCTGGACGATCTGTGGCGCGCGGACCATCCGCGCCTCGTGGAGATCCTCGACGTACTCGGCGCGCGGCTGCAGGACAGGGCCCTGGCCAAGCGAGCGCGGCGCAGCGCGGTGAAACTGCGGTCGCGGCTGGCTCAACAGTCCGCCCCATAGCGGCAAATCCAAGCTTCGTAGCGGGCGACAGCCGTCGGTTGCTCAACAGAGAAGCGACGGCAGAAGCGCGGATCCGGGCCGTCGGCGTCACTGCAGTTGCTTCTCTGCTTCGGGGCCGACGGCGCTACTCGTCGGAGTCGGCGTCCTCGGCCGCAAGCTTGGGCGTGGCCTTCTTGGCGACCGTCTTCTTCGCCGCCGCCTTCTTCGCGGCGGTCTTCTTCGCCGTCGTCTTCTTGGCCGGGGCCGCCTTCTTCGCCGCGGTCTTCTTGGCGGCCTTCTTCGCCGGGCCGCGGGCGCGGCGGTCGGCGAGCAGCTCCATGGCGCGCTCGTCGGTCAGCGATTCGACCTCGTCGCCCTTGCGCAGCGACGCATTGGTTTCGCCGTCGGTGACGTAGGGCCCGAAGCGGCCGTCCTTCACCACCATCGGCTTGCCGGAGACCGCGTCCACCCCCATCTCGCGCAGCGGGGCGGAGGCGGCGGCGCGACCGCGGGCCTTCGGCTGGGCGATGATCGCGAGGGCTTCGTCGAGGCCGATGGTGAGCAGCTGCCCCTCGTCGGTCAGCGACCGGGTCTCGGTGCCCTTCTTCACGTATGGGCCGTAGCGGCCGTTGCTGGCCAAGACCGGCTCGCCGTCCACCTCGCCGAGGGTGCGGGGCAGGGTCAGCAACTGCAGCGCGTCGTCGATGGTGACCGTGGTGAGGTCCATCGTCTTGAACAGCGACGCGGTACGCGGCTTCTCCTCGACGTCCTCGGGCAGCACCTCGGTGACGTACGGGCCGTAGCGGCCGTTGCGCGCCACGACGGTCAGGCCCGAGCTGGGGCTGACGCCGAGCACGCGGTCGTCCGACGGCGCCGAGATGAGCTCCAGCGCCTTCTCGACGGTGAGCTCGTCCGGCGGCATGTCGTCCGGCACGTTGCCGCGCTCGACCTCGCCGTCGCCCTTGTCGCGCTCGAGGTACGGGCCGAACTTGCCGACGCGCAGGACGATGCCCTCGCCGATCGGGATCGAGTTGATGAGGCGGGCGTCGATGTCGGCGACGTGCTCGGACACGAGCTTCTTCAGGCCGACGGCGGTGCCGGAGCCTTCCTCGTCCTCGGCCGCGCCGAAGTAGAACTTCGACAGCCAGTCGACCATCCGCGCCTCGCCCTTGGCGATGTCGTCCAGACGGTCTTCCATTTTCGCCGTGAACTCGTAGTCCACGAGGTGCGGGAAGTGCTGCTCGAGCAGGCCGACAACGGAAAACGCGAGCCACGCGGGCACCAGGGCGGTGCCCTTCTTGAACACGTAGCCGCGGTCGAGGATCGTGCCGATGATCGAGGCGTAGGTCGACGGGCGGCCGATGTCGCGCTGTTCGAGTTCGGCGACCAGCGAGGCCTCGGTGTACCGGGCCGGCGCGCGGGTCTCGTGCGCCTCGGCCTCCATCGCGGCGACGCTCAGGCGGTCGTCCTCGGTGACCTGCGGCAGGCGGGACTCGCGGTCGTCGAGTTCGGCGTCCGGGTCGTCGGCGCCTTCGACGTAGGCCTTCAGGAAGCCGTGGAAGGTGATGACCTTGCCGCTCGCGGAGAACTCGGCGTCCTCGCCGGAAGTGGACGTGCCGCCGATGCGGATCGAGACCGACTGGCCGCTGGCGTCCTTCATCTGGGAGGCGACGGTGCGCATCCAGACGAGTTCGTAGAGGCGGAACTCGTCGCCGGACAGGCCGGTCTGAGCCGGCGTCAGGAACTGCTCGCCGGCGGGGCGGATGGCCTCGTGGGCTTCCTGCGCGGTGCGCTGCTTCGACTCGTACTTCCGCGGAGCGTCCGGGACATGGTCCGCGCCGTAGAGCTGCGCGGCCTGGGTGCGCGCGGCGTTGATGGCCGTCTCCGACAGCGACACCGAGTCGGTACGCATGTAGGTGATGTGGCCGTTCTCGTAGAGCTTCTGCGCCACCTGCATGGTCCGCTTGGCGCCGAACCCGAGCTTGCGGGAGGCCTCCTGCTGCAGCGTCGTGGTCCTGAACGGGGCGTACGGCTTCCTCGTGTAGGGCTTGCGCTCGACCCGGCGAACCGTGAACGGCTGGCTGCCCAACCGGGACGCGAGAGCACCGGCCGCGGCCTGGTCGAGCGCGACGATCTCGCTCGGGTTCTTCAGCTCGCCGGTGGAGGAGAAGCTCGCGCCGGTGGCGATGCGCTTGCCGTCGAGCTGCACCAGGCGCGCGGTCAGCGTCGTCGGTTCGTCGCCGGAGCCGGTCCTGCCGGTGTCGAAGACGGCGGAAAGGTCCCAGTACGAGGCGGCCCGGAAGGCCATGCGCTCGCGTTCCTTCTCCACGACGAGGCGGGTCGCGACGGACTGCACGCGGCCCGCGGACAGGCGCGGCATGATTTTCTTCCAGAGGACCGGGGACACCTCGTAGCCGTAGAGGCGGTCGAGGATGCGCCGGGTCTCCTGGGCGTCGACGAGGCCCTGGTCCAGCTCGCGCGGGGAGGCGACGGCCTCCTGGATGGCGCGTTCGGTGATCTCGTGGAACACCATGCGGTGCACGGGGACGCGGGGCTGCAGCAGCTCGTGCAGATGCCAGGCGATGGCCTCGCCCTCGCGGTCCTCGTCCGTGGCGAGGAAGAGGCGGTCGACGCCGGCAAGGGCGTCCTTCAGGAGCTTGACCTGGGCCTTCTTCTCGTTCGCGACGACGTAGAGCGGTTCGAAGCCGTTGTCGACGTTCACGCCGAGGCGCGCCCACGGCTCGCCCTTGTACTTGGCCGGCACCTCGGCGGCGCCGTTCGGGAGGTCGCGGATGTGGCCGTAGGAGGACTCGACGACGTAGTCGGAGCCCAGGTAGCCGGCGATCTTCTTGGCCTTCGTCGGAGACTCGACGATGACCAGGGCACGACCCCCGGTCGACGAGCCGGACTTCTTTGCGGGCACTCACTGACTCCAAGCATCGGCTTCACCGGGCGCGCAGCGCCTCGTCGGGGAGAGTACCCCGACATAAACGAGACGCCGGCCCCGCGGGGCCGGCGTCTCGGTCGAAGCTAGGCCGAAACCTTGTCCGCAGGGGCGTCGCCGACGGCGATGTCCTTGCGCTTGGAGTTGATGACCGCCCCGACGATGATCAGCGTCGCGACGATGGCGATCGCCGCGCGCAGCCCGTCGTTCTGGTCGTCGCCGACGGACAGCTTGACCACCGCCGGGGCGATGAGCAGGGCCACCAGGTTCATGACCTTGATCAGCGGGTTGATGGCCGGACCGGCGGTGTCCTTGAACGGGTCGCCGACGGTGTCGCCGATGATCGTGGCCTCGTGGGCCGGGGAGCCCTTGCCGCCGTGGTTGCCGTCCTCGACGAGCTTCTTGGCGTTGTCCCAGGCACCGCCGGAGTTCGCCAGGAACACCGCCATGAGGACGCCGGCGCCGATGGCGCCGGCCAGGAACCCGGCGAGCGGTGCGGTGCCGAGGCCGAAGCCGACGGCGACGGGCGCCATGACCGCGAGCAGACCCGGCGTGGCGAGTTCGCGGAGCGAGTCACGGGTGCAGATGTCCACGACCTTCGCGTACTCCGGCTTGGCCGTGCCCTCCATGATTCCCGGGATCTCGCGGAACTGGCGCCGGACTTCGAACACGATGGCGCCGGCCGCACGGGCGACCGCGTTGATCGCGAGCCCCGAGAACAGGAACACCGCAGAGGCGCCGAGGATCAGGCCGACCAGGATGTTCGGGTTGATGATCTCGAAGGACGCGATGGCCTGCTGAGTGCGCAGGCTCGTCTCGTTCAGATCCGCCCCGGTCTCGATCAGCGCGTTGCGGACCTCGTCCTGGTAGGAGCCGAACAGTGCGGTCGCGGCGAGTACCGCCGTCGCGATCGCGATGCCCTTGGTGATGGCCTTGGTGGTGTTGCCGACCGCGTCGAGCTTGGTGAGCACGATCGCGCCGTCGCCGTGGACGTCGCCGGACATCTCCGCAACGCCCTGGGCGTTGTCCGAGACCGGACCGAAGGTGTCCATGGCGACGATGACGCCGACGGTGGTCAGCAGACCGGTACCGGCCAGGGCGACTGCGAACAGGGCCAGGATCAGGACGCCGGAGCCGAGCAGGTAGGCCGCGTAGACCGCGAGGCCAATCAGCACCGCGGAGTACACCGCAGACTCCAGACCGATCGAGATGCCGGCCAGGATCACCGTCGCGGGACCGGTGAGCGAGGTCCGGCCGACGTCCTTGACGGGCTTGCGGTTGGTCTCGGTGAAGTAGCCCGTCAGCTGCTGGATCGCGGCCGCGAGCACGATGCCGATGAGCACGGCCACGAGGGCGAACAGGCGCGGGTCGCCGTCGACGGTGAACCGGCCGTTGAGGACCATGCCCGCCGTCGGGGAGACGTTCGTGAGTTCCTCGTAGGTGTCCGGCAGGAACGCGAACGCGGCGCCGGCGCAGAGGATGGCCGAGGCCACCGCGGAGATGAAGAAGCCGCGGTTGATCGCCGTCATGCCGGAGCGGTCCGACGGACGCGGGGACACCGCGAAGATGCCGATGATCGCGGTGAGCACGCCGATCATCGGAACGACGAGCGGGAACACCAGGCCGTCGTCGCCGAAGGCGGCGACGCCGAGGATCAGGGCCGCGACCAGGGTGACCGCGTAGGACTCGAACAGGTCCGCGGCCATGCCCGCGCAGTCGCCGACGTTGTCGCCGACGTTGTCCGCGATCGTGGCGGCGTTGCGGGGGTCGTCCTCGGGGATGCCCTTCTCGACCTTGCCGACGAGGTCGGCGCCGACGTCGGCGGCCTTGGTGAAGATGCCGCCGCCGACACGCATGAACATGGCGAGCAGGGCGGCGCCGAAGCCGAAGCCCTCGAGAACCTTCGGAGCTTCCTCTTCGTAGATCAGCACGACCGCGGCCGCGCCGAACAGGCCGAGGCCGACGGTGAACATGCCCGCCACGCCACCGGTGCGGAAGGCGATGCGCGTGGCCGGGAGTTCGCCGCCCTTGCCCACGCGGGCCGCGGCCGCGACGCGCACGTTCGCGCGAACCGCCAGCCACATGCCCATGTACCCGGTGATCGCGGAGAACAGGGCGCCCACCGCGAAGAAGATGGAGCGGCCGATGCGCTCGTTCGTGGTGTCCGCCGGCAGGGCGAGCAACACGAAGAACGCGAGAACCGCGAAGACGCCGAGGGTTCTGAACTGCCGAACCAGGTACGCCGAGGCGCCCTCCTGGATGGCTCCGGCGATCTCCTGCATCTTCGGCGTTCCCTGGTCGGCCGCGAGGACCTCTTTGACCAGGTAGCCGGCCACGGCGAGCGCGAAGAGCGCAACGCCGGCGACGACTACGACGATGGTGAAGTTCGATCCGGATAGGGAGACCGTCCCGCCGCCTGCGGCGAGGTTGATCCCGGTCATTAGTCCTCCTAGCACGGCGCGGCAATCCGGGGGCAGGCTCCCACACGCCGGTACCGAGGAGTACACGCAGGGGTCGACACGCCACGAATGTGCCCGCGGCGCTACCCGAAACAGGGTGCGGTCAGACCGGAAACGCGGGCCAGGCCATGCGCACGCGGACCCCGCCCAGGCCGGGGTCGATCTCGACGTCGTCGACGAGCCCGCTGATCAGCGCCAGTCCCAGGGAGTCGTCGCCGATCGCGGCCCCGCCTACCATCCGCGGGTCGCCGTCGGCGAGGGCCGCAGCCGACCGGACACCGTCGGCGAGGGCCGCAGCCGACCAGACACCGTCGGACAGCGCGGCGTGCAGGGTCGGCGAGACGGCGTCGATGACCTCGACGGAGAAGTGCGTCTCGTCGATGTGCAGGTTGATCGCGACGGGCTCGGTCAGGCCCGCGGAGCGGTGCAGGCTGACCGCGCGCGAGCAGGCCTCGCCGACGGCGAGGCGGATCTCGTCGAGCAGGTCCTCGTCCACGCCGGCCCGGCGGGCGACGGTGGCCGCGACCAGGCGCGCGGTGCGCACGTGGGCGGCCTGCGGGTTGAACCGCAGCTCGACGGTGGGCACGCGCGTCAGTCGGTGGCGGAGACGGCGGCGGCGACCGTGTCGTGAATCGGGAAGACCTTGGTCAGCCCGGTGATCCGGAAGATCTTGACGATGCGTTCCTGGGTGCAGACCAGGCGCAGCGAACCGTCGTGGGCGCGGACGCGCTTGAGGCCGCCGACCAGAACGCCGAGGCCGGTGGAGTCCAGGAACTCGACCTGCTCCATGTCCACCACCAGGTGGTACTGGCCGGCGTTGACGAGGTCGACGAGCTGCTCGCGGAGTTTGGGCGCGGTGTACACGTCGATCTCGCCGCCCACGGTGACAACCGTGCGGTCGCCCTCCTGACGGGTCGTGAGCGTCAGGTCCACTGGAAGCCTCCATGCGACGTGCGGGCGGTTGCGAACGTTCGCCTTCCCCACTGGCCGCGATCTAACCACCGACGACGCGCGGCCGGCCCATCGCGACTCATACGAAACAGTCGGTTCCGTTTGCGAGGATGCCGCGCATGACGTCGACGCTGCCCGAGCCGAAGCTCGCTCAGCCGTCGGTCGAGCGCCTGCTGGCCGAACTGACCGTGGGTCGCTGGGCCACGCGGGTCACCCACGTCCGGCACCGCCCGGCACGGGCCGGTGTGCGGGTGGAGTGGCCGGAGTGGGTGCCCGCGGCGCTTCGGGACCGGTGGTCCGGCGCCGGGATCGCGGGTCCGTGGGCGCACCAGGAGGCGGCGGCTCAGTTGCTCCACGGGCGCGAGTCCGTCGTTCTCAGCACGGGCACTGCGTCGGGAAAGACGTTGGCGTACCTCATGCCGGCGCTGACCGACGTGCTCGCCCCGCCGCCGCCGAAGGCGAGGGGCCCGCTCCCGACGGCGCTGTACCTGGCGCCGACGAAGGCGCTGGCCGCGGATCAGTTGGCCGGGCTGACGGCACTGCGGCTCGGCCCGGAGGGGCTGCGCCCGGCCACCATGGACGGGGACACCCCGTACCCGGAGCGGGACTGGATCCGGGCGCACGCGAACTACCTGCTGACGAACCCGGACATGCTCAACCGCAGCCTCCTACCGGACCACCGCCGCTGGGCACGGTTTCTCGGCGGCCTGCGGTACGTGGTGGTGGACGAGTGCCACACGTACCGCGGGGTGTTCGGCTCGCACGTCGCGGCGGTGCTGCTTCGGCTGCGGCGCCTGGCCCGGCTCTACGGCGCGGATCCGGTGTTCGCGCTGGCCTCGGCCACGGTCGCGGACGCCGCGGCGGGCGGCGCTCGCCTGATCGGCTCTCCGGTCCGGGCCGTCACGGAGGACACCGCGCCATGCGGCGCCGCGGCCTTCGCGCTCTGGGATCCGCCGGCCGCGGCGCACGGCGGCGAGGACGGCGTGCCGGTGCGGCGCAGCGCCCTGGTCGAGGCGAGCGACCTGCTCGCGGACCTCGTGGTCGGCGGGGCCCAGGTCCTGGCGTTCGTCCGCTCTCGCCGCGGCGCGGAGACGGTCGCGTTGTTGACCCGGGACCTCCTGGCCGAGGTTGATCCGTCCCTGCGGGCGCAGGTCGCGTCCTATCGCGGCGGGTACCTGCCCGAGGAGCGCCGGGCCCTCGAACAGTCCCTGCGGGCCGGCGAGCTCCGCGGCCTGGCCACGACCAATGCGCTCGAGCTCGGCATCGACGTGTCCGGCATGGACGCCGTGGTCCTCGCCGGGTATCCGGGCACGCGCGCGTCGATGTGGCAGCAGGCCGGCCGGGCGGGGCGCTGCGGCACCGCGTCGCTCGCGGTGCTGATCGCCCGCGACGACCCGCTGGACACCTACCTGGTGCACCATCCGGAGGCTCTGTTCGACGCCCCGGTCGAGGCCACCGTCCTGGACCCGGACAACCCGTACGTGCTGGCCCCGCATCTGTGCGCCGCCGCCGCGGAGGCCCCGCTCACGGACGCGGACCTCGCGCTGTTCGGCCCCCGCTCCCCGGAGATCGCGCAGGCGTTGTGCGACGACGGGCTGCTGCGCCGGCGCGGCACCGGCTGGTACTGGACCCGGCGGGACCCGAGCGCCCTGCCCGGCGACATCCGCGGCGGCGGGGCCGCGCCCGTCCGGCTGGTGGAAACCGGCACCGGCCGCGTGCTCGGCACCGTTGACGCCTCCTCCGCCCAAACCCAGGCGCATTCCGGCGCCGTGCACCTGCACCAGGGCAAGACGTGGGTCGTCGAGGAGTTGGACCTCGACGAGGGCGTCGCCCTGCTGCGCCGGGAGGACCCGTCCTGGACCACGACCGCCCGCTCGGTCGTGGACATCGCCGTGCTCGGCGTCGAGCAGCGCCGGCAGTGGGGCGGCACCGGCCTGTACCTCGGGGCCGTGCGGGTCGCCTCGCAGGTCGTGTCGTACCTGAAGCGGGACCTGGCGACGAACAGGGTGCTCGCCGAGGTCCCGCTGGACCTGCCCGAGCGGCGGCTGACCACCAAGGCCGTGTGGTGGGTGCCCGACGCGGAGGTCCTGGCCCGCAGCGGCGTTGCGGAGCCGGATCTCGCGGGCGCGGCGCACGCCGCCGAGCACGCCTCGATCGGCCTGCTTCCCCTCTTTGCGACGTGCGACCGCTGGGACATCGGCGGGGTCTCGACCCCCGAGCACCCGGACACCGGCGGCCTCACCGTGTTCGTCCACGACGGCCATCCGGGCGGGGCCGGCTTCGCGGAGCGGGGCTTCGAGGCGGCCGCGGCGTGGCTGCGCGCCACTCGGGACGTGATCGACGCCTGCCGGTGTTCCGACGGCTGCCCGGCCTGCGTCCAGTCCCCGAAGTGCGGCAACGGCAACCGTCCCCTCGACAAGCCGGGCGCGTTCTCGCTGCTTCGAGCAGTGCTGTTCGACGCCCCTCGCTAGCGGGACCCGTGCGGCTCCGCCACTATCGGTCCGGCCCTGGGCCGGCCACCCGAAAAGTGGTCCCCGACCGACCTTGATCGCAAAGTTTTCGGAACTGGCCCAGACCGCCGGGAACCTTTCCAGCGTCCCCCGCGTCGCCCCGGCGAACGCCCCCTTTCGAGGCCTCTCCCACCAATTCCGGAACCCGCCACCCCAGCCCCACCAGACCGCTGTCACTCACGAGGTCACGTTCTGATTACGCCGGTGGCGGGTGTTCATCCGGCAAAAGCCGGACGAGTCCCACTCACGTTCCCCGGATCCACCCCCTCCCCACCCCTCCCACGCCTCCGCCCCGGCGCCCCCACCGCCAACGGATGACATCCGGTAGCCGCCCCTGTCGGCCCGCCGGACGACCGACAAGCGGCTCCAGGAGCCGACAGGCAGCGGCGGCGGCGCGGACCTCTTGTGGATGACATCCGGTAGCGGCGCTTGTCGGCCCGCCAGTGGGCCGACAAGCGCGGCTACGGGCCGACAAGCGCCTCTCCGGCGCGGGCGTACACGGACCCGCCCCGCGCCCTAGATCCCCGCCCTGCAAGCGGTTTCACGGTCTGGCACCCCGCTCAACGCTCGCGTCGGCGCAATTAGTAACGACACAAGTACCGAACGTCACCAAGCCTCACGGCAAACCCCCACAAACCGCCCCGTGCCGAGGGGTTGCGAGCGAAGCGAGCCAGCCCCCCAGGCGCATCCGCT
>JBQTKD010000044.1:0-52580 GCA_052386455.1 Sporichthyaceae bacterium
GGACACGCCGCGGGCGATCAGCCGGGAGAACTCGTCGCGCTTCTCCGTCTGCGGCGCGGGACCGGGACGACCGCCAGCCATGGCAACTCCAGGGGCCAGGCGTTGCGACGATCACTGGAACCTGAGCCTCCAAGATCGGCCCCGGGGTCGTCGTCGAACACGCGAGCACGGCATCGGCGCAGGAGGTGATGAACGTGCTGCGAGACGGCTGGCTGTTCGCCGTGTGGGTCGTCGGGGCCTCGCAGATCCGCGACGTCGACGCGGGCTGGCCCAAGCCGGGAACCCGCATTCACCACGCCGTCGGCGCCTGGCCCCTGCTGGTCAAGGACTACACCGAAGTGCTCGAGTACGACCCCGACGGGCGGCTGGTGCTGCGCGCTCGCGCCTGGCCGTTCGGCGAGGCGCTCGTCACGCTGCAGGTCGACGCCGCGCCGACGGGTTCTCGGATCGCCATGGCCGAGGACGTGCGCCGCGGCCCCGGAACGCTGGTGCGTCCCCTGGCTCCCCTGCTCTTTCCGCCACGGAATCGAGAGTCGCTGAGCCGCCTCGCCGCGATCGCCGAGCACCGCACCTGACGCTGCGTCAGTCGCGCAGCAGGCGGCGGTGCATCCGCTTCATCGCCGCGCGGTACGGCGCCCCGGCGCGCCCGTTGGCGGCCAGCGCCGCGCGCGCAGCGTTGGCGCCGCAGGCTCCGTGCACTCCGCCGCCCGGGTGGGCCGACGACGACGCGAGGAACAACCGCTCGAAGACGGTGTCGGCCCGCCCGAGCCCGGGCACGGGGCGGAACACCAGCTGCTGGTGCACCGAGGCGGTGCCGCCGTTCATCGCGCCGCGCGGAAGGTTGGGGTTGAGCACCGCCATCGCGGCGGGGTCGAAGACCGAGCGCCCGACGACGGCCTCGCCGAACCCGGGCGCTTCGGTTTCGACGGCGGCTTCGAGTTCGGCAACGGCGTCCGAGATCACGTCTGCGTCGTCGTGGTGCCCGGCCGGGAGGTGGGCGTACGCCCAGGCGGTTTGCGTGCCGGCGGGCGAACGGGTCTCGTCAGCTATGCCCATCTGCCCGAGGACCGCGTAGACCCTCGCCGACCGTTCGCCTCGGCGCAGGGCCTGCGCGGTGCGAACCAACTCGTGGAGGTTTCCGCCCAGGTGCACGGTTCCCGCCCCGGCGATCGCGGGACTGCGCCAGGGAATCGGCCCAGACAGTGCCCAGTCGACCTTGACGGCGGGCAGTTCCCACTCGAACCGGCGCATGGCCGCGCGCAGGCCCGGCGGCTGAGCGCTCTGCGCGATCAGCGAGCCGTACAGAATCGGCGCACCCACGTCCGCGAGCACGGCCCGGCGCACGCGGACGACCTGTCCGTCCACGGTACGCACACCCACCGCCCGGCCGCCCGCGATCTGTACGTCCACCACCGGCGAGGAGGTCCGAAGGCAGGCGCCGGCCGCCGTCGCGCGCGCGGCCAGGGCCTCGGCCAATTGTCCGGCTCCGCCGACGGGGAAGGGGAAGCCGTGCTCCTGGCCGAGCATCGCGAGGATCCAACCGAACAGCGCGCTGCCCGCCTCCCCCGGTCCGAGGTCGGTGTGCATCGCGCACCCGGCAAGCAGGGCCGGGGCTCCCTGTCCGGCGAACTCCTCCTCCGCCCATCGGGTCAGCGGAACGACGGCACGCCGGGCCAGACGCAGACCCGCGCCGGGCGACAGGGTCCGCGCCAGGCGAGCGGCCGGCCGTGCCGGCGGGAACGGGGCCAGCAGTGCCTCGACAACGAACCGGCCGATGCGATCCCACTCCTGACACATCCGCAGCCACGTCGGGCCGTCGGCGGCGTGAAAAGAGGCCAGCGAGGCCGCCGTTTGCTCTCGGTCCCGGTCGAGAACGACGGCGGCCTCGCCCATGGGATGAGCAACGACGTGCGGCGTGTGCGCCCACCGAAGACCGTACGAGCCGAGGTCCAGTGCGCGCATGACGGGCGAGGCGACGGCCAGCGGATAGAAGGCGCTGAAGACGTCGTGCCGAAATCCCGGCAGGGTCAGCTCGGCCGTCCGTACGGCGCCTCCGACCTCGGCGGTGGCCTCGAGCACCAGCACGTCCCAGCCCGCCTCGGCGAGGAGTGTCGCCGCGACCAGGCCGTTGTGGCCGGCGCCCACGACGACTGCATCGACGGTGTGCACTCCTCCCTTCAGCGTCCGAGGGCGCGTTCGAGCTGCGCCTTGGTCATCTTCGAGCGGCCCTTGACGTTTTTCCGTTTGGCCTCGTTGTAGAGCTGGTCGCGGGTGCGGCCCTGCGATCCGGAGTGCGAGCGGAGTCCGCCGCGGCGACCCGACGAGATGTCGTCGGTCGAGCTGCGGCTGTGGTCCTTGGCCTCGCCGTGCCGGGCGCGTTCCTTGTTGACGGTGCGGGCGGCGATCTCCTCGGCGGTGGCCTTCTTCTCGCCTCGATCGAGCAGGCCTTCCTTGATGTGTACGTACTGCCGCTCCCGCTTGGCACTCCACGCCTGCCTGGGCACAACGAGCTCCCTTCGATAAGTCGATCCTCCGTCTGGATCCGCCTACCCAGCTCGTCGAAGCCGGAACACACGGCCGCTACCGGCTCTCGGGCACTGCGCCGAGCCGGCAGGTTCCGCCCGCGTAACTGCCGGGTAGGCGGCGTGCGACCGTCGCCCTCGAGTCGTTGGAGCCACCGTGACCGAACAGCCCGACCCCCCACCCCCCGCGTGCTGGTGAACTCCATGCACCGCGCCGGCCAGGTGGGCCAGGGTCAGCCGCGCATCCACTTCACCGAGAGGTAGCGCTGCCCGAAGTCCTTGCGCTGCCCCCCGCGCAGCCCGTCGGAGCAGCACATCGCCAGCGGAGCCGGCGGGATCGTGCAGTCGGGCCGGCTGTAGGTGAGCACGAACGTTTTCGTTCTGTTCACGGCCGACGCGAACTCCCCACGGGCGGAAGCGCATTGGCCGGCCGCACGCGGCGGCGGGGACAGCACGAAGGGGGTGCCGGTGAAGTTCGCCTCGGGATAGAGACACAGCCGCCCCTTCGGACAGGCGCCGGCCGGGCCTGCAGCGGCGGCCGCGACGTGGGGCGCGGCGCCCAGGGGCGCCAGCAGTGCTGCCGTCAGGGCCACTCGGCACACACGCGGTCGCATCCGGTCAACGTAGCGGCGCAGGTGGCGCCGGTCCCCTTCTGTCGACCAACTCCCCCCAAACCGCACCGGACGTGTGCGTCGAATTCTCCGAGCCCTCGAAGCCGAGGCGGCGGTCGCGGACGCAAGGGAGCGAGTCGTGCCAGTGGCAGGTTGCGTTCGGGTACGCAGGAGCGGTGTGGCACTCGGCATCGCCGCCCTTCTCGCCGGTGTGCTGACGGGGCTGCCCACGCCTGCGGTGCAGGCGGCCGAGGGCTCTCGCCCAGCCGTCGAGTCACCCGGCACGGACTTCACCGTGCTCGAGCCGTACGCCGAGTACGGGCTGTCGCCACAGTTGGCCGCGATGCTCGGCCGGGACACCGTCGACGTCGCGGGCCTGGCCGCCCTGCGCACACAGTCGCGCACGGCGGGTGCGCCGACCCCGCCGGTGGGCACCAAGCTGCTCTGGCCGGCGATCGACATCACCAACCCCGGCCCGGCGGGCATCTACCTCAAGGAGTACGAGCTCCGCGGGTTCGGCGACAAGATCGAGGTGTGGGTGGCCTCCGGCGTCGATGCGACCTCGGTGGGCACCGCGTTCCCGCCGGGCGACTGCCGCAACGCCGTTCCCGGAACCACCGACATCACCGATGCGCAGGTCGAGGGTCTGGTCGAGGAGTTCGACACCGTGATCTACCCACGCGAGACCAAGGTCTTCTCGACGCCGCCGGACCGCGCCGGCACGCAGACCATCCCCGGCCTCACCGCCGCGGGCCTGAACTTCGCCGGCGCAGGCGAGCGGACGGTCACGCTGGTGGACAACGTCCGCGACGACAACTTCTACGACTTCCCGACGAACAAGTCCTTCGTCGCCGGCTTCTTCGCCCCGATCTTCAACGTGCTGACCGATCGCAACGTGATGACGATCGACGCGTTCGACTGGGCGCACCGCACGGGCGCGAACCCGAAGAACGAGCCGAACTCCGACCTGTGCAAGTCGCGGGTGGCGCGCCCGCACGCCTACGAGGGCGTGTTCGCCCACGAGTGGCAGCACCTGCTGGCGAGCTATACCGACCCGAACGAAACCACCTGGCTGAACGAGGGCCTGTCGGACTACGCGATCAACCTCGTCGGGTACGGCGACACCACCCGCGGCGTGCAGCAGAGGCGCGCGGAGAGTCACATCTTCTGCTTCCAGGGATTCGGCACCGTCAAGGGCCCGAGCAATCCGAACCCGAGCGCGTGCGGCGGCCCGCAGAACTCCCTCACGCTGTGGCAGGACGAGGGCCCGGGCTCGGAGGTGCTGGCCGACTACGGCAACGTCTGGGCGTTCGTGCGCTTCCTGGCCGACCGCTACGGCGAAGAAGTGATCACCACGCTGCACAACGACGGCGCCAAGCAGGGCCTGGCCAGCGTCGAGGCCGCACTCGCCGAGCTCGCCCCGAAGGCCAAGCTCGCGGACGTGCTCCACGACTTCCAGTTGACGAATCTGCTCGACAGGTACGCGAGCAAACCCGGCGCGGAGGTCGTCGGCATCGACCCCGCCCGGATCACCACCGAGAGCCTCGACGCGACGGTGAACCTGGACAACCCGGCCGCGTACGCCCTGCCCGGCGCGGCACCCAACGGCGCGGACTACGTCCTGCTTCGCGACGGCGAGAGGGCGCTGTCCGGCAGGCAGTTGCGTTCGTTCTCCTTCGAAGGTGCGACCACCGTCCCCGCCAATCCGCCGCAGGGGGAATTCCTGCTGCCCTCGACGAAGGACCCGAACGCGGTCGTCGACGTGGAGAACTGGCACGTGACCCTGGTCGGGCTGGACACCGAGAACAACCGCGTGCTGGTCCGCAGTTTCGCCAGTGCCTTCTCCGCACGGGCGAACGCCAAGGCGCTCAAGGCGTTCGCCTCCTACCCGACGCTGGTGGCGGTGATCGCCCACGACGCCCTCGCGGACGTCACCGCCCCGGTACAGGTGTACGCGCCGTACCGGCTGACCGTGAACGGCACGCTCCAGCGCGGCGGCTCGTAACCCG
This sequence comes from Sporichthyaceae bacterium, assembly GCA_052386455.1. Lineage (GTDB taxonomy): Bacteria > Actinomycetota > Actinomycetes > Sporichthyales > Sporichthyaceae > JBQTKD01. Next base: position 5,143 of record JBQTKD010000044.1, read on the forward strand.
TTCCGTAGTCGCGCGAACGACAACCGAGCGGCCAACGGCGAAGACGCCGTCGTCAGGCGCGATCCGCGCCGCGCCGCGATCCGCGAACGCGGCGGCAGAGGGCGATGCCCAGCATCGCGAGCAGGCCGACCAAAAGGAGCGGCCCCGCGGCAAGGAGCCCGGCCCAGACGAGGAGGTCGGCCGGTGGAATTTCGCAGCCAAAGCCCAGGCCTTCGCATCGACCGTTGCCGTTCTCGTGCGGCAGGACGAGGTACCCGACGAGCACGACGCCGGCCGGCAGCCCCCACAGCAGGGCCGCGACCCGCACGAACGGTCGTGCCGAGGAACGACCTTCGAAGTGCCGGGATGCGTCACGCTCCCAGTCTCCGCCGCCCGCCTCTGCGGCGCATCCGTACACCTACTCAGTTCTGGCGCGGCCTGGAAACCCTCGGGGCCGACGTGGCTTCGCCGTCCGTCCCCGCGGGCCAACGAGCAGAGAACGGACCGTCGAGCCGTTGCATCGGCCGATCCCGCCCCTGGCTCCCCTTGTCTGTTCTGCAGCCGTCGGCGCATCGCCGCCAAAGATCCGCACGCCCAGGCCCGGATGGCGAGACACTGGCCGCGACAACTCTTCGTGGCCGGGAGCAGCCAGCGATGACAGGGCAGGATCCGATCCATCCCGCTGACACCGGGGCGCGGACCACGCACATCCGGCTGACCTCGCACCCGGCGCCGGGTGCGGTGTCCTCCATTCTGTGGGGCGCCGCCGACCCGCGGGAGCGCGGGCCGATCGTCGGCACGACGACCAACCGGGCGCATCGCAACGTCATCGGTACCCACAGCGGGAGCTACGGGGTGTATCGGGCGCTGGCGGTGGCGGCGGGCACGTTGGTCCGCGGACACCGTGCCGACCTGACGGACACCGCGCCAACCAGCCCCACCGGGCCGTACTCCGGCTGGGCGGACCCGCAGCAGATCGTGTCGATCGACCCGTGGGGCGCCCGGATCGCCGAGGTGTTCGCGGAACAGCTGGCGGCCGGGGTGGACGTCCGCCCCACCATCGCCGTCACCCAGGCGCACGTGCACCTGCCCGAGGTCCGCGACGCGATCGACCAGGGTCGCCTGAGCCCGGACGGCCGTTTCCTGCTCCCCGACGCCTCCGCGGTGGTCACCAAGGTGGCCGTCGAGCCGGTGTGGTGGCTGCCGGGCGTCGCCCAGCGGTTCGGGGTCACCGAGGCGGTGCTGCGTCGCACGCTGTTCGAGGAGACCGGCGGCATGTACCCGGAGCTCGTCACCCGCGGCGACCTCGAGGTGTTCCTGCCGCCGATCGGCGGCCAGACGCTCTACGTGTTCGGGCGCATTGCGGACCTGTCGAATCCCGCGATCACGCTGACCGCTCGCGTGCACGACGAGTGCAACGGCTCGGACGTGTTCGGGTCGGACATCTGCACCTGCCGGCCGTATCTGACGCACGCGATCGAGGAGTGCATCGCGGGCGCGCAGCAGGGCGGAGTCGGCCTCATCGCGTACAGCCGCAAGGAGGGCCGGGCACTCGGCGAGGTCACCAAGTTCCTCGTCTACAACGCCCGCAAGCGTCAGGAGGGCGGGGACAGCGCCGCCAAGTACTTCCTGCGCACCGAGTGCGTCGCCGGCGTGCAGGACATGCGCTTCCAGGAACTCATGCCCGACGTCCTGCACTGGCTCGGGATCTCGGTGATCCACCGCCTGGTCAGCATGAGCAACGACAAGTACGACGCCATCACCGGCAGCGGCATCGAGGTCCGCGAGCGAGTCAAGATCCCCGACGCGCTGGTGCCCGCGGACGCCAGGGTCGAGATGGAGGCGAAGAAGGCCGCCGGGTACTTCACCGACGACGTCGTCCTCGACGCCACCGGCCTCGCCGAGGTCCAGGGCCGCAAACTCCTCGAACGCACCGATGACTGAACCGTTCGGCGCTGTTCCGGCGATCGTGGCGGAGCTTCGAGACGTCGGCACGGTGCGGCGGCGGTGTGCGGAGGTCCTGGCCTACGTCCGCGCCGGGGAGTCGAAGCACTTCGTGCTCGACGAGGCCCGGTTGGCCGAGGTGGTATCGCGGATTGCCTCCGTAACCGCGTCGCGGTTCCCGAACCTCGAGGTCCCCTACCACTCCCGGTGGCGGCACTTCGGGGACCGGGTGCCGGCCCTGTCGCCGCAGGCTCGCATCGACCTGGCCGTCGTCAGCGTGCTGCTCGACGCCGGTGCCGGACCGGGCTGGTCGTTCTTCGACGCGTTCGGGAACACGCTGACCCGTTCCGAAGGCCTGGCCGTCGCGAGCCTCGACGCGTTTCTCGTCGGGACGTTCAGCGACGATCCGGACGATCCGTGCCGGGTCGACTCGACCGCCCTGTCGCGGCTCGACGCCGACGAGCTCGGCTGGGTCTTCCAGGTCGGCCCGCACAATCCGCTACTCGGCCTCGAGGGCCGGGCGGACCTGCTGCGCCGTCTCGCCGTCGCTCTCGAGGCGCCGGCGTTCGGTGGCCGACCCGGTGGCCTGTTCGATTCCCTGACGGGCGATCGGATCGACGTCTCCGCCGCGGAGATCCTGCGCTTCCTGCTCGACGGCCTCAGTTCGATCTGGCCCAGCGGCCAGTGGCTCGAGGTGGACGGGAAGGCATGGCCGCTCGGCGACGTGTGGGAGCACCCGACAGGTCTCGTGCCGTTCCACAAGCTCAGCCAGTGGCTGACGTACTCCCTCGTCGAACCCTTCGAGTGGGCTGGTGTACCCGTCACCGGCCTGGACGACCTGACCGGCCTGCCGGAGTACCGCAACGGCGGACTGCTGTTGGACACCGGCCTGATCGTGCCGCGCGCGGCCGACTGGTCGCGGGTCGTCTACTCCCCCGCAGACCCGTGGGTGATCGAGTGGCGCGCGCTGACCGTCGCGCTGCTGGACGAAGCCGCGCCTGCGGTGCGGGAGCGGCTCGGGCGGAACCTGCCGCTGGCAAGTCTGCTCGAAGGCGGAAGTTGGACGGCGGGCCGAGCCATCGCGGCCGAGCGTCGCCCCGGTGGCGTGCCGCCGGTGACCCTGTCCGGCGACGGAACCGTTTTCTAGAAAGAGGAGTACCGGTGTCCGATCCAGGTGTGCACGTCGTGGACCACCCACTGGTCCAGCACAAGCTGAGCCTGATGCGGCAGAAGGACCGCTCGACCAACAGCTTCCGCCGCCTGCTGCGCGAGGTCGGGATGCTGATGGCGTACGAGGTCACCCGCGACATGCCCACCGCGCCGGTGGAGATCGAGACCCCGTTGGAGACCACGACCGGCCCGATGATCGACGGCCGCAAGACCGTGTTCGTCTCAGTCATGCGGGCGGGGAACGGCTTCCTGGACGGCATGCTCGACGTCGTCCCCGGCGCCCGTGTCGGACACGTCGGCATCTACCGGGACCCGAAGACGCTGGTGGCCGTCGAGTACTACTTCAAGGTGCCCTCGGGCATGCACGAGCGCGACGCGATTCTGCTCGACCCCATGCTCGCCACCGGCAACTCCGCCGTCGCCGCCGTGGACCGGGTGAAGGAGACCTCGCCGCGGTCGGTCGTGTTCGTCAGCCTGGTCGCGGCGCCGGAGGGTGTCGCGAACCTGCGCCGCCACCACCCCGACGTTCCGATCTACACCGCCGCGATCGACCGCGAACTCGACGAGCACGGCTACATCCGCCCCGGCCTCGGCGACTGCGGGGACCGGATCTTCGGGACGAAGTAGCGCTTCGCCGGCAGCGCGCCGAGCTCGCGCAGCAGGCTGTTCGCCACCGGTAACGGGTTCCTGGAATCTCCCAAGCCGGGGGTCGCAGAGGTTGCGCCCGCGTAGGTCTCGGCCGCCGGACGCCCGGCAAGTTCGAGAATTCCGTTGGCGGCCGCGCCGGCGGGATCGACCGAGGCTGACGACGTCCGGTGCATTGGTTGGTCGTTCAACGCCATGCCGCGCCGTCCGGCGCCTGAGCCAACGGACATGTCGAGCCAGGAGAGGATCGCCCCACCCACCGATGGCGCGTTGCGATGCAACGTGACGTTGTGCCCGAGTCCCGGCACGACCCACGCGTCGAGGCGAGCCGCCTCGCCGAACCACGGGCGTTCGGAGGCCCGCAGCTTCTCGGTGGTGGTGCAGTCCGCCGCCGCCATGCCGCAGACGACGGCATCGGCACCTCCGTTGACGACCAAAACCGGTCCCCGGATCGCACGGCCAAGGTTCGGTGTCTGGAACCCGCCCAACGCCGCCAACTCAACGGCGTTGCCGACGTCGCGCGCCTCGTCGTCCCACGCGAGCACGATCGGCTCGACCCGATCCGACGCATAGAACGCACGGCGTCCACCCGGCTGAGCGGTGACATAGAGCGGGTCGAGACCGCGCGCAGCGAGGCGTGGATCACCGGACGGCGAGGCATACCTGGGAATGACGGTGCCCGCCGCATTCGCGACGTTGACCAGATGGCTGAATCCGGTTAGCACCAGGCCGTCGAAATCGTTCGGGTAGTGTCCCCCGTTCTGGTGGACCACGACGGACCCCAGGCTGTGTCCGATTCCGACGACGCGCGCGAAGGGGCCAAGCCGCTCCGAACGGAGAGCCTCCACGACCGTGTGCAGAGTTCCGGCGTCGTTCGCGAGGGTCATCGCGTTGCTCGGCGGGTGCAGGGACCTGCCGGTTCCCAGCCGGTCGATCGCCAAGGTGGCATAGCCCGCGTGGACGGCCTGCGCAACGTAGCCCTGGCCCACTGGCGCCGACCAGTAGTCGCGCGTGTACGTGTTGCCCGGCACGAGGATCTGCACCACGTTCGCATGGGGCGGGGTGCAAAGAGTCGCGGCGATCGCACCCGAGCCGCCGTCGACAACGATCGGAACACTCACTTCTCGACACGGGACCATGGTTGCTGCGGCGTCCGCGGCCGGCAGAAAGAGCGGCGCCACGAACATCGCCACCACTGCGACGAAGCCACCGAGTCGTTGCAAGCACGCCATTCCTCCAGCATCGTTGCGCCGTGGCAGACGGACTAGGAACGGGTACTGCGCCGGATGGTCCGTTGAGCGGGAACCTTCGCGACCCACATTCTTTGGACCGGGAGGCGTACTTCCGCGCCGCCTACCAGATCCTCGAGACCCGGGGCCACGCGGCCGTCACCGTCAATGCCATGTGCGAGTCGCTGCACGTCACCAAAGGCAGTTTCTACAAGCGATTCACCGGCTTCGACGACTTCGTAGGGGCCTTCGCCGAGCGATGGGTGAAAGCGGCTGGCGCGTATCTCGGCACGCTCGTCGCGGCCCCCGACATCCGACGTCGGCTCGAAGTGATCGCGAACGGCCACCTGTACTTCCAACTCGGCGCCGAGCCGGCGATCCGCGTGTGGGCGGGCACGCGACCGGCGCTTGCGGAGAACCTGTTCCGGCTTCACCTCCAGGCGCAGGAGGAGGGAGCCGCGGTCTTCGCCGAAGTGCTGGGTGACACTACGTCAGGTGCCGATGTCGCCGCGACTGTCATCGCAGTGCATGTCGGCTTGGCGCACGGCTGTCGTCCGGTAAAGCTCGAGCAACTGCTCCTCGTCGAGCAACACCTGTATGCCGCTCTCCTTGGGATCCGTAGCCGAATCGTACGCTCTCCAAGGGGCGGCCACCTGCTTCTCGAGATCGAGGAGTGGCGTCGTGGCAACCCCGCCCTGCACCCTTCGCCGGCAACCCGGCCACGCCGCGCGCCGAATGCAGGCGTGTCCTCCGGGGCGGGGTGTCGCTTGGCAGACGGGGCGGATCGAAGCACCGAGCGATTTCCCGACGCCGCGCGACGACTACTGGCGCGCTCAGGCCCAAGCGGGATCAGCGTCGCAGCGCTGAGCGAGGAACTCGGCTTGAGCAAAGGCGCTTTCCAGCATCGATATGGCACCCTCGCAAACTTCGAACGGGACTTCGCCGAAGGCCTCGCCAGTCACTCATATTGCGCGACGACGACCGACCCGCCGGCGCAGGCGCTCGCCGACGTGCTCTTCGAACTCTTTCTATGCGACTCCCATCCCGAGGCGGCAGCTCTGCGGGAGTGGGCCCATTCCAACGCCGGCGTCAGAACTGGCGTGGATCGAATGGACGACGCACACAAGAACTGCTTGACGGCGATGCTTCGAGAGAGCGTCGACCTCGGCGCGGCGGAAGCGATGGCGGACATCACCTACGCCTTGGCCGTGGGCCTGCGTCAGCGCGGACCCCGGCTCGAGAAGACCACCGTCGCACGGATCCTAGAACTTTGGATCGACTGCGTCTTGACCATCCCCTGCCGCGTCGATTCAACGGCGCTTGGGTTGCGGTTCACGATCTCACCCCGACGTGGCCGCACGACTCGCCGAGCGCCTGATCTGCCCGAGGGCCTATCCGCCACGACCTCGGCATACGACAGATACGAAATCTAGAGATCGAACTGTTGTTCGAACTTATGTTTGGTTCATGCTATAATTAGGCATGGAAATTGGGCCGCTATCGTTGGGCGAGTACCTCGCGTCGTTGGCGCCGGGGCTCGAACTCGGCACGGCTCTGTGGGCAATCGACCCGGCTGATCTGTGTGGGCACGACGCGGTCTCGTTCATGCACGCGCAGTACCGGCAGAAGTCGGCCGAGGACGGGCGGTTCCTGCTGTCCGTCTCACACGTGGCTCGGTGCGGGCGCGATGGCGGGCAGCATGCACAGCGGATGGCCTCGCCGGACGAGTGGTCCGCGCACGAGGTGAAGGCCGCGCTCGGGTTGACCCGGTGGGCCGGCGACAGGCTCGTCGGCGAGGCGATCGCCGCGACGGTGCTCCTGCCGGAGATCGGCGAGGCAATGCTCGCCGGGGAACTCGATTTCCCGCGGGCCAGGGTGCTGCTCGACCACACCGCGCACCTGGCCGATTCCGTCCAGGCCGCGGTGCTTGCGAACACGCTTCCGTTGGCGTCGCTGTCCGGGCCGCGCAAGACGACTGGAGAGCTGGCCGACTACGCCTCGTCGTTGGCGATGGCACTGGACCCGCACGCGAAGAAGGACGAGTACGAGGCCGCGGTGCGCGGGCGCAAGGTCCTCGCGCGGCGCAACCCGGACGGGACCGCGGACCTGACCGGCCAGCAACTCCCGCCCGAACGGGTGGCCGCCGCGGCGGCGCGGATCGACATGCTCGCCAAGGCTGCCAAGCGGGACGGGGACCCGCGCCCGATCGACCAGGTCCGTGCGGAGATCTTCATGTGCACGACCGAGGGCACCTGGGCCGGCCTCGGCGACGCCGAGATCCTCGCGGCACTGCGCGCCTGCCGACCCGTCCCCGAGGGCGAGGCCGCTGACGCGTCGAAGCCGCTGGACGGGATCGAGCTGAGCGTCTCCCTCTACGCCGCGCTCGGCCTGGACCTGGACCCCGCCGACCTCGCCGGACACGGGCCCCTTCACACCGCGCACGCGCTGACCGTCCTGTCGAAGCTCGGGGCCGCGCAGTGGCGGTGGGTCCTGATGGACTCGACCAACCACCTCATCGGCACGGGCCTGACCCCGGCCCGGCCGATCGGATACGCGGCCAGGTCCGGCGACTGCAGTTCGGTCGTGAACCTGCATGTCCACCTCGGCCTCCTCGAAGCGTGCCTGCGGGCCGACGCGGAGGGCGGGATTGCGGACTTCCTCGAACCAGAGGTCTGGGAACGATGGCGAACCGTGCTCCTGGACATCGCCATCCGAGCAGCCGAACCGCCACCCGCGCCCGACGACTCCGAGAAACGCTTCGCCGGTGCCCGAATGCGCCGCGAGGTCCAACTCCTGCACGGGCGCTGCATCGGCGTGGGCTGCCGCGCTCCCGCCCGCCGGTCGGACCTCGACCATCGCCACGACCACGCCAAGGGCGGCAAGACCACGCCCGAGAACAGCGCACCGCTGTGCCGCCGCGACCACGGCGGCAAACACGAGGGCGGCTGGAAACTCGATCGCCTCGAACACGGCCACCGTTGGACCAGCCGCCTCGGCCACCGCTACGACGTCCCCGACCGGCCCGTCTGGCGCCAACTCCCCGAACCCGTCACCACACCCGCGAACCACGGCTGGACCTTCGAATCCGACCCGGGCCTCGACAGCCTCGGAAATTCCTGGGAAGACTCTGGACTCTGGGCATTCACGCCCCCGGACGTTCCGCCGTTCTGACGCCCGATACGGGCGTTGGAGAAGGCCAATCAATCCCGGCGGCAATCTTTTGACGCGCCGTCAGAGAGATGTCCGGGCGTCCCGGCGCAGCGGATGGTCCGGCGGGATCTCGACGAGCACGATGCGCAGGCCGTCCGGGTCGGCGATCCAGGCTTCGACCAGACCCCACGGCTCCGTCCGTGGCTCCCGCAGCACCGGGACGCCGGCGGCCGCCAGGCGGGCGCACTCCTGGTGGACGTCGCGGACCTGCAGCCACAGGTCGACCCCGGAGGGGCGATCGGCGGAGCGGCCGGAGACCTCGAGCAGTCCCTGGCCGAGGAAGAACACGACGCCCGGATCGGCCGGATCCCCAAACTCGCGGAACACGGCCAACCCCAGGGTGTCCCGATAGAAAGCGCGGGAACGGGCCGGATCGGTGGGGTGAATGAGGACGCGACTGCCAAGGATCTCCACGACACCGATCTTGGGTCATGCCGATCCCAAGTGTCGCCCGACAGCCGCGCGCATCTGACGGGATGTACCAACAACAGGGCATATTTCCAGATGCAGAGGCGCCGTTCCCGGGTTGGCCGCTCAAGATCGACTTCGACGTCTCCAGCAACGGGGCGTCTCGTCCCCCGAGGAGTCGATCGTGACCACCGCTCGTCAGCGTCTCGCCACCGTCGCCGTCGTGGCCGCGTCCGCCACCGCCATGAGCGTCACCGCCGCCAGCGCCAGCGACCGCGGCGAGACCATCGCCCACCGCGGCGGCAATTCTCTGACGCCGGAGTCGACCCTGGCTGCGTTCGGAACGGCACTGCGCAAGGGCGTCAACGGGATCGAGTTCGACGTCCAGTTCACTCGCGACGGCGTCCCCGTGGTCATGCACGACCTTCGAATCGACCGCACCACCAACTGCACCGGAGCGGTCCGCAGCGTCACCTGGACGAAGCTGCGGAAGTGCGACGCGGGCGGCTGGTTCGGCGCGGCCTTCAGCGGTCAGCGGGTGCCGACCCTCGACCAGGCGCTGTCGTTCGTCGCCCGGCGGTCGGGCACGTCCAAGGTGTTCGTCCACACCCGTTCGCCCAGCGCGCGCCAGGCCAAGACGTTGGTGTCGACGGTTCGTTCGCACGGGCTGGGCAGCCGGGTCACGTTCATCGGGAGCTCTCGGGCTCAGCTGACCACCATGAAGCAGGCCGGCGCCGCCCGTCTGGGCTACGTCTTCAACACCCCGTCGGGCTGGAAGTCGAACTATCCGGTGCTGATCCCCTACAACGTTCCGGTGACCAAGGCCCTGGTCCGCAAGGCCCAACGCCAGGGTCAGAAGGTCTACACCGTCGAGACCAAGCCGTACGGAAAGAACACGGGCCGGGCCTTCGGAGTCAACGGGGTACTCGTCAACTCCGTCGGCGGCGGTGGCGGCGGTGTTGGTGGCGGCGGCGGCGGTGGCGGCGCCAAGGCCGCGAGCAGCAACTGGGACACCACCTGGTGGTAGCCCGAGCGTGAGCCAACGGAGCGCCACCCCCGTTCGGGGCTACTCCGTCGAAGGATGCGAGCGTGACCGGGATCACGCCACTACTGTCCGCGAGAGCGCAACTCAAGTGCCGTGGTCCCACCCGTGGCTGGAGCTCAGCATGCGCATGGCGTTTTTCGAGCCCGAACGCATCGTCGCACCGCCCGGCTGGAGCCGGTGGCTGATTCCACCGGCCGCGCTGTCGGTGCACCTCGCCATCGGTCAGGCGTACGCCTGGAGCGTGTTCAAGAAACCGCTCGAGGCCACGATGCTGACCGAGAGCGACCACCCCGGAACGCTGTCCGCGCTGCCGTTCCAACTCGGCATGGTGATGCTCGGCGTCTCGGCCGCACTGTTCGGCCGGCAGGTGGAACGCCGCGGCCCGCGCTGGGCGATGGCAATGTCCTCCGCGTTCTTCGTCAGCGGCCTGATGATCGCGTCGATCGGCGTCGCGGCCGATCAGTACTGGATGGTCGTCGGCGGGTACGGCTTCGTCGGCGGCATCGGCCTGGGCATCGGCTACATCTCCCCGGTCACGACGTTGATCAAGTGGTTCCCGGACCGACCGGGATTGGCGACCGGCATCGCCATCATGGGGTTCGGCGGCGGTGCGCTGATCGCCTCGCCGCTGACCACCGAACTGCTGAAGAACTTCGACGCGATCGTGGGCATCGGACCGAACGCCGTCGCGCCGGACCAGGACGGAATCGCCAAGACGTTCCTGGTGCTCGGGTGCATCTACGCGGTCTTCATGGTGATGAGCTACTCGCTCGTCCGCGTCCCGGCGCCGGGCTGGAAGCCCGCCGGCTGGGAGCCCGGACCGGCGAAGGCCCTGGTCACCCGCAACAACGTCTCGGCGAAGAACGCCGTAAAGACCCCGCAGTTCTGGCTGCTCTGGGTGGTGCTCTGCTTCAACGTCACCGCCGGCATCGGCATCCTGGAGCGCGCGGCCCCGATCTTCCGGGACTTCTTCCCGGAGTCCGGCGGCGGGAACGCGGCCTCGCTCGCCGCCGCCGCGGCCGGGTTCGTCGCGATCCTCTCGCTGTCGAACTCGCTCGGCCGGATCATCTGGTCCTCGACCTCGGACGTCCTCGGCCGCAAGAACATGTACCGGATGTACCTCGGCGTCGGCTGTCTGCTCTACACGTTCATCCTGATCACGACCGACAACAACAAGGCCCTGTTCATCGTGGCCTGCATGCTGATCCTGTCCTTCTACGGCGCCGGCTTCGCGACCGTCCCGGCGTATCTGCGGGACCTGTTCGGCACCTACCAGGTCGGCGCCATCCACGGCCGCCTGCTCACCGCGTGGTCGGTGGCCGGCGTCCTCGGCCCGATCATCGTCAACAACATCGCCGACAACCGGATCAACGACGGCGCGAAGGGTCCGGACATCTACACCCCGGCCTTCGCCATCGTCATCGGCCTGCTGGTCGTCGCGTTCGTCTGCAACGAGTTGATCCGCCCCGTCGACCCGAAGTGGCACGAGCCCACCGACGAACCGGCCGCCACACCGGTGAAGGCTCCCGGAGAGAAGGCGATCGCATGAGCGAGCTTGCGAGCACCGAGTCCGAAGCTCCTGCGACCGGGATGGACCCACGGCTACGGCCGCTCGCCGTGCTCGCCTGGCTGTGGGTCCTGATCCCGTTCGGCTACGGGATCGCCAAGCTCGTGGAGAAGATCCCCGACCTTTTCTAGGTTGCAACCTCGCGCGGTGGGTAGAGACCGAGGGCGTCATCCCCACCACGCGAGGGAGTTCCCATGAGCCTGCCCCAGACCGAGAGCCAGCCGTTCGCCGTCGGACGCGGTCCGGCCGGCGAGGTTGTCGCGGTCGGCGAGATCGACCTCGCCGCCGTGCCGCTGCTGCGCGAGGTCCTTGCCGACACGCCGGGCGCAGTCGTCGTCGACCTGACCGCCGCCACCTACCTGGACAGCACCGGCGTCTCCGCGCTGTACGAGCACGCCCACCGCAGCATGCAGATCCTCGTCCGCGAGAACAGCCCGGTGTCCATGGTCGTGGCCATCTGCGGCCTCTGGAACGTGGCGACGGTGCACGCCCTGTAGCTCCCGCGGCACCGCACGCCGCGAGGACGTACGGTGCGATCCATGGAAATCCTCGACGCCCCTCCGAAGGCCTCGACCGTCGGCGAGCTGCGCGAACTGGGCCACGCCTACCGGCCGGTGAAGGCCGAACTGCGGGCGAACCTCACCGCGCTGCTGCGCTCCGGCGGTCCCCGGTTCGCCGGCGTCGTCGGATTCGACGCAACGGTGCTGCCGCAGCTGGAGCGGGCGCTGCTCGCCGGGCACGACCTGGTGCTGCTCGGGGAGCGAGGGCAGGGCAAGACCCGCCTGGCCCGCACCCTCACCTCGCTGCTGGACCCGTGGACGCCGTACGTCGTCGGCTCGGAGCTCCGCGAGCACCCGTTTGCACCCGTCCTGCCGCACACCCGCGCCCTGATCGAGCAGGCCGGCGACGACCTGCCGATCGCGTGGCTGGCGGCGGCGGATCGGTACGCGGAGAAGCTTGCGACGCCCGACACCTCGATCGGCGACCTGATCGGCGACGTCGACCCCGTCAAGGTCGCGGCCGGCCGCTCGCTCGGGGACCCGGAGACCGTGCACTACGGGCTGGTGCCGCGCACCAACCGCGGCATCTTCGTCGTGAACGAACTCCCCGACCTCGCCGAGCGGATCCAGGTCGGCCTGCTCAACGTGCTCGAGGAGCGCGACGTCCAGATCCGCGGCTACGCCCTGCGCCTGCCGCTGGACCTGCTGGTGGTGGCCACCGCCAACCCCGAGGACTACACGAACCGCGGCCGGATCATCACCCCGCTCAAGGATCGGTTCGGTGCGGAGATCCGCACGCACTATCCCCTCGAGGTCGACGACGAGTTGGCGCTGCTGCGCCAGGAGGCAGACCTCGACGAGTGCGTCGTGCCCGAGCACCTGCTCGAGCTCGTCGTCCGGTTCACCCGCGGGGTCCGCGAATCGAACGCCGTGGACTCGCGTTCCGGCGTCTCGGCGCGTTTCGCCATCGCGGCCGCCGAAACCGTGGCGGCCTCGGCCCGCCGCCGCGCCGCCCTCGTCGACGAACCGGCCGTGGCCCGCGTTGCCGACCTCGCGGGAATCGTGCCGACGCTGCGCGGCAAGGTCGAGTTCGAGGCCGGCGAAGAGGGCCGCGAACTCGACGTCCTCGCGCACCTCCTCCGCAAGGCCACCGCGGAGGTCTTCCGTTCCCGCCTGGGTGGCGCGGACCTCGCAGCCCTGCTGGAGCGCGTCTCCGAGGGGACGTCGGTGTCCTCGGGCGACGTCGTCGCAGCGGCCGATCTGCTGGGTCAATTGGGCCCGATCACCGGCCTCGGGAAACTCGTATCCCGCCTCGGCGGGGACGACCTGGAATCCCCCGGCGTCGCCGCCGGCGCGGCGGAGTTCGCCCTCGAGGGCCTGTACCTCACCCGCAAGATCTCGAAGGCCACCGACGGCAACCGAGCGGTCTACGGCGGATGAACGCCCCTCCCCTTTCGCCGATAGTGCAGTCGGGGTACGCGCAGAGGCGCTTTTGCGTACCCGGACTGCACTATCGGGAGTCTTCGGGTACGGCGCGGGGCGCAGCGTGAGCAGGTACCGCTACGGGCCGTTCGACGACGGGCCCGATCCGCTGGCCGAACCCTTCGACGTACGCAACGCGCTCGACGGCCTCGGCGAGCGGGTACTGGGGGGTGCGAACCCCGCCGACGCGCTGCGGGAACTCCTGCGCAACGGGGCGCCGGGCCGGCGCGGGCTGGAGTCCATGCGCCGCGAGGCACTGCGCCGGGCCCGCGAAGCCCGAAAGGCGTTCCGCGGCGACGGCACGCTGGAGGAGGTGCGGCGCCTGCTCGAGCAGGCGCTGGAGGCCGAGCGCGCCACGCTGTTCCCCGACCCGGGCGACGACGCCCGCTTCCGCGAGGCTCGCCTGGACGCACTCGACCCGCAGCAGACGGCCCGTGCGGTCCACGAGTTGCGGGAGTACGACTGGCGCTCCCCGGAGGCCGAGCTGGCCTACGAACAGATCCGCGAACTGCTGCGCAACGAGGTCCTGGACAGCCAGTTCGCCGGCATGAAGCAGGCGTTGCAGAACGCCGGGCCCGAAGACGTCGCCCGCGTCCGGAACATGATGGCCGAGCTGAACGAGCTCATCGCCGCCGACGAGCGCGGCGAACTGACGCAGGCTCAGTTCGACGACTTCGTCGACCGGTACGGCGACTTCTTCCCGGACCGGCCCGCGAATCTCGACGAGCTCATCGACTCCCTCGCTCGCCGCATGGCCGCTGCGCAACGCCTCATGGCGTCCCTCACCCCGGAACAGCGCGCAGAACTCGGTGCCCTGGCCGCCGGGATGCTCGACGATCTCGGGCTGTCCTCGGAGATGGCGCGCCTGTCCGACGCGCTGCGAGCGCGTCGGCCCGACCTGTACTGGGACTCGCCGTCGCGGTTGCAGGGCGACAACCCACTCGGCCTCGGCGACGCCACGACCGCGATGGCCGAACTCGCCGATCTGGAGGACCTGGCCGCGAGCCTGTCCCAGGACTACCCCGGCGCGGACCTCTCCGACGTCGACGAAGACGCCGTGCGGCGAGCCCTCGGCCGGGCGGCGCTGGACGACCTCGAAGAGCTGCGCCGCATTCAGCGCGAACTGGAGGAGCAGGGCTGGCTCGACCGCCGCGGCGGCGCCCTGGAGCTGACCCCGAAGGCGATCCGCCGCATCGGGCAGGCCGCCCTGCGCCGCGTGTTCGCCTCCATGGCTCTCGGCCGGCGTGGCGGCCACGACGTCCAGGCCGCGGGCGCGGCCGGAGAGCTCACCGGGTCCTCGCGGCCCTGGCAGTTCGGCGACGCGCAGCCGATCGACGTCGTCCGCACGCTGACCAACTCGATCCGCCGCACCGGCTCCCGCATGGAGCTGTCCGTCGAGGACTTCGAGGTTGCCGAGACCGAGACGCGTGGCCGGGCGGCCGTGTCGGTGCTGCTGGACACCTCGTACTCGATGGCGCTGCGCGACACGTGGACCGCGGCCAAGACCACGGCGCTGGCCCTGCACGCGCTGGTGACCGGCATGTACCCGCAGGACGCCGTGCAACTGGTGACCTTCGCCCGCTACGCCGCGGAGATCACGCCGACGCAGCTCGCCACGATGGAGCCCGACTACGTCCAGGGCACGAACCTGCAGCACGCCCTGCTGCTCGCGGGCCGGTTCCTCGACAGGCACCCCGGCTGCGACCGCATCGTCCTCATCGTGACCGACGGCGAACCGACCGCCCACCTGATGCGCGACGGCGAAGCGTGGTTCGACTGGCCACCGGACGCGGAGACCATGGCGCTCACCTACGCGCAGGTCGACGCCATGACCCGGCGCCGCGCACAGCTGTCGGTGTTCTCGCTGGACCCGGACCCGCGCCTGGCCGCGTTCTGCGACGAGGTCGCCCGGCGCAACGGCGGACGCGTCTTCCACCCGGATCCGCAACGGCTCGGGGACTACGTCGTCGACGACTACCTTCGGCGCCGCACCGGTTAGCCGAGACCTCCATGCGTCGTATGGCCTGCCCCGAGGACCCGTTCCTCGTCACCCTCGTGCTGGACGAGCGTTCGCAGCGCGAGTTCGACGACCTGCGACGGCGGCACTTCCCGCCCGAACGACTCCTCGTCGGCGCGCACCTGACGCTGTTCCACAAACTGCCGCCGGAACACGGCGCCGCCCTGGTCGCGGACTGCGCGGACGTGGCCACCCGCCCGCCGTTCGCCGTTCGGTCCGTTGGCGTGCGCTTCCTGGGCCGCGGCGTCGCGGTGGACGTCGAGGCGCCGGAACTCGCCGATCTTCGCGCGGAACTGGCGACACGCTGGCAGCCGTGGCTTTCGGCGCAGGACCGCCAGCCGTTTCGCGGGCACGTCACCGTCCAGAACAAGGTCGAGCCCGCAGTGGCCCGCACGCTCCACGAAGCGCTCGGCGCTGCGTTCGTCCCGGGCGAGCACGGGGCGACGGGCCTGGACGTGTGGCGCTACCGCGGCGGGCCGTGGGAGCACGTCCGGCGGCTGCCCTTTGCCCGGTGAGCCCGCGGCGGACGAACACCCGGACCTCCTGGAATAGGCTCGCGGCGTGCACTCGAGGCGGTGGCTGTTCGCCGACCAACTCGGCTCGCACTTCCTGGACTCCCCCGATCAGCCCGCGCTGCTGATCGAGTCCAAGGCCGTGTTCCGCCGGCGGCGCTACCACCGGCAGAAGGCGCACCTGATCCTGTCCGCACTGCGCCACCGCGCCGCCGAACTGGGCGATCGGGCCGTGCTCGTGCGCGGCGAGACCTACGGCGCGGCGCTGGACGATCTCGGCGAATCTCTGACGGTGTGTCACCCCACCTCGATGGCCGCGCTGCGATTCGTCCAGAACCGCCCGGACGTCACCGTGCTCCCGGCCCGCGGGTTCGCGTCGACCGCGGAGGAGTTCGCGGCCTTCGCGCGCGGACGCCGCCGGTTGTTGATGGAGGACTTCTACCGCGACGCACGGCGCCGGCTCGGTGTGCTCGTCGCCGGCGACGAGCCGGTGGGCGGGCGTTGGAACTACGACCACGACAACCGCGAAGGTCCACCCCGTGGTGCGGCAACGCTCGGCGTCGCGCCGCCGTACCGGCCGGCGGAGGACGAGATCGACGCCGAGGTGCGGGCAGATCTCGACGCGTGGGAGGCCGCGGGCGAGGTGGCCTTCGTCGGCCGCGACGGACCGCGGCTGTTCGCGGTCACCGAGGGCGAGGCGCGGGCCGCGCTGGAGCACTTCGTACGACACCGGTTGGCCGCGTTCGGTCCGCACGAGGACGCGATGCTCGCCGGGGACGCGACGATGAGCCACAGCCTGCTGTCGGTGCCGCTCAACCTCGGCCTGCTCGACCCGATCGAGGTCGCGCACGCCGCGGAGGACGCCTACCGGTCCGGTGCCGCTCCCCTGGCCTCCGTCGAGGGCTTCGTCCGCCAGGTGATCGGCTGGCGGGACTACATGTGGCATACGTACTGGCACTTCGGGCCCGAACACCGCGCCAGCAACGCCCTCGCCGCCCACGAGCCGGTGCCGGACTGGCTCTGGGAACTCGACGCCGACGCGGTAACGGCCCGGTGCCTGCGCACGGTGCTCGCCCAGGTCCGCGACACCGGGTGGACCCACCACATCCCGCGGCTGATGGTGCTGGGGAACTGGGCGCTGCAGCGCGGGATCGACCCGGCGCAGGTGGCCGCCTGGTTTCACCTGTCCTTCGTCGACGGGTACGACTGGGTGATGGCGAGCAACGTGATCGGCATGAGCCAGCACGCCGACGGTGGCCGCACGACGACCAAGCCCTACGCGGCCGGCGGGGCGTACATCAACCGGATGAGCGATTTCTGCCGCCCGTGCGCGTACCGCCCGACGCACCGCACGGGCGAGTACGCGTGCCCCTTCACGGCCGGGTACTGGGAGTTCCTGGCGCGGAACTCCGAGCGGCTGGCGGCGAACCCGCGCATGCGCCAACCGCTGCAGGGTCTGCGCCGCCTCGCCGACCTCGAGGAGCTTCGCACGGAGGTTCGGCGAGCCGGCACGAGCCCGCCGTAGCCGGGCACGTGCCGCCGAAACCTGCGGTGCTAGCCGACGAACGCGAGGTACTCGTGCACGGCCCGCACCGACGCGGAGCCTTCGCCCACCGCGCCGGCGACGCGCTTGGTCGAACCCGAGCGCAGGTCTCCGACGGCGAACAGGCCGGGGCGGCTGGTCTCGAACGGCAGCGGCGCGCGGCCGAGCGCAGTCCACGTCTCGTCGAGGTGCTCCGGGCCGAGCGAGCGATCGGTGAGCACGAAACCGTGCCCGTCCAGCGCAGCGCAGCCGGACAGCCAGTCCGAGGACGGCTGCGCGCCGATGAAGGAGAACAGCCCGGCGCAGGGCGTCTTCGTGGCGCCGTCGGGTCCGGTCAGCACGACGTGCTCGAGCGCGAGCGATCCGGACAGCGACGTCACCGTGGTGTGGGTGCGCAGCGCGATGTTCGGGTGCCCGAGGATCCGGTCGACGAGGTACCGGGACATGCTCGCGCCCAGGTCCGCTCCGCGGATCACGATGGTGACGGGGCTGCCGGACTGCGCGAGGAACATGGCCGCCTGGCCGGCGGAGTTGCCGCCGCCCACGACCACGACCGGGGCCGAGGCACAGGCCCGCGCCTCCATTTCGGTGGCGGCGTAGAAGACGCTGCTGGACTCGAACTCCTCGATGCCCGCGGCCGGGAGCCTCCGGTAGCGGGCGCCGGTCGCGGCGACGACCGCGCGGCCGGCGATCTCGGTGCCGTCGGAGAGGCCGACGAACAGGTGGCCCGCTTCCTCGCGTAGCCCCGTGGCGGTGCAGGGAGCGCTGAAGCCGGCCCCGAACTTCTCCGCCTGAATCAGTGCACGATGCGTCAGATCCGTACCGGAGATGCCCGTCGGGAAGCCGAGGTAGTTCTCGATCCGCGAGCTTCCGCCGGCCTGGCCACCGACCGCGACGGCGTCCACCACCATGGTGGACAGGCCTTCCGACGCACCGTAGACCGCCGCCGCGAGCCCGCCCGGGCCGCTGCCGACGACGACCAGGTCGAAGCACCGGCGCCCGATCGGGTCGAGGGTCAGGCCGAGGAACTCGGCCAGTTCGCCCGGTGTCGGGCGGCGCAGCAGCGTGCCGGTCGCCCAGACGAGCGGAAGCTCGTCGGGCTTGATGCCGGCGGTGCACAGCGCGCCCTCGACCTCGCGGTCGGCATCCGCGTCGACCCACTCGTGCGGAATCCGCGTGCGCTGCAGGTACTCCCGAATGCGCGCCGACTCCGGCGAGTACCGCGACCCGATGACCTTGATCGCCATCGCCGCCTCGGTGAGCAGCATCGACCGGCGGGCCATGAACACCGCGAGCAGCAGATCCGACAGCGCCGGACGAGTCGCGATGATCTCGCGCAGCGTCGCCACCGGGATGACCAGCACGTCGCCGGACTCGGTCACTCGGGCCGAGACCATGACCCGCAGGCCGGTGAGCAGATTCAGCTCGCCGAGGAAGCGCCCGGCGCCGTGGCTGATCAGCAGGCGTTCCTCGTACTTGCCGGTCACGACGATGTCGACGCCGCCGGAGAGGACGACGTAGAAGTCGTAGGCGGCGTCGCCGGCACGGTAGAGGTAGTCGCCGGGCGAGATCGCCCGACGAGTCCCGAAGGTCTCGAGCTCGGCGAGCTGTTCGGGGCTCAGCGGCGGGTACGCGGTGAGATCGTCGGGTGAGGTCACGATCGCACGCTAGTTCACGGATGGGGACACGACCCGGCCTGCCTGGCGGGCGCCGGTAGCCCTCCCGCCTAGCGTGGGGTCGTGGAGAACACGCGCCGAAGCGCCCTCGTGACCGGAGCCGCCTCGGGCATCGGCCGCGCGACCGTGGAGGTCCTCCAGGCCGAAGGATTCGACGTGCTGCTCGCCGACCTCGGCGACCGTGCGGAAGCGTCCGCGGCCGAGCTCGGTGTCGAGGCCTGCCCGCTCGACGTCACCGATCGCGACGCCTGGGCCGCGCTCGCCGGAACGCTCGAGGGCCGCAGGCTCGATGCGCTGGTGCTGAACGCGGGGATCGCGGGCGGCGGCACCGAGCTGGCCACGTTGGACCTGGAGCGCTACCACCGGCTGATGCGGGTCAACGTGGACGGGGTCGTCTACGGGCTGACCGCGCTGCTCCCCCGGATGGCCCGCCCCGGAGCAGTCGTCGTCACCTGTTCGCTCGCCGGGCTGATCGGCCTTCCCGCCGACCCGGTCTACGCGATGACCAAGCACGCGCTCGTCGGCCTGGTTCGCAGTTGTGCGGACGAACTGGCCGCGCGTGGGGTGGGCATCCACGCCGTGTGCCCGAGCTTCGCGGCGACTCCGCTGCTCGGTGCCGCCCGCCGGCAGTTCGACGAGGCGGGGTATCCGCTCCTCGCCGCCGCCGAGGTGGCCCGCGCGATCGCCGATCTGGCGACTGGCCGACGAAGCGAGCTGGTCACGGTGCTGCAGGCGGGCCGGGAGCCATTGGAATACCGATTCGCGGGGATCCCCGGCGCCCGCCTCGACGACGGCACCCGCGCGCCCCTCCCACCCACGGATCTCGACCTCGGCAGTAGTTGAGGTGGGAAGCGGCGCGGTCAGCCTGCGCGCACCCTTCAGCAGCCTTCCGGCTTCTCCTTCTGCACCGGCCCCGCGCCCGGGGGCACGAATGCGACGATGTGCATCTGCGCGGGCCCCGAGCCCAGATTGAACGCTTGATGCACGGTCCCAGCTGGGATGAGGTGGGAGTCTCCGACCTTGAACGTCTGCACGCCACAGTCGTTCTCGCCGGGAGTTCGGTACGCAAGCTCGCCGCTCTTCATGGTCGCCAGGAGTGGACCCGGCCACTCGATCCACCCGGTCGTGCCGTCGGAGTCCCAGGTGACCAGCAGATGGGTGACTTCGACCGGACCACTCAGATCCATCCTCACGCTGGGCGCGCTGCCCTTGGCCAACGGCTCGCGAGTGAGGCCTGCCGGGCCCACCACGCCGGACGCAGAGTCACAGCCGATCAGGGCAAGTGCGATCAGCGTGCTCGCGATTCGAGTTCTCATGCGATCTCCTTGGGGGCGACGTGACGTTCTTTCTGCGGTTGAGCAACGATCGCGTTCTTGTCTCTCAGGCGGCGGCCAGCACCCGGTCCCGCATTGCGGCGGTAAAAGCCCATTCGGGGACCTCGTCGAACCCCACGAATAGAGCTGCGGCTGGCAGGGCCAACTCGGGGTTCGACTGCATCGCGGGCAGCACACGTCGCCGTCTGGCGCGAGCTTCTGTTCCGACGGAGTAGAGGGCGCTGAGCAACAGCGCGCTGGCCCGAGCGCGGGCGTAGCGGACCGTTCGTTGATCCTCGTAGCCGCCGAGCGCGTTGACGGACCAGTCTGGGCTCGCCAACAGGGTCTCCGCCAGGACTCCGGCGTCGCGCAGCGACAGCGACAGCCCCTGCCCGATCGTCGGGTTGTTGTACCCGCCGGCATCGCCGAGAAGGACGACGCCGGGCGCGCGTACCGTCTGCGTCCACGTGCAGTTCCAGGGGAAGCTGGCCGTGGGTCGGACGGCGCGACTCGCGGCGAAGGCCCGTCCCAGTGGAATGGCGGGGTGGTCGAAGGCCGCGAGCAGCGCCGCGGTCCGAGTGGCGCCGAGGTAGCGGTGGTGGTCTTCGACCGGATACTCGACGTACAGCCGGCTGAGTCCCTGCTCCTGCGGAAACGCCAACACGTGCGCGCGGCCGGCGACCGCGTGGAAACAGGTGTCCCGGGGCCATTCGGGGGGCGTCTCGACGAGGATGCCTGCGGCCATGGCCCGTGCTTCGTCGCCGTGCAGCGCAATCCCGAGGCACCGTCGCACGGTCGAGTTGCGGCCGTCGGCACCCACCACGAATCGGGCGTGCGCAGTGTGGACGGTCTCGCCCAGGCGGTACTCCACCGAGGGTCCCGATCGGTTGTCGCCGGAGTGCTGCACCGTCAGTTCGCGAACCCCCCGAACGATCCGCGCACCCGCGCGGCTCGCGGACTGCAGCAACGCCGCACACGTTTCGGGGTGCCCGAGGTTCACCGTGCCCGTCACGCCGGGGAGCAAGGCGGAGGTGTCGATCGCAGCGGCCTCGGCCTGCTCGATGGAGAGGTCCTCGTCGTAGTAGGCAAATCGGGGAACCACCATCGCTCGAGTGGAGTCCGCGAACATCGCCGCGGCGAGCCCGAGTCGTTGCGCCTCGGCCACACCCCAGGGTGCGCAGAACTCGCCTCGCACGCGGTCCTCGTACACCGCCTGTCGTTCCAGGACCAGGACGTCGAGTCCACCTCGAGCAAGCAGGGTGGCCAACGCCGATCCGGCGATTCCCCCGCCGACGACGACAACCTCGGCCCGACACTCGACGGACCGAATGGGGTTGGCAGCCATGAACGCTCTCCCTACGCAGTGCAACGGCTTGTGCGGAGAGCATCTCCGCCGCCTCGTGCGCGGTGCTTGCGCCTCGTATGCGGCCATCGCCCTGCGGAGGCCGACTTCGGTAGCGTTCCGCGTCGAGAACCGCGGCGGCCGACTCCTTTGGCGGGTTCGCGAGTTCGTCACCGGCGAGGCGCTGCCGTGCTCGTCGGAGCGCAGAGGAACGAGGCGATCCGTGGGCGGTCCGGGCACCATCGAGTTCGAGGTGCGCGTGCTCGGTCCCGTCGAGGTGTGCTGGCGAGGAGCGAGCCTCACCCTGGGCAGCACCAAGCAGCGCACGCTCTTGGCTGCGCTGGCGCTCTCGGCGGGCCGCGTGCTGTCCGTCGAGGCCCTGGCGGCCGCCCTGTGGGGGGATGTGGCGCCGACCAGCGCGAAGGGCACGGTGATGAGCTTGGTGTCACGTCTGCGAGGCGCGCTGGCCGAGCCGATCGAGGGGCAGGCGGTCGCCCTGCGCGCTCGGGATCACGGATACGTGCTCGAACTCGGCCCCGAGGCCGGCGAGGCCATCGACGTGCTCACGTTTCACCGACTGATCGCGCACGGTCGGGAGGCGGCCGCCGCAACCGACCCGGAGGAGGCCGCAGGCGCGTTTCGGTCGGCGCTGAGCCTGTGGCGAGGCGGCGCTCTGACGGGCGTCGTCGACGTCGGGACGCTGCGCGGCGAGGCGGATCGGTTGGACAACGCTCGGCTCGACGCGGTCGAGGCATTGGCCGAGGCCGAGATCGCGCGTGGTTGCCTCGTCGAGGCGCTTGCGCTGCTCGAGCCGCACGTTGCCGCGCATCCGCTGCGGGAGGCTGCGTGGAACAACGTGATGCTGGCGCTGTACCGGCTGAATCGCCAGGCGGATGCGCTGGCGGCCTACCAGCGACTCCGGCGCATTCTCGCCGAGCACCTCGGGGTGGAACCCGGTCCGGGAGCGCGAGATCTACACGTCCGAATCCTGCGACAGAGCCCCGACCTCGGTGGGCGACACCGCGAACTGCTCGCCTTTCTGTTCACCGACATCGAGGCCAGCACCAGGCGCTGGGAGTCCGATTCCGCGGCAATGGCGATCGACCTCGCCCGCCACGACGAATTGCTCCGAGAGGTTGTCGCCGACCATGGCGGCAAGGCGTTCAGCCACACCGGGGACGGACTGTGCGCGGCGTTCTCCTCGGCGTCCGAGGCGGTCGCCGCCGCGGTGGCCGGACAACTGTTGCTCAACGAACAGGCGTGGGTGCAGGCAACTCCCCTGTCGGTGCGGATGGCGGTGCACGCCGGATCGGCAGAGGTGAGGGCAGGCACGTTCCTCGGTCCATCACTCAACCGTGTTGCTCGCCTCCTCGCCACTGCGTGTGGCGGACAGATCGTGTGTTCGGCCGCCGCATACGATCTGGCACACCGTCAGATGCAGGGTCGCATCGGCTTTCTGGCGTTGGGCGAGCGTCGACTGGCCGATCTCACGCTGCCCGAGCGCGTCTTCCAGGCGACCCATCCGCAGCTACGTTCGGATTTTCCGCAACCCGCGCCTGCCGATGCCGTTGGCGAGTTCCGCGTCGCCCTACCCGCATCGCTTACGCCATTCGTCGGCCGCGTCGAGGAGCAGGCCCAAGTCGGTGCGCTCCTGGACCGCTGCCGGCTCTTGACGCTGACCGGAGTCGGCGGTTCCGGCAAGACCCGCCTCGCGGTGGAGGTCGCCGCCGGCGTCGCGGCGGAGTACCCGGACGGGGTGCGCCTGGTCGATCTGGCGCAGGTCCGCGAGGCCGACGCCGTCGTGTCTGAGGTGGTGTCGTGCCTCGGTTTGCACCTCGGCAGTGCAGGGTCCGCCGGCACCTTGACAGACCGCCTGTGCGAACACCTTCACACCAAAACCATGCTGATCGTGCTGGACAACTGCGAGCACGTCGTGGAACCCATCGCCGTCCTGGCCGTGGAAGTCCTCCGCAGTTGCCCCCACGTGCGACTCTTGGCCACCTGCCGCGAGGTCCTCGGGGTTCCGGGCGAGGTGACCTGGAGCGTTCCGCCCCTGGGCCTCCCCTCGGAGTTTGCAAACTCCGCCGCCAGTTTGGCGGGCTCCGATGCCGTCGCGTTGTTCTGCCAGCGGGCGGCGGCGGCACGTCCGGGCTTCGCCCCCACCGACGGCGACGCCGCGGCGATCTCCCACATCTGCCGGCGACTGGACGGGTTGCCCCTGGCCCTGGAACTGGCCGCCGCCAAGGTGCGGGTACTCACGGTTGCGCAGATCGCCGGACGCCTCAGCGACCGCTTCGCCCTGCTCACGAGCAGCGCAAGGGGTCCGCAGGCTCGGCATCAGACGTTGCGCACGGTGATCGATTGGAGCCACCAGCTGCTGTCGGACGCCGAGCAGACGGTGCTGCGTCGCCTGTCGGTCTTTCCCGGCGACTTTGGAATCGACGCAGCCGCCGCAGTGGGGCGAAGCGCGGAGGACGAGGAAGCGGTCGACGTGTTGGACACGGTGAGCGGCCTCGCGGAGAAGTCTCTCGTCGTCGTGAACGTCGGCTCCTTCGGCGACGAGGCCCGCTACCGACTGCTGGAGACCGTTCGGCAGTACGCGGACGAACGGTTGGCGCAGGCCGGGGAGGCACTCGCAACCGGTCGACGGCACCGCGACTTTGTCCTCGAACACGTGAGGACCTATCCCACCGGCGACTGGCGAGCCACGAATCGCCTGGTGCGGTGGACCAACCGCGAGGAACACAACATCCGCACGGCGTTGGAATGGTCGACCGAGGAAGGAGACGAGGAGGCGGTTGTCGATCTGGTCAGCGCGGCGTGGCGAACGTGGTACTGGACCTGCCGACCCGAGGGGATTTCCTGGCCGGAGCGAGCGCTCGCGATGCCGGGGCGGCTCCCGGTGCCCGCGCGGGTGGAGATCTTGTGCGGGCTGGCCGTCCAACTCGCGTTCGGCTACCGAATCGATCGCAGCCGGGCGCGAGAGTTGCTGAACGATGCGTTGGCTTTGGCGACGCGCATCGAGGGCGATCAGCGCTTTCTCGTCGCGCAGGCTCACTGGCTCCTCGGCCAGATCGCCCTCTTCGAAGGGTTGGCGGACGAAGCGCGGCGTTCTCTGACGATGGCTCGAGCCGCGTACGGCGATTCCGGTGGCGCCACCTGGTGCGAACTGGATTTCGGCTGGCTTGCGCTCGGCGACGGCGACCGCGGCGCCGCCCGCGACCACTTCGAGCGCGCCGCAGCGCTGATCGACGACCCGGAGTTCAGCCCGGGCGCCTTGACCGCCCTGGCCACGGTCGTGGCCGATGCGGGCGAACGCGACCGTGCGCTGGCCCTGCTCGCGCAGGCCAGAGACGTCGTGGCGGAGGTGTCCACCCCGCTGGTCCTGATCGGCGTACTCGCCCGATCCACCGAGGTCCACATCCTCCTCGAGGACTCGACCGAGGCGGCCCGCAGCCTCGACGAGCTGCTCGGACTGTTGGCGAGAGTGGGCACACACGCGTGGGCGGCAGATGCGCTGGAGCTCGCCGCGATCGTGCTCGCAACCGTCGATGCGGCCGCAGCCGCTGCCGTCTTCGCGGACTGCGACGCGCTACGCGAGCAACGGGCCGAGCGAGACCTCCGGGTCATCGCACCGCGGGCAGAACGGGCCCGGGCCGCCGTCGTCTCAGAAAGCAGTTCCGCCGCGCGATCTGCCGCCCGGCCGGTGCCCGAAGCCATCGCCCACGCCCGAACACACGTGACCCGCCTCCTCCCCCAAAGCCCGTAGACCTTTCTGCGGGTCGGGGCCGACTGCCCGAACGCCTCGCCCCGTGCTTCGAAAACCCACAATGAGACGTTGTATCTGACGAATGGTCAGATCGCGCTGGTCGCTGTCCGCGCAGCGGTCACATAGAAGCGGCGGCGCGCTCCGCCCTATCTTGAATGGCCCGAAGGGTCCGCCTCATCTCGTCTCGAAGCTGTCGCCGGATCGCCCCGCCGTCGCCCGGCCCCTCGGGGGTCGATCTCAGCGTCGCGCGATACACGAGAAGGGTTCCCGGCCGAGGATTCGCACTCACGACCACGGTTGGCTCCATTCTGAACTGCCAATGCGCTGCACGCGTCCGAGCGTCTGCCGAGCGCCAGGCGAACGCACGCCGGGGGTCGCACGTCGCCACGTCGGCCGTAGCCGCACGAGCAGGCAATTGTTCGTCCCACTCGGATGCAACTACGCCCGCTCCCGGAAGGTCCAGGAGAAGGTCCCACACGACCTGAAGGTCGGCGGCGATCTTGGCGTCGACGGTGACGCTCGGTCGATGGGCGGGGCCGGCGCCGTCGGCGGCCGGCGTTTGCGTGAGGCCCCACTGGTCGAAGTAGGTGATCTCGGCGGCAGGGCGGCGCGCGACCGGCTTGAAATCGTCGCCGGTCGTCCATCCGACGGGGAACAGGGCGACCTGGGTGACGCCGTCGGGTATTCCGAGCAGCTGCGCCGTTTCGGCCGCACGGTTCAGGTGCAGGGTCGTCCAGGCCGTGCCGAGGCCGCGCGATCGTGCGGCGAGACAGAAGCTCCAGGCGGCCTGCAGCACGTCGCCGTAGAGGCCGGGATGGGTGGGTGGGCCGTTGTGCACCCCCTCGATGGCGACGACGACGAGTGCCGGAACCCGGTGGAGGTTTTCCGCGAGGTACAGGGAAGAGTCCATGACGGCCGGCTCGGCGCCGCGAGTTCCTTCGACCAGGGCGGCGAGACTGCGCAGATAGGGCACACCCACGGCTCGGTAGAGGTCGGCGAGCTCGGCCTTGACCGTCGGGTCCTTCACGACCAGCCATCGACGGGCAGTCTGGTTCCCGCCGCTCGGCGCCTGCTCGGCAAGGTCGATGCAGCGCAGCAGAAGGTCGTCCGGTACCGGACGATCCAGATCGAGGCGCCGGCGAACGGCGCGGGTTGTACTGAGCAGATGGTCGATTTGACCAAGATCGAACTCCACGGCAAAGCCTCGCCCTCGACGACTGCACTCGCGCGCATTCCGATGCCGCGTCAACGCAGCGCCGGTCTCCGCCATGCACAGCGTTATCCGCCGCGCCGCGTCACCTCGGCGGCGAGTTCGGCGCGGTTGGCCAGGCCGAGTTTGGCGTAGATGTGCGAGAGGTGGACCTTCACGGTGTTGGCGGCGATGAACAACTGCCTGCCAATCTCGGCGTTGCTGCCGCCCTTGGCGGCCTGTCGCGCCACGTCGAGTTCGGTTGGGGTGAGGCTGGCCCAACCGAAGGACGGACGACCGCGTTCGCCGCGGGCGCGGGTCGCGTAGGCGACCGCCTCGTCGGCGCTGAGCTTGCCGCCTTCTGCCCACGCGGCGTCGAATGCCTCGGCACCGAGGGCGTCCCGGGCGACGGCCTCGGCGTGGCCGGCCTCGGCGCGGGTCAGCGGGTCGGGGACCGCGCCGAAGCGCGCCCACAGGCCGGCGGCGGCGCCGAGAAGCCGGGCGGCTTCGGCCCAACTCTCCCCGGCGGCGGCGCAGGCAGCCAGCGCTGCCAGTGCCGCGGGGACCTGCACCGGGTGGTGGTGGACGTGTCGCAGTGCCAACGCGCGATGGTGCAGGTCCTCGGCGGCGCCGTGGTCGCCGACGGCGGCGGCCAGGTGGCCGCGCACCTCCGCGACGTCGGCCTCCAGCCGGGTGACACCGGCCCCTCGGATGGCGATCACCACCGCGTCGAGGTCGATCGCGGCGGCATCGGCGTGACTGCCGCTCGCGATCAGCAGTCGCCAGGTGTGCGGCGGCGAGCAGACACCAATTCAGAGCCTGGTCGTTGCCGTGTTCTCGGCTCAGTCGACGTTGCCGATCCACCCAGTACTGCGCCTGTTCGAGGTTGTCGTTGCGCAGCTCGTCGACGATGTAGATGCTGGGCGCGAAGAACTGCAGGTAGAGGTCGCCGCTGCGTTCGGCCAACGCCGCCCCCTCGTCCACGCTGGCTCGCACGGCGGGCGGATCGGTGAAGGCTTGGTGGCACCAACGCAGGTGCAGCCCGCGGCCGCGGAGCATGTCGTCGCCGGCCTCGTCGGCACAGTGCAGGACGGCCTCCGCGCTGGCGACGACTCCTGCGATGTCGCCCTGACTGAACCGCGCGGAGCCGGCGACCCAATGCACCCAACCACGAGCGGCGGCCGTCCCACCGGAGCAGGCCAACGCCCGCGAGGTCCATTCGCGGGCCTCGGTGTGGCGGCCCCCTGAGGTCTGCACGAAGCCCAGGTGCCGGGCCAGCCGCAGCGCAGGCTCGGGATCGTCGGCCGTCAGGGCCCACTCCAGCGCCGCCCGATAGTTGTCGACGTCCACCGACACCCGTTCGATCGTCGCCCGCGTGAGGTGCAGCAGCGCGGCTTCCGCGCCGGTGGCCAACTCGAGGTAGTGCCGCAGGTGCTCATCGCGCACCCGGCCGGCCTCCCCGGCCTCGTCCAGCTTGCGCGCCGCGAAGGCCCGCACGGTTTCCAGCAGCCGGAACCGGCTGGTCTGGGCCTGTTCCGCGTCGAGCACCACCAGCGACTTGGCGAGCAGCGACTCCAAGAGGTCCAGCACTCGCAGCGACGGCAGGTCCTCGGCCGCGCAGACGGCCTCGACCGCGGACAGCGTGAACCCGCCGGCGAATACCGACAGCCTGCGCAGCAACGCCCGCTCGTCGGTCGCGAGCAGGTCGTGACTCCAGGCGACCGAGGCTTCCAACGTCTGCTGACGCATCATCAGGTTGCGGGATCCACCGGTGAGCAGACGGAACCGGTCCGACATGCCGGCAAGGATTTCTGCGACCGTCATCACGCGAGTCCGGGCCGCGGCCAGTTCGATCGCGAGGGGGATCCCGTCCAACCGAGCGCACAGTTGCGCCACGGCGGGCGCGATCTCGTTGGTCACCGTGAAGTTGGGCCGGGCGGTGACGGCCCGAGCGACGAACAGCGCGACTGCGTCGTAGGAGTCCAAAGCGGCAAGCTCCCTTGGGCCGATCTCGCCTGTGTCGGGGGCGGCGGGAAGGCCCATCGGCGGTACCCGCCAGGCGAGTTCGCCGGGGAGATCGAGACGTTCCCGGCTGGTGGCCAGCAGTCGTACTCCGGGGCAGCCGTGCAGCAGCGCGTCGGCGAGCGCGGCACACTCGGCGAGCAGGTGCTCGCAGTTGTCCAGCACCAGGAGCAACGAGCGCGGCGCGAGGTAGGCGCTCAGGTGCTGCAACGGCGGGCGGCCGGGCGCCTCGGGCACCCGCAGAGCGCTGAGCACGTCGCCCACGACCCGTACGCCGTCGGCAATCGGGGCGAGCTCGATCCACCAGGCCCCGTCCGGATACTCCCCGGCCAGTTCCGCCGCGAGCGCGGCGGCCAACCGGGTCTTGCCGCACCCGCCGGAACCGGTGAGGGTCACCAGCCGGTGCCCGTCGAGCAGCCGTCGAATCTCGACCAGTTCCCGCTCCCGGCCAACGAACGAGGTGAGTTGGGCGGGAAGGTTGTTGGGGACGACGTCCAGGGACCGCAACGGCGGAAAGCCGCCGGGCAATTTCGGGTTGGTGACCTCGAAGACCTGCTCGGGACGGCCCAGGTCTTTGAGCCGGTGCGACCCGAGGTCGAGCAGACCGACATCGGCGGGCAGATCGTCGACCGCAAGGTCGGCAGTCGCTCGAGAGCACACGATCTGCCCACCGTGGGCCACGGCCCGCAGCCGGGCGCAGCGGATGATGGCCGGCCCGAAGTAGTTGCCCTCGTCGCGCAGGGCCACCTCCCCCGTGTGCACGGCCATCCGCACCAGCGGTGCGGCGCCGGTGGGCCACGGTTCGGCCTGCAACGCCAGTTGGGCTGCGACCGACGCGCGCAGAGCGTCGCTGGCCCGGGCAAAGGCGGCCACCACGCTGTCGCCCTCGCCCTGCTCGACCGGCCGGACCCCTCGATGCGCGTGCACTGCGTCGTCGAGGATCTCGTAGTGCCGCGCGACCACACGCGCCATGGCCTCCCGCTCGGTTTCCCACGCCTGGGTCGAGGCCGCGATGTCGGTCAGCAGGAAGGTGACCGTGCCGGTGGGCAGATGACGTGCCGTCATGAATCGAGCCTTCCAGCGCCGAGTCGTTGCCGCGATCGTGCATCGGCAGCCTGGCGGGGACCCGCGCGGCGAATATCTTCCGATCGGGTTAATTGCGGAAACGGCGGGCGAGGTAGTTCTTCCACCGTCGCGATTTCGCCCGATCGGGTGATATTGCCGCAGGCACGCGGCTGGACAGTCGGGTCGAGCCCCATCGCGGGGTCGCCGCGTCGGCAGGAGCACCCGATGAAGACAGTCTTCTCCGCACCCTCGCTCGACGACATGCCCGGGCCGCGGCGGCTGCCGCTGCTCGGCAACATGCATCGACTGCGCACGGCGCGCGAGGACACCACCGCGAACAGCCTCGGTTGGGCCGTCTGGTACGCCGCCACCCGCCCCGAGGTGCAGGACCGGCTGCGCGCCGAAGCCCGAGCCGTGCTCGGCGACACCTCGGTCGCCGACCACCCCGCAGCGCTGCGCCTGGAGTACGCCGACGCCGTCGTCCGCGAGGCGATCCGACTTCACGCACCAATCCCGGTTCTCGGGCTGGAACCGATCGAAGACGTCGAGCTGCTCGGGCGGCGCATTCCGGCCGGCACACGGCTGGCACTGCTCACCCGCTGGATCGGCGTGAGGGCCGAGGGCGCCCGCCGGCCCCGCGAGTTCGACCCGGACCGATGGCTCGGCGACACCATCGAGGCGAAGGGGTTCCTGCCGTTCGGCGCCGGCCCGCGAGTCTGTCCCGGCCGTGGCCTGGCCTACCTGGAGGCAAAGACCGCATTGGCGATGATGGTGCACGCCTTCGACCTGGCCGCGGACCCCGCTTCGCCCTCGCCCGTCGAACGGTTCGAGCTGACCACCAGGCCCAGCGCGATCCCCGTGCGGCTGCGCGAGCGCACAAACTCCATGCGCCTCGGCGACCGTGCCGTATCGGAAACCCGATGATCGCCGGGTGGCCTCGGACGGCGACCGTCCTCGCCGTGGCGATGCTGGGCGCATGCGGAACTCGCGTCGACGAAGCCGAGGTCCGAGCTGCCGCGGGCCTCGGCGAGGTCACACTCGCCCCGGCGTCAATCGATCAACTACGCGCGATTGTCGCGCAAGCGACCCCTCTCGACGACCTGCCGGCGTCCAGCACCGCGCCCGCGACGGTGCGGTCGACGGCGAAGGTCGCGAAGACGCAAGCCCGGACGACGCCGCGTGCGCGCCAAGCGACCGACTTGGGCGCGCAGCCGGCGCGGAGTCCGGTCGGGGCCGCCACGGCCCCGACGAAGCCGCCCGCACCGGCCTGCACCAAGCCCGGCGCGCCGGTCGTGCTGGGCCAGGTAGGAAACTTCAGCGGCGTGGTCGGCCCGGTCGTCGCTGCGGCGCGCGCGACGATGGCGGTCTGGGCCAAGGACGTCAACGCACGTGGCGGGCTCGCCTGCCATCCGGTGACGCTCTACCAACGCGACGACGGACTCGACCAGTCCCGCAGCGCCGCGGCGATCCAAGAACTGGTCCAGGAGAAAAAGGCAGTGGCAATTATCGGTGCCATGGCGATTATCACCATGGCCGGTTTCGCTTCCGGCGTCGAGCGCATGGGGGTGCCAGCCGTCGGCGGCGACGGCATCACCCTCGACTGGGACCGCAACCGGTACCTGTACCGAGCGGGCGCCCCTGCCGAGCGTCAGGTCGGCGGGCTCTTCGCGCACCTGGTCGCCGACGGCGCGACCAAGCTCGGGTACCTCTACTGCATCGAGACGCCGAGCTGTACCGCCGGAACCAAGGTTCTGGCCGCCGAGGCAGAACGCACCGGCGCCGAACTCGTCTACCAGGCGCAGGTGTCCGCAAGCCAGACCGAGTACTCGGCGCAGTGCCTCAACGCGCGAAACGCCGGCGTCCAGGCCATCTACCTGGCGCTCGACGGCGCATCCATCGCCCGCGTCGCCCGGTCCTGCGCCACAGTCGGCTACCACCCCCGGTTCGCCTCCTCGGGAGGAGTGATCAGCGGCGCACAGGCACGCGATTCGCTCATTCGGCAGAACACGTTCGTGACCACCAGTCCCACCGCGCCGTGGATGCTGCGCGACTCACCCGGTCAACGGGCCTTCCACGACGCCCTGACCCGTTATGCCCCGGGTCTCGAGCCCGATTCCAACGCGATCTCCGCCTGGACGTCGGGGAAGCTCCTGGAGGCGGCGGTCGCAGGCCTCGGACCTTCGGCCCGGACCCAGCCGCTCACCACCGCCACGATCCTGGCGGGACTCGCCACGGTGCGAGAGGAGAACCTCGGCGGCTTGACTCCACCGCTCACCTTCGAAACCGACCGCACGCGCGAGAAGCCCCCGCGCTGCGTGTATCTGGAGCTGCTGACCACCGCCGGCTGGACCGCGCCCCGAGGCAATCGGACGATCTGTACCTGATTGCGCATCAGGCCGTTCGCCCTGCCACCCCCGGTGGCTGCTCAGTCCACGGCGATCCTCTGCGAGTGCGAGACGATGGCCTCCCTGTGTCGGAAGGAGAAGCCGTGCTCGAACCCATCGAGCCGTTCCTTCGCGTCGAGGAAGCCCTGCACGCGAGGTCGAACATCGTGGTGCGGGGCTGGCCGCTCACCGTGCCCGGCATCCTGCGCAACGCCGACGACGCGCGTGCCAGATTCAGCTACGAGCACGCCGAACTTGTGGCCGTCTCCGCCGAGGCAACCGTCGGCGACCGCACTCTGGACGACCTGCTCGCCGGACCGCGGCTACGAACCAGGCGCCGTTACGCCGCCGTTGTGGCCGAACGACTGCTGGAAGCGGGGTTCGGGCTGCTGCCAAGCTTCGCCGCGCCGCACTACAGCATCGTGCTACCGGCGTACGCTACGAAGCACGCCGAGCGACTTCTCGGCCTGTTCGGCGAGGCACACCTCAACCCCTACTACGCAGGCGGTGCGCGATGACCGACCAAGCACCGGTGCGCGTCACCCTGCCCGCCGACGCCGCCCAGATCGATCAGACCGGCTACGTCTGGACCTTCCTGGACCGGGCCGAGGAGCCGGAGCGTGTCCTTCCCGGAGCCTTGATCGTGTCCGGCGACGAGGAGGAGCCCTTCCTCGCCCGCGTGGTCGACGTCGTGACGGGACCGGCGGGTCGCCAGGTCGTCCACCTCGACATCGTCGGCGTTCCCGCACAGGCGATCGAGGAACTGAGGCACGCCCGCCTGCTCGCGGGCTGACCCCCGATAAGAAGGTCCTGGTGGGGCGGGCGGGACTCGAACCCGCGGCCTAGGGATTATGAGTCCCCTGCTCTAACCGGCTGAGCTACCGCCCCGGCGTACGTATGTTCCCAGACGGGCGGGTAGCCCCACCGGACGAGCAAACTGCGTTACCCCCACCGGGGTGTGAGGTGACACGTCACGGTGCGGCAAAGTCTGCAGGCCCGGGCGGGTTGCCTATCGTAGATAGCCGCGGGCCAGGCTCCCGCGCCGGTTGGAGCCAGAAGGGTGGACGGGCACAGTGCACGACGAGACAGGCGGCGGCGATCCGTCGGTTCTGGTGGTGGCCGGCGAGGCGGATGCAGGCGACACGGAGCTGCTGGAGCAGGTGCTCGCGGCCGTTCGCAACGGAGACGGCCGGGTGGTGGTCGACATGATCGACGCCACGTTCGCCGACTCCTCCGTCGTGCGGGCACTCGTCGCCGGCTATCAGGAAGCCGCCGGAAGGGGTGGCTGGCTGCGGCTGGCCTACACACACCACATGATCGGGCGTATCATCGAAATCTGCGGCCTGGAAGAGTTGCTGCCGCAATACCCGAGCGTGCAAGCTGCTGTGAACGGCCACGCGCACACCTACCACCCGAGTTCGGCCGCGGATCGAGGGCGATAGGCAATGACGAACGCCCGTTCCACCGAAGTCACGTTCGACTGTGATCTCTCCGGCGTGCGAGCCGCGCGGCACTTCGTTCGCGATGCCCTCCTCCGGTGGGAGCTTCCCACCGTCGTGGACGACGCAAGCCTCGGCGTGAGCGAGTTGGTCGCCAACGCCGTGCGCCACGCCGGCACCGAGTTCGCAGTGCGCGTAGACGTCTCGGACAAGGTCGTGGTCACCGTGGTCGACGGCCGGGACGACATCGACGAGTCCGCCACCGCGACCCCGCCCAAGCAGCCGAGCCGCGGCCTCACGATCGTCTCCACGATCGCCGAGGAGTGGGGCGTCACGGCGCTGGCCGACGGCAAGGCCGTCTGGTTCAGCCTCCCGCTTCCGGACGCCTCCAGCGCGGACGCGGACCTGCACCACCTCTCCGACCACCGCGCGACCTCCGGGCGCTCCGCCCCGATGCCGGCGGCGGCGTACGAGGTGCGGAGCGCGGTCTGAGATCCACCGGCGAGGCTGCAGACGCTGCACACCCGCCACTGGAACCTCGCCATCTCGCGCAGCTGCTGGCCGCCCATCCCAGCCCGGTGCTCGTCGCCGACTCCGGCGGCGTCGTCCAATACGTCAACGCCGCCCTGACCGCCGCTTTCGGCGGCAACGCCGTCGGCCTCGCGCCCGACGCCGTGGTGGCGCGTCTGAAGGTCCAGGGCACTCGAGTGGGCCTGGCCGACGGCTGGACCGCGGTGTACCTCGAGTCCGCCGCTGCCGCCGACGCGCGCTACCTCTCCGAGGGTCAGCGCCGCCCTGACCGGCATGTTGAACCTGGGCCGCACTCTCGGCCGGTTCGCGGGCATGCCGGTGCCCCGGCTCGGCGACTGGTCCGCGGTGCGCTTCGGAGACCGGCTCTGCGTGTGCTCGGAGCCGGCACGGCCCGCACACGTCGCGGCTCCGGTGCGGGTGGCCGCGGCCCGGCTCGGCCGCACCACCGTCCTGGACCCGGCGGCGTTGGTCACGCTCGGCGCGTCCGTCGAGACTGCCGGCGAACTGCTCGAGAACGGTCCCGTGCACGTCGCGACGGTTCCGCTGCGCGCCGCCGGCGACGACCTGGGCACGCTCACCGTCGTCCGCACCGCCGAGTTCGCGGAGGGCGACCTGGCGCTGCTGCAGGAGGTGGCGCGTCGCGGCGTCGCGGCGTTGGTCGCGGCCGAGGCGTACGAGGAGCGCGCCCACCTCGCGCGCACGCTGCGCACCGCGCTGATTCCGCCGAAGCTGCCGAACATCCCCGGCGTCGACCTCGGCGCCCGATACCGCCCGGCGGCCGAGGTCGCCGACATCGGCGGCGACTTCTACCAGGTGTACGCCTGCCCGGACGGCCGCTGGGCCTTCGAGATCGGCGACGTCTGCGGCAAGGGCGTCGAGGCCGCCGTCCTGACCGGGCAGGTCCGCCAGTCGCTGCGCACGGCGGTGCTGGTGGAGCCGGACCCGGCGCGGGCGCTGGCCGTCGTCAACGGCGCGATGATCGCCATCGACGGCACCCGGTTCGTGACGCTCGTGCACGGGCACCTGCGGCCGGAGTCGGACGGATCCCTGTCGGTGCGCCTGGCCGGCGGCGGCCACCCGTGGCCGCTCGTGCTGCGCCGCGACGGCACCGTGGACACCGTCGAGGCGGCGGGCACGATCGTGGGAATGCTGCGCCAGGCGCGGTTCCGCGCGGTGGACCTGCGGTTGGCGCCCGGCGAGACGTTGCTGCTGTACACGGACGGGGTGACCGAGGCTCAGGTCGGCGGCGAACTGCTCGACGTCGACAGGCTCGCGGCGATGTTCGGCGACTGCCGCGGCATGTCGGCGCAGGCCATTGCCGAGCGGCTGGAGCAGATGGTGCTGGAATACCTCTCAGGCGGCGCACACGACGACCTCGCGCTGCTGGCGATCCGCGCAGAGGAGAACGCGTGACCGGCGACTACGTCGTTGCGAGCGAACTGAAGGTGCCCGAGGGCTCCGGGCCGGTGCTCGAGGAGGCGTTCGCGAACCGCCTGCACGAGGTCGAGGACCACGACGGGTTCCTCCGCCTCGAGGTCTGGCGCGATCTGCGCGACCCCGACGGGTACCTGATGGTCACGTGGTGGCGGGACCAGGACGCGTTCGCGAGCTACATGAAGTCCGACCGGCACGACCGCTCGCACGCCCGCATCCCCGCCGCGCCGCACAGGCCGCGCGGCGTGGGACTGAGTCGCTACGAGGTGGTGGCGCGCTGAGCGAGCGCGACGACCGAGGAACGAGTGAGGAGCCCGAGCGAATATGTCACAGACGATGCTGGCGGCCGAGTCCGAGACGTACTGGGACGCGCTGACCCGCGGGGACCGCGCCGCGGCCATCGCCACGGCGCGCGCCGCGCGGGACAACGGTGCGAGCGTCGAGGAGATCCTGACCGATCTGGTGTGCGCCTCCCAGATCCGCGTCGGGCAGTGCTGGGCCGCGAACGAGTGGAGCGTCGCCCAGGAGCACATCGCCACCAGCATCTGCGAGGACGTGCTCGCGGTCCTCGCCGCGGACATCGACGCTCCCCCGCGCGGCACCGCCGTGGTCACCTGCGCCGAGGGCGAGTGGCACGCGCTGCCGGCGCGGGTGCTGGCCGAGACGCTCCGTCTCGGCGGGTGGCGGGTCCACTACCTCGGCGCGTCGATTCCCCCGAACCATCTCGCCCAGCAGTTGCGCGACGTGGGTCCGGACCTCGTCGCCGTGTCCTGTTCGGTGTCCACGTCGCTGCCGCGCGTCCGATCCATGATCGAGGCCTCTCGGGAGGCCGGCGTGCCCGTCATCGTCGGCGGCCGCGGCTTCGGGTTCGACGGCCGCTGGGCCGGGCCGCTGGGCGCGAACGCCTGGGCGCCGTCGGCCGGGGCGGCCGTGCGGGTCCTGAACGATCCGACGTGGCCGATCTACACCGATCCCGCTCCGCCGGTGCACGCCCCGGACGACTCCATGGCCACCCTGGCCACGATGCGCTCGTCGCTGGTCGAGGCGTCCTACGCGAGGCTCGGCGAGCTGTTCCCGATGGGCCACTACACCCAGCACCAGATCGAGAGGACGATCGAGGACCTGGGGTTCATCCTCGACTTCCTCGGCGCTTCCCTCTACGTGGACGACCCGAGCCTGTTCGTCGACTTCGCGATCTGGTTGGGCGAGATCCTCGGCGCCCGCGGCGTTCCGGTCGCGGCGGCTCGGCTCGGGATGGAGGCCATCGACGAGGTCCTACCCGACGTGCCGCGAGCCAAGGCCTATCTCGGGGCGGGGATTGCCGCGCTCGTCGGCTAGCGAGGAGTGGACTAGGCGGGTTCGTCGATGGCTGCGGGCTCCATCGGCAGGTGCAGCGCCTTGCCGAGCGCCCGGGCCGAGTCGAACCAGCCGGTGACCCGCACGGGCCGGCCGGGGCCCTCGAGCACGATCGTGGGAGTGGCGAGCACGCCCGCCGCCTCGGTGACCGCTGCGCGTTCGTGGACGTCCACCAGCTCGACGTGCAGCTCGACGTCCCGGACCAGGTTCGTGAGCCGGCCGAGGATCCGCAGGAGGCCGCGCGTGCGCAGGTCCGCCGGGTCGATGTGGACCTGCAGGGTGACCCACTGTGGTTCCTGCGGCGGCGGGACGCGCAGCGGCGACGGAGCGGCGACGCTCTCGAGCCGAACCGAGGCGACGACGGCCTCCGCGGGCGGTTCGCCGAACCGCTGCGCGGCGCGGCGCACGAACTCCGAGGCCCACGCGCTGGCGCCGCTGAGGGTTCGGCCGACCTCGAGTAGGTCGTCCACGCGCTCCGGACCGGGCGCAGGCCCGGCGCCGAGGAGCCCCGAGGTCCACAGGAATACGGCGGTCTCGTTGCGAACACTGCGATGCACGCTGCGGCGGGCGGCCGCCACACCGACGGGCGGGCTGTCCCCGACGTCGAGCGCCTCGGCGCCCACGCCGTCGACGAGAACTGCCGGCGGCTGACCGGCGCCTGCCACCCAGAGGGAGCGCTGCGCCGGATCGACCAGCGCGCAGGTGCAGGACACCTCCGTGGTCGCGGTGCGGACCCCGGGGAGTTCGTCGAGCCGTGCGAGCGCGAGGGCCGGATCGGTGTGGTCGCGAACGATGCGGCGCAGCCGTCCGCGAAGCTGGTCCACGACGTCCGCCGCGGCCGGGCCCCCGCGGACGTGCCCGACGAGAACTGCGACTCGTCCGTCGTCCAGATCGACGACCTCGTGGAAGACCTCCGCGGCTTCGAAGGGGGCCGGACGCCAACAAATCTCGACAACGACCGACTGCACGCGAATCGCGCTCGTCCGCCATCGCGTCGCACCCGTCACAGGCACATCCTGCACTGCCCTTTGGGCAAGGTGAGACGGGGGTCACACTTGTGCGGGATACCTGCAGGTCAGAGGCTTGCTGGGCTCCCCCGACTGGACTTGAACCAGTAACCTGCCGGTTAACAGCCGGCTGCTCTGCCAATTGAGCTACAGGGGATCGTCCACCGGGCCTGCGGCCCTGCGGAACGTCGGAAAGAGTAGCGCACGCGCAGACCCGCTCACGCACCTATTCGGCCATCGGCGCGGCCGTGGCTGGAATCTCCTCCTCCGATCCGGGTAGTCCACGGCGACGACCGATTCCGAGGAGAGACCCATGATCAAGTTCCCGTTCGTGCTCGGCGTGGGCGTCGGCTACGTCCTGGGAGCCCGCGCCGGCCGAAACCGCTACGAGCAGATCGCGCGGCTGGCGCGGCGCACCAAGGACAGCCCGGTGGTGGCCAACGCGACCGAGGCGGTGGCGAGCCGCGGCGAGGACGCGTTCAAGACGGCCAAGACCAAGGTCGCGGAGAAGGCCCCGGACTGGGTGCCGGGCATGGGCATGCCGGGCGCCGCGCCGTCGAAGCTGGAGTCGATCCAGACACACGAACGCGCCCGCCGAATCGTGGCGGGCGCGTTCCTGCGATGGGGATCAGGCGAGGTACTCGCGCAGTTCGGCCGCGGCCGGGCGGTGGCGGAGCTTGGCCAGGGTGTTGGCCTCGATCTGGCGGACCCGCTCGCGGGTGACACCGAAGATCTGGCCGACCTCCTCCAGCGTGTGCGGGTTGCCGTCGTGCAGGCCGTAGCGCATCTGCACCACGCGCTTCTCGCGCTCGCCGAGAGTTTCCAGGATCTGCTCGAGGTCCGCGCGCAGCATCGAAACTGACGCAGCGTCAGCGGGCGAGGGAGCCTCGCCGTCCTCGATCAGGTCGCCGAGTTCGGAGTCCTCGCTCTCACCGATGGGCGTGTGCAGGGAGACGGGGTCCTGCGCGTACCGCAGGGCCTCCAGCACTCGCTCGGTGGTGAGGTCGAGCTTCTCGGCGATCTCGTCCGGACGCGGCTCGCGGCCGGTCTCCTGGTGCAGGACCCGCTGGAGTCGGATGATCTTGTTGATCATCTCGACGACGTGCACGGGGACGCGGATCGTGCGGGCCTGGTCGGCCAGCGCGCGGGTGACGGCCTGGCGGATCCACCACGTCGCGTAGGTCGAGAACTTGTAGCCCTTGGTGTAGTCGAACTTCTCGACCGCGCGGATCAAACCGAGGTTGCCCTCCTGAACCAGGTCCAGGAACGGGAGGCCACGGCCCGCGTACCGCTTCGCGATGGAGACGACCAGACGCAGATTGGCCTCGATCAGCGCGCGCTTGGCGTTGCCGCCGTCGGCCTCGATGATCGCGAGCTCTCGGCGCAGCTGCGGCTCCATGGCCGCGTCGAGGGTGAGCTTCTCGGCGGCGAGCACGCCGGCC
This sequence comes from Sporichthyaceae bacterium, assembly GCA_052386455.1. Taxonomy (GTDB): domain Bacteria; phylum Actinomycetota; class Actinomycetes; order Sporichthyales; family Sporichthyaceae; genus JBQTKD01. The sequence goes on from JBQTKD010000044.1 coordinate 44,363, forward strand.
TCGATGCGCCGCGCGAGCTGCACCTCCTCGACTGCGGTGAGCAGCCGCACTCGGCCGATCTCGCGCAGGTAGTGGCGGACCAGATCCGTGGCCGGGACGTTGACCTCGGAGTACTTGGCCGTCTCTTCGGCCTCTTCCTCGACGGCCTCGGCGGCGAGCTCGCCGACGGACGGCTCCTCCGCGGGCGTTTCCTCGACGGCGGGAGCCGCGGAACGGTCGGCCGGGGCCGGGATGTTCCACAGCGACTCGGCCGCCTCGGCTGCGGCGGGCACGCGACCCAGAATGGGCGCGACACCGGCCTGAGGCTGGGCCGTCTCGGAAGACGTGGCGCGGGCCACGACCACCCCCTGGGCTTGATGCGAATGGTGGGACTTCTACGTCCTTGTTGCCGCTTGTGCAGTGGCTTTGGAACGTGTCCTCAGTGTGTCCGTGGGCGCATCCGTGCGCGGGCGAGTTGACAAAACACACGTACGACCGTGGGGAGCTTTCACCGGTCCGCGCCCGAATTGCCCCGGTTGCTCCGGGGGTTGCAGCGTGATGGATCTTTGCCGTTCCGCAGCGGTGCCTGGATCCTGACGCGGAATCAGAGACCGTCGATGAGGCGCTCGCGCAGTCCGCGGCGGAACTGCTCGAGCGCGACGAGTTCGCCGAACAGCCGGTTGTACTCCTCGGCCCGCTCGAGCGGGTTCACCCGCTGCAGGCGGCCCTGCAGCTCTTCGATCTCGCGCCCGACGGTGGCCACCTGAACGGCGGCGAGCTGCTCGGCCGCGTAGCGCCGGTTCGGTTCGTCCTGGGTCAGCGGCGGCTCGACGGCCAGCGCACCGATCAGTGCCCGCACCTCGTCCACCGCGGCCTGCTCGCGGACGCGGTTCACCCACTCCGGCCCGGCGCTGCCCTTCTCCGTCCCGCCGGCGGCGGCAACTGCGGCGTGCACCATCGCGTGCGCGGCAGCACGGAACGCCTTGGCCTCCAGCGCATCGAAATGCGGACCCAACAACTGGGGAAACTGCAGCGCGAGCTTGAGCAGCTCCCGCTCCACGACCAACGAGGGGTCGCGCGGATCCGGTGCGGTCACGGACTTCTTGGCGGGAGCGGCTTTCGCCGGCGCCCGTTCGGCCGCGTTGTCGGTGCGGCGGGAGATGGACGCGAGGGTGGCAAAGACGCTGTCGGTGTCCATGCCGAGCCAGCCGGCCAGGCGCCTGCCGTATTCGTGGCGCAAGGCCCGGTCTCGGATGCCGAGCACGGCGGGCGCCGCGGCGCGCAGGGCGGCCACCCGGCCCTCGGCGGACTCGAGGTTGTGCCGGTCGAGCACGCCGCGGATCGCGAACTCGAAGAGCGGCACGCGGTTGGCGACGAGGTCGCGGACCGCCTCGTCGCCCTTGGTCAGCCGGAGGTCGCAGGGGTCGAGCCCGTCGCCGGCGACGGCCACGAAGGTCCTGGTGGTGAAGTGCTGGTCCTGCTCGTCGTAGGCCTTGCGGGCGGCCTTCTGGCCGGCCTCGTCGCCGTCGAAGGTGAAGATGACCTCGCCGCGGAACTCGCTGGCGTCCATCAACAGCCGGCGCAGCACCTTGACGTGGTCGGTGCCGAAGGCGGTGCCGCAGGTGGCCACGGCCGTCGGGACGCCGGACAGGTGGCAGGCCATCACGTCGGTGTAGCCCTCGACGATGACGGCCTGGCCCCGGCGCTTGATCTCCTTCTTCGCCAGTTCGAGGCCGTAGAGCAGGTGGCTCTTCTTGTAGAGCGGGGTCTCGGGGGTGTTGACGTACTTGGCCTCGATGCGGTCGTCGTCGAACAGGCGCCGGGCGCCGAAGCCGACGATGTCGCCGGTGACGTCGTGGATGGGCCAGAGCAGCCGACCCATGAACCGGTCGAGCAGGCCGCGCTGGCCGGCTCGGGCGAGACCGGCGTTCGTCAGTTCCTCGTCGCTGAACCGGCGCCCGCGCAGGTGCTTGACCAGGGAGTCCCAGTCCCGCGGGGCGAACCCGCAGCCGAACTGCGCGGCGGCCGCGGCGTCGAACCCGCGCTCGGAGAGGAACTTCCGGGCCGGCGCCGCGTCCGCGTGGTTCGCGAGCAGGTCGGCGTAGAACTCCGCGGCGGCGTGGTGCGCCTCGACCATCCGAGTCCGGCTGCCGTGGCTCTGCCGCGGCGCGGACCCGCCCTCCTCGTACCGCAGGACGATCCCGGCCCGGCCCGCGAGCCGTTCGATGGCCTCGGAGAAGGAGAGGTGGTCGGTCTTCATGACGAAGTCGATGACGTCGCCGCCCTCGCCGCACCCGAAGCAGTGAAAGTACCCGCGGGTGGGGTTCACGTTGAACGACGGCGTCTTCTCGTCGTGGAACGGGCACAGGCCCTTCAGCGACCCGCCGCCGGCGTTGCGCAGCCCGACCGCGCCACCGACCACGTCCTCGATCCGCGAACGCTCGCGGACGAGTGCAATGTCCTCGTCCTTGATACGCCCGCTTGCCACCCCGCGAGTTTAGGTGGGGGCGCCGACCTTCGGCATGCCGAGCAGGACGCCGGGAGCCGGCGGGGCCGCGGGGCGGGCCTGAGCGGCCTCCCACGCGTCTCCCCCGCGGGTGCGCCGGGGAGCCGATACCGGGCCGTCGGCGACGAGGTGGTGCGGGGCGGCGTAGGTGACCGTCGCGGTGACGACGTCGCCGGGGCGCGGCGCCGGAGCGTCGGGGTTGGGCGCGAAGTGGACGAGCCGGTTGTCGCGGGCGCGGCCGGACAGCCGTGCGGTGGCGTCGTCCTTGCGGCCCTCGCCGGCGGCGACGAGCACCTCGACCGCGCGGCCCTCCTGCTTCTTGGCTTCGTCCCACGAGATTCCCTCGAGCAGCTCGACGAGGCGGCCGTACCGCTCCGTGACGACGGCCGGCGGGATCTGGTCGGGCAGGTCGGCGGCCGGGGTGCCGGGCCGCTTGGAGTACTGGAAGGTGAAAGCGGAGGCGAACCGGGCGGCGGCGACGACCTCGAGGGTCTGCGCGAAGTCCGCTTCGGTCTCGCCGGGGAAGCCGACGATCAGGTCCGTGGTGATGGCGGCGTCGGGCATCGCGGCACGCACCCTGTCGACGATCCCGAGGTACCTGGCCGAGCGGTAGGAGCGGCGCATCTCCTTCAGGATCCGGTCCGAACCGGACTGCAGGGGCATGTGCAGCGACGGCATCACGTTCGGCGTCTGCGCCATGGCGTCGACGACGTCGTCGGTGAAGAAGGCCGGATGCGGGGAGGTGAACCGGACCCGCTCCAGACCGTCGATCGACCCGCAGGCCCGCAGGAGCTTGCCGAAGGCGAACCGGTCGCCGAACTCGACGCCGTAGGAGTTCACGTTCTGCCCCAGCAGGGTCACCTCGAGCACGCCCTCGGCGACCAGGGCCTCGATCTCGGCCAGGACGTCGCCCGGCCGGCGGTCCTTCTCCGTCCCCCGCAGCGACGGGACGATGCAGAAGGTGCAGGTGTTGTTGCAGCCGACCGAGATGGACACCCACGCCGCGTACGCAGAGTCCCGGCGGGTCGGCAGCGTGGACGGAAAGACCTCGAGCGACTCGAGGATCTCGATCTGCGCCTCCTCGGCGATGCGGGCGCGTTCGAGCAGCACCGGCAGCGACCCGACGTTGTGCGTGCCGAACACGACGTCGACCCACGGGGCACGCCGCACGATCTCCCCGCGGTCCTTCTGCGCCAGACAGCCGCCGACGGCGATCTGCATGCCGGGGTTCGCCGCCTTGATCGACGCGACGTGCCCGAGGTTCCCGTACAGGCGATTGTCCGCGTTCTCCCGGACCGCGCAGGTGTTGAAGACGACGACGTCCGGAGTCCCGCCCTCGGCAACGCGCGCGTACCCGGCGGCCTCCAGCGAGCCCGCGAGCCGCTCGGAGTCGTGCACGTTCATCTGACACCCGTAGGTGCGGACCTGGTACGTGCGCACGTCGACCACCCGCAGAGCTTAAGCCGCCCTTGACCCCGGAACCTCATTCGCGGCTCACGCGTAGGGGTAGATGGAGGTAGAGACGTTCACATTCGGGAGACGACGCCCATGCCAACCAACCGATGCTCGCTTCGCTGCGACAGGCTCAATCGGCTCGGGATCGTGGGAGCCGCTCGCAGGCTCGCAAACAGGCTCCCCCGCTCCTCTCGCCTCAATCGCCTGTAGCGTGCACACGTGATTGCCGACGGTGACCAGCCGCTGGTCTCGATGGAGCGCGTCAACAAGCACTTCGGCAAGCTCCACGTGCTCCGGGACGTCGACCTGACCGTCGCCCGCGGCGAGGTCGTGGTCGTGATCGGGCCGTCGGGCTCCGGCAAGTCCACACTGTGCCGCGCGATCAACCGCCTCGAGCCGATCGACTCCGGCACGATCCGCATCGACGGCAAGCCGCTCCCGGCCGAGGGCAAGCCCCTGGCCGCGCTGCGGGCGGACGTCGGCATGGTCTTCCAGCAGTTCAACCTCTTCGCGCACCGCTCCGTGCTGGACAACGTGACGCTCGGGCCGATCAAGGTGCGTGGGACACCCCAGAAGCAGGCCAAGGACAAGGCACTGGAGTTGCTGACCCGCGTCGGCGTCGCGGACCAGACGAACAAGCTTCCCGCGCAGCTGTCCGGTGGTCAGCAGCAGCGCGTCGCCATCGCCCGCGCGCTGGCGATGGACCCGAAGCTGATGCTCTTCGACGAGCCGACCTCCGCGCTGGACCCGGAGATGATCTCCGAGGTCCTCGACGTCATGCGCGAACTGGCCGCCGGCGGCATGACGATGCTCGTCGTGACCCACGAGATGGGCTTCGCGCGCGCCTCGGCCGATCGCGTCGTGTTCATGGACGCCGGGGCGATCGTCGAGCAGGCGCCACCGGCCGAGTTCTTCGGCACCCCCCGTGGCCCGCGGGCCACCGAGTTCCTCGGCAAGATCCTCGCCCACTGACCCAAGGGAAGAAGCAACATGACGATTCGCCGCAAGCTGGCCGCCGCCGCCACGGCCCTGGCCCTGGTGACGCTCTCGGCGTGTGCGGAGGGCACCGATCCGTCCGTCTTCGACGACGACGTCGTCTCCTCGCAACCGAGCGCAGCGCCGACGTCCACGTCCACCAGTCGGCCGGACTCGTTCCCGGTGGGCAGCTCGGTCAGGAACCTCATGGACCGCGGCAAAATCGTTATCGGCGTCAAGTACGACCAGCCCGGCATCGGCGAGAAGAACCCCGCCACCGGCGAGATCAGCGGCTTCGACATCGAGATCGCCAAGCTGATTGCGTTCGAACTCGGCATCCCCGAGGAACAGATCGAGTTCAAGGAGACGATCTCGGGCAACCGCGAGCCGTTCATTCAGAACGGAACCGTGGACTTCGTCGTCGCCTCGTACTCCATCACCGACGACCGCCGCACGAAGGTCGGCCAGGCCGGCCCGTACTACGAGACCGGGCAGCAACTGCTGGTCCGCAAGGACGAGACGGCGATCAACCGCCCCGAGGACCTGCCGGGCAAGAAGGTCTGCTCGGTGGCCGGGTCCACGTCGATCAAGACGATCGAGGAGAAGTACGGCGCGACCCCCGCCCCGTTCGGCACCTACACCGAGTGCGTCAACCAGCTGATCAACAAGGCGGTCGACGCGGTGAGCACGGACGGCGCGATCCTGCTCGGCTACGCCTCGCGGCAGCCGGACAAGCTGAAGGTCGTCGGCGAGCCGTTCAGCACCGAGAAGTACGGCATCGGATTCAAGAAGGACGACGCGGACATGTGCAAGTTCCTCCGCGACCTCCTCGAGGAGACCTTCGAGAACGGCGCCTGGGCCGACGCGTTCGCCGCAACCCTCGGCAAGGCCGGCGTCTCGACCCCGGCCAAGCCGACGCTCGACGCCACCTGCTAGCCCATCCTCGGGCGTCCGAAGAACCGTGAGCCCCGCACCACCCTTCTTCGGACGCCACGCACCGCAGAAGGGAGGGGTCCGGCGTGGACGTACTCGTCGACAACCTGCCCGACCTGCTCCGTGCGTTCTGGGTGACGGTCAAGCTGTTCCTGCTGTCCGGGGCCCTGTCGCTGGTGGTCGGCACGGCGCTGGCAACGATGCGGGTATGCCCGGTGCCGGTGCTGCGGGCGGCCGGCGCGGCGTACGTGAACGTCGTGCGGAACACGCCACTGGTGCTGGTGTTCGTGTGGTTCACGTTCGGCGGACCGGCGGCCGGGTTCCGGCTCTCGTTCTTCGCCTTCGCCGTCGTCGCCCTGACCGTGTACACCGCCGCGTTCGTGTGCGAGGCGATCCGCTCGGGCATCAACGCGGTCAACCCCGGCCAGGCGGAGGCCGCGCGCGCACTCGGGATGACGTTCCGCCAGAACCTGTGGCTGATCGTCCTCCCCCAGGCCGCCCGGACCGTGGTCCCGCCGCTGGCGAACATCCAGGTCGCCCTGATCCGCAACACCGCGATCGCCGAGGCGTTCGGCGTGGCCGAGGCGTCCTTCGAACTCTCCGGCCTCATCCGCGACCATCCGAGCGCGCTCTATCCCCTGTTCGTCGGGGTCGCGGCCGGGTACATGTTCCTCGTTGCGATCGTCGCGGGCGCCGCGAAGGTCGTCGAGCGCCGTTGGGCGGTGGCCCGATGAGCCTCGTTTTGTTCGACGCGCCGGGCCCGCGGGCGAAGCGGCGCGCGCGCATTGGTGGGGCGCTGGCGATCCTCGGCTTCGCGGCGCTGCTGGCGTGGGTGGGTTGGCGGCTGCACGAGACGGGACAGTTCGAGGGCTCGAAGTGGGCGCCGTTCCGGGACCGGCGCATCGTCGAGGCGCTCGCGCGCGGGCTGGGCGCCACGCTGCGCGCGGCAGTCGTCGCCGTGATTCTCGCGTTGGTGCTGGGCGTGGTGCTCGCGGCGGGGCGGCTCTCCCGCAACCGCTTCGTGCGGTGGCCCGTGACCGCGTTCGTCGAGTTCTTCCGCGCCACCCCCGTGGTGCTGCTCATCCTCTTCCTGTTCCTCGGCTTCTCCGCCGACTTCGACCGGCTCGGCGACCGCATCGAAGACGACGTCCCGGAGCGCTGGTCGAACATCCTGGGCCTCGGGCAACTCGGTACCCTGGCGCCGCTGGTCGTCGCCCTCGCCCTCTACAACGGCGCCGTGCTCGCCGAGGTGTTCCGAGCGGGCATCCTCGCCGTGCCGCGCGGGCAGCGAGAGGCCGCCGGGGCGATCGGCCTGACGGAACGTCAGACGATGCGCCTGGTGCTGCTGCCGCAGGCGACGCGGATCATGCTTCCCGCGATCGTGAGCCAAGCCGTCGTGGCGCTGAAGGACACCGCGCTCGGCTTCATCATCAGCTACCCGGAACTGGTCCGCGTCGGGAAGCTGATCTACGACTTCCCGCTCTACAACAACATCATCCCCACGGCGATCGTCGTGACGACGGTGTACGTGGTGCTGAACTCCGCGCTCGAAGCGCTCGCCACGTGGCTGTCCCGTCGGCAGGCCCGCCGCTACAGCCGGGCCGCGGTCCGCGAGGCCGCGGCCGCGACCACGGCCGCCTGACGTCACAACGTGAAGGTGGCTTCGTCTGGCAGGGCACCGGAGTCCGCGCCCTCGGCTTCGAGGGCCTCGCGAATGACTCGATAGCTCAGCGCAGACGAATATCCCTTGCGGGCGAGCAATGCGGCCGTTCGACGAAAGCGGACGGTCGGGTCCTGGCCGCGGTTGCTCGCCAGCCGACGCTCGGCCAGTGCCCGCGCAGTGGCGACCTCGCGCTCCGGCTCGAGCTCGGCCACCGCAACGGCGACCTGTTCGGCGGCGACCCCGCGATGGCGGAGCTCCTGGGCCAGTGCCCGGCGGGCGAGACCGCGGCCGGCGTGCCGGGACTCGACCCACGCTGCGGCGAACGCTGCGTCGTCGATCAGACCGACTTCGGTGAACCGGGCCAGGACCTCGCGGATCGTGTCCTCGTCGATCTCGCGCTTGACCATGGCGGCGGCAAGTTGCGCGGCGGTTCGCGGGCCCATCGTCAGCTGTCGCAGACAGATGTCCCGTGCTCGGACTGCCGGGTCTCGCTCCTCCCGCGCAGCCGGCCGAGCGGCTTCGTCGGAGTTCCCGCTGCGTCGGGACCCACGCCTGCCGCGGCTCGCCTCGGGCGGCTGCTCGTCGGTAACGGGGACGTGCCGGCGCCCCCCGCGCCGGGGGGGGGCCACGGGGCGGGCGGCGGCCCGACGCGCCCGCAGCGGGACGCCCGGCGCGCCACGTTCGAGAAACCGCCCGCCGAGGTAGCA